>NZ_CP046072.1:2072368-2763158 GCF_017357825.1 Sulfurimonas aquatica
TTTACGTCTATCTTTGGGATAGCATTTTGAGTGGCCATCATCTGCGCTTGCGTTCCAATAGCGTTCATACCGTAACTCATTATATTACCTTTAAGTCGGCAGATATGCTTCCTGCCGTTTTCATCGCCTCTAATATAGAAATGATATCTTTAGGAGAAGCCCCTAACTTTTGTAAAGATCTTACAAGGTTTGCAACTGTCGTTGTCCCCTCTTTTGTATAGATCTGGTTTTCATTAAGCCCTATAACCATGTTATCATCAACAGCCATTGAACCTTCAGGTTGTGATAGGTTTTCTTGTTCTACTATCTTGATAGTAATGTCGCCATGAGTGATGACGACAGGCTTAAGCGTTATATTTACTCCTGCAACTATTGTTCCAGTTCTCTCGTTTATTATTATTTTGTTAGCAGTTGTGTAGTCCATATCTATCTCTTGAACCTCTGCTAAAAACTCTATCATTGAGCGATTTTGTGGACATTGGAGTCTTATGCTTCTAGAGTCTTTTGCTACGGCTACAGGCGTGCTGTAGAACTTATTTATAGCATTTTGAACGCTAATGGCGTTTTTAAACCCTGACTCTTTTAGAGAAAGAGTTGCATACTCTTGGTTAAAAAGGTCTATATTTATCTCGCGTTCTATAAAACCGCCATCAAAGACCGTACCGGTAGTTGGATGGGACTCATTTGCGCCACCTGAGTTTTTTCCACCTATACTGATAGAGCCTTGCGCAAGCGCGTAAATCTTTCCATCGACCCCTTTAAGAGGTGTCATAAGCAGTGTTCCGCCCTCAAGTGATTTTGCATCACCTATGGAAGAGACGTTAACGCTAAACTTATCACCCTGTCTTGCAAAAGGTTTCATTGTTGCAGTTACTACAACCGCTGCAACGTTTTTTGACTTAATGTCTATGGCGTTCATGTCAATGTTCATAGCTTTTAGCATGTTTGAGATTGATTGCAGAGTAAATTTTGAAGTTGTTCCATCACCAGTTTTTTTGAGACCTACTACAAGTGAGTAGCCTATAATCTGATTTTCACGCACGCCTACGATGTTAGATACATCCTGTATCTTTGTTGCGTTTAATGAAGAGAGTAGTAATAAAGTGAGTAGTAAATATTTCATTGTTCTTCCTTGAATTACTCAAGAAATAGCAATTATTATTCCACTATTTCGCTTTACTCGCCACTTAGGTAAGTAAGCGTCGTGTTTCCAAACTTTTTTGATTTGCTAACTTTAAATGGACCTAGTTCATCAGGAATTTCTAAGCCAGTCATATGTTCGACTATCACTAATCTACAATTTTGGACAGGTAGTTTTGCTATCAAATCCATAGTTTTATCATAGATATCTTCCATTCCCTCACGAATGCTAAAAGGAGGATCAACGTAAAAATATGCCTCTTCATCACTCTTTTGTAGTTTTTTGACAATGGCGTTTATGTTTGAGAAACTATCGCCACCGAGTACTTCACAAGCGCTTGGGTCAGTTTGAGCTATATTATCTTTGAGAGTTTTGAGAGCGTCTCTATCTTGTTCCATAAAGTATATTTTTTTTGCTCCACGGCTTAGCGCTTCAAGACCTATAGAGCCACTTCCTGAGAAGACCTCAACAAAGTTCGCGTCAACTATGTCAAACTGCAGGGTATTAAAAAATGACTCTAAAACTATAGACTTTGAACTCCGCGTTGTAGCTTTAGAAGGAAGTTTTAGAACCTTTCCCCTAAACTTACCTGAGATGATTTTTTTACTAAGTTTATTCGAGTTATTTTTCATAAAACGCTTTTACCGTTCTTAATATATTTTGTTTATACTCTTGCGTTAGTACTTCTATTCTCTGCTCTAATATGGAAAAATCCATAGACTCATAGAGTTCATCCTCTTCTTGAGCAACTTGTGGTTCGAGAAAGTCTTTATACAACTCTTTATACTTTTTTTCTAACTCAAGAATTAGCTGAGACTTTGAAAATGGCTTGATTAGGTCTGCGTTAGGCTCACTAGAGATATAAAAGCATCTCACGTCATTCAAGCACTCTTCATCACGAACGACTATGTCGCACTTTTTAGAACTACATAGATATTTTGATAAAAAAAGCTCTAAAGATTTTTGTAATAGTGGTGACTTACACTCAACAGCAACTCTCATAATCATCCTTGTAAATAGTGGTTTATGCTATATTTTATATCTTCGTCTACGTCAGTAGCGCTTCTAAGCATCCACTCTAAGTAAGCTCTATCACTCTGAGCCACCTCTTCAATATACTTGCCCTTATGTTTTCCAAAACTAAACTTCTGAAGTAAAACGTTTTTAAAGCTTAACTCTTTCATTTTGTCTACGTCACATATATCTTCTAAGTATTCAAATAAAAGTAGATTTACTAAGGCGTCGCTTAGAGCGTTATGAGCGACTAAAGCATCTTTAATTCCATACTTTACTTTACTTACCTCTTCAGCTTTATAAAGTTTTAATTCATAACGCAGAACTTGAAGGGAGAAGAGTTCACACTCGGGTATGAGATGTTTTGTTACTTTAAGAGTATCTATCACGTCGCCCTTCCAAAAAAAACCACTGCTAGAGAGTTTTTCTAAGTCAAAGTTTATATTGTGAGCTACAAGAGTATTGTCCTCTGTGTTATGCTCTTGGAGGTACTTAAAGAGTTCACTCTTTATAAATGCGGGCTTCTCTTTTATCATCTCATTTGTAATATGATGTATGCTCGAAGCCTCTGGCGGTATTTTTTTGCCTTCATTTACCAGTTCATACTTTATCTCTTTAGTCTCTTTATTTATAATTGCGACTGAGCATATCTTGTCGCTACTCTCTACTCCCGTAGTTTCCGTATCTATAAAAATCAACATCGCTCTATTTTAACCTTTTTACAACGCATACTGAGTATCATAAAGGAGAAGTATCCCCCAACTAATACAAAACCATAAAGAGTATAGATATTAAACCAATCAAAAATAGCGCTCCCAGACGTAAAAAGCTTTGTAAATGCAACCACTAAAATCATCTGTGCTCCCACTAGCCAGATTATTAGCATGAACCACTTTCTCCATACTTTTACTAAGTCTCCATAGCCTATCTCTTTGATCTTCTCTTGTTTACCTTCACTTGGGCAACTAAGCAGAGTTAATCTATATCCGTTTATGCATCTGTTAAATATTGGTTTGAGTTCTCTAAAGAGTGAAAGCAAAAGGGTTAAACTCCAAGATAGAACAAACCAAAACTTAAAAACTAAAAAAAGAGCTTCATAAACACTTTGGTTTAACTCCAAAGAACCTTGGTTTACGTATATGCCCAATGTAATAAACGCAGATATAAGGCAAGCCATTAAAATACTGTTTAGCGTTAATCTAAGAGACCAAAATAGCCAAAGAAGTATATAAAACCTACTCACCTTTTTTTCCAAATCCCTCTAACATATCATGATAATGTTCTAGCGTTATAAAACTTTTCTCAAACCTATAACGGATGATAAACTCAACCACCCTATCTTTAAACTCTGTCTCTACGTTTTCTACTCTGCCATAGTATGCTAAAGAACTATTTTTACTCTTAATAGACGCATTTTTATCATAACTAATAGCCAAGATTTGTAGATACTTCCCCTCTTTTATCTCCCCTAAAGTCTCACTCAACAGAGACGCTCCTGAGAGATTTATAGCCTTGTAAGCAAAGAGTTCTTCAAAGCTATCAACTTTTTTATCAATACCAATCTCTATAAATATTTTCCTTAACTCATTAAGATTATCTTTTCTAGCTACTTCATAACCAGATATCTTACTTGTTAAGTTTTTTAGCCTATCAAGTGCTGAACTCATAACAATTTCCTTTGCAAAAGTATATCAAAATACTCTTGAGCTTTTAGAGATAGAATAAAGCTTATTATTGATATAATTGAAATATAGATATAAATAAAGAGAGTATATGGATTACTTAAAAACACAAGCTGCGAAGTCTCTTCAAGGGACTATAAAAATCTCTGGCGCTAAAAACGCGTCTCTTCCACTTATTGCGATGACAATTCTTGCTAAAAACCGCGTTAGCATCAAGAACTTACCTCATGTTGCAGATATAAAGACTCTTTTAAAGCTTCTCTCGAACTTAGGCTCAAAGTGTGAGTTTTCAGATGATGGCGTTTTAGTAGACACTTCATCTATTCATGAAACCAAAGCTACTTATGACATAGTAAAGACTATGAGAGCGTCCATCTTAGTTTTGGGTCCACTTTTAGCACGCTTTGGCCATTGTGAAGTTTCACTTCCTGGTGGCTGTGCGATAGGTCAACGCCCAATTGATTTACATCTAAAAGCTTTAGAGCAGATGGGTGCAAAGATAGATATCCGTGCGGGTTATATAGAAGCAAGTGCAAAAGATGGCCTTAAAGGGTGTGAAATAATTTTTGACAAGATAACTGTAACGGGTACGGCAAACATTGTAATGGCTGCAACACTTGCAAAAGGTATCACAACTATTACAAATGCAGCTCGTGAGCCTGAAGTTGTTCAACTTTGCGAAGTTTTAAACAGTAGTGGAGTAAAGATAGAAGGGATTGGTTCAGCTATTTTAACCATTCATGGAACTGCTGGAGAGCTAGTTGACATAAAAGAGTTTTCAATCATACCAGATCGTATAGAAGCGGGGACATACCTCTGTGCTGGTGCGATAACAAAGTCTGAGATTACTCTTACAAATGTTGAGCCTAAACACTTAGGTGCAGTGCTTGCAAAACTAGAAGAGATGGGAAGTAGCTTTACGATAACCGATGACACTATCACTATACATCCGGGAGAAAATATCAAACCTGTTAAAATAGTTACACAGGAGTATCCTGCGTTTCCTACAGATATGCAAGCTCAATTTTTAGCTCTTGCAACTCAAGCGGATGGCGTTTCAATCATAGAAGAGAGACTTTTTGAGAATCGCTTCATGCATGTGAGTGAACTCCAACGTATGGGTGCTGACATAAGTCTCAATGGTCACACAGCGACCGTAAGTGGTAAAAGTGAATTAAGTGGAACTGATGTTATGGCGACAGATTTGAGGGCTTCAAGTGCTTTAGTCTTAGCGGCACTCGTTGCAAGTGGCCAAACGAATATACACCGTATCTATCATCTTGATCGTGGATATGACTCCCTAGAGAAGAAGCTTGAGGGTGTTGGAGCGAAAATCGAGCGTTTAAAAGAGTAGGAAATTACTCTTCAAAAATTATCATCTCATAGATAGACCTAGTCGTTACAAGGGCCTTATCTGGTGAAACAGAGTGGGAGTTTTGCGCACGATTTACTTCATGGCGAAGCTCTGCCATCTCTTTTTCCATCGAGTCTACATTCTCTTTTAAACGCAGGATTATATCTACGCCTGCGAGATTCACACCTAACTCCCTAGTTAAACGCAGTATGAGCTTTATCTTGTCTATATCGCGTTGAGAGTAGAGTCTTATACGACCATTTGAACGCGAAGGACATATTAAGTTTTCACGTTCATATTGACGGAGAGTTTGAGGGTGAATATCCAAAATCTTTGCTACTATACTGATTAAATAAACGGGTTCGTCATACTGGTGTATCATCTCTTATCCTTTATTATTTTGGTAGTTTCTCTTTCATCATCTCTACTAAATCTTCATCTAAATCATCAACGTTTGGAAGTATGATATTTGCTTGAAGATAAAGATTTCCTCTTGTTTTTGTTTTTCTGTTCATCGCGCCCATCTCTTTAACGCGAAAACGTTGTCCGTTTTTAGTGTTTTCTGGAACTTTAAGTTTTATCTCTTTTTCTAAAGTCTGTATAGCAATTTTTTCGCCAAAAAGTGCTACAGATAGTGGTACATCAAAGTTTTTAACTAAGTCATCACCCTCGCGTTTATACTCAGGATTTGATGCTACGGTTATCTTTAAAAACAGATCTCCGGCACGACCATTTTGAGCATGGCCTTTACCTTTAACTCTCATCTTCTCCCCAGAGTTTACGCCTGCTGGGATTTTGATATCAAATCTATCACCTTGGAGTGCCACAGAGTGAGAACCACCTAAAATTGAGACAACAAAAGGGATAGTAACGCTTGTCTCTATATCAAGGTTTGGTTCTTGATGAAAGCCTCCGCCTCCACCAAAACCACCACCGCCAAATGGATTACCACCAGCTCCGCCAAAGCCACCGCCACCTGAGAACATCTCACGGAGGATATCTTCCATATTTCCTGAACCTGCTCCTCGGTGACTACGTGAGAAGTCATGGAAATTTTGCCCACCAAACATAGAGTCACCATGCATGTCATACTGCTGTTTCTTCTCTTTATCACTTAGAATCTCATATGCAGAATTTATCTCTTTAAACTTCTCTTCTGCACTTGGATCTTTATTTACATCTGGATGGTACTGACGTGCTAACTTTCTGTATGCTTTTTTGATCTCTGATTCACTAGCATTCTCAGTTATTTCAAGTGTTTCATATAATGATTTTGCCATTTTTATTCCTTAAATTGTTAAATAGTTATTAATTTTTTATTAAGTCGGATTATATCACAAGAGTTGAGTGGATGTCAATCAAGGTTTAAAAAATAAATTCGAAATTAGAAAGAGTTATTCTACATAAAATTAAAAGAGTGATGTAGTTGCAAGAAGCATAGTGAGGAGGTGCACTCATGTGCCCGACGAGTGTAGCGACGCAGCAAATGCGTTGCTATTTTGATTTTTAGTGAAGGAAGTGGCGAACTTCTGAGAAGTAAAGAGACATCCCAAACTCATTAGCAGCATCTACAATCTCCCCGTCACGAATAGATCCACCAGGCTCAATTACATTTTTAACGCCAGCTGCCGCTGCAGCGTCAATGCTATCGCGGAAAGGGAAGAACGCTTCAGACGCTAAAGCCGCGCCAGTTACGTCAAGACCCATGTCTTTTGCTTTTTTCAAAGCGCACTGAGCAGCGTCAACGCGAGACGTCATACCCATACCGACAGCTACCATAGCTGAGTTTTTAACATATACGACGCAGTTAGATTTTGTAAGAGACGCGACTTTGTACGCTATCTCTAAATCTTTCATTTCTGACGCAGTCGCCGCGTTTTTAGAAACCAGCTTAGCGTTTTTAACTTCATTAGCTCCAACAACGTCAGCGTCTTGAAAAACAAATCCACCATCGATGTGTTTAAAATCTTTTCTATCATTTGCAAGAACTAACTTATCAGCTCCCATCTCAAAAAGCTTGATACGTTTCTTAGCGGCAAATACTTCTTGAGCTTCAGGCGTAATACGTCCAGCGATAACTACTTCTAAAAAGATTTCATTCATCTTCTCAGCCAGCTCTTTTGTAACGGTACCATTTACCGCAACAACGCCACCAAACGCTGAAACTGGATCACATTTAAGTGCTTCAGTATAAGCTTCTAAAAGAGTATCTTTTATAGCAAAACCACAAGGGTTTCCATGTTTAGAGATACATACCGCGTTGTCATCACCAAAACCAGCGGCAATTTTCACAGCACCGTTAAGGTCGTTTAAGTTGTTAAAGCTCGCTTCGCCTTTTAGCGTTTTAAAGTTGTTTGAGAAGTGTTTGTCAAACTCATAAAGCGCGCCTTTTTGGTGTGGATTTTCTCCATAACGAGTATCCATTACTTTGTTTCCAACTACGAACTGCTTTTCACCGAAACCTTCGTTAAAACGCTCATTCATGTAGTTAGCTATCATAGAGTCATAAGCCGCTGTATGCTCATATGCTTTTATCATGTATCCACGACGGAAATCTTTTGTATTTTTTTCATTCTCTATCGCATCGATAACTTCTGAGTAATCTTCTACGTTTGTCACGATGATAACAGAGTCAAAGTTCTTTGCAGCAGAGCGAACCATTGCCGGTCCACCGATGTCGATGTTTTCAATGATGTCATCAAAGTCGTCAGTTCTCTCAATAGTCTCTTTAAATGGGTAAAGATTTACACATACTAAGTCAATTGACTCAACACCAAGCTCTTTAGCCTGGTCAAGGTGTGACTGTTTGTCACGACGGTGAAGAATCCCTCCATGAACATAAGGGTTTAAAGTTTTAACGCGCCCTTCAAAACACTCAGGAAATTTTGTAACCTCATCAATTTCAATAGCTGATATTCCAGCTTCAACTAGTTTTTTATAAGTTCCGCCAGTAGATATAATCTCATAACCATTTTTTACCAATGAGTTACAAAACTCAACTACACCTGCTTTATCACTAACGCTAACTAATGCTCTTTTCACTATATCTCCTTTTTTTGAAGCAAAGCTCCAAAAAAATTCCTACTCACTAAAGCTTTGCCTATCGACAAGAGAAGAAATCATCTATTTTATTATATTTGGAATTTTAACTAATTGTAGTTTAGATAATGGTAAACTATGTCAATTAATTACTTTTTTCTAAGGAGAAAATTTAATGTCAAATATTGCAATTTTATGTTCTGGTGGGGATGTTTCCGGCATGAATCCGGCTATCAAACACTTTGTAGAGTACTCTTTAAAAAAAGACTTGACGCCTTTCTTTGTTTATAACGGCTATGAAGGCCTTATCGATAACGATATTCAAGAGGTAAGCTACAGAGATGTATCTGGAATAATTAATAGAGGCGGCACAAAAATAGGAAGCGCACGAAGCAAACGTTTTATGAATCCGGAGTACCGTCAAATTGCCAAAGACAACTTAGATGCGCTTAACATAAATATGCTTGTTGTTTTAGGCGGGGATGGTTCATTTAGAGGTTTAGACGCTTTTTATAAAGAGCACTCTATTAAGTCCTGTGGGATTCCATCTACCATTGACAACGATATTCATGGAACCGACTACTGTTTAGGTGTAGACAGCGCTTTAAACATCATTAGAACTTCCATAGACGCCATCCGAGACACTGCATCGTCTTTTAACAGAGCATTTATAATCGAGACGATGGGAAGGGACTGTGGCTATTTAGCGCTTATATCGGCTCTGACATCAGGAGCGGAACTCTGTCTTATTCCAGAAAGAGAGCATAACATAAGCGATTATGAAGATAATTTTAAAACGCAAATGGCACATGGAAGAAAATACTTTATAGCCATCGTCTCCGAAGGCATTAAACAAGACCCTCAAGAGATTGCAAAATGGTTTGAAGAGACCATAGGGATAGAGTCTAGAGTATCAATACTAGGTCATATCCAACGCGGCGGAAACCCAACTAGCTATGATAGACTTATGGCATATAAGTTTGTAAACTATGCAATAGATGGGCTTCTTGGCTCGCATACAAATAGCGTCATTTGTTATACCAAAGATGGATTTATTTACAAGAGTATAGATGAAGTCACTGGCTCTGCGTTTAAGTTGGATCCCGATCTACTAAGGCTTCTAGAAGATGTATAAACTTAACTTTTACGTACCCTCACAAAATAAAGAAGAGGTAAAAAAAGCCCTCTTTAATATAGGTGTAGGAAAGTTTAACAACTATGACAAATGCTCTTTTGAAACACAGGGCATTGGACAATTCAGACCTATAAATGGAGCAAATCCATTTCTTGGTCAACTCGATACGGTAGAGTTAGTTAAAGAGTATAAAATAGAGATGATATGTGAAGACTCACAGATAAGAGAAGCCGTAAAGGTTTTAAAAGAGTCCCACCCCTATGAAGAGGTGGCTTATGAAGTTTTTAAGATGGAAGAGTTTTAAATGTCTCTTTCAATCACTTTTTTGAATGTGTTATAGTAGTTATCTTGTAACTCGCTTATACTCATAGTAACATCATTTACTCTAATGCTATCTCCACCAACAGTACCGATTTTCTCAACGCTCATACCCTCATCTAACATAGCTTCAAAAGCTTCTTGATTTTCAGGTTTTACTTCTATGATAGCACGACTCTGTGATTCAGCGAAAATATCTCTCTCATCTATAACACTTATCTCAACATCACAACCTAAACCAGAAGTAGCTGCCATCTTAGCAAGTGCAATAGCCACACCACCAGAAGATGCATCTTTTGCACACTCAAGTAAATGTTTTTTATTCCCTTCTATAACTAATTCCCATAGAGCAAGCTCAGCCTTATAGTCAATCTCTGGCATAACGCCAGCAACCGTATGACAAATCTCTTTCATATAAAGAGAACCACCAAATTCTGACTTTGACTCACCTACTAGATAGAGTGCATTTCCCGCACCTTGAAATGAAGACATTAAAACATTATTTTGATCATCATTTACACCAACAGTTGCAATAGATGGCGTTGGAAAAACTGAAACACCATTAGTTTCATTATAGAGTGAAACATTTCCACCGATAACTGGAGTAGTAAGCTCGGCACATGCTTCTTTTATTCCTAAACAACCCTGAGCAAACTGCCACATAACTTCAGGGTTTTCAGGGTTACCATAGTTAAGACAATCTGTAATAGCCAAAGGACGAGCACCACTCATAGCAACATTACGACCAGCTTCTACAACTGCAGCAGCTCCACCATTTTTAGGGTCTATATAACAGTAGCGAACATTACAATCAGCACTCATTGCAAGCGCTTTTCCATTCTCTTTTACACGGATAACAGATGCGTCGAGCATACCGCCATTTTTGATAGTGTTTGTTTGTACCATTGAGTCATACTGTGTGTAGATCCAAGATTTATCTACAACTTCCATAGACTTTGTCAGTGTTTCAAACGCTACTTGATTTGTCACTTTGTCAAAATCGTCAATAGTTACTGATGCTAGTTCAGATAAATATGCAGGTTTACTCATTGGACGGTTAAGTTCAGGTGCCTCTTCACTCACAGGGTCTACTGGAACCTCAGCACACTTTTCTCCATGCCAGAAAAGTTCCATATTTCCAGTGTCAGTTACTTCACCAACAACGGCAGCGTCTAAGTCCCATTTTTCAAAAATATCTATAATTGCTTGTTCTGAACCTTTTTTAGCACATAAAAGCATTCTTTCTTGTGACTCACTAAGCATAAAGTCATAAGGAGTCATTCCCTCTTCACGAGCTGGAACTTTGTCAAGATGCATAATCATTCCTGAACCAGAACGTCCTGCCATCTCAAATGAAGATGAAGTAAGACCAGCAGCACCCATATCTTGAATACCAACAACATGGTCAGTTTTAAACAGCTCCATACAAGCTTCAAGAAGAAGCTTTTCCGTAAATGGATCACCAACTTGAACGGTAGGACGAAGAGATTTTGACTCTTCAGTAAAACTGTCTGAACTCATAACCGCTCCACCAAGACCATCTCTACCTGTTTTTGCGCCAACATACATTACAGGGTTACCAAGACCTTCAGCTAGACCTAGAAAAATCTCATCTGATTTTGCGATACCAAGATTAAACGCGTTTACAAGAATATTTCCATTATAACACTCATCAAAACTTACTTCACCACCAATAGTAGGAACACCCATACAGTTACCATAACCACCGATACCTTCAGTTACACCACGAACTAAGTAACGCTGGTGTTTTGAGATATCATCATCATTTAGGATATTACCAAAGCGAAGAGCATTTAGTGACGCTACAGGACGTGCACCCATAGTAAAAACGTCACGCATAATTCCACCAACGCCAGTTGCAGCACCTTGATAAGGCTCTATGAAAGATGGGTGATTGTGTGACTCCATCTTAAATACTGCAGCATAGCCATCACCAATGTCGATAACACCAGCATTTTCACCAGGACCTTGTATAACCCAAGGAGCTTTAGTTGGGAAACCTTTTAAGTGCACTTTTGAAGATTTGTATGAGCAGTGCTCACTCCACATAGCTGAGAAAATACCAAGTTCAACTAAGTTTGGCTCGCGTTTAAGTATCTCTTTAATGTGCGTATAATCATCTGCTGAAAGTTTATGGTTTGCTAATTGTGTCTCTATATCTGCTAATTGTTGGCTCACATGGAATCCTAAAAATTTAATTTTTGGTTTTTAAAGAGGGATTATATCTAAAAGGTGGTAAAAAATAATTTAATGGAAAGTAAACTCTTTTTGTGTTCGAATATTTTTCTTCAAAGTAAATATATTTTTATACTCAATCTTGAGTATTTCATACTCTTTTAAAGCATTGGGGAGCTTCACTTTAAACTCATCATCTACCTCTTTACCTATCATAGCTTTAGCTAAGGGTGAGTGTACAGATATAAGGCCATGTTCAGGCTCACTCTCCAAAACACCACATATAATGTAAAGCTCTTCTTCGTCCGTATCTATATTTAGAACCCTAACGCTACTGCCAAAACTTACTTTTAGGTGTGAATGAAGGGAGGGATCAATAATTTGTGATTTTTGCATCATGGAGTTGAGATAAAAAAGTCTCTTATCTATAAAACGCAGCTTCTCTTTTGCAGCGTGATAGTCAGCGTTTTCACTTCTATCACCCTGTGCTGCTGCAACAAGTTTTTCTTGTGCAACCTTTGGTTTCTCTTTTTCTAAAAGAAACTTAAATTCCTTTACTAAAAGGTCATAACCTTCAATGCTTATAGGCTCTTTCAATACTTAGTTTTTAAAACCAGATATATAATATGTCTCTTTATTATCAAGCTTTTTAATATCTATTTTAAATTTTGAACTAAAGTGTTCTATTTTTTGATGTGCGTCTAATGCAAGTTCTGGACTAGGTGCTTCTACTTTTATTTTAAAACAGTCACATGAGTTTGATAGTGCCACAAACGAACCATCAACTTTTAAGTGATCATGTAGATCCATAATGTGCTTTTGAATTTTTTCATATCCTGGTGTATTCATCTCTATAGCTTCTAATTGTTTTTCTAAAGCATCATTTGGTGCATATCCGAGTTGTCTTAGCATTGCATTTCTTTGCATACTCTTATTTCCTTGTTTAATATTTAAAAAAATAATATCAGTTTTTTGTAAATATTCAGTAGTTATTTATTAATTGATACTATAATTGTATTAATTAAGTAAAAATAAGAGAGCATAATATGACTGATGAAATATTAAAAAAAATCAAACAACTTCCACCACTTCCTGAATCTGCAATGCAGATAGAAGCTGTCTATCAAAATCCGGATAGTAGTTTTAATGATATGGTTAAAATTCTTGAAAAAGATCCTCTTTTAACTGCAGACATTTTAAAAGCTGCAAATTCTCCACTTTATGGGTTTTCCCGTGAAATAAATGCTATCTCTCAAGCTGTTGGTCTATTTGGAATGGGTACTGTACGTGGTTTTGCTCTTGCAAGTATTGTCAAAAAGAGCTTTTCTCTTGATTTATCCCCCTATGGTATCAGTAATGAGATGTTCTCTGGACTCTCAAAGAAGCAACATGGTCTAATGACATCATGGTGTATTAGAAAAGAGAACAGACTGCTTGGAGTTTTATCTCCAGCTGCGTTTCTTGTTGAAATTGGAAAAGTGCTCATAGCACAACAGATCTTAGCAGATGGCTCAAAAGAAGCGTTTACTGCTGCCCTTGAAGAGTTAGGTGATGTTGAAGCGGCTGAGAGAAAGATAGTTGGAGTTGATACACCAGAAGTAAGTGCAACTATTTTTGCTCAGTGGAAGTTTGAAGAGGGGCTTGTAGATGTAATTAAAAATTGTTTAAACCCTCAAAACGCAGAAGCAGAGTACCAACGCCCTGCTCAAATCTTACATGTAGTACGTACTGCCGTTCCTATAAATGCAAATGTTACCGATGTAAGCATAGCTGCCGCCAAAGAGCTTATTGAGCAGTATGGGCTCGATATGGAAAGCTTCGACACAGCTATAGAAAACGCTAAATAGTTTTCCCTTGAAATCTCTACTTATTAGGCTTACTCTTGGTTTAAGTGAGCAAGATATCACAGTTGATGAAATGAAACATGTTCAAAACTGGATGGCTAAAAAATACCTCACAAAAAAAGAAAATATCTATAAATTTAATTCCAAGTTTCGTGCAGGCACACTTGGTCTAGTTCAAAAAGATACAGCATACTTAAATGTTATAGGTGAAAATATCCGTGACCTTTTCATTGGTGAGGGAGATCTAGGCGAGGCAAAAGAGGGTGACCTCATCATTGCACAGCGCTTACTTGGAAAGCGGGGAACTCCATCTGCTAAAATCGCTGAAATAGTTGGACGCGAGCAGAGTTATAGTATTGCCTACATTATTCAAAAAGATTCTCACCTCTCTTTAGTTGATCTAAAAACAGAGTATCCAATCGGTGCAGAACTGACACCTGATGAATTAAATTTTTACAATGTTGGAGATGTTTTTAAGATAGACAACCAAGAGAATAAAGTCTTAGAAAAACTAGGAAATATTAAAGACCCTAAAGTTGATGAAAAGATAGTTCTCGCACAATACAACAAGCATGATGAGTTTGATGAAGAGGTTTTAAAAATAGCAGAATCATTCGAGCCAGTCAATGCAAGTAAATATCCTAAACGCAAGGACTTAAGAGAGCTTCACTTTTGTACTATTGACCCTGTTACTGCAAAAGATTATGATGATGCAATATGCTGGGATGATAAAAACAGTACTCTTTATGTGGCTATAGCGGATGTAAGTGAGTATATAAAACCCTTTGGTGCACTTGATAATGAAGCCATCTATAGAAGTTTTTCTATCTACCTTCCTCATCGTTCCATTCCAATGCTTCCTCGCCAACTAAGTGAGACACTTTGTTCTTTGC
Source organism: Sulfurimonas aquatica (assembly GCF_017357825.1). Taxonomy (NCBI): domain Bacteria; kingdom Pseudomonadati; phylum Campylobacterota; class Epsilonproteobacteria; order Campylobacterales; family Sulfurimonadaceae; genus Sulfurimonas; species Sulfurimonas aquatica. The sequence goes on from NZ_CP046072.1 coordinate 2,086,985, forward strand.
AGCCTCATGTAGATAGACTCGCTTATGTTTTTGAGATGAAGCTCAACCTAGATACTCTTGAAGTAGCTTCCTCATCCGTTTATGAAGCTATAATCCACTCTAAACGCAGGTTTAATTATGAGGAGATAGATAGCTTTTTTGAGGGTGATTTAAAGGCTCAAAATAGCGATGAAGAGATAATCTTTAATGCACTTACAAAACTACGAGTTGTAACTGATGCACTAAAAGCTAAGCGTTTAAAAGTGGGTTATGACTTTAGGTCAACTGAGATTGATATGACAATAGATGAAGATTCAAACTTAGTCTCAACTCATGAGGCCCAAGAGACTCCATCGCATGCTCTTATAGAAGACTGTATGCTTTTAGCAAATAAAGAGGCAGCTTCTTCATTTGAGAGAGGAATATTTAGAATTCACGAACCTCCAAGTCAGGCAAAACTACAAATACTTTACCAAGAACTCGCTGGAGTTGGTATGCAAATAGAGATTAAGAAGTCTATCAAAGAGACAATCTCTGACATTCAGAGACAGGCTCGTGAGATGGATATAGAGTCTGAAGTAGATACTCTCATAATCCGCTCACAAATGCAGGCAAGATATGCGCCACTAAACTCTGGACACTTTGGACTTGGGTTTGAGCAGTATACTCACTTTACTTCACCTATTAGGCGTTATTCTGACCTGATAGTACATAGACTTCTTAAAGCTATAAATGCAGGTGATACACAAGAAGGCTCTTATGTACTACGTAATATTGAAGCACTTAGTATGACCATCAGTGAAAAAGAGAGAGAAGCGAGCAGTATAGAAAATGAGTTTATGGCAAGGAAATACGCTCGTTGGGCAAATGAAAACATTGGCAATGAGTATAAAGCACGTATAACTGCAACAGAAGTAGAAATAAAAGCAGAACTTCATGATGAGATTCAAGGGGCTCGCTTTTTGATAACTTCAAACAGTGATGTTGTTCTTTTTGAAGATGTCATAGTAAAAATAGAAAAAGTAGATATTGCTCGAGCAAAAATATATGCCATTGTAGTTGGGAAAGTGGATGTATAAAAACGAGTTAGATACTCACATAAAAAATCAGTCAGTTTCAAATAGTTTTGTTTTTTTTGGGGAGTCTGTTTTTTTGATAGATATGTATACAAAAATGCTCACGAACATAGATGATGCGAATATTTTAAACTACTATCATGATGAGTATGACTTTAACTCTGCAAAGTCTCACCTCTCTCAAGGTTCTCTTTTTGGTGATAGAAACATACTCATCATAAAGAGTGAAAAAAAAGTCCCAAAAAAAGATCTCGATACCCTTTTAGAGTACTGCGATAAAAATCCCGATAATATTTTTGTATATGCATATTATGGAAGTGATCATAAAACTTACAACAACAAAAAGGCCTTTGCAAAAAGTAACGCCATGAGTGTGCGTTTTTTCCATCCAAAAGATTATGAAGCGCAAAACATCGTTTTAGAAGTCGCGCGAGCTAAAAACGTAAAGATTGACAAATACACAGTCTCTCATCTTTTACAGATTCATAATGGAGATGTAGCACTAGCTTCAAACGAGATAGAAAAATTTCGTGTTTATGATAGAGAAATCACCACTAAAGATGTAGACAGTCTCGTTTTTGGATTAGCCGAGGTTAATTTAGATGACTTCATTAAAAAAATACTTGCTAAAAAAGATTTTAGAGATGACCTGCTAAGTATCTTAGAACATGGAGAAGATGAGATACGTGTCATCACAGCTATAACTTCATACTTAACGCAACTCTATATGTTCAATATCTATATACGAGTAAATGGAGCACCTAATGCACTAGAGATACTTGGCTACCCTGCTCCAAAATTTGTCGTCGATGAAAAAGCAGCCCTAAGCATAAAGATAAAACCCCTCATATATTCAAAACTGCATGAACTACTTCTACGTAGTGAGTTAAAAATGAAAAGCTCACATATAGATAAAACAGCTATTTTACTCTCCACACTTATACGAGTTCAAAAACTGCTTTAAATCATATCGTTTTATATTTAAGAAGCTTTTTTTACTAGCTATGATAGTATACATCTTAATTTAAATTCCTTAAAGGCTTTATATATGAGTGAGGACTTACTATTATTTGAACCTGAAGATGATACTTCACCTCTAGGTGAACGCTCTTTTTGGAATATACTGATAGTAGATGATGATGCAGGGGTGCATACTTTTACAAAGTTAGCACTGCATGATTTTTCATATGAATCAAAAGGGATAAACTTCATATCTGTTTACAGCGCGGCTGAAGCTCAAGAGTATATGGAGAAAAATAGCGATATTGCCGTAATACTTCTTGATGTTGTTATGGAGACAGACTCTTCTGGTTTAGACTTAGTTAATGTTATTAGACATAAACTTTTTAATAATTTAACTCGTATTATTATAAGAACTGGACAAGCAGGAAAAGCACCCGAACGCTATGTTATTGATCACTATGATATATCTGACTATAGAGAAAAAACGGAACTAACGGCAGATAAACTCTACACAACTATAAGAACTGCTCTATCGCAGTATCATCAACTTGCAGAATTACTAATCAAAAAAAATGAGATTTACAATACACTCATCACAGACAATTTAACACATACGGGAAATCGTACAAAACTCAACTTTGATCTAAATACAGAAAATTCTAAATCATTAGTACTTTTTAATATTGACTCATTTAGTATGATAAATGATGTATATGGATTTGACGTTGGTGATCAGCTTCTTATGCAGTTTAAAAATCTACTCGTTAAAATTACAGACCCAAAATGGGAAGTTTATAGACTCGAATCAGATATCTTTGCGATGCTATGCAGTAGTGATGAATCACTCCAACTCTTAGAAGAGATAAGCAGAGTCAAGGAGATTATTGCTAGTCACTATTTTTTAATTTTTGATTCTGAATACAGAATTAACGTGACGGTATCCATAGTTCAAAATGAGACAATTAATCTCATTCAAAAGGCTGAGATCGCACTACATGAAGCAAGGAATTTAGGTAGAAACAGGATACAGGTCTACTCAGAAAATCTAAATATTCTTAAGCAGGTAGAAAAAAACACACAATGGACAAAATGGATTAAAGAAGCACTGGACAACAACAGAATAATCGCCTATTTTCAGCCAATAGTCGAGTGTAAAACTGATAAAGTTGTAAAATATGAGACTCTTGTTAGATTAGAAAAAGATGGTGTTGTCCATTCTCCTTGTGATTTTTTACCAACAGCAAGATACGCTGGTTTACTTTATCAAATCACAAAAGCTATGTTTCTACAAGCATGTATACATTTTGAGAAAAATGAGCTCCGATTCTCTGTAAATATCACAGACCAAGATTTAGTTGAGAGTGATTTTATAAACTATATTGAAGATACAAGAGAAAAATACTCGATATCACCAAGTAGAATATCTTTTGAGATACTTGAAGAGAGCAGCATACTAAATGACCCTACAGCCCAAAAGCACCTCCATAAACTTACAGAACTAGGATATGGCTTAGCATTAGATGACTTTGGTGTTCAGTGTTCTAATTTTGCTCAAATAGGAGACCTTTCATTAGAGTCTATAAAAATAGATGGTATTTATATCAAAGATATTATCGAAAACTCTTCTTCTCGAATAGTTACAGATACTATCCTCTACTTCACCAAAAAGATTGGAGTAACAACAATAGCAGAGTTTGTTCATAGTGAAGAGGTCTACAATACAATTAAAGAGATGGGAGTTGATTATGCTCAAGGATATTTTCTTGGAAAGCCTCAAGCACAATTACTTAATGAATAATGCTCCTTAAAGCTCTAATACTTCTAAGTTTTATCTCACTCCCTACATACCTCAATGCTATATCAGAGGATGAAATCAAACAGATATATTTAGAAAAATTCTCTATGTTTATTGAGTGGCCTCAAGACATAGAGAGATTTAATATTTGTATCTACAATGATAAAAAATTTGCCATCTCCCTGCAAGATAAGTATGAATCAAAAAAATTTAGTAACTACGACCTGAGAATTACTCCTCTCTCAATAGGTGAGCATAATATTGAATCTAAAGAGTGTAATATGCTTTATATAAGAAATACAAACTATGCTCAAGAGATCACTTTTGTTAATAATATCTCATCAGAGAATATTTTAATCATTAGTGATAACTATGATGATATCTATCGCGGCTCTATGATTAGCTTTTATTTAAAAGATAACAAACTTAAATTTGTCATAAACAATGAAGTACTAAAAAAAGCGAGCCTTAAGGCAAGCTATAAACTCTTGAAGTTTGCTAAGGTAGTCCAATAATGCTAAAAAAACAATCAATAACTCTACAGATGCTTCTATCAGTCATGAGTATTACTATTATGATATCTATTTTCGGTATTATCTTTAATGTTTTAAATAGTATAAACACACAAAAAAACTCCTTTATATACCAAAGTGAACTAGAAATAAAACTTATTGCAGACTTTGTTAGTGCTCCTCTCGCGTTTGGAGATACATTAGCAATTTCAGATGCATTTGCATCTCTTAAGCATAGAGAATCAATCAGATATGCCACTGTCTACTCACCAGATAAAAATGCTCTTGTAACATTTAATCCTTACGACTATGAAGTACCTAAACAGATGCAAAAGATAGAGTCTCTTTTTATATCGGATAACCCACTAATTTTAGATTTTGGTCTTTATAATCAAACTATACCCATAAAACAAGACGAGTCCCTTCTAGGTTATATACATATACAAAAAAAGACTCAGAGCATTACAGACTCCACTAAAGACCTTCTAGTAAAGAGTCTCATTTTTTTACTCTTAATTATTCTTCTGACCTACTTTATATCAAAATCTTTAAGTCGTAAAATACTCCACCCTATAATTCACTTAGCATCAGTAGCACATCGTGTTGCAAACTCTAAAGATTATTCAATCCGAGTAAAACATAATAAAGACAATGAGATTCAAACTCTCTACAATGCTTTTAATACTCTTTTAAAGGATACAGATTCACTCACATCGAACTTAGAGACACGCGTTCAGGAGAGAACACATGAACTTGAGCAGAGTATAGAAGCACTTAAAAGTGTACAAACCCAATTAATAGAATCAGAAAAAATGGCTTCACTTGGAAGCTTAGTGAGTGGTATAGCTCACGAAGTAAATACACCCTTGGGCAATGCTTTAACAGGGGGATCAATCATAGTTCATGAGACGAAAGAGCTTACAAGGCAAATAAATGAAGGCACTATAAAAAAGTCTACAATGCTCAAAAGTTTAGATGTGCTTAATGAGAGTTCACAAGTACTTATGCTTAGCATAAAGAGAGCTGCAGACTTAATACGAAGTTTTAAAAAGATATCTATTGATCAAAGCGTAGAATCAAGACAGAAATTTAATCTTTACTCCTACTTAGAAGAAGTTCTATTAACCTTTCACAATAAACTAAAAAAAGTTCCTATAAAAGCAACTATAACTGGAGATAAAGAGCTAGTCGTCAACTCTTTTCCCGGAAGCTATGCTCAAATCTTTAGTAATCTCATCCAAAATACTCTTATTCATGCTTATAACAAAAATAAAAAGGATGCTAAAGTAAGTATATCTATTGTAAATAATGGAGACTCTTTCACTTTAATATATGAAGACAATGGTGATGGAATGGATGAGAGCATTATAAAAAATGCATTTGAGCCATTTAGTACAACAAGACGCAATATGGGAGGGACTGGCCTAGGTTTAAACATAGTCTATAACTTAACGACACAGAAACTTCATGGAAAAATAAAGCTAGATACAAGCCCTGATAATGGAACTAAATTTACATTTACCATACCTATATCAGAGAATTAATACTTATTTTATATAAGTTAAACTATTATTATATTTAATTATATACTTCTTAGGAATATTAAATGAAAAAAAATCTACTTTTAACTCTATTAGCTTCCTCTGTCTTAGTAGCAAATCAACAAGATGATCTTGAGATGTTATCATTAGAAGAGTTAATGAATGTTCCTATCACAACGGTATCTAAACGCCAAGAGTCTCAACACTTAGCAGCGGGCGTAGTAACAATCATATCTGCAAGTGAAATAAAACAGTTTGGAGCAAGACACCTTAGAGATGTTTTGGATAGAGTGGTAGGAGTGCAGGTACTAGGTTCACATCAAGATCCACATAGTAAAACATCTATGCGTGGCTTTAACTCTTCTCACCATGAAGGCCACACTCTCATCCTCTTAAATGGCCGTCCTGTTCGACAGGCTACTGATGGTGGGTTAAACAGTGACTTCTATCTCGGCTTTCCACTAAATGTCATTGATCATATAGAGGTAGTTCGTGGTCCAGGCTCTGTTATACATGGTACAAACGCAGTAGCCGGTGTTGTAAATATTATCACTAAAAATGCTAAAGAAGCTATATCTGAAACAAGAGTTGACTTAGGTTATGGCAGCTTTAATAGAACTCAAGCTCAACTCTCTACACTTATAGGTGGAGAAGACTATAGTATTAACATAGGTGCAAACTACATAACGTCAGATGGAGATACCGTAAGTGGTATACAAGATGAGCTTGGGAATATTGGTGATTATAAATCAGGACAGGAGAGTAAAAACATTCTAATAAGTGGTGAGTATAAACAACTCACATTTGACATAATGTATATGAGTAACCAACTCGAGAGTGCCTCTTCTGTTTTTCAACTGCCCTCAAAAGAGATAGATTTAAAACGCACCTATATTGACCTAGGTTATACGCAAAATCTATACTCTGGGTGGGACTTAGAAGTTCACTATACACATCAAAATGATTCTGCTGAGTGGACGATAATAGAAGCTCTAGGAGATAACCGCTCAGATGGCTCATCCCATTTAGTCGAAGCCATACTCAGAGGTAATATATCTAGTAACTTAAACATTTTAATTGGGGCCCTGCATGCAGAGAACACTTCTGAATTTCAATTTAAGTTCCCTGGTGCTACAAAAACATCTCTACCAAAAACTACTATAACCAATACAGCCGCTTATGTACAAACTGACTATATGCTTTCATCTAAACAAAAAATCATAGCAGGGGTACAGGTAAACAAACCAAATGATATTGAAGCAGATTTTTCATTTAGGGCTGGTTTTATTCAAGGCATAGGCGATGATACATGGCTTAAGCTTCTTTATAGTGAAGCCTATCGTTCACCAACTATTGTAGAAACGTCTCTAAACGCTCCCGCTTTAATGGGTAATCCGCTGCTAGATCCAGAAAAAGTATATACATATGATTTACAACTTTTACACAATACAGATAAAACATCACTAGCACTAACTCTCTACCACTCTCAACTTGAGAATCAAATAGTTAGATGGGACCATGATAATAATAGCACAACGCCATTGACTCAGAAGAATGAAGGCTACACAACTTTTAATGGAGTTGAATTTGAAGGAAGATATCAAGTCAGTAAAAAGTTAAACTTAACAGGAAACTTTAGTTACCAAGAGAATGAAACAGATTCTGGTGTCAAACAATCTACATATGCACCTAACTATATGGCTAAAATTGGAGCGACATATAGTGGTATTAATGCAACAAACTTAAGTGTTTTTAATAGCCTAGTAGGCCCCTCTAGCAACTTAGGAGAAGTAATTGGAGATACAAGTATAAACATTAACCCTGAGGCCAAAGCTTATAATCTATTAACAGCAAATATTATGCTAGACACTGGAACTCTTTTATCTATAGGTAAACCTAAACAATCAACACTTTCTATCTACCTAGACAACCTATTAGATGAGAAAGTTTATTCCGCTGATTTAAATTTTAGAAGTGCAAACAACACTATTCCTGCACACTGGGGTAGAGGTATTTATGCAAACTTTACATACAAGTTTCAATAATCTTCTCTTATGAGATTATTGCGTTACATATTTTAAAAACTATCTCAAATTTTAACATCCCCTCAGAACAATTCTTGTATAATTTCTCCATATAATTTTCCCATAAGGAATACCAATGCGTGGTTATAAGATTTTTGCTGGTTCTGCTAGTGTTGATTTTGCAAAAGAGATTTGTCAAGTTTTAGATGTTCCATTAGCTAAGGCTGATGTTAAAAAGTTTAGTGATGGTGAGATATCAGTTCAGATAGCTGAATCAGTACGTGGTCGCGATGTATTTATAGTACAGTCTACTGGTGCACCTTCAAATGACAACCTTATGGAACTTCTTATCATGACAGATGCTCTTAAACGCTCATCTGCGAGTAGTATCACTGCCGTTGTTCCTTACTATGGATATGCTAGACAAGACCGTAAGGCGGCTCCACGTGTTCCTATTACAGCTAAGCTAGTAGCAAACCTTTATGAGACTGCTGGAATTGATAGAGTTGTAACTATAGATCTTCATGCTGGACAGATTCAAGGTTTTTTTGATATCCCAGTTGACAACCTTTATGGTTCTGTAACATTTGAGACATACATCAAAAGCAAAAACCTTAAAAATCCTATTATCGCATCTCCAGATATTGGTGGTGTTGCCCGTGCTAGATACTTTGCAAAACGCATGGGTCTAGAGATGGTTATCGTTGATAAACGCCGTGAAAAGGCTAATGAAAGTGAAGTAATGAATATCATCGGTAATGTTGAGGGTCATGATGTAATCATGATTGACGATATGGTTGATACTGCTGGCACTATGGTTAAAGCAGCCACTGCACTTAAAAACAAGGGTGCGAATTCAGTAATGGCTTGCGCAACGCATGGTGTTCTTAGTGGAAAAGCTTACGATAACCTAGAGAATGGTGAGCTTGATGAGCTAATCATTACAAATACGCTTGAGACGAAAGAACATTCAAAAGTAAAAGTTCTAACTGTCGCTCCACTTTTTGCTGAAGTAATCCGTCGCGTTTACCACAACGAAAGTGTAAACTCACTTTTTGCATAGAGGATAAACTTGAAAAATATTAGAAACTTTTCTATTATAGCTCATATCGATCATGGTAAGAGTACCTTAGCGGACCGTATCATACAAGAGTGTGGTTCTGTCACTGAACGTGAAATGGGTAAGCAGATGATGGACACAATGGACATCGAGCAAGAACGTGGTATTACCATCAAAGCTCAATCTGTTAGACTAGACTATGTTAAAGATGGAGAGCACTATGTTCTCAATCTTATAGACACACCGGGTCATGTTGATTTTTCATATGAAGTAAGTAAGTCTCTTGCTTCTTCTGATGGTGCACTTCTTATTGTTGATGCTGCACAAGGTGTTGAGGCTCAAACTATTGCAAACGTTTATCTTGCGTTAGATAATGACCTTGAACTTATTCCTGTTATAAACAAGATTGACCTACCTGCGGCTGAACCTGAACGCGTAGCTGAAGAGATAGAAGAAGCAATCGGCATAGATGCAACAGACGCTTGTCTAGTATCTGCGAAGACTGGCGTTGGAATTCGTGAACTTATAGACGCCATCGTAGATAGAATCCCTGCTCCCGTTGGTGATCCTGAAGCTACTACTAAAGCTATTATTTACGACTCATGGTTTGACTCGTATCTTGGAGCGCTTGCGTTAGTCCGCGTTTTTGATGGAGCAATTAAAAAGGGTCAAAACATTAAACTTATGAGTAGTGGCGAGGAGCATCAGGTCTTAGACTTAATGTACCCTCACCCTATGAAAAAGATTAAAACGCCAGCAATTCAGTCTGGTGAAATTGGCATAGTTGTTTTAGGTCTCAAAGAGGTAAGCGTTGTAAACGTTGGAGATACCATCACCGACGCAAAAAATCCAACGGCCGAACCTGTTGGAAAATATGAACCAGCAAAACCTTTTGTATTTGCCGGTATTTACCCTATAGATACGGACAAGTTTGAGGACCTTCGCGATGCTTTAGATAAGCTGCGTTTAAATGACTCTTCGCTCTCGTATGAGCCTGAGACATCTGTAGCGCTTGGATTTGGCTTTCGTGTAGGTTTTCTTGGTATGCTCCATATGGAAGTTATCAAAGAGCGTTTAGAACGCGAGTATGGACTTGACCTTATCGCTTCTGCTCCTTCGGTTATATATAAAGTTTACCTAACAAATGGAGATGAGATAGCTGTACACAACCCATCTGAACTTCCTCAGGTGAATTTTATTGATAGAATTGAAGAGCCTTATGTAAGAGCGACAGTTATAACACCAGCTGAGTATCTTGGAAATATTATTACTCTTCTTATAAATAAACGCGGGACACAGACAAAAATGACATATCTTAATGAAGATAGAGTTATGCTTGAGTATGAAGTACCAATGAATGAAATCGTTATGGACTTCTATGATACACTTAAATCTATCTCAAAAGGGTACGCGTCATTTGACTATGAGCCAATAGACTTTAAAGTTGGTGACCTTGTAAAACTAGACATTAAAGTAGCAGGAGAAGCCGTAGATGCGCTTAGTATCGTAGTTCCTCGTAACCAAGCACTTCCTCGTGGTCGAGTTTTAGTTAAAAATATGAAAGAGCTTATTCCCCGTCAACTTTTTGAAGTTGCTGTTCAAGCTTCACTTGGTAGTCAAATCATCGCTCGTGAGACTGTAAAGTCTATGGGTAAAAACGTTACTGCAAAATGTTACGGTGGCGATATCACTCGTAAACGTAAACTTTTAGAAAAACAAAAAGCCGGTAAAAAACGTATGAAGTCTATCGGTAAGGTTCAACTTCCTCAAGAAGCCTTTATGTCTGTTTTAAAGATGGACTAAGAATCAACTATGAAATGCTTAATGTGTGAGAGTTTTTCTTTCACACATATCTGCCACTCCTGTCAACAACTTTTCTTAACTCCCAAAATCTATAAACGCCGACTCTCAAACAATATAGAAGTAATCTCTTTTTACAAATATGGTGATATAAAAGATCTGCTCCATACAAAACATACGGACTTAGGATTTTACATCTATGCTACTCTAGCAGAGCTCTCTTTTAAAAAGTTTGCTGATGAGTTTCATTTTAATGAGCCAGTCGTATCGATTCCAATTGATGATAATATAACAAGCGGCTATTCACATACAGCTCTGATTAACAACTCTTTAAAATCTCAAAATATCAAACCGCTCTTTAACAAACTAAGAGCTAAAAACTCCCTCTCCTACTCTGGAAAAAGCAGAGAGTTTAGGCTTCTTAATCCCAGAGATTTTGTACTAAATGATTTTAAAGAGGAGCTAGTTATTTTAGTTGATGACATTGTTACAACAGGAGCTACGCTTAGCGAAGCGGCAACAAAACTAAAGACGCAAAACAAAGAGATTCTATTTTGTCTTACGCTTTGTGACGTAAGTAAAAAGTAGCTTAGAAAAAACCTTTTAAAAGCTTTTGTGCCTCTTTTTCAAGACCTGTTGTTCCTTTTTTCTCAAGAAATTTTTTCGCTTCACTCTCTATCGCCTTAGTTGCTTCTTTTTTTATCAACTCATTTGCATCCACATTTACCTTTGGAGATGATACATCGCCTGAGAGATATACTATAAAAGGATTTCCATTTGCGTTTATATCTATTTTAGAATCTATTATTTTACTTACAGAGTTTAGTTTTGTGTTTTGACTGACAATAGATGAACGATTGGACTTTAAATTGAGTGATGCTAGAATTTTCTCTTTATTTATATTTGCTTTTATGTCACCTTTAAAATTCTCTTTATACATATCAGTGTGAGCATACTCTTTAGCAAGATCAAGTACTTCATTTTTCGTGAACTTTCCATTTTTAACAACTCCTACAAACTCTCCCTTTGACTCTGCAAGATTATAATTTAGGTCACCATTTATAGATGACTGAAATACTTTCGGGTAGATTAACATATCTAATATATCAATAGTTTGCATACTATATATCTTCGCCTTAAAGTCATCATTATGAAGATTTGCACTCAGTTTACCCCCTGCAACATCAGAGTTCATACTAAAGTCTAAATCTTTTGCTTTTTTAAACTCTCCATTTGCACTTATATTGCCTTTTAATTCTCTCTGCGTTATAAAAAAGAGCTTATTTAAATCATGTACATTCACTAGGTAGTCACTTTGTATGGAGTTATCCTTTAAATCTACAAGAGCGTTTTCAACATCCAAGTCTGCAAGATTTGAGTTAAAGTCAACTTTTGTATTGACTCTTTTTTTATTAAGAAGCGTTGTGGTAGTTGCGTTATATGTGGTTACTGGCATAGCAGACTCAAACTCATAAGCTTTACTTAGATATTTACTATCTAGGACACCCTTATATATTTTACTGTTTATAACGCCAGCTAGGTTATCAACATTTGCATCTTTTATGTCAACACTTAGATCAAACAAACCATCTGTATAGTGTGGTTGGTTTAGCATGTAAAGAGCAGTTTGAAGTTTCAGTCCTTTTACATTTGCTTTTACACTCTTAGGAGCAAAGTCTGAAAGTATCGCTTGAAATTGTGTGGCAGAAGAGGCTAAGTCTGTTTTTCCATTTACAACTAGCTTCTCTTTAACTCCTTTTATATCTCCATCTAACTTCAGTGCACCTCTAATATCAGCACCTGTGATTGGTTTAAGAAGTGCTAACTCTTTTATGTCTAATCCATATATCACATCCAAAGAGAGAGGCTCTGGGATTAAGTTACCACTTGAAGTGATTTTTGCTAAACTTGATTTGAGAAGATATGTATAGTCAATCTCATCACCGAGTAAAGTAGCATCAAGATTCATAGAAAATAGACTCTTTTTAGGAATGCTAACATTAAAATCTTTCTTAAAAACATCGCTATTGAGCTCTCCATTTTTTGTAATAAGCAGAATATTTCCATCTAGTTCATGTGGTGTAATATTTTTAAAATTCAAATCAAGACTGACATCTGCTCTTGCATAAGCTTTTTGGTTGAGCATAAACAGAAGAGCTTTAAGATCTAAATTTGCTACTTTAGTAATTATGGAAGTAGGATGAAAATCAGTAAGTTCAATGTTGTAAGTAGTTGCACTAGATGCAACATCGCTCTCTCCACTAACTTTTATAAGTTTCATATCCCCAATAACAGTTCCGCTTGTATGAAATGAGCTTTGTAGCTGAGTTTTTGTTAATGGCTTTAATGTTTTAAGCTCCTCTAAATTCACACTATATACTACATCAACTGATTGTGAAAAAATTGAGTAGTTCCCTTTTAGAGAAATTTTATTATTTTCATTTAATTCTAAAAGTATCTCAAAATCACTGAGACTTAATGAAAAAATATCTAATTTACTCTCTAGTTGGGTCTCCTTACTTATTTGATTCTCTATCATTGGTTTTATGAGTTTATTTCCAAATGATGTAAAAACAACAATATAAATTCCAACAACTAATAATGCTAATATTCCTACTAACCAAGCTAAATACTTCATTTTTTCTCCATAATTTTAATTTATTTATAATACAAAAATAATCTTTAAACGCCATATATCAAGTGTTTTATTTCACTTATTTCATACTTGATACAACTAGACTCAACTTTATTATGTAAATAAACTAAAGAATTACTTGACATTGTTACACTCAATCTGTATAATACTGATAACTTTTAAAAAAAGGAGTCATTTAACAATTATGTCTAACGAAGAAATTAAAGAAGAAAATCTTCAAAATGAAGATGAAATAACACAAAATGAAGATGTAGTTCTTGATGAAGCAGAGGCAGAAGCTGAAGCAGTTGAGAATGAATTTGATCTTTTACAGGCTGAGATGGCTGAGTTAAAAGACAAATATGCTCGTGTTCATGCTGATTTTGATAATATCAAAAAAAGACTTGAACGCGAAAAATACACTGCTGTTGAATACTCAAACGAGAAATTTGCAAAAGATATGATTCCAGTTTTGGATTCACTAGATGGAGCAATGAAATCAGCAGCAGGTGATGCAGATAAGGCAGAATTATTTGATAAGTTAAAAGAGGGAATTGAGCTTACACACAAGCAGTTCATAACTTCTTTAGAAAAACATGGCGTTACTGTGGTAGCACATGATGAACCATTTGATCCAAATATTCACAATGCTGTTCAAGCAGTAGATAGTGAAGAAGTAGAATCAGGTCAGATAGTTCAAACTTTTCAAACAGGTTATAAATATAAAGAGAGACCACTGCGCGAAGCAATGGTTATCGTTGCTAACTAAGAGATAGTTAGCTGCTACTTAAGTAGCACAACAAAATTGTAAAACATAATATAATTACGATGTTATACAAATAATACAATATATAATAAAATTTAAGGAAAATAAAATGAGTAAAGTAATAGGAATAGATTTAGGAACAACAAATTCATGTGTAGCAGTATATGAAGGTGGAGAAGCGAAAGTTATCCCAAATGCAGAAGGTAAAAACACAACTCCATCAGTTGTAGCGTTTACAGATAAAGGTGATGTTCTAGTTGGTGATCCAGCTAAACGTCAAGCAATCACAAATCCTGAAAAAACAATCTCTTCTATTAAGAGAATTATGGGTCTTATGATGGATGAAGAGAATGCAAAACAAGCTCACGATAAAGTAACTTACAACATCGTAAACAAAGATGGTGCTGCTTGTGTTGATGTAGCTGGTAAAATTTACACTCCACAAGAGATATCTGCAAAGATTCTTACAAAACTAAAAGAAGATGCTGAAGCTTACATCGGTTCTAAAGTAACTGATGCAGTTATTACAGTTCCAGCATACTTCAATGATGCACAACGTAAAGCAACTAAAGATGCAGGTACAATCGCTGGTCTTAATGTTCTTCGTATTATCAATGAGCCAACTGCTTCTGCACTTGCTTATGGTTTAGAAAGTAAAGCTGAAGAAAACGTACTTGTTTATGACCTTGGTGGTGGAACATTTGATGTTACAGTGCTAGAGATTTCTGATGGTACTTTTGAAGTTCTCTCAACTGATGGTAATGCGTTCTTAGGTGGTGATGACTTTGATAACAAAATCGTTGACTTCTTAAACGCAGAGTTTAAAAACTCTCATGGTATTGAACTTAAAAATGACAAAATGGCACTACAGCGTTTAAAAGATTCTGCTGAAACAGCTAAAAAAGAGCTTTCAAGTTCAACTGAAACTGAGATTAACTTACCGTTTATCACTATGACAGAAGCTGGGCCACAACACCTTGTTGTAAAACTTACTCGTGCTAAATTTGAAGGTATGATTGCTGATCTGATAAAAGAGACTATCGACCACATTAAAGTTGCTATGAAAGAGTCTGACTTAGACAACAATGAAATCAAAGAGATTATCATGGTTGGTGGTTCTACTCGTGTTCCTGCTGCTCAAGAAGCTGTATCTAAGTACTTCGATGGAAAAGCACTTAACAAAAGTGTAAACCCTGATGAAGTTGTTGCTCTTGGTGCTGCTATTCAAGGTGGTGTTTTACGTGGTGATGTTAAAGATGTACTTCTTCTAGATGTTACACCTCTTTCACTAGGTATTGAGACTCTTGGTGGTGTTATGACTAAGATTATCGAAAAAGGAACTACAATTCCTGTTAAGAAATCTCAAGTTTTTTCAACAGCAGAAGACAACCAACCAGCTGTTTCTATCTCAGTAGGTCAAGGTGAAAGAGAATTTGCTAAAGATAACAAGTCACTTGGTCTTTTTGAGCTTGGAGATATTCCAGCAGCACCACGCGGTGTACCTCAAATCGAAGTTACATTTGACATCGATGCAAATGGTATATTAACAGTTTCTTCAACTGATAAAGGTACAGGTAAATCTCAGTCAATCACAATCTCTGGATCATCTGGACTAAGTGAAGAAGAGATTAACAAAATGGTTCAAGATGCAGAAGAAAACAAAGCTGCAGATACTGAAAGAAAAGAGTTAGTTGATCTTAAGAACCAAGCTGATGCACTAATCGTTCAAACTGAAAAATCAGTAGAAGAGATGGGTGATAAACTAGAAGCGGAAGAAAAAGCTAAAATCGAAGCTGCAGTTGTAGACTTAAAAGATACATTAAAAGATGAGTCTGCTACTAAAGAGCAAATCGAAGAGAAGGTAAAAACTCTAACAGAAGCTGCACATAAAATGGCAGAAGAGATGTACAAGAAAGAGCAAGACCCAGCTGCAGCAGAAGCTGATGCTAAGAAAAAGAAAGATGACGAAGATGTTATCGATGCTGAGATAGAGTAATACTCTATCTTAGTACCGCAAAACTTTTCTAAAAACCTCCCAAACACCTCAAAATTTTATCCATTTATTATCGTATTAGTGTTAAGCTATGCTTATGATACAAAAAATAAAACACTATGCAAAAGAGATAATATATTTCACTATTTTCATTACTATTTTTGCGAATATAATAAGTCTATACAAAAGTCAAAGCCTTAACTCTAGTCCACTAGAGATAAAAGAGTTTACACTACTTGACTCTTCTAAATATACTCCTCCAACTTCAAAGCCGATTCTCATTCATTTTTGGGCGACTTGGTGTCCAACATGTAAACTTGAAGCTTCAAATATTCAAACACTCTCAGAGCACTTTGAAGTTTTAACCGTAGCAGTAAATTCTGGTGAATCTTACGATATAAAACAATACATGGATGAGAATGAGTATAATTACAAAGTTGTCAATGACTCCACTACTATCCTCTCATCAAGTTTTAATATAGTCGGTCTTCCCACTACATTTATATATGATAAAGAGAAAAATTTACTCTTTAGTGAAGTTGGATATAGTTCAACACTTAGTCTCTATCTTAAAATGTTGTGGGCTGGAAAATAATTGAATCATTTCGAGTTTGAGTATCCATATCTATTTTTGGCACTATTACTTATTATATGTATATATAAGTGCCCAAAAAGTATTCAAGAGATTATATTTCCCCATACTCATCTCTTTTCTACTAAGACATCTATCTTACAACTTGAAAAACTACTCTACTCAGCCATAGTCGCATTGATAGTAACTGCCCTAGCCTCTCCAATTAGTTACGATCAAAAATCATCCAACAAACGTAAAGGACGAGACTTAGTTTTCGCACTTGATACAAGTGGCTCTATGGCTGAGAGAGGCTTTGATAAAGAAGATAGAGATAAAAAGAAGTTTGATATTTTAAACTCTCTACTCAAAGAGTTTATTGCCAAACGCCATGATGACAATGTTGGCGTTAGCATATTTGGGAGTTATGCTTACTCTGCTGTGCCTCTCACTTATGATATGAGTAGTTTAGAATTTTTGCTAGACTTCTTTGAAGTAGGAATAGCTGGAGACAGCACTGCTATAGGTGAAGGAATAGCTGCTGCTACAAGAGTTATAGAAGCGGGTGAAGCAAAAAAGAAAGTTATCATACTTGTGACTGATGGCTATCAAAACAGTGGAGCTATCTCTATAAAAGCAGCGACCAAAAAAGCTAAAGAGCTCGATATAAAAATATATGCTATTGGTATAGGTAAAAAAAGTGATTATGATTTTAAACTACTCTCTTTAATCTCTAGTGAGACAAATGCTAAAGCATTTCAGGCTACAAGTGCTGAGATCTTAAAGGATGTATACATAGAGCTTGATTCTCTTGAGCCAAGTTCTATCCGTTCTGAGCACTATTTAAATAAACATGTTTTATATATGTTTCCACTAACGCTTGCCCTACTTTTAATGCTTTTTATTTTACTTCGTTTTAGAGGTCGCAGTATATGAGTTTTTTATATCCTTGGCTTTTTATAACACTGCTACCACTATATCTTTTCTACAAGAGTCTCTCAAAAAGTGAAGAAAAATCTAAAAATAGAGAGGTTGCACTTCTCTTTATTAGTTGTTCTTTTATTATCCTCTCTCTGAGTAGACCTATACTTATAGACTCAAAAAGTAGTGAGAAGATAGACTCTCAAGAGTTTATTGTTGCCATAGACGCATCATACTCAATGCAGGCAGATGATTTGAAACCAACAAGATATGAAGTAGCAAAACTAGAGCTAAAAAAGATACTTACTAAGCTTCCTAAAAACAGATTTGCTATGTTCGCATTTACGTCAAACGCCATACTTATATCTCCACCAACTACAGATACTCAGATAAGCCTTAGCGCACTTGAATCACTCAAGCCGGAGTATATTTTAACAAAGGGAACATCGCTAATAGAGCTTCTTAGAAGCGTCTCTAAAGTATCAATAGAAGAGAAGAGTCTTATCATCTTTAGCGATGGTGGAGAAGAACACGATTTAAATACACTTGTTAATATTGCTAAGAAAAATAAAATCATTCCCTATATCGTTGCAACTGGTTCTGCTAATGGAGCAATACTTTCAAAAGAGTCCAAAAACTTAAAAGATGAAAATGATAATCTTGTCATTTCAAGAATAAACCCAATACTTGAGGAGTTTGCAAATTTATCAGGAGGAAAATATTATACTTTAGACTCCAATAATAAATCAATAGCAGACTCTCTTATCTCAGATATCAATGCAAATAGTGATAAAAAAAGAGAGACTAAAGTAGATGTTTTAAGTCATATAGAACTCTTCTACTTTCCTCTTATGATTTCACTTATTGCATTTTTAATGGCAGTGACTAAAGTCCATCAATTATATGTTCTTATCCCACTTTTTTTACTCCCCAACCAAGCAGAATCATCTTTACTAGATTTTTATCATCTAAGAAACGCAAACTCTTTGTATCAACAAAAAGATTATCTTTCAAGTGCCAAAGAGTTTGAAAAGATAGAGCCAAGTGTTGAGTCTTATTATAATAAAGCAGTAAGCTACTATAAAGCGGGCCACTACAGAACGGCCATTGAGATACTCTCTAAAATAAGAACAACGGACAAAAGCATAAAGCAAAAAACGCTCTACAGTATGGGTAACTGTGCCGTAAAAATGGGGCATTACAAACGAGCAAAGATTTACTATGCCAAAGCTCTAAACATCTCTAAAGATGAAGATGCTCTTTATAATCTAAAACTTCTCTATACTCTCAACCCTAAAGAGAAGACTGATGTTACCGACATGCTAAGAACTCAACAAAAAGATGAACAGACGCAAGCAAGCAAACAAGATAATAATGATAAAGACAAAGAGAAAGAGAAGGCTTCAAAGAACTCATCGAGTAGGTCAAGTCATAAAGCTTTAGAGAGTAAAAGTGGCTCTTCAAATCCAAAGAAAAAAAGCTCTAATGATGAGAAGAAAAAAACAAAAGATAGTGCTACAAGCAGTACTAAATATAAGATGGGTTATAAAGCATATGAACTCATAAATAAAGGATATACAAATGAACAACACCCTTGGTAGATATATTATACTTTTTACACTCCTTTTTTTAACTTTAGATGCCAACAATAAGCTTGCAACATTTGATTTAATATCCAATAAATACACTCCATATATAAAAGAAGCAGTAGAGATCAAACTTACAACACAGCAGGTTGATAGAGAGCTCAACATGTTCTATTTTTTAAAACCTAAAGAGTCTAGTGAGTACCATATAGTTCTTCTTAATAAAAAAGCTGAAGAGCCAGAGTACCATTATAAAAAAGCGGAGTATATATATTTACTTTTCCCCCTTAAAAGTGGAGAGATAAAAGTAGAGTTTGACTTTACTATAAAAGTAGCAAGCGATGAAGCAGTAGCTCAGGTTTTTCAAGGAAGCCGAGATAATGTTAAATGGATAGAGACTATAGATACAAAAGTAAACCTTACTCCAATTACACTCCATGTAAAAGAGTTAAAAAAAGAGGTAGACCTAGTAGGAGACTTCACAATCACTTCAGAGCTTAAAAACAGTTCTATTCACTCCTATGAGAGTGCAAATATAGTTTACACCCTAAACGGAGTTGGATACCATAACTTCTCTACCACTCCTATAAATAGCATAGAAAACGTAGAACTCTTCTCAGATATAACGAAACACTACGATAAGGCAACCTCGCAAGGATACGATATACATAGAGACTTCAACTATGCCCTAGTATCTGCTAATAGTTTTATAGTGCCTAGTCAAAAAATCGAGTGCTACTCTCCTAAAAAAGATACCTACTATACTCTTTCAACACAGGAGTATAAAGTAGATGTTAAACAGATGGGTATAAGTACTCTTGTTGATGAAGTTGATCATCCTAAAAATAGTAATGACTATAGATATCTCCTAGATTATCTCATCTATATTTCTATATTTATTGCCGGCTTCATAAGTGCAAAACTAATTCCATCCAACTTTACCTATTATAACGATGAGTTTAAAGATATAAAGGATAGTAAGAATGCGAAAGAGTTACTCTACTTACTACTCCACAAGTACTATAAACAGGAGTTTAAAGATCAGTATGAGATATTAAATGATATTGTCTATAATAAGAAAAATAAGAGTGAGTATAAAAAAGTTAAACAAGAAGTGTTGAAAAGGTTAAAGAAGTAAAACAGAGTCTATGTAAAAAACTCTGTATATACTTTATCAAGATAGCGTTTAGCAGAATCCGCTTTTTTGATTTTAACGTCAAATATCTCTTTAGATGATGGATACTTTTCAGAATATTCTCTGTACATATTACATTTAGCGTCAATGTTATTATTAAACTGACCTATAAGTAGTTGCATATCTTCAGGCGTAGCAACCCACTGCATAAACTTTTTAAACATTCTCTCTCTTACATCAAGAGCAAAAGATTCATCAAGCTCAGAAGCCATTGCTTTTAAATCCCATCTAGAGAAGTAGATACCACTTTTGTTTGGAGGCATTATTTCTGTATATATTGCAGCTAGATAATCAGGGTAATCTTCTCTTCCCTCATCTTCACTAACACAAGAGTCATCAAGGCAGTTGTTTTGCATATTATTTTTTTGTAACTGCTCAAACTCACCTCTTAGTTCATTTAAATCTTTAATGTCCATTATTTATCCCCTGATAATGCTTTATAATTGTATGTACTATTTTTCAGTTGTGTTACATACTCAAAATCACTCAATATAAACTCTAATGCGAATTCTGCTGCATCAAAGTAAAAAGCTGTACCAGCTTCTGATTTTAGATTTAATAGATACATAGGAGCCCATTCAACAATATGATCTTTCAAAAAGTCATATTGAATTTCAGCTATCTCAGCAGCAGCACTGAAATCATCCTCTTGCAGAGCTTTATATTCAGCTTCACAGAGTTTATACATGAACTCTAACTCAACTCCTATATGATCTCCTGCCATTACTCTAGCTTGATCAAGTTCAACTCTAAATTCATATTTATTGTATAAAACTTGAATAGGGTTTTCACCACCAGTTTCCATCTGTTGATCATCTCTTCTATAAAAAGACTCATAAGGAACCAAGTGAAGTAAGAAAAGGTTAGTAAAATCAACATTTAGATACTGTTCAATCAAGTCTTTATTACTCATATTCTTTCTTTTATCCCACTTTTGAAACTCAGGGAAAAATGATAAAATATTTTCATCTTCTAAAATTAACTTTAATAGCGTTTCATCTACTTCATTCATTAATATTCTAGAAATTAATGCATATATGTTTATACGAGCTAATTGCTCATTTTTTAGATCTTCGTGCATGAAGAGTGTACCTTTTGAAAAAAATTTATTGGAAGTATATTAAAGCACCACTTATTGTGGGCTTTAATAAAAAATGTGTTAAGCGTCTTTAATCTCAACAGCATATGCTTTATTAGATAAAGGCACAGCTGGACGCTTAATGTGTTGTGGACGACGTAATTTGTCACCAGTCTGAAGTGGACGAGTTAACGTATCTCTCCATGATTGGAAAACTTTCATATTGTTTTCATAGTTAACAACGATGTCACCAATCTTATCATCAGCTTTCGCTTTTTCGATGATAACTTTTTGGTGCCATGCATGGTTACCTGCAATTGGATCTGGATGTGAAGGAGCTACAGCATTTTGCCATGAACCACTAAGACCATCCCACCAGATATTGTCAAGATCTTTATTGTACTCTTTAAACTGCCATACATCATGACGAGGTGTAATTCCACCAGCTGGCTTAAGTGTACCAACCTTACCATCATTTGTCATGTCATATAGAGGTGAACCAACACCCATGATACCAAGAGCATGCTCAAACCCTGGAACATTAACAGAATTTTTAAGTTTCCAACGACCAGCATGGTGTGAACAAGCAAGAACACCAGGACGAGTACCTTCAGTAGGTACAGCCATAGCTACAAAGTAACCACTCTCTAGTCCAGAAACAGTATCTGTAATTCTTACTCTAATAGCATCACCACGTTTAAGACCTAACTTCTCAGCATCTTTAGTGTAAATCCAAACTGGATTATGATTCTGTGAAATCTCCATAAGGTGTTTAGAGTTAACAGAACGAGTATGAATATTATACGGTAATCTAAATACTGTGTTTAGTGCAAACTCATTCTCTGCATGCATCATACTATGGTGAACATGAGTTACGATATGCTCCATTTTCTTGTACTCGCTCGGATTACGAGGATAAATAGGAATAGCATACTCTGGCCATTTCCATTCAGAGAACCACTCAGAGAAAAACTCTAGTTTTTTACTTAAAGTATGGAAACCTGCAAGTACTTTATCATCTTTAACAAGACCAATAGAGTGCTTACGTCCATCATGTTCTACCCATAATGCACCAAACTCATCTTTTTTAACATGATGTCTATCATATTTTTTACCATGAGCATATACATAATCACGATCAACTTTTAACTCATCTTCTTGAGGTTTGTAAACATTTTCCTCTTCAGTCCAAGATCCAAAGTCTCTCATGTAGCTATAAACTGGGAATTCTTCATCTTTATAAATTTCATTAGCTTTAGCAGTAAGTTTAGGTAAAAGGCTAAACGCCGCATCAAAATACTCAGGTACAGTAAATGCACGTGAAGGATCTTTTTTAGATGCCCAGTACTTACGAATACCTAAGCTACCATCAGGATCAATGTGATGAACCATAATATTTGCCCAGAATTCAGTCTCTTCCCAGATTTCTCCAAGACCATATTTCATGTGTGCTTCTAGTGTAGCACGAGTTGGATCTTTAGCTTTCCATCCCATTTTCTCAGCTGCAACTCTAAGAACCGCTTGACGGAACTCAGTACGTTTTTCAGGCTTAGAAGGAGTAGACTGTTGATCATTTCTCTCACCAGCAAGACCAGTTGGTAAAATGTAGTCACAATACCAGTTAGTCTCACTCCAAGTAGGAGATAGGTTAAAAGATAATTCAATTTTATCTTCGCGTTTAAGTGCTTCTATCCATCTGAAACCATCTGGATTAATCCATACTGGATTGTACATACGAGGCATCCAAACTGCAAGTTTCTTAGGTATATTTAGACCTTTCTTAGTCCACTTATCTTGCCACTCTTCATCCATAAGAAGGTGAGGCATAATATGACTCATCTCATATGAAGATAGTGGATATTCTGGTGGCCAAGCGATTTCGTTCCAAACATCAACTTTTGGAGCTCTCTCACCTGCAACAGTAGCCTTATCACCTTTACCACCAACAGAAATTTCGTGCCAGTGGTGGAAACTTGTACCACCAACATCACCACGAAGTGCTCCACGAAGTACTAAAGACAAGAAACCAGCACGAGTAATCATCCAACCACCACGGTGTGCAATTGGACCTGAACGCCATAAGTAAGTAGCGATCTTATCACCAGCACCAATGTACATTTCCCATAATTGATCTAACTTATCTTCCATACCTTCAAGTTTACACTCTTTAACTACATACTCTTTTGTAAATGGAGCATATAGTTCTTGAATCATCTTGATAAAGTCTTCGTAAGTGTCACCTTTAGGCATCTCAGCAATATATCCATTTCCAACCATATGTTTTTCAATGTATTCTCTGTTTGCCATTAGGCGATCCCAGTTTACCCACTCTTTAACAAAGTCATGAGCAACTAGATCTTCACCATTTTTAGCTTTTTCGTTAAGAACACGATTTGCTAAGTATAGGTATAAAGCTGTTTCAGTACCTGGCCATGCAGGAATCCAAAGGTCAGCCATACCAGCTGAATTTGACATACGAGGATCAAGAACAACCATTTTAGCACCACGTTTACGTGCATCAGCGATTAAACCTGCTGATTGTTGGAAGTAGTGACCAGCATCTGCAGCATGTGATGATTGTAAGAAAATCAGATCAGCATTTGCCCAATCCGGAGAGTTTCTATCATCATTTGCCCACTGAATAGTACCTTGACGAGCACCAGCAGAACAGATATTTGTATGAGAGTTGTAACCATCAAGACCCATAGTATGTGGAACACGGTGACCAAAACCATTCTCATTTGGACGACCAACATGGTACATGATAGATTTTCTAGACATCTCATCACCAACTTTAAGAGTATCGTGCATTTTCTTACCGATAGCTCCCATAGCTTCATCCCATGTAGTACGAACCCATTTACCTTCACCACGTTTAGAACCTGGAGCTCTTTTTAATGGAAAAGGTATACGGTCTGGATCGTACATTTGAGAAAGTACTGCATAACCTTTAGCACAGTTACGTCCACGTGAACCTGTACTAAATGGGTTACCCATATATTTCTTAACTGTAAAAGTCTCTTTATCAACCCATGCAGTAAGTCCACAACCTGCTTCACAGTTTGAACAAACTGTAGGAACAAGTGTGAAATTATTTACTTTAATACCATCTGGATTTTCAGCAGACTCTACACCATGACGGTCAATACCACCACGCTTCCAATCATCTCCATCAAGCTCTGAGAAATTATCCCAATCAGCATGATCTGGATAAAAGTTTATTGAGTCTGGAGTATTTGTGAACTTACTCTCATTTACTGACTCAGCCGCTGCATCAGTTGCAAATACACCCTTAGCAATTGCTACACCAGCAACGCTAAATGCAGCACCTTTTAAAAATGTTCTTCTACTTTGTAAATACATTTAAATTCTCTCCTTAACTAAGTGGTAATAATTGTGGAATTATTAGCCATACATGTTTAACAATTGCTAAACCTACTATCGCTAATATTGAAGCAAGTTTCAGGATTGTTTCTGATTTACTTGAACGACTTAATACGATTAGTAACATTGGAAGTAAATAAGCTATCCACTGTCCTAACCAGAACATTACAGTATATGGACCATCATCTTTGATGTAACCTAAAACTACAGTTACCTCTTCAGCTTTCATTGGGCCAAAAATATACTCTGACATATAGATGATAAATGCCATTAATGCACTTAATCCAAGAACAACACCTAAAGACTTTTTAGCTTCATATGTTAATCTCTCGCCACCTATTAAAATCATAGTTGCAGAACCAGAAAGTAGTGCAGCTAAAATCATTTGTGCAGATTCAGTTGGCATTTGCCATAACTCACGAGCTGTAGCTTGTGCCATAAGACCAGCAGTATAAAGTGTAACCGGAATAGCTAATATAGTTGTCCAAAGTAATACTTTGTCATAAACTACATCATTCTTCTTCCAAGCTAGGAATACTAATAGAGTCAGTAGACCTAAGAAACCAGATGCCATGATAGCACCAACAGTAATTGCAGAAGTTAAATGAGGATAGAAAAATATATGCCACATTCTAAATGGTTGATGTAAATCAGCTAGTGTAAATAGTAAGAATATATTAATAAATACAAATGCTACTATTGCAGTTGTTAATCTTAAGTGTTTTGATGCATCTGGATGCGTTCTCAAAAGCATGAAAAGCATAAAAATAACACCAGTACCTATACTCTTCGCCCACATATTAACTGTAACTAACCAAGGCCAAACGATACCTGGTAGTGCAGCATCTAAAGTTACTACAGCATTTGTTGCTGCTAATGTTTCATGTACCATTAGTGGTGTCCTCCTACTGGAAGTGTTGTAATCTTATTAAATAAGTTATAACCTTCTTCTCTTCTTGATGCAAGAGGATTCAGGTGAGCTTGACTTGCTCCAACATAGTAGTGACGTGGGTTAGTTCCCTTTTCAGGTTTACGAACTTGAACATCAGTATGACGTTGGATATATTTAGAGATATCTGAAGCAGGATCTTCAACATCACCAAATATATTTGCTTCAACAGGACATGCAACAACACAAGCCGGCATCATAGATGAAGCAATACGGTGAGCACAATAAGTACACTTGTCAGCAGTTTGAGTCTCAGGGTCTATATAGATTGCTCCATAAGGACATGCCATAATACAACCAGCACAACCAATACAACGCTCTTTATCAATATTTACAATTCCATTATCAAGATAGTGAAGTGCAGATACTGGACAAATTCTCTCACAAGGAGCATTTTCACAGTGATTACATCTTAGAGGTGTAAAAGTTCTTTTAGTCTCTGGGAAAGTTCCCACATCCACATACTTAACGCGAAGTCTCCATGTACTCAGTGGAACTTCATTCTCCACTTTACATGCGATCTCACAACCTTTACATCCCATACATAGGTGTAAATCAACTAGGAAACCTAATTGCATATATTCTCCTTTGGCCGCTATTGGGCTTATTTATGTTTTATTACTACAACTTATTTTCTTTAAAAGAAACCCTAATACTTAAGGTAATCAGAGCTTTTTTAACTACGGTTATATTATCTAACTTACCTTAAGGGAGTTATAAATTTGTAATTTTATTTAGATATATTTTTGTTGATGTGTAATTTTGAGAGTAGAAAATTGAATTTATTTTACTAATAGAGTGTTTAAGTAAAAGATAAGTTAAGAGTAACTAAATCTCCTTAATTACTACTATAGCCTTAGATTAACTTATCTTAGACTATAAATTAGTTATTACTTAGTTAAACGCACTCTTACAGACTGTTCGTGGGCAGTAAGGCCTTCAGTATTCGCTATTAAAGCACACTCTTGACCTATCTCATTGATAGCCTTCTGACTAAATGAAATTATAGAACTCTTTTTCATAAAATCTTCAACACCAAGTGGCGAGTAAAATTTAGCTGTTCCACCTGTTGGAAGTGTATGATTTGGACCTGCAACATAGTCACCAATTGCTTCAGGAGTATTGTGCCCTAAAAATATTGCACCTGCATGTTTTATAAATGGAAGTAAATCAAATGGTGATACAGTTGCTACTTCTAAATGTTCTGGCGCGATGTCATTCATAAGTTTAATAGCTTCATCCATATCAGCTGTTACGATAATAGCACCGCGTTCTTCTATGGACTTTCTTGCTATCTCTTGGCGTGGAAGTTTAAGCAACCAATTTTCAAGTTCCACCTTCACTTCATCTGCTAACTTTTGAGATGGTGTTATTAGGATTGAACTTGCCATTTCATCATGTTCTGCTTGAGAGAGCAGGTCAATTGCTAAGTGGTTTGCATTAGCACTATCATCTGCTAAAATTCCTATTTCACTCGGTCCAGCAATCATGTCGATATTCACATCACCAAAAACCATCTTTTTTGCAGTTGCAACAAAAATATTCCCAGGTCCAGTGATAACGTCAACCTTAGGAATATTTTCAGTTCCATAAGCCATCGCAGCAATTGCACTTGCCCCTCCAACTTTAAAAACTTGAGTTACTCCACATAAGTGACAAGCGGCAAGTAAAAGTTCATTTGGTTCATTGTCTGGTGTTGGTGTACAAACAACAATATTTTCAACTCCTGCAACTTGAGCAGGAATAACATTCATAAGTAGTGATGATGGGTAAGCTGCTTTTCCACCTGGTATATAAAGTCCCGCACTATCAACAGCGGTTACTTTTTGGCCTAAAATAGTTCCATTTTCTTCTGTGTCAAACCATGATTTTGGTTTTTGTTTTTCATGATAAAGTTTAATTCTATCATATGCTAAATGTAGTGCAGACTTTAACTTTGTATCTAAATTATCGTATGCTTTACTCATCGACTCAGTAGATATTTTCAACTCATCATCTGAAGATGGCGTCCAGTTGTCAAATTTAGTGATGTGCTGTATAAGTGCAGCATTTTTTTGAGTTTTTATCTCTTCTATTATATTTCCAACTATAGCACTTACATGTGCTATGTCCATCTTACCACGACCTAAAAGTTCTTCAAACTTCTCACTAAAATCACTTGCGTTAGATTTTATAAACATCATATCTATTTTCCACTCTTTTTTATTTTATTAAAGTCCATCTTCACAATCTCTAGTGCTTTTAAAAAGTTCGTCTCATCCATTGCACCCATTAGAGGTTGATACATAGGATTTCCATCTGATTTTAAAAACCACATTGTTGGTGTGCCTGGTCTCCATAACTCTCTAGGCATTGCATCATTCTCATCACTATAAGCGATAATAGAGACAAAATCTTTGTTTAGAGAGTTTATAACATCTATATTTGAAAATGTAGTCTCTTCTAAAATTACACAATATTTACATGAGTGTCTTGAGTAAACAAAAAGAACTGGCTTGTTCTCTTTTTTTGCTTGAGAAATTCCTGAATCAAAATCTTTTGCCCAGTTTATTTTAACTGTACTCTCAGATGCTACAAGGGTAGTTACTAAGAGTAATAAAAAACTTATAATCAATTTATGCATATTTTTTCACCTTTTTAAGTAATTCTTTTGAGCACTCAGACGCACTCTTGTTTGTTACGTCCACAACTATATCTGCAAGTTTTAAGTATTCCGGTCGTCTAGCTTTATAAAGTTCTTTAGCTTTTTTTAAATCTTTCAAAAGAGGACGTTTCTTTAACTTTTTTGCTGCATTTGGATGCGCTTCTATTCTTTTAATAATTTCATCAAACGGAGAATCAAGTAGGACTATTATACCAATCTTTTTTAGATTTTTTTGCTTATAAAAACCTCCACCAGTTGATACAAGTGTATTTTTTACACTAGCTTCCAACCAGAGCGAAACATTTTTTTCTAAATTTCTAAAATACTCTTCACCATCTGTTTCGAAAATATTCTTAATTTTTCTATTTTCCATACTCTCTATGAGGTCATCAGTATCAATAGCAATATACTCAGATGATTTGATCACCTCTCTTGCCACACTTCCTTTACCAACACCCATAAAACCAATCAAGATAACATTTTTCATAAATATCTATCCCTACCCTATGTTAATTAAGTGCTATTATATATAAAGGGCACTTCTAAAAACCTTAGTATAAAGAATTTGCCACTTTGATTTAATAACTCAAGGTATAATAACTCTTTAAAAATATATCATAGGTTTAAATATGAAAAACAAAAAATTCATTACACTTGGATTTGCATCTGTAACATTATCTCTTGGTCTTCTGTTTAGCTCAAATCTTTTTGCTGAGAGTTCAAAACTAGTTCCCAAAGAGAGTGAAACATCAAGACTGCAATCTCTTGCAAAGTTTACTAAGGTAATTGGTATAGTTGAACAATACAATGTTGATGACATAACTATTGAAGAGCTAATGGACAAGGCACTTGATGGAATGATGCAAAATCTCGATGCTCATTCAAACTACTTGACTAAAAAAGATTATAAAAAGTTAAAAGTGCAAACAAGTGGTGAGTTTGGTGGGCTTGGTATCACTGTAGGAATGAAAGATGGAGCATTGACAGTCATATCCCCTATAGACGGTACTCCAGCAGATAAAGCAGGACTTCAATCTGGCGACATTATTTTAAAAATTGATGAGAAATCGACAATAAGTATGACTATAGATGAAGCAGTCTCTCTGATGAGAGGAAAAGTTGGTGATCCAATCGATGTAACAATAGTCAGAAAAGGTGAAATGAAACCACTAGTTATTCATATCGTCCGTGGTATTATTACTATAGAATCTGTTCATGTTAAAACAATTAATGATGATACTCTTTACATAAGAGTCGCAAGCTTTGATCAAAAAGTTGCAGCAGATGTTGCAAAAGAGATTAAAAAAAGAAAAGCTACTACTAAAGGCATTATTTTAGATTTAAGGAACAATCCTGGTGGACTCTTAGATCAAGCAGTCGACTTGGTTGACCTCTTTGTAGACAAAGGTGATATCGTATCTCAAAAAGGGCGTCAAGAGAGTGACGCGAAAACATTTACGGCGTCTTCTAGAGCGACTCTTACAAAAGTACCTATGGTTGTTCTTATAAATGGTGGAAGTGCTAGTGCTTCTGAAATTGTTAGTGGAGCACTTCAAGACCATAAACGAGCTGTTTTAGTAGGAGAGAACACTTTTGGAAAAGGAAGTGTTCAAGTAGTTCTACCTATAACAAACGATGAAGCTATTAAACTTACTATTGCAAGATACTATCTACCTAGTGGAAGAACCATCCAAGCCGTTGGAGTAAAACCAGATATTGAAGTTGCTCCAGGTGAAGTAAAAACTCGTAAAAATGAGTTTGCAATTAAAGAATCTGACTTAAAACAGCACCTTGAAGAAGAACTTGAAAAAGTTGATGGAAAAAAAGATGAAATAAAAGAAGATAAAAAAGAGAATAAAGATATAATTACGTCAGAAATGCTTACTAAAGATATTCAACTCAAAGAAGCTGTAGATATTATCAAAGCTCTTGTTATAATTAAAGGATAAATGTATGGAAAAAAGAGGACTCCTCTATGAAGGTAAAGCTAAAAAATTATTTTTAACAGATGATGAGAACTTAGTTATTTCAGAATTTAAAGATGATTTAACAGCGTTTAATGGTGAGAAAAAATCTAGTGAATCTGGAAAAGGTGCACTAAACAACAAGATTTCCACTGAGCTATTTAAGCTTTTAGAAGCTAATGGAATTCAGACTCACTTCGTAGAGATGTTAGATGATAATCATATGCTTCACAAAAAAGTTGATGTAATCTTAATAGAAGTTATAGTTCGTAATATTGCGACAGGTTCACTATCAAGAAATCTTGGAATAGAAGATGGAAAAGTTCTACCATTTACGCTTGTAGAGTTTGACTACAAAGATGATGCGCTAGGTGATCCAAAACTTAATGATCAGCATGCTCTTATTTTAGGCTTAGTAGATTATCAAGATGAACTAGATAAACTTCGTCGTATGGCTCGCCAAGTAAATGACATATTAAAGCCTTATTTTGCAGACAAGGGTCTTAATCTTGTTGACTTCAAGTTAGAGTTTGGTAAAGATTCAAATGGAAATATAATTCTTATTGATGAAATTTCACCTGATAATTGTCGTTTTTGGGATATAGAGAGTGGAGAGAAGATGGATAAAGATAGATTCCGTCAAGGTTTAGGTGGGTTAAAAGTAGCTTATGAGCAAGTATTACAAAGAATATTAGGAAATTAATAAATGAAAGCAATAGTAAATGTATCTTTAAAAACAGGTGTTTTAGACTCTCAAGGAAAAGCGGTGCATCATGCACTAGATTCTCTTCACTTCAGTGGTGTAAATGATGTGCGTGTAGGAAAACAGATAGTTTTACAACTAGATACTGAAGATAAGACACAAGCAATGAGTGATGTCCAAAAGATGTGTGAAGAACTTTTAGCTAACACAGTAATTGAAGATTATGAGATAGAGCTAGTTTAATGAAGGTTTCAATTTTACAATTTCCAGGAACAAACTGTGAATATGATACACAACATGCCTTTGAAAGCCTTGGAGCTACAACAGAGATAATATGGCATAAATCTGAGTCAATTCCTAGTGATACTAACCTTTTAGTTGTGGCTGGTGGTTTTTCTTATGGTGACTATCTTCGAAGTGGTGCTATAGCAAAGTTTTCTCCTGTTATGAAAGCTGTAACAGAGTATGCTAACAATGGTGGCAAAGTTTTGGGAATCTGTAATGGTTTTCAGGTTTTAACTGAAGCTGGTTTACTCCCTGGTGCACTTAAGCGCAATGATGGGCTTCACTTTATCTCTAAATATCATCATCTAAAAGTTGAAAATAACGACAATATATTTTTAGAAGAACTAAATAATGGAGATGTAGTTAATATCCCAATAGCTCATCATGATGGAAACTACTATATAAATGAAAGTGGACTTCAAGACTTAAAAGATAACAATCAAATTCTCTTAACCTACAGTGACAAACAAGGTAATACTTTAAACCCTAATGGAAGTGTAAATGCCATTGCTGGTGTTTGCAATAAAGAGAAAAATGTATTTGGCTTAATGCCCCATCCTGAGCGTGCAATGGAGATGATTCTTGGCTCAAACGATGGAGTAAATATGTTAAAAGGTTTCCTTCAATCGTGATAAAACTACTTTTTACTACTCTTCTTTTTATCACTTCATTATATGCAAATAAAGTAATCTACTTAAGTTATAGTGAAGCACCTCAAAGAGTAATAAAAGGTGAAATATTCCCTATAACACTAAAAGCCCTCTCAACTGTTAAAGATTTTGAGGACATTATTTATGACTTTTCAAATCATAGTGGCCTAAAACTCTTAACTTCAGAGCCACAAAGAGAGTATAAAGGTAAATATTTTTACGATACATTTTTCTTTATGAGTACCCAAAAGTGGGCTAAACTTCCTGATGTTACAGCTTCATTAGTCGCTTCTTTAGAGTATGATAGTAGTACAGTTATTGGTAAAGAGCTTAATGTAATCACGTTAAACCCAAAAAAGAATTTTTCTAATATTATTGCAAATAAACTCGAGTTAGTTGAGTACAAAACAACTAGTTACGATAATAAGCACAATATCATTATCTTTGTAGCATCTGGATTTAATACAGATATCTCTACAATGAATTTTGAAAATGTTTACAAACAGGGTGTTGAGTCAATAAGTCAATCCTACGATGAGTCACGTATAACCTATTTTGTGATAGTAGATAAAAAAATGGAAAACTTTGAGTTCTCATACTTTAATCTTGTAGACAATAGGTTTGAACTCATTCAAATTCCCATAATTGTTAATGATGACAGTGTAACAACACAAAGTGATTTAAAGCCAAAAGATCAATCACGAGAGAGATTGAAAATAAATATTGCAGCTGGAGTAGCAGTTGTAGCTTTTATTTTCATACTTTATAGAAGAAAATATATATATCTAATTATGATTCTCATTCCTTTAGTCTATATAGGATATTTATCAATTCCACAAAAAGATATATGCATAAAAAAAGGTGTGCAGATTCATCTTCTTCCAGTTTTAAATGGAACTATATTTGAGACCACATCTTCTAGATACACTCTCACAAAAGAGGGTTCAGTAAAAGGCTTTATAAAAGTAAAACTACAAAATGAAAAAATTGGATGGGTGAGAAATGAAGATACTTGCTCATATTAATTGGTTAATAGCTACCGCTATTATCTTTTTCTCTCTGGCTCTTTCCATCCTTATGTATCCAATCATGCCAAGGCCCTATTCTAGAAAAATAGCTGCATGGTTCATTCGTCTAACTATCTTTTTCTCCACAACAGTAAAAGGAGAAGAGGACCCTCAAGTGCAGATGTTTCTTATAAACCACCAGAGTGATTTAGACATTGGCGTTATGGAAACAATAACAAAAAAAGACCTAGCTTGGGTAGCGAAGAAAGCGCTTTTTGATGTTCCTTTTTTTGGTCTTGCCATGAGTTTACCAGAAGATATTGAAGTTGAACGCGAGAGTAAAACATCTCTAGTAAAACTACTTCGAGCAGCAAAAGACAGACTCGCAAAAAAACGAGTCATAACTATGTTTCCAGAAGGAACACGCTCTCGAACAGGAAGAATGCTTCCCTTTAAATCTGGAGCGAAAGTAATTGCAGATATGAATCAGCTAAAAGTACAACCCATTGTATTAGTTGAAACTGCTTCATGTTATGATATTAAACATTTTTTCTATATGCCAAAAGATATTAAAGTAGTTTATATGGATTCTTTTATAGCAGATAAAAATGATGAAAATTGGCTGAGTGACTTACGAATAAAAATGCAAAAGGTGTATGATGATGAGTTGGCAAGCAATAATAGCAATAGGTAGCGGTGGCTTTATTGGAGCGGTACTGCGTTCTTATTTAAATGGTCTTATCTCTCAGAGGGTCTCTCATATACTCCCTTTTGGAACACTCGGGGTAAACCTACTTGGTAGCTTTATAATGGGTTGTTTAATCGCTTACTTTATGCATACGACTATCTTCTCTGTACATATGAAATCATTTCTAACTACGGGAATTTTAGGTGCACTTACTACATACTCAACATTTGCTATGGAGAGTTTTTTACTTCTTCAAGGTGGTAACATAGTTTTAGCACTTACTAATATGTCTCTAAATCTTTTTGGAACTATTTTTATGGCTGGGAGTGGGTACTACCTTATTAACAATGTCGTTAAATTTTAACTATCTCGTCCGCACACCATCTTGCTAATTCAATATCATGTGTAATAAGTAGCATAGCCATACTATCTAAATGCTTAACCAGCATTCCCATAACCTCAAGCTGAATAACATTATCAAGAGCCGATGTTGGCTCGTCTAAAAGAAGTACATCAGGTTTCATAAGTATAGCACGTAGGATAGAAGCACGCTGAAGCTGTCCACCTGAGAGCTCATGTGGCAATTTCAAGAGTAGGCTCTTCTCAAGGTTTAAAATTAAGAGATATTTTTCTAACTCATCTGTAAGGGCTACATCTTCTATTTGATTTAAGAGTGTGTAGCTTGGATGAAAAGAGCTATATGGGTCCTGAAAAACTTGAGAATATGAACTTACTTTTATCTCTCCACTTAAAGGTTTTATATTTCCTAGAATAAGTTCAAAAAGTGTACTTTTGCCAGCTCCACTCTCTCCTACTATCGCTTTAATCTCACCTCTTTTTAAAGAGATATTAAAGTCTTTTAAAAGTAACTTATCCTTTGTAAAACCAAAAGATAAGTTTTTTACTTCTAAAAGAGTACTCAAATTCATTTCCTATGTTAATGCTAAATAGCTCTTAGTCAGCTCTTTGTAGAGATGGTCTGGCTTTATATCTGAATTTTCTTCCCAGATACGCTTCATTACAACATTGTCCTCTTCTCCATTCCAAACTTTTATATACGACCCATCTTTGTATCCGTTATCTTGACGGAACTGATTGAGTATGTTTTTGCCAACGTAGAGTCTATAAAGCGTCTCTAAGTCTAAACCGCTCATAACGACTAAATCAAAAAAGTCTGATATAAGCTCTTCAAGTTTTAACTCTTTTTTACTCAAAACTAAACGCATAATATTCTCTATTTTATCAATAACTTCATCTTGTGATGAAAAAGAGTCTGATTTTATATCTATTGTTGCGAAACTAGGAAGTTGTGAAATATTGATTCCTAAATCTTCTACACCACCTCTTAAGTTTTGTGAGTAGTTCTCAATAGCTAAGCTCATAATAAAATGCCATACATCAACAACTTCAATTTGATGATTATCCCAATCAGGCTCTTTATCAATGCTTTTCCAGTGCTTCCATGAAAAACTATCTACCATTTCAGCACACTCCATATATATACAGCGTCTCCAGTTAATAGTTTTATGGTTCTTTGTTATACCTTTTGTCCATTCATCTCCATTTGTTGCATCATTAAGTTGATTTTGAAGCTGTAACATAAGTAAAATCTTATCCATTTATATCCTTTGATTTTTTAGGCTTCTTGTAAAAAGAATTTATTTGCATATTTTATCTAATATGCTAGAATTCAACACTTAAAAAAGGTTATTTAATGAAAAGAGAATATGAAAAGAATTAATTGT
The DNA here is from genome assembly GCF_017357825.1 of Sulfurimonas aquatica. Lineage (NCBI taxonomy): Bacteria > Pseudomonadati > Campylobacterota > Epsilonproteobacteria > Campylobacterales > Sulfurimonadaceae > Sulfurimonas > Sulfurimonas aquatica. Next base: position 2,122,499 of record NZ_CP046072.1, read on the forward strand.
AGAAAATGTGAGTACTATTTTGTAACATGGGAAGCAAATAAACCTCATGGCTGTAAAGCTTATGGTTTTAAATCTCCTCAGATTCCATCATTAGTAGTATTTCAAAGTAGTGGATCAGATTGTTCCATGTTTAAACAAAAAACTATGGCCAAATAATTTTTTTAGCAAAACCTAGTCGATTATCAGTCATTTTAAAACTATTCACCTCTATCTTCCAAAGCTTAGGCGAGAGTGCTTTAGCATATGGAAATCTTTTAAAATACTCTTTTTTAAATTTTTCATCTCGCAACTCTAAAAAAATACCCTTAAATTGAACACCTTGAATATTTCCTATCTCTTTAGTCTCTAAAAGGATATTACCTGCAATTTTTGGATTATTGTTTATATGGAGTATGTGTGTTGTTTCCATGCTACTTGCAACAACAAATGATTGACTCGATTCATCATAAACATAAAAGAGGCTACAAGAGCTTATCTCATCTTCATAAAACGTTGCAAGAGACATGACATGGTGTTCTTGAATAAAGGAGTGAATTCTAAAAAGACTATCCTTCATTAACTTTAGAGCTTATAAAGATAGTTCTCTAAAGTTTCAGCATCATTTATAGAGCGCTTGTCAAGCATCATTTGTGCTATGGAGTCATCAGTAAGCATTTTATATATCTCATTTGGACTGCTCATATTGTAGTAACTTTTAATAAACTCTAATAGCATGTCAAAATTATCATCTTTTGTACTATATTTTTTATGTTCTTTGTACTCATCCCAGTTAATTGTTGCCAAGGCTTTTCCTTCTATTCTCAAGTGCGGTTTTTAATCTTTCAATTATAAGTAACATTTTAGCAGATGAAACAGCAAAGTTCAACCTCATATAGCCACTTCCCTCTCGTCCAAAGCTTATTCCGGCATTGAGCCCAAGCTTAGCTTCGTTTATGAAGAATTCTCTGATTTTTTTATCTTTTAGCTCAAGGCCATGACAATCTATCCAAGCTAAGTAAGTAGCTTCAATCGGCGTTAACTTAAGAAACTCATTATACTCATGACAGAGTTCTTCAAGTTGTAAATAATTGGAGTAGAGATGCTTTTTAAGATCTTCTAACCAATACTCTCCCTCTTTATAAGCCGCTTCAAACGCCACATGAGAGAGAACACTTCCTTGTGCAAAATGTATTCTATTATAAGCTTTTAAAAACTTCTCTTTAAGCTCTTGATTATGGATAGCTACACTACTCATAGCAAAACCAGCCATGTTAAATGTTTTACCAACGCCATACGTACTAAGAGTTATATCGCTTGCCGCTTTAGAGAGTGATGCAAAAGGAATATGTTTATTTTCTCCATAAACTAAATCAGAGTGTACCTCATCTGCAAGAACAACTATATTATTTTCTATACAAACTTCTAGGATTGACAGTAGCTCTTCTCTTGTCCAAACTCTTCCAACAGGGTTATGAGGAGAACATAATAGAAGTAACTTCGTATCAGAGTCTATTTTTGATTTTAAATCTTGTATGTCAAAAGCGTATTTTCCATCTTCTCTTTTTTTAAGTGGATTTTTTACAAATTTTCTCTCAAGCTCTAAGACACTATGAAAAAATGGAGGGTATATTGGTGTTTGAACTATTACTCCTTCTCCTTTTTTAGTAAACGCTTCTATTGCCACACGGATGGAAGCAACCACGGAGTGAGAGTAGATCATATCAGCTCTCTTATAAGATATTCCATGTCTTTTTTCAAGCCAAGAGCACTGAGCTTCAAAGGCGGAATCAGGAACCTCTTCATAACCTATGATAGGATGATCAAGCCTTTTTCTCACAGCATTTAAAACAAAGTCTGGAGTATCTATATCCATATCGGCAACCCAGGCAGGTTCCACGTCAACTGTTCCAAAAAGTTCTTCTCTTAAGGTATATTTCTCAGCATTCGTATCTTTTCTACAAGCACTATGTGAAAAATCATAACTTACTTTTTCTTCCATATACTAACCTCTGAAATTGTATGTTGGTACTTACGCGCCGTCTCTTTAATGACAAATTCCAAATCTTCTCTATGGATAAGTTCAAATTTATCGCCTAAAACAGTTTGTAAACTCTCTATAGTTTTCACTTCTTTACCACTTTCATCTGAAAAACCACCAAGCCAAAACTCTTTTTTTGTAGAACTCTCTTGCCATGTATATGGAGAGGTAATCATTAATATGCCATCTTTATTAAGTCTCTCATCTATAGTATCTAAAAATAATCTTGGATTATAGAGTCTATCTATAAGGTTTGTTGCCATTATAAGGTCATAAGAAGTAAAGTTTGGCTTTAGATTACAAGCATCGCCCTGCCAAAAAGAGACCTTCTCTTTTAACGAATCATATCCCAACTCTGAAATTGTAACTTTCTTATTTGTTGCTAAGCTTCCCTCTTCAAGAGTACTAAACGCGACATAAGAGTCTGACTTTAACTTCGCCCCAACCTGAACGAAACGCACCGAGAAATCAATGCCCTCTACTTCATCAAATGTTTTTGCCAACTCAAATGTTGCTCTTCCCGTTGCACAACCAAGGTCAAGCGCTTTACCTCTGTTAATTGCATACTTTGAGGCAATAGCTGCCGTAGACTTGGCAAAATTTTCAACGCCAAAATGCGTATCTCCATACTGAAATTCACAATACTGCGAAACTAACTCGTCACTCTCATATATATCTGCCACTTCTTCATCCTTTGTATTTGTAACTACGTATCTAAAACCCGCATTTTGATAAAAATGTCGTCTAAAAGCATATCTAGAATGCTTTGTTATTAAATTTCCACTGCTTGCCCATGACGAGCCCAGTATAAGAGCATGCTTCTCATCAAACGTTGGAACAGAAAAGTCATCATAAGCTTCATGTACTTTAAAACCATCAAAAGGACGGATTGGAGTTCTACTCCACTGCCATACGTTTCCTACAACGTCATAAATGCCATGAAAATCAAACTCATTCACAGGACAAGAACTTGCATAGTGATAAAAATCCAGATTAGCTCTACTCTCATGAAAGTCTGGAATATCTTTTATTTGCGCTTGATTATAAATAGCTCTGTATTCTACTTCGCTTGGAAGAGTATAAGATACTCCACTCTTGTTTTCTTTATATCTACAAAATGCTTCTGCTTCTAGTGCGTTAACTTCAACGGGCCAATCATCTGGCATTTCTATCTCTAAAGCGAGTGTTCTATATTTATAAACGCCATCTTTAAAAATCCAAAAAGGTGGATGTTTTACACCAGTGAGTTCTAAAAACTCTTTTCCCTCATCGCTCCATAACTCTTTGTTCTCATAGCCGCCATCTAGTACAAACTCCATAAATTCGCCATTACTAACAAGATATTTCGATGCTTTAAAGTCAGGTATGTCTTGATTAAACGCCCCATATTCATTGTCCCAGCCATATAGCGCATGAGATGGCTTTTCTACTCCAAGGTGAATATCACAACCTTTTATTTCAACAAGCTCATTCATTGGTGCTTTTGAGCTTTTTGTACATATAGGAAAATCAACCGTCTCTTTTACAAGTTCGATGGGCATCTGTCTATGTAGTACTAATGACGTCTCAATATGAATTCTCTCATGCTCAATCCCCATAAGAATAATCCACATAGCAGACTTTTGGGTAATTGGTAAAGAGAGTGGTATAGTTGTAATCAGCTCATCAACAAGTTCTCTCACCCTATTCCTATATGCTCTTACGTCTGTAACCTCTGGCCAATTGGATCTTGCGTTCTCCATATCATCCCATGACATCTCATCAACACCTACGGCAAATATAGACTCATAGCTTGGATTAATTCGCTGTGAAATAACTTTCATTGCCATAAGTTTATTAATGTAAAACGTAGCGGTATGTCCAAAATAAAATATCATTGGATGACGAGTGATTTCAGACTTTTTATAAAATACATCATCATCTTTAAGAACTTCAAACACTTTTTCAAAAAGATCAAATGTATTATGAAAGTACTCTTTTATCTCTTGGCGTTTAGTCTCAATACTATCGCCATACAGTAACGGAGAATATCTACTCAGTTTACTCAAAAAAATTCCTTTAGATTTTGTTATAATTATTATATGCTAATTAATCAAACATCTATATTAAATAAGTTTCATGAAATAACTTACACCTTTACAACTCAGAAAGACCTAAACCTTGCATTTCATGTAGGTGATGATAATCTTCAAGTAATCCAAAACCATGAAAACTTAGCAAAGAGTATGGGTTATCCTATAAACGAACTTGTACATATGCAACAAATTCATTCTGATATGGTACATATTGTAAATGATAATGACAACTTTAAAACTCCTCCAACCTGTGATGCTCTCATAACTAATAAAGTAGCTACTCCTCTTATGGTTATGGTAGCTGATTGTTCACCTATTCTATTTTATGATTCAGAAAAAAAAGTTATAGCTGTAGCACATGCGGGAAGAGCGGGCAGTTTTAAAAATATTGTACAAAATGTAGTCAGCAGTTTGGCAAAAGAGTACAACTCTAAGCCAGAGAATATTATAGTCAGCATAGGTCCAAGTATTAAAAGTTGTTGTTATGAAGTAGGTTCTGAGATATATGATGAAGCAAAACTACTTAATCTAGAGTATTCAATACAGATTAGAGATGAAAAGTATTATCTGGATATTAGTACAATCCTTCACAAGCAACTCTTAAGCGCAGGAGTAAAAGAGAAAAATATTGAAATATCCACAGAGTGTACATGCTGTTTACGTGAAAAGTATTACTCCTACCGCGCAGAAAATAAAACTGGTAGATTTTGTGGACTTATCTACCTTAATGCTCAATAGTTTTATATCTCATAAAAATAAGTTTGAAAAGATTGGTCTAGGTCTGAGAGTTTAATATTAAAAACTTCTCTTACTTTACTTTGAGCATCAACCCAAAATGATTCAAGTATAACACTAGCACCGGAATTTTCATGTGGAAGGAAAAACTGTCCTTCTACTGATTCTAAAATATCCAATACAACAATATCCTTAGCCTCACAAGAAAGTTTATAGCCTCCGTTTGCCCCTCTGACACTTGTAACAAAACCATCTTTTTTAAGTGTTGAGAGAATTTGTTCTAGATAACCATGAGATATTTGTGTAACGGCGGCTATCTCTTTTATCTGCATTAATCTTGATTTTGGAGCATGATAGAGAGCATGCATAGCAGCTATGGCATAGACTCCTTTCGTTGATACACCAACCATTTAAATTACTATTTTCTTATAGATATGGTAAATTTTACACCCTAAACAGTATGAAAAGAGTACTTCTAAAACTATACATGCCAAAAGAGTAATACTTAAAATATAAAAAAGAACAGTAATGTTCATTGCACTAATAATAGCAATAAACACTAAAAATATGAGTCCAAAGTAAGCAGCTAAACGCTTAGCTGCAGAATCAACCATAACACTACGTATATGTAAAATTTGTTTTGTTTTAAAGCTTATAATATGCATTAGACTATACTCTTTTTCTATAAAAAGTCTTGTAGCAAAGTCTAAAATCAAAAAATAAACTATATATGTGTTGTGAGTAAATAAATATGTAGTAAATAAAATTCCTACATAAAAGGCAGTAATTCTAGCCACATTTCCATCAACTTTTACAAATGATACTGGACAAGATTTGCCATTCATTAGAGACCCTTTTACTTAATGTTCTTATTAATTTTCGCAATATTATTAAATAATCACTTTAAAGTAAAGTAAACATAGTGGATTACTATGGATTCTAATCTATCTTTTGCACTAACTGGGATGGCAATAACCCTAAAGACTCTTCTACTTTAAGAGTATTTCCATGAGTAATAAACTCATCTTCATATTCAAAACTAGTAAGATTAATATTTGTAATTTTGTTTCTTGCAAAAAATTCTAAGATAGCAGAACCAACGCCACCCATTTTAGAGCTATCTGAGAATACATACCATTTAGTATGTTTTTTTGCCATATCAAATAGCATCTCTTCATCTAACGGTTTTACAAAACGTAAATCTAAAATAGTTACCTCTTTATCTAGTAATAATGAAGTCTCATATGCACGTCCCACCCCATTTCCATAGCCAATAAAAAGAGTGTCGCTATTAGCTGTCTTTAATAGTTGCGATTTTCCTAATTCAAAAGGAGAAGACTCAGCTAAATTACACTCTTTAAAAGAGCCTCTAGGGTAACGCAAAGAGCATGGGTGCTCATACTCAGCGGCAAATGCCATTGCTTGATGAAAAGACTTCTCATCTCTTGGAGCAAAAAGTGTCATATTTGGAATGGCTCGTAAAAAACTAATGTCAAATACACCCTGATGAGTCTCTCCATCTTCACCGACAATTCCAGCACGATCAAGTGCAAAAACAACAGGTAAATCCATTAAACATGTGTCATGAATAACTTGATCGACGCCGCGTTGTAAAAAAGTAGAGTAGATTGTACAAAATGGCTTAAAGCCCTCTTTAGCTAAAGCACTCATTGATGTTACTGCATGTTGTTCTGCAATAGCAACATCCCAAAATCTATCTGGATAAGCATCTATGAGTTGTGTTAATCCCGTTCCACTAGGCATAGCAGCAGTAGCCCCTACAATTTTCTCATTATTTTTTGCAAGATGAAGAAGAGCTTCTGTATATATTTGTGTAGCACTTTTAGATGAACTTTTTTTAGATGAATCTCCACTATCAAGATCAAATGGTCCAACACCATGCCACTTCTCTTCTTGTCCTTCTGCTATTTGATAGCCTTTTCCTTTAATTGTCTGAGCATGAACAATGACAGGCTTACCAAGTTTCTTTGCTTTTTGAAGTATATCTATAAGAGATTCTAAGTTATGTCCATCAATGGGACCTATATAATCTATGCCCATCTCTTCAAACATTATTCCTGGCGTGATAAGCTTAAGACTCTCCTCCATTTTTTTAGCGATGTAGTGAGCCCCTTCACCAAAGTTATCGACAAAATTTTCAGTATGGTGTTTAAACTTTTGATAAAAAGAACCAGCCATTGCTGAGCTTAACATTCGGCTTATTGCACCTATTGGCTTTGCTATACTCATCTCATTGTCATTAAGGATAATAACCATCGGATACTTTCTATCACCCAATTCATTAAGCGCTTCATAGACCATTCCAGCCGTCATTGAACCATCGCCAATCATAACGACCGGAATTCTAGAGTCTTGCTCATTTTTCAAGGCTATAGCCTTTGCGGCGCCTACTCCTAAAGAGATAGAAGTTGAACTATGTCCAGCAACAAAATAATCATGCTCAGACTCACTAGGTTTTGTGTAACCACACATTCCATCAAATTGACGCAGAGTATCAAACTCTTCCCATCTATCTGTCAAAAGCTTATGTGCATACGCCTGATGTGACACGTCAAAAATAAAAGGGTCACTACCTGAGTCAAAGACCTTATGCATTGCAACAATAAGTTCGGTAGCGCCAAGCGTTGAACTTAAGTGTCCACCATTTTTACTCACAACTCTCAATATTTCTTCGCGTATGTCGGCGCATATTACTTCGAGTTCTTGAACTGTTTTTGATTTTATATTCATATATTTTTACTCACTTAAAGCGGCTTTTTTAACTCTTTGAAATCTTTTTGATACTTGTGCATCTATATTTCCAGCATCACTCATTACTACAACTCCACCTTCACTTATAGCACTATCTGAAACTATCTCAATATGCCCAAGTTTACCAAGTGATTCTGATAAACTTCCATGATTTTTTGGATTTACTTTTAATGTAATTTTTGACGCTGATTGTAACTCTTTTATTAACTCTTCTGAAAGAACCTTAGCAATCTCTGAAGAGTTATTAGCTATTTCTACTTTAATGACCTCTTGAGATATATCTAAAGCAGCTGAAATCAATTCACTTTTAATACCTTCAAGCGCTGACTCAAACTCTGTAGCACTATGCTCTAACTTAGCAACCGAAGATGCAAAAAGTTCCATAGAGCTATTTCCACTGCGTTCAATATCTTTTAGTGCTTTTGCAGCTCCTACTTCCATACCCTCAGCATAAGCCTCTTCTTTTGCAATTTCTAGTTGCTTCTTATACTCTTCTTCTTTAGCCTCTAACTTCATCTGTAACTTAATAAAATTTGAGGACATTTCATCTGTTTTTTGCATAAGAGATTCAATAAGAGACTCTTTAGAACTACTGCTTAATGCACTTGAGTCTATGTCACTTGCTCTTGCTTTTGGATGGTACTCTTTTGTATAGCCACCATTAATTTCCTCACCATTGGAGCTAGTAGATTTTGGTGCTGAAGAGATTACTTTAAATTTATATTTATCTACACTGTGTGATTCTATTGAATCATTTGGAATTATTGATGCCATTATACTACTCTATCATCTCTTCAGTTGAACCCATCTGAATAGTTCCAGCTTCTGCTAGACCATTTACAACTTCAACTATTTTTCTCTGAGCTACCTCAACATCTTTCATCTTAACAGCACCAAGGAACTGCATCTCTTCTTCAAATGCTTCACGAGCACGCTCACTCATAGCTGAGAAAAACTTCTCTTTAAGCTCTTCTGGAGAAGATTTAAGTCCTAGCATTAAATCTGCTTTATCCACAGCTTTTAATATCTCAGCTATTGCAAGTTTATCAAGTGAAACAATATCTTCAAAGGTAAACATCATCTCTTTAATAAGTGTTGCTAACTCTTCATCTACCTGCTCAATATTTGAGAGTGTTGATTTAGAACTCTTAGCACCAAGACGATTAAACACATCAGCAACAGCACGTGGACCACCCACTTCAACTTTATATGAAGCGAGTGATTCTAGCTTTGATTCTAGTACTGCGGAGACTCGCTTAATAACTGATGGAGATATATCTCCAAGTTTAGCCATTCTCATCGCTACTTCACTTCGTAACTCGTCTGGGAAGAACTGAAGGGTATCTGCAGCTTCTGTCGCATCCATATGTGCCAAAATAAGGGCAATTGTTTGTGGATGCTCATTTATAATAAAGTCCGAGAGTTGCTGCGGTTTAATTTTAGATAGATATGCAAAGTTTTGTGTATTTTGCATATTTTTGGAGAGTTTTTCCAAAACTTTTTTAGCTTCATCTGGGCCAAGAGTTCTATGAAGTAGCTCACGCGCATACTCCATACCTCCACTTGTTAGATACTGTCCAGATTGAAAGATCGCGTGAAACTCTTCAAGTATAGCAGTGGCGACGGCCCTATCTATACTTGTATTTGCTACGATAAATTTTGAGACTTCAGTAATGCTATCAACACTCATAGCCGCAAAAATAGCCGCTGTAGTGTCTTCTCCAAGTTGAAGAAGCAAAATAGCAATTTTTTCAGACATACTCATCTCATCAAAAACTGCCTGCTGTTGTGGAGTTAAATTTGCCATATATTAATTCCTTAAGACTTTTGGCCAGGTATACCTGACTCTTCACTTATTAATGCTTGAAGAAGAGCTGCAATATCTTCTGGTGCATCATCTGCCATTGTTCTTACTTTGTCAAGTATAACGTCATATTTAAGTTCATCTTCATTAAATCCTTCACCAACACCTAGTTGATCCTCAACTTTTTTACGCATTGCTTGTACTTTTTCTACTAAATCTTCTTCTTCGTCATCTTCCACATTTAATACTGGACTCTCAAGTTCCTCTTCTTCACGAGAAACTTCCAGCATTTTATCAGCAAATGGAGATATGATTTTTTTATAAAGTATAAATAAGAGTATAAGTACAAACAGGTATTTGAACAATCCAGTAAATGGTGCTAAATATGCTTCACTCATAGCAAGTGCATTCGTAACACTGTCTGCAACTGCTTCAGTTTTTTCTCTATCAAACTGTAAGTTCTGCACACTAATCTGATCACCTCTATCTTCATCTATTCCAATAGAACGACTTACTAGTGATTTTAGCGCTGAAATATCTGCATCATCGAGTGCAACATAATCAACTTCATCTGTTGGCTCTCCATTTTCATCAATCTTTGTTTTATACTTACCATCAACAAGCACAGCTGCAGTGATGCGTTTAATCCTTGCAAATTGACTTTTTACAACGCTAACTGTTTTTCCTACTTCGTAATTTGTTGTACCTGTATTTTTTTCATATTTTTCAGTTGTTTTAGATCCACTAAGCCCTTGCACTGGACCTATATTACTAACAGTACCCGGAACACCACCTACAGGTTCAGCTGAGCCACCATCACGTTTCTCTTCACTTACTTGCTCACTTCTGACTACGTTTTCAGGATCGTATGTTTCAGACGTAGAATTTTGAATAGAAAAGTCAAACTCTATGCTAACCTCTGCTACCACTTTATCTTTGCCACCGACAAAAGGAGAGATAACTTCTAAAATTTTATTTTGGCGTTTTTTTTCTTCTTTTACTTTGTACTTTTGTTGAACAGTTGAGAGCTCACCCATTTGAGCCATTTCATCTTCATCACCTAGTGTCTCACCACTACTACTCACCAACATAACATTTGAAGAGGTAAGTTTAGGAACTGATGCTGCTACTAAGTTTTTGATACCACGGACCTGCTTAGCTGAAAGAACTCTATCCTCTTTCATCTCGACCATTACTGAAGCAGTTGGTTCAACTTGCTTAGATACAAAAAGTGTATCTTTTGGCAATGCTAAACTTACACTTGCTTTTTCTATTGGCTCGAGTGCGTTAATTGTTCTGGAGAGCTCTCCCTCTAAAGCACGAAGATGTTTAATTTTTTGATCAAAACTTGTAGCTCCAAACTCCTGCTTATCAAAAAGTTCGAACCCTACTCCACTATCTTTAGGAATACCTAAAGAAGCTATGGAAATTCGCTGTTTATAAACCGCTGAACTTGGAACCTTGATGACATTATTTGCGCCAAGTTCGTAAGGAATGGAGTCTTTTTCAAGTTGTTCTACAACTTTTGCCGCATCGGAGGAGCTTAAGGAATCAAATAGAACTTCATAATTACTTCTTTCGCTTTTTTTAGCAGTAAAGACTACCAAAAAGATTAAAAAACTTATAATCCCTGCAATTGCAATAGCGATGATAATCTTTTGCTGTTTAGTTAGTTTTGCATACAAAACAACTAATTGTGAAAAAAGTACTTTAAAGTCCATTAATGTCTCATATTAAATTTTATAATAGTTCTGATGTTAGTTCAAAAAAGCGAGTGTTTTGTTCTTTTGTTCCAACTGTTACACGAATTGCATTCATTCCATAACCACTTAAGTCTCTCACAATCATCCCTTTTCTAAGTAAAGAGTCCGATATTTGAGTAGAATTTTGAGCATCATTGAGGCATAAAGTAACAAAGTTTGTATAACTCTCTATTATATCTATATTTTTCTCATTTACAAACTCTTTATAACGATTCATCTCTTCAAAATTTAATGCGATACAATTATTTACAAACTCTTGGTCTTCAATCGCAACAGACGCCGCTTCAAGAGAGAGTGTAGTGATATTAAAAGGTGGTCTTAATTTATATAGCTCTTTAATTATTTTTGGATTTGATATTCCATAACCAACTCTCATTCCACCAAGTCCATAAGCTTTAGAAAATGTACCAAGATATATAACGTTGTCAAATTTTTCTATTAACTCTTTAGGAGTTATACTCTTATTTTTATCTTTAAATGCCGCATACTCCATATAAGCGCCATCAACAACAACTAATGTCTCACTATCTATCTTGGATATAAACGCAACTAAATCAGTTGTGCTAATAGCATCGCCCGTTGGATTATTTGGAGTACATAAAAATATTATTTCTGGTTTTTGGGCCTTATAAAGTTCATAAAACTCATCCAAATCATGCTCTTGTGACGCCGTTCTAATTACTTGAGCTCCTATATGTTTTGCATAAATCTCATACATGGCAAACGTAACGCTGTTCATTAATATTTTTGAATTAGAATCTGCCTTAGCATGCATGATAAATTCAATAACTTGGTCACTTCCGCTACCAATAATTATGTTTGGAACCTCAATGTCAAAGTGTTTTTTCACTGCGTCTTTGAGTCTTGTCATACTATCATCAGGGTATAGCGACATCTTTTTGACAATAGCACCTACCGCATCTTGAACTTTAGTAGAACAGCCATAAGGATTCTCATTTGAAGCAAGTTTTACAATCTCTGTGGATTCAATTCCAAACTCGCGTACGACTAACTCTATTGGCTTTCCAGCCTCATAAGTTTTTATATTTTCTAATTTTTTATTAAATTTCATTATTCGCCTTTAACATAACTTCCAAGCCATGTCACTTCATTGGTGTGTTTCTCTAAAACTTTTTGAATTTTAGCCTCGTCTATATGACCATAAAAATCAATATAAAACCAATATCCAAATCCACTCTTATCTTTTGATGGACGAGACTCAATTTTAGATAGATTTATTTTTTGATCATCAAAGTCCTGTAAAAAGTGTACAAGCGAACCTGCTTCCACCGCATCCTTTAATCGCACTAATATTGACGTTTTATCATGTCCGCTTATAGCGTTTTTAAAGTCGCTCAGTATTATAAAACGAGTTGAGCTATCATGTTCGTCTTCTATGTTTTCAAACATTGTAGGAATGCCATAAAGCTTCGCAGCTATATGTGAACATATTGCGGCTGAATTCTCATCTTCAGCTGCTAGAATAGCAGCCTTGGCAGTTGATTCTACGGGAATTTGGTCGATATTAACAAAGCCATGTTCAGATAAAAATTCTCGACATTGACCAAAACCCTTGTCTTTTGAGTATATTTTTTTAATGTCTTCTAGTTTTTTTGCCTTCGTAGCAAATGACATATGTATCGGCATATAAAGTTCTGCCACAATTTTAACAGAACTTTTAGAGAGTAAATCTAACGTCTCTCCTACAATTCCATCACGAGAATTTTCAACTGGGACTACTCCAAATTTAGCACGTTTTGACTCTAATGTTTTAAAAACTGAATGAATAGAGTTTAATGATAAATAATCACTCATTGCGCCAAATCTACTCTCAGCAGCTTGGTGAGTAAAGCTTCCCTCAGGTCCTAGGTATGCTATACGTTCTGGTAACTCTAAGTTTCTTGAAACTGCAAATATTTCTAGATAGATCGCTTCAATTGCGCTTTTATTTAGTACTCCTCCGCTCTCTTTACTCATCGTAGTCAGTCTCTCAATAATGGCTTTTTCGCGCTCGGGTCTATAGATGGCCCCACCCGTGTCATTTTTAATTTCACCAACTCTCTCAACGACTTTCATTCGCTTATTAAGCAGTTCTAATATCTCATTATCAATAGCGTCTATAGCTACTCTACAATCATCTAAAGTTTTCATATTTTCTCCAACTTGTATTGATCTAAAATATCTTGCATATCAGCATATATAAAATCTGGTTTTAACTCATCTTTTAAAAATGGCACTATCTCATCTTGCGTTTTATATTTTCCACTAGTTACAAAAATAGTATTCATGCCAAGCTCTTTAGCTCCACCCAGGTCGCCCTTAACGTCATCGCTAATCATAGTGATATTCTCATAAGACGCATTACTATCTTGCGACATCAGTCTTTTAAGAGATTCAGAATAAAAAGAAATACTTGGCTTACCGACTACGTCATAGCTAGAGCTTGTAGCAAACTCCAACATCTTTAAAATTGCACCAACTCCAGGGTAACGTTTAGAGTTTTTTGCATAAATAGATGTCTCATGCATTCCAACAAGAGTAGCGCCTGCAAGAATAAACTCTATCATCTGCGCATATTCATCTGCCATAAAGTTCTCTTTAATCGCTATTAGCACCGTTTTTGGATTATTAAAGTCCAGTTTATATCCCATGCTTTTGAGTGTTTCTAAAAACTCATCTGCTCCATAAGCGGCTACCGCTTCTTTATCAACTCTTGATTCGAGCAGCATTAAAGGATCTATGTATTTATCATATGAAAATTCAAATCCTAATGATTGTAAAAATTCATAAAAATCTGATGATTTTTTCTTTGTATTATTTGTTACAACCATATAGGGAATATTTCGCATATTTAAATTGTTTATAAACTCTATGCTCCCACGAATAGGTGATTTATCTTCATCACTAATAAGAGTGCCCTGAACATCTATGAAATACAAACCATATCCTCTTGATTTAAGCTTTTAAAAACTCTTGCTCTAAAGCGATTAGATCTTCAAAAGTTTCACGCTTTCTTATGAGTCTATCTTCTCCGCTCTCAAGTGCCACCTCTGCACTACGTCCACGTGTATTGTAGTTGCTTCCCATGCCAAATCCATATGCACCAGCACTGTTTACAATAACTAAATCATTATGATTGAGTGGGGGTAGTGGATAGTTCTTAGCAAAAAAGTCACCACTTTCACATACTGGACCTACGATATCTACAGCCCGTGGCTCCTCTTTTGAGTCTGTTATAACGTCTATCTTATGATAAGCATTATAAAGTGAGGGGCGTAAAAGATCATTCATCGCACCATCTATAACAACAAACTTTTTCTCTCCATTTTGCTTCTCGTACAGTACTTTTGAGATAAAATAGCCTGCGTTTGCAGTTAAGAAACGGCCAGGCTCACATAAAATAGTTAAATCGAGTGCAGTCAATGTTCCTAAAATAGCTTGAACATAGTCATAAGGCTTAATGGTAATCTCATTATCGTATCTAATTCCTAATCCACCACCGATATCAAAAAACTTAAGCTCAATGTTTATTCCCTCTAATGAGCGAACTAAATCAGCAACAATTTCTGCTGATTCGCGGATAGGTTCTAACTCCGTTAGTTGTGAACCTATATGAAAATGAATTCCAACAGGATCTAGATGCTCTGAATTATTTGCTTTGATGTACATACGTTTAGCGCTATTTAAATCAACACCAAACTTATTATCATGAAGACCAGTTGAAATATATGGATGCGTTTTAGGATCTATGTTTGGGTTAACGCGAATACTAATACGTGATACTTTGCCTAACTCTTTGGCGATAAGTTCAACGCGACCAAGTTCCGCTTCACTCTCAACGTTTATATATAAAATATCTTTTTCTATAGCTTCGCGAATCTCATCATCACTCTTTCCAACACCAGAAAAAATAATTTTATAAGAAGGCACTCCTGCCAAAAAGGCACGTCTCACCTCTCCAATAGAGACACAATCAGCTCCACTTCCCATATCTGCAAAATGTTTGACAACGCTTAAGTTTGAGTTTGCCTTAACAGCGTAAGCGATAATGGACTTTCTACCTTTAAAAGCGCTTTTCAACTCATCATACTGAGCAGCCATGTAATCAAAATCATATACATAGAGTGGCGTTTGGTACTTATTTGCTAGTTCTTTAAAATCAATCATATAAATATTTCCGAATTCTTTTTTAAGTGATTTTATCTAAAATGTGCTTATATTGGTGTTAAGAGGTAGTTTTACGTGGCTGTTCTATATTTACGCCACTGCAACGCGGCTAGTATAAAAAGTAAAAATATAGGAGCGATAACGCCTAATTCACTTGGAATTGTTTTTGTATTTGAGAGTTCAATAAGCATAAAAAGTATGCCCCAAACCAAAAGAGTTGAGAGAATGGCTCCAAAACTAAAGAGTGAAACATTTAGAAAACGCACGCTTATTGGAACAAAGAAAAAGATGATAATTATAAGAAATGGCACAAAAAATGGATAGATGAAAATCTTATAAAGCGCGCCTTTAATGCTACTAGTATTTATGTTCTGACCATTTAAAAGTATGATTGCGTCTATAGCGTTTTTAATGGTAAAGTTAACTTTTCCCTCATAAACCTGATCTAAAATTTTCGGACGGAATCCTTCTAATATTTTCAAATCATTTGATTTACTTATTTTTATTCCATTTGAGGTGAAACTTAGCTCATCAGGTTTTGTAATGACGTCCGCTTCTTTTATTAGCCAGTATTCATCCCTATATACTGCTGAGGATGCTACTACAACCTCTTTTAATGAGTTGTTTTTTATACTAAATACACGTATCCCCTCTGCTTTTTCTTGCAAGGGAAGCATCTTGGAAAAATATACATACTGCCCTTTATATGTAAAGAAAAGGTCTCTAGTTGGACTTAAATACTGAGAGTTCTTTTTAATATTGTTAGAAAATTCATCTGCTCTAGCAAAACTAGACCAAGAGTGAAGAGAGATAAAAATAACTATTATACTTGTAGAGACGACAACGAAAGGGCGTAGAATATCGACTCTTGAGTATCCTAAAGAAAAAAAGGAAACAAGCGCGTTTGATCGTATTAAAAATATTTTTGTTGATATCATGGCAAATACCAATGCAATTGGAAGGAGCATATCTATGGCAAAAAAAGATTTATATACTAGATATATTAAAAGTAAATTTGCAGATTTTGAGAGGCCATCGGTATTGCCCATGTAGTCAAATCCAACCAAGAACATGACTAGAGCACCAAGAATTATAAAAAAATACTTTAGATAGTGAAAGGCCACATACTTAAAGGCTAACACTTAAGTGACCTAATAGCATACTTAGAACTTGTATCTTCCATAGAATTTTCAAGTAAAAAAGTCACTGCGTCACATGTATGAGAGATAAACTCATCTAAATGTTTTATTTGATCCTCATTAAACGCACCAAGTACATAGGAGGAGACTTCTCCCTTGTGTTCAGGCTTTCCGATACCCATTCTAATGCGAATGTACTCACGAGAAATTTTAGAATCAATTGATTTGAGTCCATTATGGCCACCATGCCCACCTCCCAACTTAAAACGCAGACTTCCAAAGGGAAGGTCTAAATCATCATGTATTACAACAACATTCTCTACTTTATAAAAATTTTTAACCTTAATGACAGAGTCACCTGAGAGGTTCATATATGTTTGTGGTTTTAATAAAAAATGATTTTTAAATTTGAAAGTTTGCCCAAGAAACGAGCTTGACGTGACATCTATGGCGTTAAATCTTGATGAGAGCTCATCAATGACCATAAAACCAATGTTATGGCGTGTACTTTCATAGTCAGATCCAGGATTCCCTAGTCCGACTATAAGCATGCTAATATTTTCTTTACTACTTAGCTTTAATTATACTAAGTACAGATACACGCTCGCTATCTGTGAAAGTAATGTTTTCTACTGCTGCTAAATCACGAATAAGTCTTGAGTCACCAACATCCATTGAACTAACATCAACATTAATTGCACTTGGAATATTCTCAATTGCTGCTTTAACACGTAAACGTCTTTTAGCAAGGTGAACTAGACCTTTATTCTTAAGGCCTATTGCATCACCTTGTGGTACAACTGGAACATGATAGTGAGTCACAACACCTGGTTGTGCTACCATTAAATCAACATGTAATAGATTACCTGTAACTGCTTGTGATTCATAAGACTGAACTACTACGCTCATCTCTTTACCAGCAATATTTACTGGGAATGCTAAAGTCTCTTTATTACGAACTGTACGGATGTACTCATTCATTTTAAAAGCCGCATTAATATTTTCTAAGCCTTTTCCATAAATGTTCGCAATTAGATAACCATCTCGGCGTAGTGCATTTGTAGCACCTTTACCAGTACTCTCTCTAACGATACCTTCTAACATATAAATTCCTTGTGTTTTAAAAATGGATGAAATTATACCCTCTTAAGCATTAATAATTACTTTAATTCAAAAACATCGTCATCATCTCGATTTATCTTTCTTCTCTCTTTTGGCTCTTCATCTTTACTTCCCATACCACCTGTAAGACCACTGATTTTAAGTTCTAAATCTGAAGCACTTGTTGCGTTTTGAAGTGCTTGTTCTTTTGAAATTATTTTATTATCATAAAGCTCAAGTATAGATTGATCAAAACTTTGTGATTTATAGTGCTCTTTTCCAGCTTCAATAGCATCTCTTATCTCATAATCTCTATCTTCCATAATCAATTTTTCAATTGTTGGCGTGCGTACTAAGATTTCCATAGCTGCACGACGACCACCATCTACAGTTGGCACTAATCTTTGAGATATAATTCCTTGAATAACACCAGCGAGAGAGACTCTAACACGATTTTGCTCATCTGTTGGAAACTGAGAAATTATACGGTTAATAGTCTCTTTTGCATCAATGGTGTGTAGTGTTGATACAACTAGGTGACCAGTATCAGCAGCGTGTAGAGCAAGGTTAATAGTCTCTTTATCTCTCATCTCTCCAACTAAAATAATATCTGGATCCTCACGCAGAGCTGCCCTTAGAGCTGTTCCAAAAGTAAGTGTATCTTGACCAACTGAGCGTTGATTTATAATACATCCTCTATCTTTATGCACAAACTCAATCGGATCTTCAATAGTAATAATATGCTTTTTCTTCGTTAAATTTATCTCATTTATTATTGCGGCCATAGTAGTTGACTTACCACTACCAGTAACACCAGTAACTAGGACCAACCCTCTCTCTTTTTGAGTAAAACTACGAACTACTTCTGGAAGGTGCAGTTCATTAAATGATGGAATTTTTACAGGGATTACACGAAAAACTGCTGAAACTCCATCCATTTGAAAAAAGATATTTACACGGAAACGATTATTATCATCAAATGGATAGACTAAATCGAGCTCTTTTTTCTCAACAAACTCTGCAAATTGACCTTTGAGTAACTCTTTAGCAAATGTTAATGCATCTGCCTTTGAGAGAATACCACCAGAAAATTGCACAATATTTCCATTAATCCTAGCTCGTATTACAGAGTTTGCTTTTATATGAAGGTCACTTCCCCCTATTTCAATCATCTTCTTAAGATGAATTCTAACTCTTTTTAATTGTTCAAATGTTAATTTGCTTACATCAACATGATCACTCATAATGACTCCAGTATATCTCTAAACGCATCTTTAAACGAAACTAAACCATCATCAATCTGTTTATCTAATAAGCCATCAAAATCTATTCCTGCATTTTTAATTTTTAAAAAATGCTTTTCTATTACATCTGCATTTATAGGCAGTGCCTTAGCC
The DNA here is from genome assembly GCF_017357825.1 of Sulfurimonas aquatica. Taxonomy (NCBI): domain Bacteria; kingdom Pseudomonadati; phylum Campylobacterota; class Epsilonproteobacteria; order Campylobacterales; family Sulfurimonadaceae; genus Sulfurimonas; species Sulfurimonas aquatica. Next base: position 2,141,469 of record NZ_CP046072.1, read on the forward strand.
GATTTTTTGTTTTTTCTAAAGGCTTGAATTGTCTCTATTGGAGCAGTATTTACACTATTAAATGCTAAAAGATTTTCTATGTAATAATCAGCTGCTAAAGAGTCATCTTTAACACCCGTGCTTGCAAAAAGTGTACGGCATCCATTGACGTTCATACTCTCAACTTCAGCATATATAGCAGCACTATTATATATTCCGCTTAGGGCTACATCAATGCCTAGTTCACTCAACTTAGCATCAAGAGCTCTATCTATTCGACTCACAAATACGCTTATCACCGTGTCTACATAAGAGCCAAAAGTCTCAACTCCTGCTTTAAATGCCTCAGCACACTTTATCGCCTGTGATTTTTTAAAAATAAGTGTCGCGTTAACTGGAATACCAAGTGAAGTTAACTCTTTCATAGCAAGGTAGCCCGCATCGGTAGCTGGCACTTTAATCATGACATTTTTTCTATTTATACTCTTAAAAAGTCTTTTTCCCTCGGCAATAGTTGCCTCAGCATCATCACAAAAGAAAGGATCAACTTCTATACTTACATATCCATCATCATTTTTATCATAAAGTGGTTTTAAGATATCTGCAGCTTTTGTTATGTCATAGATTGCAACTGCTTCATATTTCTCTTTTGGCGAGAGAGAACCAAGGGTCTGAAGCTGTTCTTTATATGCAGGAGAGTTTAGTATAGCATTTTTAAAAATGGCAGGATTTGATGTGGCACCATTAATCACACCACTATTAATGAGCTCTTTAAACTCATTATCAAGATAATCTCTTTCAATAAAATCTGCCCAGAGTGAAAACTTCAAATCTTCTATATACATTGCAATTCCTAACTAAAATTTTACCTATTATAGCTAAGAAAAAATAAAATTACGATAGTTTTTTTGGAACTCGTATGATGAAGGATGTGCCTTTTTCTGAGCTTTGAACATCTATCTTTGAGTTAAACTGTTTTTGCATAATCATCTGGGACATATAGAGACCAAGACCCGTACCATTTTTACCTTTAGTACTAAAATATGGCTCAAAAATACGGTCTATATTTTCACTACTAATTCCGTTCGCATTATCTTTAACTATGAATTTAATGTAATCATTATCAGATAGAACTTCTATTATTATTTTTGCATCAGACCTATCAACTTCCTTAAGTGCATCTATCGCATTATTTACGATATTCAAGACCACCTGAATCAGTTCATTAACATATATAGTAACCATCTCATTCGTATCATCTTTAAGTACTATCTCGATTGTATTTATTCTTCCTTGAATAAGACTCATTACTTTTTGCAGTAACTCTTGTGTAGTGATTTGGCTTAACTCTTTGTTTGGATTAAAGTATGTTTGAAAGTCATCAATAGTTTCAGAGAGATAAACAACAGTATCATTAATTTGCACTAGTGCATTATCAAGCTCATCTTCATTGAACTCTTTATCTAGCATTCTTTTAAGCTGTAAGTTTGAGATACTTAATGTTACAGTTGAGAGGGGTTGTCTCCATTGATGTGCGATCATACTTATCATTTCACCCATTACGGCTTGTTTTGACTGTAGGGTTAAGAGTTTGTCTTTGCTACTGAGTTCATCAATAGTATCTTGAAGTTGCTTTTGCTGTTTTAGAATTAGACCCTGTCCCTCTTGCATCTTATGTTGATAAAAATATATAATTAAACTTATAATTACAAGTACAAAGTTTAAGTAAGTCACTTGGTATAATGAGTAAGAGACTTCAATCAAACCTTGCAGTGGTGTCAGCATTATCATAAAAATCATAAAAAATAGCCAGTAACTACAGTACTTCTTGTCTTGTAGGTAAAGTAGGATTATGGGATATGTAAGTACCCATATATGCTTCATTTGAGAAGGTTCATATGCATATATAAGAAATAAAAAGAAGAGAGAAAACTGAAAGGTAATCATAAACGATACAAATTTCAGTCTCTCTTTATTCTGTCGTAAAAGAAAAATTAAAGCGATATTTATTAAAAGTAGAAAAATCTCTATAGGAACTATTATTCCTTGAACATCTTTAAGTATATTACCGATTAATCCAAATATTAAACCTGTGGATGATAAAAGTATTGCTACATTTACCATCTGAAATCTACCTCTAAGATCTAATTCAGACTCATCAAACTCCCAATTACTTGTAAAAAAATTATTTCTATTTATCATAACTATCCATTAAGGTAAGTATATCTTTTCTAAGAGTTCATTATACTCTGCGTTTACATTACTATCCAATGTAATGCCACCACCACTCTTATAAACATATCCTTCTTCATTTTTTTGTAAGAAGCGTATCATAACACCACTATCTAGCTTGTTTCCATCATATACACCAAACACTCCACTAAAAAAGCCTCTTTCATACTCTTCAACCTTCTCTATTATGGAGAGTGTACTCTTCTTTGGTGCGCCACTTATACTTCCTGCTGGCAAAATAGCTTCCAAAACATCTCCTATTTTCTCATGCCAAAATTCCCCTAACTCACCACTAATGTGTGAGCTAACCTGCAGTAACTCTTTTTTACCAGCATGGATGGACTCAACATATCTAAACTCTTCGACTTTTACGTCTTTGGCTACTATCGAGAGGTCGTTTCGAAGTAAATCAACAACCATTATGTGTTCCGCCATCTCTTTTGCATTGTTTAAAATAGTGTTTTTTGCACCGGGCAATGATGCATCGATAGTCCCTTTCATAGGAAACGTATGTATTTTTGTATCTTCTATTTGTATGAATTTTTCAGGAGAGAAGCATACAAATTCATTTTTATAACGCAACTTATAGCGTGCATTGGCACATTGATAAACCTCTTTTAAACTAAGCGAAGTTTTTACGGGAGTTGCCTGCGTCAGATTTAATATATATGTATTGCCTGATTTTATCTCATCTATAATTTTTTCAAATTTTTTTTTATACTGAGTGAAGTCTATCACCTGCACTTCAAGTTTATTATCATGTTTTTTATGTAAAAAATTCTCATCTATGCAAAAGTCGATATCAGAGCTTTCCAAATCTTTTAAAAGAATCACCTCTAAATTTTCAGCCTTAAAGTCTGTTATAAATAAAAAAGGCTCTCTTCTCTTTCCTAAAGAGTTTAAGTCAGAAAACTTCATCTAATGGCTAGTTCTTACCAATAAGTTTTTTTAAAATTGCCATACGAATATTTACGCCATTTGCAACTTGTTCAAGAACTTTGCAGCGTTTATCATCTAAGAGTGCATCACTAATGTCAATATTTCTATGAACTGGACCTGGATGGAGTAATATTATATCTCTATCTCCAATTAACTCTGGCGTTATACAAAAATCGCTTGCATAATCTTTTAGTGAAGCGTAACTTTGTGAAGAGTGGCGTTCTGTTTGTGTTCTAAGACTCATAATTGCATCTACTTCATCCATAATCTCTTCTAAAAAATGAGTAGTTCGTAGAGAAGTCTTTGGTAAAAAGTGTGGAGGTGCGACTAAGATTACCTCCATTCCAAAACGTGAAAGAAGTTCTATGTTTGAGTTTGCAACACGAGAGTTTTTTATATCACCCACTATGGCTATTTTCTTTCCCTCAAGATTTTTAAAGTGCTCTTTTAAAGTATATAAATCTAAAAGCGCTTGAGAAGGGTGAGCATGGGCACCATCTCCTGCGTTTAATATACTCGCCTTAGTATAGTTGGAGAGTATCTTTGGAACGCCAGAGTTTTGATGACGCACGATAATGGCATGGGGACCCATAGCATCAAGGTTCATAGCAGTATCTACTAATGTTTCGCCTTTCTTTGTAGAACTCTGTGCAACATCTAAGTGGACTATCTCTGCACCGAGGCGTTTAGCTGCTATCTCAAATGAGCTTTTAGTTCTTGTGGAGTTTTCAAAAAAAAGAGTGATTATAATCTTATCTTTGAGTATTCTCTCAAATTTCCCATTACTAAACTCTTTGGCATCTACTAAGATAGACTCAATCTCTTCTTTAGTAAAATCATCTGTTCGAATTAAGTGTGCCATCAAAGAGTCTCCATATATTTATTTTGTAAAATTATACAGGACATCACTGATAGTGTCAATGTCCTCTTTTACTTTTAGTACCTTTTTACTCGTATTTATAAAGTAAGGCTCACTCACACTACTAAAACTGCTATCTTTATCTCTGCAGTTAAATGCCACGACAAAATCAATCTCTGCATCCATTAATGCTTTTGAGCTCAAAAGTGTATCGTTTATACACCCTAGTGAGCAGTGAGTAACAAGAAGGGCTGATGCCTTAAACTCTTTAATCAAGTCAATTATCATATACTGACTATCTATAGGAACATATAGTCCTCCTGCCCCCTCTATAAGTAAAACATCACATAATGGTTCAAGTTTATCAATAGCAGAGTTTATCTTTGCTAAATCTAATTTCTCTAAATCTGAAGCTACATAAGGAGCTGCTGGCAATTCATAACTTATAGGCACAATATCTTCAATACATATCTCTTTAAACTCAGGGTTTAACTCCTGCACAAGTGACAAAAGAAGAGTACCATCAGGATAAACTCCATTAATAACTCCTGTCTCAATAGGTTTTATAACACCGACTCGAAGACCTCTTGAAGCATACTCTTTTAAAAGTAGTTTCGTTGTGTATGTTTTGCCAATATCTGTGTTTGTAGCAGTTATAAAAATTCTTCTTGCCAATATCTTTCTCTTTTTAGCAAATTATATCTCAAAGTGTTTAAAGATACTCTAGTGCTTTGCTTTACCACAGGAGATGTGTTTACAAAGTACTTGCTCTAAAGATTGTCTCTCTATAGGCTTTGATATATAGTCATCCATTCCAATATCCAAAAATCTCTGTTTATCTTCAGCAAAAGCATTTGCAGTTACGGCAATTATTGGAGTTCTAGGGACATCTCTTAACTTTTCTAAACGTCTTATCTCTTTGGTTGCTTCACTTCCATTCATGACAGGCATGTTCTCATCCATTAAAATAACAGAGTATGATCCTAACTTGTATGCCTCGACTGCTTCTGCTCCATTGTTTGCAATAATAACATCAAGCCCCGATTCATTTAAAAGTATCTCCATTAGTATTTGATTAGATAGGTTGTCTTCAACTAACAAGACTGAACCTAAGAGTTCAATCTTATTCTCTTTAGTTGCCTCTTCTATCTCTAGCTCTTCGTTAGCATTTGAAAAAACATCTACTGACATAATAAACTCACTACCCTTGCCCAAAACACTTTTTACCTCTAAATCTCCACCCATCATATTCATGAGTGTTTTACTTATAGAAAGACCAAGTCCCGTTCCACCAAATTTTCTTGTTGTAGTATTATCTTCTTGCTCAAATGCATTAAATATTCTCTCTAAATTCTCCTCAGCTATCCCTACTCCATGATCTTTAACACTACAGACAAGAAGATTTTTTTCTTTTAAGAAGCTTACTTTCACATCTACTTGACTAAGGTGACCTGAGAACTTTATTGCATTGCCTAAGAGGTTTGCATACACTTGCTTTATCCGAGTAGTATCGCCATACGCAACTTTAGGGAGTTCATCATCCATATCAACAACTATTTTTATATTTTTTTTGAGTGCTTTTTCTTCTAAAAGGTCTGTTACTAAATTAAAAAGACTTTTAGTATAAAAAGCTTTTTGTTCCATATGAAGCTTTCCGCTTTCTATCTTAGAAAAATCTAATATGTCATTTATGATTGTTAAAAGTGAATAACCAGACTCTTTAATAATATTTAACTTTTTCAATTTCTCTTTAGATGTTTCATCTTTAAATAATAGATCAATAAAACCTAAAATAGCATTCATTGGGGTTCTTATCTCATGAGACATATTAGCAAGAAAGTCTGACTTAGAAACACTTGCTTTGTTCGCTTCTTCTTCAGAGACTAGTAGTTTCTTATTTAATACTTTAAGATGTCTATTTTTCTCTTCAAGATCTTTCTCTATTCTATGTCGAATGGCGACTTCTTTTTGCAGCGCAACATTTTGATCAATCATGTCTACGTTTACGCCAATCCTTGCAATTACCTCTTCTTTTATATATGGTTTTGTTATAAAGTCATTTGCTCCAGCCTTTAAAAACTCAATCGTAATAATGGGTTCAGAGTGTATAGAAATAGCTAAAATAGAAACCTCTGTACGAGAGTAATGCTTTCTAATTTCTCTAGTTAGTTCAGCTCCATTCATTCCAGGCATCTCATAATCAACAAGGGCAATTTTAACATTATCATTTTCTCGAAGCATTCTTAATGCTTCAACACCATCTTTAGCTTCAAGTGCAGTGTAATTTTGATGTTCAAGTAGGTCTTTAAGTGCATAACGGCTTGACTTTGAATCATCAACTATTAAAATTTTTGTATTTTTATTATTAAGTATGCGTTTAACTGTTGATTGAAGTAGTTCTAAGTTTTTATCATCATTTAGTACAATATAATCAACTAGTTTTTTATTAATTACCTTCTCTCTAAGCATCGGATGAAAACTTCCTGTCATTGCGATACAAGGTATGTTCAACTTTAAAAGATAATCAAGAACACAATCCCCACAATCAGGTAAATTAATATCTACAATAGCTAGAGTCACTTTTTCTTTACTTTGAGAGGTAATCTCTTTTACTTCGCTCATATCTTGTGCAACTATTACAGTAACCAAGAGTGATTCGATAAGAGTTTTTTGATACATAGCAATTGTTTTGCTATCTTCTACTATAAGTATTAAATCTTTCATAAGTAGATATTATCATAATATTTTATTATTTGGAATAAAGTTAAATATTTGGATATAAAAGCTAAGTGAGCTTGCAATTAGATTAATTTTTTGTTGAAAAGTAATTCAAAAGAAAAGACGAAGGATTTTTAATTAGTGGGTATTAGATTTGGATGTTTTTGTAAAGGAGCTTACGCAAGTAAGTAACTGAGCAAATCATCCGAAGATGATGCTCAATAATTAAAAATACTAGTTAGTATCTTGATCTACGATTTTACCCGCAGAAATCCAAGGCATCATTTCACGAAGTTTATTACCAGTTTGAGTAATAAGTTTAGTTTTGTCATTTGTACGCTCAGCGTTCATACGAGGATAACCTGCTTGACCTTCAAGGATGAAGTCTTTTGCAAATCTACCATCTTGGATTTCAGTTAAGATCTCTTTCATAGCAGCTTTAGACTCTGCATTGATAACACGTTTACCAGAAACATAGTCACCATACTCAGCAGTGTTAGAGATAGAGTATCTCATATCAGCAATACCACCCTCAAACATTAAGTCAACGATTAGTTTAAGTTCGTGAAGACACTCAAAGTAAGCTAACTCTGGAGCATAACCAGCTTCAGTTAAAGTTTCAAACCCAGCTTGTACTAGTGCAGTTGCACCACCACAAAGAACTGCTTGCTCACCAAAAAGGTCAGTTTCAGTTTCGTCTTTGAAAGTTGTCTCGATGATAGCAGTACGACCACCACCAATAGCAGAAGCATAAGAAAGAGCAAGCTCTTTCGTAGTTCCTGAAGGATTTTGACCAACAGCGATAAGGTCAGGGATACCACCACCACGAACAAATTCAGAACGTACAGTATGTCCTGGAGCTTTTGGAGCGATCATAGTAACATTAATGTTAGCAGCTGGTTTAACACGACCATAGTGAATGTTAAAACCATGACCAAATGCGATAGTAGCACCATCTTTTAAGTTTGGAGCGATTTCATTTGTATAAATTTCTGCTTGGTTTTCATCTGGTAAAAGAATCATTACAACATCAGATTTTGCCGTAGCTTCTGCAATAGTAAGTACTTCAAAGTTTTTAGCTTCAGCTTTAGCCCATGAAGAACCACCTTTACGAAGACCTACAACAACGCTAACACCGCTATCTCTTAAGTTTTCTGCGTGTGCGTGCCCTTGAGAACCAAAACCGATCATTGCAACTGTTTTGCTTTTGATTAAGTCTAAATTTGTGTCTTTGTCATAATAAACATTTAATGCCATTGTATATCCTTGGAGTTTATAAGCTTAAGTCTTCGCTTAAGTCTTTTAAAATTTTGTGGCATTATACTCAAACTTTTGTAAAACTATTATTAGAGTAAGCTTAGATTTGTGAGTAAGATTTCTTCTTTAATATCACACTCTGTATAATAATGAAAAATTATGTACTAACTTTAAGGAATTTACTTGTCAATTAATAAACAAAAAATATCTATTGAACATAGGTATAGAGGGAGTATAGAACTTCCAGACAATAAAGATGCAAAAGATATATTCTTCCGTGTAAAACAAGCTTATGCAAATCATGACAAGATAAATATTTCACTCGTTTTTTCTAAATCAAAGATTTTGAAACTTAAACGCTATCAAAAAGGTGGGGCAGAAGAGGAGATAGAAAATCTTGATCTCTATATAGCACTAGGAGAAATTTTAGGCTTTCCTACAGAAGACGCTAAAAAACTAAAAAATACGATTCTTTTAACAACTGATAAAGCGCATACAAGTTTCAATATTACCAAGCGATTAAAACTTATTAATAAAAAAAAGGCTTCTAAAGCAGAAGACAACTATCTCTTTTGGGATATAGAGAACTTCTCCAGTATCTCTTCAATTTTTACAGAGATCATAGAAAAACACGACATAGAAGACGATCACATCTTTTTAGCGGCAAATCCAGACTCACTCTACCTAAAGCGCGCAGAGTGGGAAGCAAACCTTTTTGACTACGGAAAGACTCTTAACTCATTTGAGTTTATAAAGTGCGACCATGGAAAAAACGTTGCCGATGATGTTTTACTTGAAAAGTTTATAAACGCCAGGTTAAAAAACTCTAATGTTTTTGTTTTAACCTTTGATAGAGAGCTAAAGGAACGTTTTTGCGAAGTTGCAAATACAAGTAATAATCTCTATATTATGGCTAAATAAATCCAAAGTATTGTGCGGTTAAAAAGATACTAAAGAGTATAGGCTGGTGAATAAGATAAATAACTAAAGAGTTTTTTCCAAGATAAGAAAGTACTCGATTAGCTCTACTTGGAGAGTTAAAAAAACGATTGTTAAATATAACTGTATGAAGTCCAAAATTTCCAAACGCCATTCCTAGTAAAAAAACTCCAAACCATGGAAATATTGTTGCTAGATCTTCTGTATTTTTTGTTGGAAGATGCAGAGGAGTTTTTAAAATATCAAATAGCCAATGCATGTTTATAATAGAAAATGCATACCCAAGGATAATAAATATTCCAAGGAATAAAGAGGTTTTTGGAAATCTTAAAAAAAGTAACCCAACAATAGAAGCAAATAAAAAGAAGTGTAGTATTCCAAAATATATCCAAGTATTTGGAAACTGCGTATAACTTCCTATAGATACAAGAAGACTTGCAAAACTTAGTACAATAACCCTGCGTTTAACTTTAAAAAAATTAATTTCTTCTTTATTTGCAAGAATCAAACTAATGCCAGCGGAAAATACGAAGATACTCACAATGAGATATCTAAAGTACTTCCAAAATTCTCCTCTTCGTACATCAAAATCTACAATGTTAAAATTATCTAAATCAAAACTCAAATGAAACGTTATCATGAGTAAAATTGCAAATCCGCGAAAAATATCTAAACCAGATATTCTCATCTAGCCTATCCGTTTTGCTTTTTTTTGTAGAGGTATCTTTGAAGAATTATCATAGCGGATATGGAGTCTACTCTTCCATCACGAATATACTTTATCTCGCCCTTCATAAGGTTCTCAGCTTCTAAAGAGCTCCCAGCTTCGTCTTGATAAAAAACTTCACCCTCAAACGCCACTAAATTCATAAAGTGAGCGATTCGGCGTTTCATCTCATCTTCGCTACTTCCACCTAGAGGAACGCCAATCACTACGGCGTCAATTTCCCACTCTCTTATCACTTTTTTGACTTCGTCTGAGGCTTGGTTACGATTTTTTCGCATAACTGCCGGGAGAGGCGTTACTAAGTCTTTATGTGCAGAGTATGCTAAACCTATGCGTTTTAGGCCTAAGTCTATAGCAAGATACTTCACCCTATTTTCCTAAACAAAAGGAGCCAAACATCTTATCTAGCATTTCATCATTTTCAAAAGGTCTTGTGATACTCGACATCTCTTTTACTGCTTCATTTAGATGGAAAGAAAAAATCTCTAACTCCTGATCTTCAAGAGGGAAAAACGCTTCTTTTATATTACTCATCGTAGCTTCAACAGCTGAGATTTGGCGTTCTGATATGAGCATCATCTCATCCGAATTATTACTCTCATTCATAATCTCTTCGAGTCTATCAATAAGCTTCGAGACATCATCTTTAGAGTTTAAAGATATATCAAAATCAAGAGAGTCAAGCATAAACTTCTCTTCTAAGTCAATCTTATTTTTCACTACAATGATATTTTTACTCTCTTTGTATTTCTCTATAAGTCTAGCAATCTCTATATCTTCATCATTAACTACTCGAGAGCTATCAAAAAGCGCAACTACGATCTCACTACTCTCTATGGCTTCTAAACTTCTCTCAATCCCTATACGTTCTATCTCATCATCCGCTTCACGAATTCCTGCAGTATCTACTATTTTAATTAAATGCGTGCCAATTTTGACTTGCTCTTCTATAGTATCTCGCGTTGTTCCAGCTATCTCGCTTACGATTGCTCTACTATAATTCAAAAGAGCGTTCAAAAGAGAACTTTTCCCAACATTTGGCTTACCAATAATAGCTACTCGAAAACCTTGCATCAAACCTTCACGAGACTTTGAAGCCTTTAGCGTTTTGTTTAGCAGCGTATGAAGTTCTTCTAACTTTTCTTTTATCTGCAGAACTAAATCTTCGGGTAAATCTTCCTCAGCGTAATCAATACTTACTTCACTATATGCAAGTATATGGATAATCTCATCGCGTACAGACTCTATGAAGCCTTTAAGAGAGCCTTTCATTTGCTGCGCTAATACTTTTGCGGCGTCTTCACTTTTTGCTTCTATAAGTTGAGCTATGGCTTCTGCTTCACTCAAGTCTATACGGCCATTAAAAAAAGCGCGCTTTGAGAACTCACCAGCAGTTGCAAGTCTTGCCCCTGCGCTCAGTACGCTTTTAAGTATGCTTTGAGCAACTATAAAACCGCCATGACATTGGACTTCTATAACATCTTCAGCAGTAAAAGAAAAAGGAGCTTGAAAGTAAAGTACAATACTTTCGTCAATGAGTTCATCTTGAGAGTTATATACGTTTGTGAGTGTGGCGTAACGGGTTTTGAAATTATCTTTTTTGGTAATGTTCTTTGCTATTTCTAAAGCTTTATCACCACTGATTCTGATGATGGAAATAGAGCCAATGCCATTTGCAGTAGCAATAGCCGTAATAGTATCTGACATCTATTTTCTCCTATAGCTAAATCTTAAAAAGTTTAGCTGTTGTGGTAATCATTAACTATAATATATTTAAGACCATCTTTTGTAGAGCGAATAACTACATATTTTTGAGGGTATTTTTCACGTAACTCTTTAAGTGCAATTTGAACTAAAACGCCATCAAGAATTTTCGTTTGAGCGCGTCCATCTTTATCTATATTTTCATATACGTTCGTTAAGTACCTTGCAACCGACTCTTCTTGATTTTTTAAAAACTCAGCTATTTCTAAACGCAATTGAATGTCATACTTAGAGTTTATCCAGTTAAAAAGCATATATGAGAGTGCTTTGTATCTATAACCCTCTTTTCCAATTAACAGTGCTGCGTCATCACCCTTAAACTCTATAAGAAGCGTTTCATTGTCATAAGCGCTTACGTCTATCTTATCTATATTAAAACAAGTAAGATTGAACATAGAGTTAATTTCGTTGCTAACTTCTTCAACTATGGCACTCATATCTTTGCTGACTTCTAGTGGAGTCTCTTCTTCCCCACTCTCGTCAAACTCATCATCATAATCTGCTGTATAGTTAAGTCCACTTCCTATCTCATCTTCATCGTCTTGATCGCTAACAAACGACGCTGGCATGATAGTCTCGTTAAGCATTGTATGAGAAGGCTTAGGAGTAGCTTCCTCTGCAGGGGCCTCTTTCTCTTTTTTCTTAGGAGATGGCGTTGCTTTATCTTTCTCTTTTGGAGTCTTTATTGACTCTTTTTCTGGAGCTTTGGCTTCTTTAACTTGAGCTTTAACTTCAGGAGTCTTATCAACGCTTTGTGTAGCTTTGCTATCAATCGCAGCTACAATAATAGCCGACTTTTTAAACATACCTAAAAAGCCCTTACTTGGCGTTTGAATCACTTCAACTACAAGTTGAGTAACAGAGCAATTAAACTTACTTGCAGCATTTTCATATGCTTCTTCTAGCGTTACTGCTTCAATCTTAACCATCTCTACTTCTCGCTTTTTTTCTCTACTACAGCTTTTGCGTCTTTCGCATTTTTAAACTGTTGGTTTACTATTGACTGCTGAGCAATTGAGAAAAGGTTATTTACAAACCAGTAAAGTACAAGTCCTGATGGGAAAGTTATAAAGAAAACTGTAAAAATAACAGGTAAAAACTTCATAACTTTTTCTTGCATAGGATCTGTGAAGTTTGTTGGCGTAAGTTTTTGTTGAAAAAACATTGACGCGCCCATAAGAACTGGCAATACATAATAGCCATCCATACGAGAAAGGTCATTTATCCATAAAATCCATGGAGAACCTTGAAGCTCAACTGCATTTAAAAGTACGCGATAGATTGCAAAAAAGACAGGAATTTGCATTAACATTGGTAAACAACCACCAAGAGGATTAGCTCCATGTTTTTTATACATATCCATAGTTGCTTGGTTTAAACGCGCTGGATCAGACTTGTACTTCTCTTTAAGATCTTTCATCTTGGGAGCAAGCTCTTTGATCTTCTGCATAGAGACCATACCCTTATATGTTAATGGATAAAGAATAGCTCTGATTATTGCGGTTAACGCGATAATCGCCCATCCCCAGTTTCCGAAAATTCCATGTAACCATGAAAGAAGCGCAAAAAGTGGTTTTGAAGCAAAAGTAAACCATCCATACTCTATTGCGTTTGTTAAAACTGGATTGATAGCTTCTAATGTTTTATAATTTTTCTGACCAATATAACCACTAAACTTAATGTTTTGTAGCCCGTCAAAATATGTAATTGGATTATCGTCACGGTCTCTTTCAACTATGATGTTTCTCTCTTTAGCAAAGCCATACATGATAGACGCAGTATACTGATCAAACGCAGAGATAAGCTCTACTCCAGTAAAAGACTTTCTACCCTCAGCATCTCCATCTTCGATGATGGTTACAAGTTCATCATCAGTATAAACCATAGCGCCAACGACTGTCATCATCTGCTCAGTCTCATTAACTTGTGGACGTTGACCTAGGTAAACAAAGTATCTCTTATCTTGTGAGAGTGAAATCTCTACGTCATAATGGCCATCATCATAAAATGTAAGTTTTTTTACTACCTCAAGAGTTGATAACTTTTGAGTAAGAGTTACGCTCTTAGGCGAACCATCTATATTTAACTCTGCCGCACTTGCGGTATACGCGACTGAAGTTGCTTCTGCGTTTAAATTTTCATCTAAAAATCTAATATAAAGAGGTTTAGTTCCAAATGCAGGAATCAACTGAGCATGGTTATCCTCTTTATCTCTAAATTTCTCTTGACGTAACTCTTTTGAAGAGATACGACCAAGTGTATCCATTTTTAAAATATAATTTTTATTTGTAACGGTTAAAATATTATTTGTAGCGCTTGCCGCTATCTTATCTTGTTTGGAGATACTATGACCAGCTGGAGAATCTACTACTGTATTACTCTCTTCATTTGTGCCTTTAAGCTCTACTGTTTTGGTTTTAGCACCTTGTGCCGCCTCCATCTCTATTGGTGGAAAAATCGCTGTATAAGCTACGAAAAAAATTACTGACAATAGTACTGCTACTAAAAGTCTCTGATTTGGTGACAATTTGTCTAACACTAGTTACCCTTTATATGAAAAATTTTTTATAATGTAATGTCGGTTTTTTTTATTTGGTACCCACCAATATTTTATAGTATCAAGCTCAAGTTTTTTGGGGTTACATTTTAATTTATCGAGCAATGGATGCTCTATCCCACCATCAAAAAGCTGATTACAACGTAGTATTCTAGTAAAAGAGTGGTAAAATGCACTTGAAATTGAGTTATTTTCGAAATTTAGACGTGCAAATTCGCTACAAGATGGGTAATAACGGCATGAACCAAAACCAATTAGCGTAAAAAACTTCTGATAGAGCCATAATAACCCTAATAATAATTTTTTAATCACTACTCACTTCTTTAAACATTTTTGCGTTTGTAAGTACTTTTTTAAAGTCACTGGTAAGTTTTTCATGAGAGCTGTCAAATAGACCGACTTTTGCAACAAATACATAAGAACCATCTTTAAGAGAGTCGGAATATTCACAAAAAAGAGCTCTGAGTCTACGTTTAGCTCTATTTCTTTTAACAGCGTTACCTAACTTTTTTGTTGCGGTAAAACCTACTTTGTGAATTCCATTTTGAGAGAGAAAAAAAAGTACAACACCGCTAGAATGTTGATTCTTTCCTTTGTTATAAACATACTGAAACTCCTTATGGAGCTTTAGTGTGTTAAATCCGCCTAAACTGACAATCTTTTACGACCTTTAGCTCTACGACGGTTTAAAACTCTACGTCCATTTTTAGTAGCCATACGTGCTCTAAAACCGTGAGTTCTTTTTCTAGGTGTTGAATGGGGTTGGTATGTTCTTTTCATTTGACATATCCTTTATGAAATTAAGTTCGAAATATTACAAAAATATTACTTAAAAGGTCATTAAGATTGAACTAGTGTTATGGTAATTACGATACAAGTACCGCAATTTCACCATTTTCTATGTTAAAACTTACTTTTGAACCCTCCATAACTTTACCTTCTAAAATTAAGTCGGCAAGTCTATCTTCTACTATCTCATATAGAGCACGTTTGAGTGGACGTGCACCATACACAGGGTCAAATCCAGCTTCTGCTATATATGCTTTTGCTTCTGGACTTAAGACTAACTCAATATCTCGTTGTTCAACTTTTTTAGCAATATCTTGAAAAAAGATATCTACTATGCCTGTTATTTCATCCTGGCCAAGCGCGTTAAATATCACTATATCATCTAAACGATTTAAGAATTCTGGTTTAAATGCCTGCTTTAACTCAGCCATTACTAAAGAATCTAGCTCATCCGACTGTTCATTATTTATAATTTTATCACTTGCTATGTTTGATGTTAAAATAATTATAGTGTTTGAAAAGTCGATTGTCACACCTTTGTTATCTGTTAAACGCCCATCATCTAAAACTTGAAGCAACATGTTAAAAACATCTGGATGTGCTTTTTCTACCTCATCGAACAAAACTACACTATATGGTTTTCTTCTTACTGCTTCAGTAAGCTGTCCACCCTCTTCATAACCTACATATCCAGGAGCAGCTCCCACTAAACGCGATACTGAGTGTTTTTCCATATACTCACTCATATCAATTCTTACCATTGCATCTTCACTATCAAACAAAAATTTTGCAAGTGTTTTAGCCGTTTGCGTTTTACCTACACCTGTTGGACCTAAGAACAAAAAGCTACCAATCGGTGAATTTAAATCTGAAAGACCTGCCTTGTTGCGTTTAATAGCTCGAGCAACAGCATGAGTAGCCTTTCCTTGACCTATAACATCTTTGTTAAGTTCCGCTTCTACATTTAAAATTTTTGTCTGCTCAGATTGGAGCATCTTATTTACTGGAATATGTGTCCAACGCGATACAACAGAGGCAATAGAGTCTTCATCAACACTATTTTTAAGTAGTGTTCCTTCAGCTTGGAGTTTATCCCAGTTTAGATTTATCTGCTTCTCTTCTTCTAGAAGCGCTGGAATTTCCCCATATTCTATCTCTGCAGCACGGTTAAATTCAGACGCACTTTTAGCACTAGCTGCTTCGCGGCGTTTTAGTTCTATCTCATTTTTTATTTTAGATATTTTCTCAAACACCTCTTTTTCAGTAGCAAACTGAGACTCTAAAGCTCTTACTTCCTCATCAACATCTGCTAACTCTTTTAGAATTTCCAAGAGTCTTTTCTCATTTGCTGGCGTTGTCTCCATCTTTAGTGCTTCTTGTTCAACGTGGAGTTCTGAGCTTTTACGTTTAGCCGTACTTAAAACTGTAGGCTCAGACTCTATCTGCATCTTAAGCTCAGCTGCTGCTTCATCAATCAAATCTATCGCTTTATCTGGTAGGAATCTATCTGCTATATATCTATCAGAGAGACGCGCCGCTGCGACTAATGCACTATCTGTAATGGTTACGTTATGGTGAGTCTCTAAGCGCTCCTTAATTCCACGAAGAATCTGA
This sequence comes from Sulfurimonas aquatica, assembly GCF_017357825.1. Lineage (NCBI taxonomy): Bacteria > Pseudomonadati > Campylobacterota > Epsilonproteobacteria > Campylobacterales > Sulfurimonadaceae > Sulfurimonas > Sulfurimonas aquatica. The sequence goes on from NZ_CP046072.1 coordinate 2,157,843, forward strand.
AGAGACTGGTTTACACTTGGTTCATCTAAATTAATAGGTAAAAAACGGCGTTGTAGTGCTGTGTCTTTTTCAAAGTACTTTCTATACTCTTTAAGCGTAGTAGCTCCAATAGTATGAAGTTCTCCACGAGCAAGTGCAGGTTTTAGAATGTTTGCGGCGTCCATGCTTCCCTCACTAGCTCCCGCTCCGACTATAGTGTGAATCTCATCAATGAAAAGGATAATATTACCACTCTGCTTAACTTCATCTATTACAGATTTTAGTCTATCTTCAAACTCTCCTCTATATTTAGCGCCAGCTATAAGTGAACTCATATCTAATGCTACTACTCTTTTATTTTTTAGTGATGTAGGAACTTCCCCATTGTAAATTCTCTGGGCAAGTCCTTCCACTAAAGCTGTTTTACCAACTCCAGGCTCACCTAAAAGCATAGGATTGTTTTTTGTTTTACGAATTAAAATCTGCATCATACGACTTATCTCTTCATCACGTCCTATTACAGGAGAGAGATTTCCCTCTGCTGCTTCGCTCGTTAAGTCAATTCCATACTTCTCTAACGCCTCAAAATTTTCATCAGAACTTTGTGAGTCTATTTTTGCCCCACCACGCGCCGCTTCTAAATTTTTAGCAAACTCGCTTACATCTATGTACTTTGGTAAAAGAGAAGCCAATGGTTCAGTTTTTAAATTTGCCAATATATATGTATCAACAGCTAAAAAAGCGTCTCCATTTTGTGTCATAAGCCCTGCTGCACCCTCTAGTGAACTTACAAAGTTTCTAGATAGTTTAATGTTCTCTTTTGTAATAGAAGAGGACTTGGCAAGCTTCTCAGCTAAACTCTTTACATCTAACTCAATTGCTGACTTATCAATATTCATTTTGTTAAACATCTGATTTAGAACTGAACTAGAATTTGTTAAAAGTGCCCATAAAAAGTGCACTAACTCTACTTCTTGATTTTTATTATGCAGTGCTAATGAGACTGCTGACTCAATACTTTGTGTCATATTATGTGTTAATTTCTCAAATATATTATTCATTTTTATATCCTTTTTATTTGTATGAGTAATTATATCACCTTGAGTCACTCTTTGTCAAGTTAGTTTAGTTATTGTTCATAAAGAATAAATTTTCTTGCTCTCAGCAAAACTTAGAATCAAATTTGCTATAATTTCAAAAATTTATTTAGGAAGTATGTATGCCAACAGTTTTAGAAGCTTTAAAAAACCGTTCTTCAAAAAGAGCCTATACTGATAAAAAAATACCAAAAGAGATTTTAGAAGAGATTTTAAGTGCAGCGGCAATGACTCCAAGTGGGGCGAATATGCAGCCATGGGTAACTTATGCTATCAGTAATAAAGAGACTTTAAAGAGTGTTGGAGATGCTATCATTGAGAAAATGAGCACTGGTGTAATGCATGACCAGTTTATACAGTACTATCCTGTTAAATGGACTAATCCTTATAAGAAACGCCGTATTGTTACGGGGGCTGGTCTTTATAAACTTATGGATGTTGATAGAAAAGACGATGCTACTAGACTTCAGATGTGGCATGACAACTTTAGATGGTTTGGTGCGAGTACCGTAATCTTTGTATTTACAGATAAGGCAAATATAGATGGGGCGCAAGGTGCGTTTATTGATTGTGGTGCTTATATGCAAAGTATCATGCTAGCTGCTCAAGAGTATGGAATTGACAGTTGTCCTCAAGGTTCTACTACAGAGTTTGGTAAAGTAGTTGCTCGTACGTTAGAGACTCCTGATAATTTAGCTCTTTTATATAGTGTAGTTTTAGGCTATGAAGATAAAGAAGCTAAAATAAATAGCTACCAACCAGAGAAAGTTAGATTAGAAGATAGTGTAACTTTTATAGACTAAACTTTTGCTCATACCGCTTGAGCATACTCTCATTTCCACTCACTCCTCCGCTATGAATATACAATACTTCTTCATCTACTTGATTTAGAAGTGCTTCGAACATAGCCGGAGCATATAGTAAATCAAACTTTATTCCTGCTTCTTGTAGCTTTTTATAAATAGTATAAAACTCTCTATAGGGTTTTGCAAAATGATACTTCTTTTTCGGTTCTAAAATAATTAAGTTACTTGGTATATCTCCAAGTGCCGACATCTGCTCTTTAAGGTAAGTTGTGTTTCCAATACATGGTGTGGTATATACTTTAAATTCAGGAAGAGCTAATGCTAAAAAAAGAGCTGTTGTCCCTGTTCCTGATGGTGTGGCTACACTCTTTACATCTAACATTTCAGCTCTTATCTCCTCAGCTAAAACACCAAGTCCCTCTTTTGCACTAGTGTTAGCCCCACCTTGATCAATAATAAAAGTCTTCTCGTCTGAATTTACTCGTAAGGATGCGATAAAGTCACGGTAAAGTTCTTCTTCTATCTCAATATGCTCCATCCCAAAATTAAGTGAATAAAAATAGTTGCCTCTCTTTTGCTCTTTTTGAGACTTAGATACAGGTTTAGTGTAGTAAACAAATTTCCACTTTTTTTTGTGACACATCGCTGCAATAGCGAGCATAGCATTTGATTGTGTTCCACCATAAGAAATTATTTTTGAGTATTTATTGTCAGGAGTCTGTAAGAGTGCGTATAGTTTTCGGTATTTGTTCCCTGCTAAAAATGGGTCAATAAGGTCGTCACGCTTAACAAGAAACTCTCTGCCCTCTAAAGTGATTTTAGAGATGCTTGAGTTTTGCATGAGGAGTTTTAAAAATTATTTGATTGTTGCTTTTTTCTGTAGAGCATCCATTTTCTCTTTCATAACAGTTTTAAATTTTTCCATCTTTAAACGCTGTTCAATAAAAGCTTTTACATCTGAATATGCACGAGTAGCTGCAGCTTTTTTCTCTTCTAAATAGATAACATGAAATCCAAACTGAGTTTTAACAGGCTCTTTTGTAATAGTTCCCTTTTTCATACTAAATACTTTATCATTAAACGCAGGAACCATTTGACCCTGAGTAAAGAAACCTAAATCTCCACCTTTTGGTCCACTAGGTCCTGTTGATTCTGATTTTGCAAGTTCAATAAATTTAGATTTTAACTTTTGACCACTTAAAGATTTAAGTTTAGAGATGATTTTTTTAGCTTCTGCTTCTTCTTTTACAAGAATATGGCGAGCGTGAACGCTCTCTTTTTCATTGTATTCTTCTTTGTTTTTATTATAGTAATCTTTTAAATCTTTATCAGAGATACTTATGCTATCAAGCTGCTTTTTTTGCCAAACTTGAACTGCAAGTTCTTTTTTCATTCTCTCTTCTAACTTTGCATACTCTGTCTTATACTCTGTTGAGTTTAAAATACCTGTCTTTTTTGCATCACCAAAGATTAACTCTTTACCTATAAGTTGCTGTAGTACTTGCTGTCTAAATTCAGCTTGCTTATCTGCAGGAACTTGGTTAAACCTTCCTTGAGTAGCATTCATAAGTTCAGCATCAACCTCATTCTGAGTTATAGCTTTTCCATTTACAGTTACTAAAGTGTTTGCACTTGCAACTAAACCTGTAAGAAGGATAGTAGATAGAAATTTTGTCGCAGTATTCATTTTGATTCCTCATTTATTAATTACAAGAAGTTTAATCTCAAATAACTAACAATTATTAAACAGCTACTACTCCTGCTCTATATTTAGATACTTTTGTAAAATACTCTCTAACTTTTCACGTGTTAAAGGTTTCGCCATATAATCATCAAGGCCTTTAGCTATAAGCATATCTCTGTCTCCATCCATAGCCATTGCAGTAAGTGCAACTATAGGTGTATCACCATTTGGCGTTACAGCCTCTTTTATCTCTTTAGTAGCCGAAATTCCATCTTTTTCTGGCATATCTATATCCATAAAAACAATATCGTATTTAAATTTAGCACACATATCCACTGCTTCTACTCCATTGATTGCTGTTGAAACTAAAATATTGTAACTTTGTAGCAGAATTTGAATAAGTCTCTGGTTTATTAGATTATCTTCAACAACTAATGCCTCACAATGTGGTCTGATTTTGAGTTTAGCTTTTTCCTCTTTCATCACTAAACTGTTTATTGTATAGAGATGCTTTGCAACATTACTTGCAAGAAGTGGTCTTGCTATAGTCTCATCAATTAGGTGAGTCAGTTGTGTTGGTAGTTTTCCTCCATTGTCTAAAAGGAGAGTAATAGGTGTTTTCTTAACATATGTACCAAGTTGTGATCTCCAAGAAGCATCATCTTTATCTGCAACTATATAAAGAGCTTCAACTCCACTATAAACATTTTCATCTAGTTGATTTGACTTAACAACATCTATAGCAAAAGCACGTAAGTATATAGTTAAAAAGTTTGCTTCATCTACCCTCTTTTGATCTAAGAGAAGTACTTTAACTTTTGTCTTAGGCATCATTTTAAAGTTCTGCCCAACACTTGCTTTAAAGTTAAGGACAAAATTCACATAAGTTCCTTCTCCTCCATTGCTTTGAATCTTTAACTCTGAACCAAGTAGTTTTATAAGGCCTTGAGATAAATTTAGTCCAATTCCAAGTCTTTCATTACCTGCATTACTTGATGTAAAGGGTTCATTTATAGATGCCATCTGTTCTGCAGAGATTCCACTCCCATTGTCCTTAACACCAAAACCAATACTACAATCACCATTTTTCTGGCGTTTAAGAAGTTTTACTTCTATAATAACCTTTCCACCTTTTGGTGTGTACTTCACAGCATTGTCAATCAAAGAAAACATAACTTGGTTTATTTTTTTAGCATCGCTGTAAACTTCTTGAGGTAACTTTGGATCTATAAAAGTTAAAACTTTCACACCCTTTTGTGAGCCCTCTTTACAAAAAACAAATGCGAGTCTTTCCATATTTGGCAAAATGTTTAAGGGGAGTGAATCAACCTCCAGTCTTCCGCTTTGAAGTTGGGAGAGATCTAGAAGTGTTTCTATATTTGTCATTAGGTTTTTTGATGAGTGGCTTATCATATTTATATATTCAAGCTGTTGTTTGTCTAAATTTGTCTGTTGCATAAGTTCAACAAAGCCTAAAATTGCATTCATTGGTGTCCTAAATTCATGTCCAATATTTGCTAAAAACTTAGTTTTTAATTTTTCAACTGCCTCTGTATTTACTTTGGCTTCGTGTAGTTTAGAAACATCTTCTAACTCTAAAATGTAAAAATTTGTATTTTTTGAATAGCTATGGCACTTCGCCTTTATACTTAATACACTCTTATCTTTTCCAAGTATACGCAGTGAGTAACCATTAGTTTTATACTTCTTTATATAATCTAGCCAACTCTTATCTGACTCTGTAAATATCTCTTCACTTTCACTTAAAAACATATCACGGATACTTTCATTCTTCTCATTAAACTCCGCTATATCTGCAAAGTCAAAAGTCTCAAGGAAGCTTTTAGAAGCTCCTATCCAACCCTCTCCCTTAAAAAAATAAACCATCATAGAGCTACTACTATCTACTATTTCAGCAAAGAAATCTCTATCAAAATAGTTATCAAAATTTATACCTTTAGTTGCAGAGTTTTTATTTTCCCTAAAATTTGAGAGTGAAAGTCGTGAAAAAATACCCATATATATTTCCTTAAGAATGTTTAAAGCTTTGATTATATCACAAAAAGAGGGTAAAATGCTTTTATGAAAAAAGCAACAAAAGTAGAGATACAAGAGATACATCAACTCTTTATAGATAGATATAGTGATGCTGTAACAGAGCTAACATATAAAAATGCATATGAACTTGTAGTAGCTGTTGCACTCTCAGCACAATGTACTGATAAGCGAGTAAATATTCTCACCCCACCTCTTTTTGCTAAATATCCATCTCCTGCCGAGCTTGCAAATGCAGAGCTTGATGATGTCAAAAGCTTTATAAATAGCTGCTCATTTTTTAATAACAAGGCAAAAAACATTATTGCTATGGCACAAAGAGTAGTAGAGCACTATGGGGGTGAGATCCCTATGAATGAAAAAGATCTTCAAACACTTGCCGGTGTTGGTCAAAAAACTGCAAATGTTGTTATGATAGAGTACACGGGAGCTAATCTTATGGCTGTAGACACCCATGTCTTTAGAGTAGCACATAGACTAGGACTAAGTGATGATAAAACAGCCATTAAGACAGAAGCAACCTTAGTGAAAAAGTTTAAAAACAACCTCCATGCCCTGCATCAAGGGATGGTGCTCTTTGGTCGATATATATGCAAAGCCAAGAATCCCGACTGCGATAACTGTTTTTTAACACAGTACTGCAAAACAAAAGAAACATTCAAAGTTTAGATATAATTTCTCATGATTAAAATTACCCCTTATTTACTACTTTTAATAGTTCTTTTTACCGGCTGTGTAAACAAGCATGGCATCTCTGCTAAATACTATAGTGATTGTAAAGAGTACTATGACTTGCAAGGTTACTATCATAAAGAGTGTGGAGAAGATGACCTGATTACTTATGAGCAGATGAAAAATGTTTTAAAAAAGAAAAAAACAGAGCCAGAGGGTAATGTTTACTAACCCTTTACTTCACTGCTATAAAAGTAGCAAAGTTAGCCCAACGAAACAGAACCTCACAATGAGAAAATCCAGAGTTTAGTGCCATTTTTATATTTTCATCTTCACTATAAGGGACAAGAACATTCTCTAAAGCCTCACGTTTTTGCATAATCTCATACTCAGAGTAGCCTTGAGTCTTTTTAAAATCATAATAGCACTCTATTAAATCTTTATTGAGTTTAGGACTATGTGAGATAACCTTTTCGCTAAATATAAAAACACCCTCTTTTTTAAGCGCGGCTGATATTTTCTTCACTAACTCTTCACGTACAAGAGGGCGTATAAACTGCAGAGTATAGTTACTGATAAATACATCCGCTTCTTTGTACTCATAAGTTAATATATCTGCATTTTTAACTTCTATATCTACGCCAAATGCTTCACACTTACGTTCAGCTTGCGCAAGCATAGCTTCAGAGTTATCTAGTCCAATTAATTCGGCGTTTACTTCTAGTTTTCTGTGTATATTTAAAAGTAAAGATGCAGTGGAACAGCCAAGGTCATACACTAGTCCATTTTCACTTAAGTTTTTATGGGTAAAAAACTCGGTAATTTTTTGCGACTCTTTATAAAAGGGAACACTTCTCTCTAACATATCATCAAAGACTGCAGCGACCTCTTCATCAAATTCAAACTGTTTTTTTATTGGTTTTGTAAATACTTTATCATTCATAAATGCAATTTTACCTTATTTAGCCTATAATTAAAACCTACAATTACAAAGGTTTTTCATGGAGATTTCTACTTCAAGCTGGATGATGATATTTTTCATACTTGCTCTAATTATAAGTATATGGAAGATATATGCTTTTTTACCAAATAAACAACTAGTTGATGATGATAGAACGAAGGAGCAGTCTGATGTGCTCTATACTATTATGCTTGATATAATTATTTTAAAAGAGGGAGACTTAGATGAGAAAGAGTTGTTTGAAGCTATGAAAAATCATGCTTCTTTTGACAAAGATAGCTTTTGGAGATTTAACCTCAACAGGCTCAATCTACTTTTATCTAACTACTACTTGAAAAATCCAAATGTCAAAAATATCAAAGATATATACGAGCAGAGTCAAGATATTTAGATTTACTTATTATTTAACTCCCATTTGGCTATTTTGCTATCTTCGTGAATAACATGAAGAACTACCCACTCTTCTATAAATAGTGCTAAATTATCTTCAATCTCTTTTAAAGAGAGCAATGAGAATTTTTTAATGAATTCATTCATTTTTATTTTAATATTCTCATGTATCACAATATGCTCTTTTAAAGCAGGATAATTAATCGACTCCATATACTTCTCTTCATTGCTAAAGTGTTCAATTACATATTTATATAATTCATGAATTATATTTTTAATTTTTTCTTTTCTCTGATGTGCAGGAACATATCTAAAAGCTTCATTCGCTATTTCAAAAAGGTGTTTATGCTCTTTATCAATGAGATCATTACCCAGCAAGTATGTGTCATGCCACCTTACACCTTTAATATCTATATGATACTTTTCACACCAGTGACGCATTTTCATATCTTCAAATTTAATATGTGTGATTATTGTGTTCTCAATATTAAATGCCAACTCTCTTTCTAGAGTGCTGATTGACTTATGCTTATGATTTTCTCTCCACTCTTGAAAATCTTTCTTAATTTTATCATGCGATTTTTTTTCATTTTGAAGGCCGGGATAGCCTATTGAGTCCATAAAGTCTTCTTCATGCATCATATGAATTTCAAAGTAATCACTTAATCTTTGTATTAGTGAACTCATCTTCTGCTCTTTTTGAGATGGTTCAACAACACAAAAGGCTTCGTTTGCAATTTTGAAAAGCTCTTGATGCTCCTTATCAAGCATCAAATGACCTAACTCATACTCCTTCTTCCATTCAAACATGATTGCAAACCCTTCTTTGTATCTTCATAATTTTATTATATCACTTTCAGTTTTAAATTAGCTAACAATTATATAATTCTATGTTATAAAAAACATAAGGAAATATAATGAAAAAAAGATTACTTTTATCGCTACTTACTTTAACACTTACGACTTCGGCTATAGCTTATGATACTAATATGGCAGATAGACTCAATAAATTCTATTCACATATGACTCAAAAAGCTTGTGCTGACTCTAAACTATTTATAGAGGCCCAAGAGACGATGAAGATGTTACGTAAAAATGAAAAATTTACTCTACTAGATATAAGAACAAAAGGTGAAAATGCAATTATTACTCTGAGTGCCTTTAATAGTCTACATATACCAATTGAAAATCTCTTTGAAAAAGAAAATTTAGCTAAGCTACCAACAGATAAACCTATAGTGATTGTATGTCATTCGGGAACAAGGGCACTACTTGGTGCAATTGGATTAAAACAGATTGGATTTAAAAAAGTTCAGGTTTTAAAAGGCGGTTTAGTAAGTCTAGCAAAAGCAAATAGCACAAAGAATGCACCTTTGCTATAATGAGTCAAGTTTTCATACTCTTAATATTCTAAGAGTATGAGGCTTTAGTTTCGATCCATCGCGTTTAAGTCTTTAAATGCTTGAAGAACACGCTTTACTAAAGTTTCTTGTCCAGCACGTAACCATTTTCTTGGGTCATAGTATTTTTTATTTGGTTTATCATCACCTTCAGGGTTACCAATTTGAGCCTGCATATAATCACGATTTTTCTCATAGTAGTCTCTTGTACCTTCCCAAGTTGCCCACTGAGTATCTGTGTCAATATTCATTTTGATAACGCCATAGCCTATTGCTTCTTTTATCTCACTAGGCTCTGAACCTGATCCGCCATGAAACACAAAGTTCACAGGTTTAGCAGAAGTTCCAAACTCTTGTTCAATATATTTTTGAGAGTTATCGAGTATTTTAGGTGTGAGTTGTACATTTCCTGGTTTATAAACACCATGAACATTTCCAAATGAAGCGGCAATAGTAAAGTGAGGAGATACTTCGCTTAACTCTTTATAAGCATATGCAACATCTTCAGGTTGAGTGTAAAGAAGCGAGTTATCAATGTTTGTATTATCAACACCATCCTCTTCTCCACCTGTAACGCCTAACTCTATCTCTATACTCATCTCTATTTTACTCATGCGTTCTAAGTAGTTTTTACATAAAAAGATGTTTTCAGTTATGCTCTCTTCTGAGAGATCAAGCATATGAGATGAAAAGAGTGGAGTTCCATTTGCCTTATAATAGTTTTCACTTGCAGTAAGAAGTGCGTCTATCCACGGAAGAAGTTTTTTTGCAGCATGGTCTGTATGTAAAATAACAGCCACACCATAAGCTTCAGCCATCATATGAGTATGAAGAGCACCAGAAACTGCACCAGCTATTGCAGCTTTTTCATCTTCATTTGAGAGTCCTTTACCTGCATAATAAGACGCTCCCCCATTACTAAACTGAATGATAACTGGAGAATTCGCTTTTGCAGCTGCTTCTAAAACACCATTAATAGAGTCTGTCCCTACAACATTAACAGCTGGAATAGCAAATCCAACTTCTTTTGCATGTGCATATACTTTTTGTACATCTTCTCCAAAAAGAACACCAGGTTTTACGATATCTAAAATGCCTTTACTCATTACACTTCCTAAAAATTTAATTCACTAATTATAATATATAGTATATTTAAAAGAACTTTATGTTAAAATTGTTCAAAATCACTCGTAATAAAAGAGCCTATGCTTAAGCCAAAAAATAAAGAGATAAATACTGATATTGTACTAATAGATATTATAAACTTCTCTAAATTGAAATCAGCACAACAACTTGAAATAGTTAGTTTTATCACTCAAAGCTATAGAAGAATGATAGAGAAGATGCTACATGATTCAAATATGCCTCTTTCTAGACTTATTCTTGGCTACATTTCGACTGGTGATGGTTTTTATTGTCTACTCAACCCTAGACTAAAAGGGTTTGGAACTATACTGGGCCTTAGCTTTAACCATTTTTCTGATCAAATAGCCAAGAAGTATCCCTATTTCGAAGGTGTTAAAATTGCTGTTCATACAGGAATAGTGCATGAGTTCAAAGACATATTAGGTAATACTAACTTTATAGGTGATGGATTAAATGATTGTGCTAGATACTTAGAGGTAAAGCACTTTACTATATCTACTGTTATGATTTCAGATAGTGCTTATGAGTATTTGAAAAAGTTTCTTCATCATCATCAAGACTATAATAAGCTTTTAGTCCAAAGAGAATTTAAACACTCTAATGTGCATACCTTTCATGATAAACATGGAAATGAGAAAAAAGGTTGTTTGGTATGGTTAAGAAAATCAGGTATCATTAATCCACCTGACATCAACTTTAATTCACTGATATAAAAAATAAAACTTAAAAGGAAAACAATGAGATTTACAATAGATGCATACTCGAAACAATTTAAAATGTCCACTGAGATGATAAACTCAAAACTCAAGGCTAAAAAACTAAATTATATTATTGAAGATGGTATTACATATATTATAGTTAAACAGAGTTCTGTTATAACTTCTGAAGAAGCACAACCGAGTGAAAATCCTCCTAAAAGCCCTCCTCCCGTTAAACAAAAAACTACCGTCGCTATGGTTCTCTCTTTGTATCAAAAAGAGAATCAACAGCTCAAAGATAAAATCGTTCAACTTGAATCAAAAATTGACAAACTTATTAATGATAAAGAGCAGATGCTTCGAGATGAGATGAGTAGAATAGAACATGTTTACTCTACTAAAGATGAACAGCTAAAAAATATAATAGAGTTAATAAATACAAAACTATCATCAGAGCAAACCAATACGGTACACGAAGTAGAAACTCTCACAAGTATCGAAGTAGAAAAAGCACCTGTTCAAGAGAAAATTGTAGAACTTAAAGATTATCTAAAAACACTTGACTTAGAATCATATCAACGTAAAGTTATAAAAAAGAGATTTTTAGCCGCATATGATGAAGACATCCGTGTTATAAAGCAAAATGGCAAGCTCTATTTAAACTTTTCCAAATATGACTATAGCGATCTACTGGAGTACTAAAAGTACTCTAATGGGTAAATAGTCTCAACTTCTTCGACCTAACAACTCTCACCAACACTCTCTTTTACACAAACTAGCAAATATAAAACATAATAAATAATTAATAACACATATAGAAAATCAGTGATTAATACTTTCAAAAACTAAAACAGTTAATTAAAGTATAAAATTTACACGGAAAACCGTATATAATACCATATATGGTAGATATAATATAATTAAAATATGATATAAAATACATTTTATATATTTTAATACACATATAATATATTATAATACATAATTAAATGTATATTTAAGTATATAATCCGTATAATCTTCCAATGCAAATAAATGATTTATTCAATATTCTTCACAACTCATTAGAATCACAGAACAATGGGAAAAAAATATCTTTAAAAGATATGGCTTCTAACTTTGGAATTTCTATGAGAACATATCAAGACTGGAAGCTTGGACGTGCTAAGCCACAAGCTGCTGCAACAGTCATGCAAATGTTAGGAAAGTTAGATGATGATGAGATCATAAGAGCTGTTCGAAAAATAAATGCACTAGAGGGCTAAGTAATATGAGCGTACTTACAAAAAACGAAAGAGATGGACTAGAAGAAGTATTTTTATCTATAAATTCACATAGAAGCAGATACCAAAAACTCAAAGAAATATCATCTTTAATAATGAAGCAACAGAGTAGCATTGACTTCAATAAACTCTTAAAACAGGCTAAGCATGGGATAAAAGAGGCCAAAAAGTCTAATTTCATCCTTAATATCACTAAAAAGAAGAAAAATTTAAGCAAATAAACTATAAAGTACTTATAGCTGAATTATTTCATTTTCATGAAAATTCGGAAATATTAAATCCAAGGGTAATTTATGAACAAAGCTCAATTCGTTGAATTAGTACAAGCAAGTGGCGACTACAAAACTAAAGTAGAAGCAGAAGCTGCAATTAAAGCATTTACAGAAGCTGTAACTACTGCATTAGTTAAAAAAGAGGAAGTTTCTTTAGTAGGCTTCGGAAGTTTTGCTGCTGCTCTTCAAAAAGGTAAAAGTGGAAAAGTACCTGGTACTGATAAAACTTATACAACTCAAGATAAAATGGTTCCTAAATTTAAAGCTGGTAAAGGTCTTAAAGACCGTGTTGCAGCTGGTAAATAAAAATTAAATTACTGTCAGGTTTTTGGCAGTAATTTTTCTTATAATGAAAATACCTTTCATAGACTCACTTTTTAAAAAAGAAATAAAACCTCTCAGTGTTCCTGATTCCATACTTGTAAAAAAGTTAAAAGAACTCTCTTCGCAAACAGACATATCATTATACAAAGACATGGAAATTTATCACCATACTAAAAGTTTTCATATACCGCTTATGATGTTAGATGCTTCTCGTGGTCTTTATATTTTTGAAGCAAAAGATTGGACATTCGATGAATTAAAAAATGCAAATATTCAAAAAGCAGAGAATCAAACCTCTTCTCATGACACTTTAGCATTTCAAAATAGACAAGATATAATAAGAAAAAAATTCAATGAACTCACACACAGTGATGGAATACCTATTTTTAACTACCTTTTGATGGAAAATTTAAATGCTGATGAATATGAGCATTTAAATGATTCATTTAAAGAGTTACTCCCTCGTGAAAAGATTATTTTTAGCGACTCATCTCAAGGTGATATACTTAAAAAACTCCATGATGCATCAGCACCTCATAAAAATCTTTGTAATGTAAATGACACAATGGGAACACTGTTAACGCAGTATGCAATTTTAGATGATAGACTAAATCTTTATCTCTGTAGTGATGAACAGATCTCACTTATAGATCAAGAGATAGGTAAAGAAACAATTATAAAAGGTAGCTACGGAAGTGGTAAAAGTAGTGTTTTACTTTTAAAAACAGTTGTTGAACTTTTTAACAATCCTCATAAAAAAATTCTAATTATAAAACCTACAGTACTTGCATGTGATATCTTAAAGAAAAAACTCTTAGATATTATAGAACATGGGATTATTGAAGTTGACTTAACATCTGTAGAAATTTTAACTCCATTAGAGCTTCTAAATAAGCATCAAGCTAAACTTGGAAGAGAGACACTTGATAATCTAGATATTGATAACAAACTCATGAGTAAATCATTTAATGTAGCTGATATTATCATGTGTGATGATGCAGATCATTTTTCTACAGATTTTATTGAATACTTAAAACATCTACAAAAGAAATCTCAACTTCTACTCATATATACTGATACTCAAGAGAGTGACTTAAATAAAGAGTATAGAGTAGCAAGGGAGACTATCTCTTTTCATCAAACAAACCCTCATGCCAAGGCACTCCATATCATATCTACACTATTAGCAAAAGGTGAAGAAAATATAGTACTAGTTAGTAATAGTCTAAGTGCTCAAAAACTAAAAGATGATTTGGAAGACTTTATTGAGTATGAGCCAAAAATAGTAGATAGTTCTCAACATATCATTAACCAAAGTAATATTAACTTCATATTTTGTACATATGCTGACCTCAATGAGCTCTCTGCAAAACATATTATTTTAATGGATTTATGTTTTACAAGTGAAAATGAGATAAAATATGCCTTTAATTTATCCACAAAAAGTGTACATGTTCTTTATGAAGAAGATTGCCAAGAGATAAACATTTTAAAGGAATATTATGAAAGTTCTAAAGAGCCAAGAAGAGTGGGAAAAACAACTAAGTCCTGAAGCTTTTTATGTATGTAGACAACATGGTACCGAAGCACCTTTTTCGGGAAAATATAATGATAATAAAGCTGATGGCCTGTACAAATGTATATGCTGTGGAGCTCCTCTTTTTGAATCAAGTACAAAATTTGATTCAGGTTCTGGATGGCCAAGTTACTATGAAAGTATCGAAGATGCTATTACAGAGATAAAAGATGTAACTCATGGTATGGTCAGAGTAGAAGTAACATGTTCTAATTGTGATGCTCACCTTGGCCACGTTTTCCCTGATGGACCTGAGCCTACTGGACTTAGATACTGTATAAACTCCGTTTGCTTAGACTTTAAAGAAGAGGAGTAAATCATGCATAAAATATTAATCTCACTTCTATTTTTACTAAATTTAAATTTATCTGCGCAAAATACACATGTTGTACTTGAGACTACTCAAGGGAATATAGAGATAGAACTTTATAATGACATCGCACCTTTAGCTGTAGAAAACTTTACTACACACATCAAAAATGGTTATTACAATGGTATTGCCTTTCATAGAATTATTCGTAACTTTATGATTCAAGGTGGTGACCCCACTGAGAGTGGTAGAGGTGGAGAGAGTATTTGGAAGAAAGACTTTAAAGATGAGTTCAAAAATAAGGTCTTTGATAAACCTGGAATATTAGCTATGGCCAACCGTGGTCCAGCGACTAATGGTAGCCAATTTTTTATAACTACCGCACCAACGCCATGGCTTAATGGCAACCATACTATATTTGGACATATTACAGAAGCTTCCATGGTGCCTTTATTCAAATTAAATAATGTTGCAACCGATCGTAGAGATAGACCACAAGAGCGTCAAGAGATTATAAAAGCATATATAAAAGAGAGTAAGGGCAAATAATGGAAATACAAACTATTAAAAAACTAGAAAAAGAAGCACTAAAAAAAAGTGGAACGGATTTCACACGATTAGGATTTGCTCTATTTTTTATGATTGGTGTACTGACTTTTAGTTTTTTAAATAACGGTGGTATTTCAAACAATATGTTTTTAGCAGTAGCCGCATTAATTGGTGCATATATGGCTATGAATATTGGAGCTAACGATGTAGCAAACAATGTAGGTCCCGCTGTTGGCTCTAAAGCGATGACCATGACTATGGCTATTGTTATTGCCGCTGTGTTTGAAGCAGCAGGAGCTATCATTGCTGGTGGTGAAGTTGTTAAAACCATCAAAAAAGGCATCATAGACATCTCTGCGTTTGGGGGTAATAGCGATCCTTTTATATGGGCGATGATGGCGGCTCTTTTAGCTGCTGCGCTTTGGCTTAACTTTGCAACAATGATGAGAGCTCCTGTATCTACGACACACTCCATAGTGGGTGGCGTAATGGGTGCAGGTATTGCTGCGGCTGGCTTTAGTATTGTATCATGGTCAACAATGGCAAAAATTGCTGCATCTTGGGTTATATCTCCCATTCTTGGAGGTCTTATAGCGGCTGTTTTTCTTTTTTCTATCAAAAAATCTATAATTTTTAAAGAGGATAAAGTAGAAGCGGCTAAAAAGTACGTGCCTCTATTTGTTGCTATGATGTCTTGGGCTTTTGTTACATACCTTACACTTAAAGGACTAAAAAAAATATGGCCGCAGGTCGTTGATATTTTAAACTTTATTCCTTTTGTTTCAATAGAAATGAGTAAAAAGCCGTCTCTACTTACTGCACTACTTATGGGACTCACTGTTGCTTTAATTGTTTATTTTTATATGGTTAAAAGATTAACTTCAAACAAAAGTAAACTTGAAAATACAAGAGATTCCGTAAACACTCTCTTTACTATACCTTTAATTTTTTCAGCGGCTCTTCTTAGTTTTGCTCACGGTGCAAATGATGTAGCCAATGCTATAGGCCCATTAGCCGCGATTAATGATGCTGTACTTCATGGTGGAATTTCAAGTAAAGCGAGTATCCCACTATGGGTAATGGGTGTTGGTGCACTTGGAATAGCATTAGGCCTTGCGTTATATGGACCAAAACTTATAAAAACAGTAGGTTCAGAGATAACTGATTTAGATCAAGTCAGAGCTTTCTCAATCGCTATGGCAGCTTCCATCACTGTAATTATTGCTTCACAACTAGGACTTCCAGTAAGTTCTACTCATATCGCCATTGGTGGAGTGTTTGGTGTTGGATTTTTAAGAGAGTATCTGCATCTCAACGAAACGGTAAATACTATTGAAGAAGATCAGTTAATTATTGCAGATGAAAAAAATAATCTTCAAGCATATAAAGCTGAGCTTAAAACGCTAGAAGCAAAAGAAGAAAAATCTTCACTAGAATATGAAAGAGTAGTTGAACTATATAAGCTAATATCTGAAGAAGAGAAGTTGATAAAATCAACAAAAAAACATATCAAAAGAGTTCAAAAAGTTGAGTTTGTTAAACGCGATGCAGTTAAAAAAATAATTGCTGCATGGTTAATAACGGTTCCAGCCGCTGCAACACTCTCTGCTATACTCTTTTTTATGATTCGTGGGATTATGCTTTAAGAGTTATCTCATCAAGAGCACTCTGCAGACGGAGTGCTTGTATATGTTCCGCAACATCATGTACTCTAAGTATAGATGCTCCATTTCTTACAGATTCTAGATGAATTGCTAAAGTTCCAGGTAGTCTATCTTTTATCAGTGAAGAAGAGATAGCGTCTATCATAGATTTTCTAGACGCTCCCACTAAAAGTTTTTTACCAAGTAATGAAAAGTTTTCTAAATGTTTAATCAGAAGTAAGTTGTCTTCTAAAGACTTGCCAAAACCTATCCCAACATCTAAAATAATATTTTTAATTCCAAATGAGTCTGCTTTTTCAATTCTATCTTCAAAAAATGAGTAAATATCTGTTAGGATATTATCATATTGTGGATTATCTTGCATGGTTTGTGGGTTTCCTTGCATGTGCATAATAACAACTGTCGCATTATACTTAGCGCAGACTTTACAGACCTCATCGTCAATAAGCCCCGTAATATCATTCACAATGCTAAAACCTGACTTTAAAGCGTACTCTATCACGCTAGGTTCATAACTATCTATACTAAACTTCACCTGTTGATGGAGCTCTTTTTCATTAATGACATCGATAATTGGTTTGACTCGAGAGAGCTCTTCATCTGCGCTTACAGGAGTTGAATTGGGACGAGAGGATACTCCACCTATATCTATTATAGTTGCTCCATCTTCCATCATCTTCTGGATTTGAATAATGGCTTCATCTTTTTCAAATCTACTCTCACTAAAAAAACTGTCGTCATTAGCGTTAATAACGCCCATAACCTCTACTTCACTAGGCTTTTTTATCTTTGAGTACTCTTTTAATATAGCGGCTAAGCCTTTAAGCCCAAATGGCTGAGAGAGCTCTTTTTTTGCAAGAGTTTTTAACTGCGCCGTTGTAGCGATTAAGATGGCGTTGACTTTTGGAGTGGTTGCTAAAACAGTCCCACGAGGAACGGCTAAGTCTGCTCCAATGGAGAGTGCGTCTTGTTTGAGAATATTTGCAGCCCCAACGTTTAAATCTTCTATATATATAATGTGCGTCTTTGCCTTATCGGTCAAAATCTGCACGCCTCCACCATCTACGCCTAACTCTTGTAAATGTTTTTTTACATCTATGGCGTTAGATAACTTTTTAACTATCACTGCTTTTCCTGAGCAAAACTCATTAGTAGCATAGCAAGTACGCTTTGTGGTCTTGAGTTTAGGTCGAGTAGTCTATATGCTTTGTCAAAGTTATCTAACTGCGATGGAGAGAGGATAAGCATATCTGTCACGCTAGCGCGATAAAATAGCGCTTCTACAAGTTCTTTAGCTTCTTGTTTTTTTATCCGTGAGTGTTCTTTTAAAAACTCAAATACCTCTTTATAATCTAGTCTTGCCAAATTTAACTCTAACTGGTTTAGTTTATGGGAGTTTTGAACTTTTAAGATTGGTAAACGTGAACGCACCGTTGGAAGTAAGTTTGATTTTGTTGCAGAGATGATTATAAACTCTATGTTTCTTGGTGGCTCTTCGAGTAGCTTCAAAAGGGAGTTTTGCGCTACAGACGTAAAGTCTGATGAAGCGATTAAAATATATTTTGTTTGGGATTCACTTATGTAAGACTCTGATAGTACGGCTTTTGCATGTTCTATTTTAAAAACGTCTTCTATAAAGCTAACAACTCTAAAAGGCTCTAACTCAGTTTTTAATCTCTCAAGTTCACTCTCATAACTTGAAGAGATGATAATATGACCCTTAACTTGGTTATGAGCTTGCATCTACCTCTCCAAACATTGTAGCGTTTAATGAGGAGTTAAAAAGGCGGTAGAGTTGAAGTAACTTTATATCCAAGTGAGTGTCATATGATTTTAGAGTAAATGAGTTATTAAAATCTTCATCAAAAATCCAAAAATAGCTATCGTCTCTTCTTTTAGCAATATCTGCGCGCTTATCATCGCCACTTCCTATATACCAAAAGAAATAGTCATTTTTATATGACAATGAAAGCATGTCGTCAACAACCGCTATCATCTCTCCACCACTAACACTATCATAGTGTCTGCATATGCTATCTATGCTCACAATAGGAATAAGAGGTCTCTCTTGGGTACTACCATTAATAGATGAAAGTATATAGTTTTCAACCCATTTTCTTTTCTCATCCGTCACTAAAATAATTGTTTTAGCTTGGAGTACTTTCTCTAAAGCAAACGCAGTAGTCTTTGACCACTCAAAACGCTGCTCTTCCAACCATGAGAGACTACCGCCCTCTTCACGAATAGCATCTAAGCTCCATTGTGCGAATTCAGGTGCGTGCGAGTCTGTCATATTAAAGTTACTGATCTAATTTATAAGTATTGTGAAGAGAACGAACAGCAAGTTCTGCATACTTCTCATCTATAACCATAGAGACTTTAATCTCCGATGTTGAAATCATATTTATGTTTATATTTTCAGCTGCCATTGTTGAGAAAGCTTTTGCCGCAACTCCAGCGTGACTTCTCATTCCAACGCCAACAACAGATACCTTACAGATATCTTCGTTATAAGAGTCATCTTTAATCTCACCACTTTGAATAAAAGTATCTACGATTCTTTTAGCGTCGTGAAGATCGCCTACGGGAACCGTAAAGTCAATATTTGTAGCGCCATCGTGAGCTACGTTTTGAATAATCATATCTACGTTTACTTCCGCTTCTGCAAGACGGTTAAATATGTCAGACGCTATCCCTGGTCTATCTACTACTCCCATAAGAGAGATACGTGCTTGATTTCTATCTAACGCAATTCCACTTACTAATGGTGCTTCCATAATATTTTCTTCCTTCGTTATTAATGTTCCCTCTTCATCTGAAAAGCTTGTTCTTGTTACTAAATTTACATTTAATTTTTTTGCCATCTCAACTGAGCGATTTTGCAATACTTTCGCGCCAAGTGACGCTAGTTCTAACATCTCATCATAAGATATCTTATCCAGTTTTTTTGCTTTTGGCTCTATTCTAGGGTCTGTAGTAAATATACCACTTACGTCTGTGTATATCTCACATAAGTCAGCTTTTAAGGCGCCTGCAATTGCTACGGCTGAGAGGTCGCTTCCTCCACGTCCAAGCGTAGTTACGTCACCATGCTCATTTACGCCTTGAAAGCCAGCTACAACTACTATTTTTCCCTCTTTAATTGCGTCTTGCATCTTTTGAGGATTGATCTCTTCTATACGAGCTTTTGTATGATGAAGGTCAGTGATTATTCCTGCCTTTCTCCCTGTCATGGCTATTGCGTCATGACCCATCTCTTGTAGAGCTATAGAAAGAAGCGATGCCGTAACTCTCTCTCCCGCGCTTAAAAGCATATCCATCTCAGCGCGCGCTGGATTTTTTGAAAAATGTTCAGCATATCCAACAAGCTTGTTTGTCTCTCCACTCATAGCTGAAACAACGACAACGACGTCGTTGCCTTTTTTGACTGTTTCACTTACTCTATTAGCAACGTTTTGTATACGGTCTAAATCCCCTACGCTCGTTCCACCAAATTTTTGAACTATTAACATCTATAGTAGTCCTTCTTTTTTAAAATAATTTATAACCGTTTCATAAACGGGTTTTTTAAAGTGTGCCGTGTGATTTAAGACATCATCGATATCTACAAACTTATGGTTTACAAACTCTGGATGCTTTGTATCAAGATTTATTTGAGCGTCTTTTTTTAATTTTATTAAAAAATATCTCTGAGTTTGCCCTTTATATGGCTTCATTTTTTTAGCAATCTTTTCTGGAAAGTCATATGATATCCATTTAGGATACTCTCCAACTATTTTAGCTCTATCAGTTCCGATCTCTTCTTCCATCTCTCTAAAAAGCGCGTCTATAACCTCTTCACCCTTATCAACCCCACCTTGTGGGAACTGCCAAATGTCAAGTAGGTCGTTTCTTTGTGCGATAAAAATCTCTTTTTTTTCTGGATAGTTGTTTGAAACAATTATCATCGCCACATTTGGACGATAGTCTGGTTTTTTACTCATTTAAACACCTATATTATAGTTATCGCGATTATACAAAAATAGTAATTAAAATAAGATAATTTACTCTTAATGACTATGTGGATATACTTCGGACATGTTACTTTACATTCATATTCCCTTTTGCGATTCAAAATGCTCCTACTGCGCTTTTAACTCTTACGTTGATAAATTTCACTTAAAAGAACAATACATGCTCTCTTTAGAGAAGCAACTTATCTTCGAATTAGATAGGTTTAAAGCTCAAAAAAACTTTATTGAAACTATTTTCATAGGAGGGGGAACGCCCTCTACCGTTTCACCTGAGCTTTATAAACCCATTTTTAAGCTGTTACAACCTTACCTTAAAGATGAGATAGAGATTACAAGCGAAGCCAATCCCAATAGCGCAACGATAGAGTGGCTAAAAGGAATGAAAGAACTTGGAGTAAATCGCATAAGTTTTGGCGTTCAAAGTTTTGATGAGAAAAAACTTAAACTTCTAAATCGCGCTCATAATCCAGCTCAAGCAAAAGAGGCTATATTAAATGCCCAGAGCGTTGGTTTTAAAAACCTTTCTCTTGACCTCATCTATGCAACTCTTGGCGATACAAAAGAATTACTTCAAAATGACATTGACATAGCGTTTTCACTTCCAATAAATCATATAAGCGCTTATGCTTTAACTATAGAAGAGGGAACGGCGTTTGAGAATAAACCTCAGATGAGTAGTGAACAACTCTCTTTAACGTCATGGATATTTGAGACTATAGCCTCTCATGGATTTACTCAGTATGAGATAAGTAATTTTGGAACGTACCGATCATCTCATAATCTCGGCTATTGGCTCTATAAAGACTATATGGGAGTTGGCGCGGGAGCTGTTGGTAAACTTGATCTGCAAAGATTTTATCCAAATCCCGATATAGAAGAGTATATTCAAAACCCCTTAGATATAAAAATTGAAACGCTTGAACTTGAAGATAAAAAGATTGAGCAGTACTTTTTAGGTCTGCGTTCATGCATTGGCATAGATAAAAAACTTTTTACGTCAGAGGAGCTTAAACGTGCCGAGATGCTTCATGAAGAAAAAAAGCTAACGCTCAAAGATGGAGTTTACTATAACCCCGATTACCTTTTAGCCGATGAGATAGCTCTTTTTTTAACATCTTAATATTACATAATTAGCTTTTAATCATTCTTTTGATAAAATCCTAAAAATTAATTATGAGGGTATTATATGTTTGGTATGGGTTTTACTGAAATACTTATTATAGCCGTTATCGCCATTCTCTTCTTAGGCCCCGATAAACTTCCTAGCGCAATGATAGACATTGCTAAATTTTTCAAAAACGCGAAAAACACTCTAGGAAGCGTAAAGAGTACGCTTGAAGAAGAGATGCATGTAAGTGACATAAAAAAAGAGGCTCTAGCGTATAAAGCGCAACTTGAAAAAGCCACTTCGGCGTTAGATGACGTTAAAAACATTCCAAATAACCTTGGACTAGATACAAACTCATTTGAGGATACGTCTGCAGACGCAAAGCCTGAAGTAGTTGTCAACAAGTCTGCCACTAAAGCGGAAGAAGTAACGTTTGCAAAAAAATCAAAAAAAATAGAAGAAGATAATACTGATGTTTGATGAACTAAAACCGCACCTAGCAGAGCTTCGAAAAAGACTTGGGATTTCTGTTGGAAGTCTCATTGTGATGTTCTTTGTAATGTTTTACTTTCATGAGCCAATCCTTAACTGGATGGTTGAACCTCTAAATACGGCCCTTATAGAAGTCGGGAAAAAATCTCTTCACGCAGCGGATGGAATGATTACGACTTCCCAAGTTGGAGGAGCGTTTTTTGTAGCGCTTAAAGTCTCTTTTTTTGCAGCCATAGTTGCTTCACTACCTATCATCCTCTCTCAAATCTGGCTATTTATCGCTCCTGGACTCTACTCTAGTGAAAAGAAAATGATAATTCCATTTATAATTGGTGGAACGTTGATGTTTCTCATAGGCGTTTTATTTGCATACTACGTTGTTACCCCATTTGGTTTTGACTTTCTTATCACCTTTGGTAGTTTTAAGTTTACCCCACTTATCAACATCGAAGATTACGTAGGTTTTTTTACAAAGATAATGTTTGGTTTTGGACTTGCGTTTGAACTTCCGGTCTTTGCTTACTTCTTAGCGCTTTTAGGCCTTGTAAATGACAAACAGATGACGGCGTTTTTTAAATACGCTATCGTTATTATTTTCATCGTTGCGGCGCTTCTAACGCCACCGGACGTTCTAACGCAGCTACTAATGGCTGGTCCGCTTATCATCCTTTATGGTTTTTCTATCTTGATAGTAAAACTGGTAAATCCAGCTCCAGATGATGATGACGAGGATGAAGAAGAAGATGAGTCAGCAGATGAAACTAACTCTAAATAAAACTGAGTGTTTAGCAGCCTAGCATGCAAGACATTGAACTACTGACTGCTAGCTATGACTTTGTCCTTCCGGATGAACTCATTGCCACCCATCCAGCACACCCACGAGACCATGCAAAACTTTTAATATATAACAGAGAGACAGACACTATAACTCATGCTCACTTTTATGATTTTGAAAAATACATACCAAAAGATTGCGCTCTTATTTTTAACAACACTAAAGTCATAAAAGCAAGACTGCATGGAAAAAAAACAAGTGGTGGAAAGATAGAACTTCTTATAAATAGACCATTAAACGCCATAGATATAAACGTATACCTAAGAGGTAAAGTAAAAGTTGGCACAGAAGTCCTCTTTAAAAATAACTTAATAGCCGTCGTTAAAGAGCTTAACGAAGATGGAAGTCGCATTGTTAACTTTATGCAAGATGGTATACTCCTGCGTTTTGAAGAGATTTTGCCTATCATAGATAAGATAGGCCATATTCCACTTCCTCCATACATACAACGCGAGGACAACGAAGAGGATGCCGACGAGTACCAGAGTGTTTTTGCCAAAGAAGAAGGAGCGGTAGCCGCTCCTACGGCTTCACTTCATTTCACGCAAGAGCAACACCATAGAGTATGTCAAAACCATGCCCATGCCTATGTAACGCTACATGTTGGAAGCGGTACTTTTAAACCAGTAGACGCAGAAGTTATAACAGAACATCCTATGCACTCAGAGTATTATGACATCTCAGATAAAGCAAAAGATATACTTGACTCAGATATTCCCGTACTTAGTATAGGAACGACTTCAACGCGAACTATTGAGTATTACGACAAGCACGGCAAGATTCAAAAAGGCGAGGCAAATCTCTTTTTACATCCAAACAACAAGCCTAGTAGAGTCAACCACCTACTTACAAACTTTCACCTACCAAAGTCTACGCTTTTGATGTTGGTCGCGTCGTTTGTTGGACTTGAAAAAACACAAAAATTGTATGCGGAAGCCATAAAAGAAAATTATCGTTTTTACTCTTATGGCGACGCGATGCTGATTATCTAAAGCAGATAGAGTCTTGAATTTTTTATCTCTATCTCACCACTAAGTTCCGCTTCAAAAACTCGAGAGGGAAACTTTTTTAAAGCCTCTTCATAAGTTGGGTTAGATTTACAATACTCTAAAAAATCATCAACGCGCTTTACTTCACTCGATTCAGTGGCAAATAAGGCAACAAACGAGTCTATGTCATATATAGCCTTTGCCTTGCCCTCTTGCAGGAGTCTATTCGTTGCTTGGCTCTCGCCTATTCTGTGAGAAAGAACATATATCTCTTTTCCCATCTTTAAAGCATACTCTATGCTTCTCATAGTTCCAGAGTTTAAATCTGCATAGGAAACTATGAGGATGTCTCCTAACGCGACTACCAACTCATTTCTCAGTACAAAGTTATACTTAGTAGAGGGCGAACCTTTTTCAAACTGAGACATAACCAAACCAGACTCTTCTACGCTTTTTATTATGGATGCGTTAATAGCTGGATAGCGTTTATTAAGACCCGTTGCTGCGATAAGTATAGTATTTGAAGGCCCTGCACCTTTATGAGCGATTGCGTCAACGCCAATAGCCCCGCCACTCACTATGCAAACTCCTGCGTTTGAGAGTTTTGTTGCAAGCTCATGTGTTTTATCTCTAGCATATTGGTTGGGAGAACGGCTTCCAACTATGGAAATCTTTTTTCTATGTAAAAGTGAAGTATTACCAATGTAAGAGAGTTTTAAAGGATAGCGCTTCATGCTCTCTAACTCTTTTATATGAAAATCTACCTCTCTAATCATATTTTAAAGCCTATGTATATAGACCAACTCCACTTCTTTAAGTAGTTTTTTTGACTCATAAAGCGCTTGGAGAGTATTTTTATGTGGATGTCCTATTGCAATGGCGCTTCCATTATCTTTTGCTGTTTTTATCGCTTTTTTAATCTGCTCTAGTATATATGGCTTATCCATATGATGGTCTAAAAAAACATCACGCGCGACATACTTCATTCCTAAGTTTTCTAATACTTTTGGAGCCATTGTCTGTGCCGTAGTTCTACTATCTACAAAATATATACTGCTTTTAGTGAGTGCGTATATAAGTCTATTCATAGCGACTTCGTCTGCCGTAAATTTACTTCCTGTGTGATTATTTATATACTTTACTCTAGGAAAGAGTTTTTTAATACTTTTTACACGTGAAGAAATAGTCGCTTGAGAATCTGTAATGCGCAGAGTGTCTGGTTCTTCCGCGCTAAAACTTTGTGCTTCCATAGGTAAGTGAACCATATAGTTATCTTCATGCGATGCTAGTTCGGACGTATGTGGTCGTGCCTTGCTTGGTGGCAAAAAAGACATAGTAAGGGGTAGTCTCAAACTCTTTATCGCCTCGACTTGAGACTTTGTTCCTACGTCATCGATGATAATGGATAAACGCGGCTTGCTAGAACTCACGTTTGCCTTGCGTTTAACAATATTTGGTGCATTGACAAGTGATACGTCTTCAAGTTCATGAGAGGCTGAAACATAATGTTTCTCTGCGTTTTTTAAGACCTCTTGCTTAGAGCTCTTCTCTTTTAAAACTTCTTTTTTTAGAACCTCTTTGAGTCTCTTGTTTACACTTGCTTGTTTTTTATCGACCGTAACTGTCTTTTCAAGTTCTTTGAGTAGCCCTAAGCGCTTCTCTTTTTCCTTTTTTTCTAACTGTGCTACCTCTTTTTTAGCAGCTTCATAACCAAAATAATAGCCCGTGACTACAGAGCTCAATATAAGGGCTACGATTGCCAATGTCCATGCTATATAAGAGAGGATTTTTGAAGTAGATTTTTTTTTAGTAGTTATCTTTTTTCTTTTAGCCATTTTAAATAAAACTTTCTTTGAGTAAATTTATGAAACTATACCCTCTTAAATATTAATATACTATTTCATTTCATTTTGACATACATTCTCTCTATATATACTTTAGATTCTCAAATTTATAAATAAAACTAATATAAAACATTTTTGTATGCTTTTCTTAAGTAAGATTTCTATATAATTCCGAGTTCCTTTCTCTTTGTAATGTCAATTTTGACACTATATTTTAGATCCGAAAGGGAAACAAATGCCTATGTGCAGATACCAAAGGGAGATTATACTCTATGAGAAATTACGAAAACCTAGTAATCGTAAAACCAACATTAACAGCAGAAGAAATTCAAGCTAGCATTCAAGCGGTTGAGGAAGTTATCACTTCTAACGGCGGCGAAATAGCGGCTACAAGTCCAATGGGAATGAGAAAATTAGCATACCCTATTGATAAAAACGAACGTGGTTATTACCATGTAGTATACTATTCAATTGCTCCAGCAGCTATTGCAGAGATCGAAAGACGTTTCCGTATCAACGAAGAGCTTTTACGTTTTGTAACGATTAAATATGATTCAAACCGTGAAGTTAAAGCGTTTAACACTCTTGTTGAAAACGCTAAAAAAGCGGCAGCGGCTCCAAAAGTTGAAGCAACTCCAGCAGTTGAAGCGACTCCAGAAGCAGAAGCTCCAGTTGAAGCAGCAGTAGAAACAGAAGCTCCAGTAGCAGCTGAGTAATAAGTAAAAGCCAAAAGAAGGAAACCTTATGTTCAATAAAGTAATTTTAGTTGGAAACCTAACGCGTGACATCGAACTCAGATACTCTCAAGCGGGTATGGGCATTGCAAAAACAGCAATCGCTACTAGCCGTAAATTCACTACAAATGGTGAAAAAAAAGAGGAAGTATGTTTTGTAGATATTACATTTTTCGGAAGAAGTGCTGAAGTTGCCAACCAATATCTTCGTAAAGGGAGTAAAATCCTAGTCGAAGGTAGATTAAACTTTGAACAGTGGGTAGATCAAAATGGTCAGAAACGTTCTAAACACTCGGTTACTGCTGAAACTATGCAGATGCTAGATTCTAAAGGAGACAACCAAGGTGCATACGCTGCTCCAACTGGTGCTCCTATGGATAATAACTATGATGGTGGATACAATGAGCCTTCTCAAGGGCAGCCTCAAGGGTACCAACAGCCTAAGCAACAGAGCTACCAAGCTCCAAGGCCAGAGCAACAACCTCAGAGTTATCAAAAGCCTAGCTATAACAATAACCAAGCAGCGGCGCAAAGTCGTCAGATGCCTAGTAGTGAATCAATCCCAACGATTGATATAGATGAAGATGAAATTCCATTTTAGACTTAATAAAATAGATACAAAAAGGTAATAACATGTCAGAAAAAAGAAAATACAAAAAAAGATTTTGTAAGTACTGTGAAGCAAAAGTAGACTTCATGGATTATAAAGATGCGGGAGCTTTACGTTTCTCACTATCTGAAAGATATAAAATTATGCCAAGACGTTTAACAGGTAACTGTAAACGTCACCAAGACATGATTTCAGTAGTTATCAAGCGTGCTCGTGCGGCTGCTCTAGTTCCATATACTGTAACTCGTAAGCAAGTTGTAACTGCACCATTCGAAAACCTTAGATAGGTCTTCTTAAGTCCCTTTCTGGGACTTAATCTTCTTTACCGCCCTCTTTTTACATACAAATTCTCTAAATATATCCAATGCACTTTTGTAATATAAACCTAAGAATTGAATGCTATACTAAACAAAATATAAACTAGGAATATAGAATGACTATAGAAGAAATCGAGTTTGAGTTAGAGTTAACGGGAATGGCTAGAGATCAGCAACTCAAGTTACTATCAGCTGTTAAAAGAGATGGCTATGATGCAAAACTACTTGATAAGAAACTTAGGACTATGGGGTTTGAGCCTGTCTTTAGTATTTACGATGAAGAAGAAGATACTCATCAAGATAAGAGTAAAGCCTAGGCTTATTGCAAAATTACTATTAGTAATACTATAATAATTCCATTTTTGTATAATTAATATAATACGCTATAATTCCAATTATGAAACTTAGACTATTATTATCTATCTTCTTTGTAATTGTCACAACGCTTTCAGCACTGCATGAAACGGAGCATACACTCCAAGGTGAAGAAACCTGTTTAGTTTGTCATGTAAACGACAACCTTACATCAGCAGATATACTTTCAATACCTACTGAGGCTCTCAACTTTCACTACGAATCTATTTTAGATAATGGCCAAGTAGCAAACCTACACCTTCAAGACAGATCAAACCAAAACCGCGCCCCACCAAAACAATCCTAACTACCCAATAATAAAACAAAAAACTTTACAAAATATAATAATAAATAGGAATAACTATGCAAAAAAAAATACTAATAGCTACATCTTTGTGGGCGATAGGAACGGCGACTTCAACTTGGGCTTGTAATGGCTCTCATGTCTTAGGCGGGGCAACTACGGGGGCAGTTTATACTATCTCTGCAGATACTATGAAAAAAGGTGATTTTTACTTAGGCGTAAATGTGGAAACACTGCAAAACAAAAGTCTCTCAGATTCAAAAATCATAAACGCTATACAAAATGGTGCAACTCATTTACATAGTATAGACGCCGTAAACTCTTACTCTATAGCATTCTCTTATGGTATTACAGACAATCTTACGTTAAACACACAACTACCGTATGCTTCTCGCAAAAATATACGCGCAGGTGAAACCCCTCCACCTGACGTTCACACCCATGGTAACGTTGAAGGTATGGGTGATATTTCAGCAATTCTCCAATATAAAGTATATGACGATGTGGTAAAAATCGCTCTTTTGGCAGGGCTTAAAGCACCAACTGGAAAAGATAATTTAGAAGATGAGGGTGAAGTGCTAGAGGCTGACTTACAACCCGGAAGTGGTTCGTGGGATATTTTCACCGGCGCCGCTATAACTAAAAACTTTGAGAACTTCTCACTTCACTCAGATATACTCTACAAGTATAATAATACAGGAGTAGATAAAAGTCAATTAGGAGATGTGTTTACGTATAACACGGCAGTCTCTTATAAATTATTTGAGAATAATCATGACCATACGCTTCATAAGTTAGAAGAAGAAAAAGAGCTTGGATACTCCCTCAGTACTTTCTTAGAGCTAAATGGTGAGCATGCGCAAAAAGATCGTTTTCATGGTGATAATGCAGAGAATACTGGACATAATATACTTTTTGCCACTACTGGACTCCAGCTTGTTAGCGATGCCGGTTACTCACTCTTTTTTAGTATTTCAAAACCTATATACCAAGACTTTAACGGTCTGCAAAATGATATAAACTACAAATCAAGTTTTGGGATTGGAAAGAGCTTTTAAAAGAAGTATCTCCCTTCTTTAGGGGAGAATCTTTCAAAGTTATTGATAAGGGAATGTTTATTGCTATAATTTATAAAAAAGTTTTTCAATGAAATATACACTCCTTATACTAACGCTAATTACTCATATGCTCTATGCCAATGAAACGGACGACTCTCTCATCATTAAAGAGCCGTTTAACGCAGAACTTTTTGACATAACGCAAGATTACGACAGGTCCATCTCTACTGTAGGTTTCTCAACAAAACATAAAAAACAGTACTCATCAAGTGAACCATATAGTGATGCTTTTGATTATTTACAGAGTGTTTCATCTTCACATGGCGTTCAAATGCATTTGGTTAAAGTTGACGACTCCACAAATATCTCTCTTTCAAAAAATGTAAATCTACCAAAATTCTCTAAAGCTGTATCCGTACTAAAGACCCCTTCTAACGGTTACTTTATAGGCGGATATACGCTTGATGGCTCTTTGCTGTTTTTAAAACTAGACGCAAACGCCAACATAATGTTTTCAAAGAGTTATGGCACAAAAAATCAAAATAAACTCACATCTCTAACACTACTTAACGATGGAGGAGTTCTAGCGGTTGGCTATTCTACGACATCAAGATTTAAACACGACAATATTTTTGAAATGGGCTTAGGTAAGAATGATATTTACCTCACTAGGTTTTCTAAAAATGGAAATAAAATCTGGAGTAAAAAATATGGTACGCAAGAAGATGACAAAGGCGTAGATGCAATCCAAGCCGAAGATGGCTCTATCATTGCAGTGAGTACTACCACTAAAGGAAATAGGACACTCATAGATTTAATGCGACTCAGTGAAAATGGCGATAAAATCTGGATGAAAAACTATAATGCCATTGCCCAAACTGATAACAAAATCATTCCGCATCGCCTCATTAAGCTAAAAGATAACAACTTTCTCCTTTTGCTTTCTCAATTTAACGAGATGAATCAAGAGCATATACGCTTAGTAAAGTTTGATATAAATCAAAATATACTTATAGATAAAGAGATATTTACCACTTATCCTAGCGCGTTAAATGATATAAAGCAGTTCTCTGATGGCACCTTTATAGCTGTAGGGTATGTTAGAGACGCATATAATACAGATGGTTTGGCAATGTCGCTTGACTCTAATCTAGTGCAACTAAACCAAGAGCATTATGGTGGAGAAAACTATGACGCTTTTTCATCACTCGCCATACTTCACAACTCTCAAGTCGCTGTAGCGGGTAGTCATACAGATGAGAATTCTCAAGAATCAAATATGTGGATAGTAAAGCTAAATAAAGACGCTTCTAGTGCTAAAAAAGCTTCATCTACTAGCTCACTATATCAAAAGCTAGTTTCAATCTTTAAAGAAGAGATAATCACTTCAAAACTAATTATAAATGAAGATTTATCCATTGAGCTGATAGATAAGTCTTTATATTTTTCAGTTGCAAAGCATAAGCTCAGTGAACAACAGAAGCTATTTTTAGACACCTTTACCAAAAAACTCATTCCTCTTCTCTATAAGTACAAAGAAACGATAGTGGCGTTGGAGATAAACGGACACACCTCGAGTGAATGGAAAGATAGTGACTTCTCATCAACTTACCTTAAGAACTCTAAACTCTCTCTAAATAGAGCATATGCCACGCTAAGCTATATCTTTAATTCTCAATCTTCACCAACTCAAGAATGGCTGACTAAAATGCTAAAAGGTAGTGCTCTGAGTTACTCAAAAAAAGTACTTTACAATGATGTTGAAAACAGAGAAAAATCAAGAAGAGTCTCATTTAAAATATACACTAAAGAGTAGGTATACCTGGTCTCCCCACGAGGACTCGAACCTCGAGCTATCCCTTAGGAGGGGACTGCTTTATCCAGTTAAGCGATAAGGAGTTTCTGTAAAATTTTAGCTTAAAATAATAAATAGCACCGCGATCGCAGGTGCTATTTATGAAATATTCTCTTTAACTTTATGAAGTAAATTACTTTAGATAAATCAAAATGGGTATGACAAATTACATATTTGTTGAATACAAGAAAAAAAGTTAAGAATTAAGTGTGTGGGAAATAATTTTTAAGTTAGTATGGTGCGCCCGACACGATTCGAACGTGTGACCGCTGGTACCGCAAACCAGTGCTCTATCCAGCTGAGCTACGAGCGCACACCATCTCTTATTAGAGGATGAAATTATACCACTTTAAACTTATGTTATTCTAAAATCAAGTTCTTAGTTATCTAAAGTGTTTAAAATGTTTGCTATCTTTTGCTCCTGAGTATATAGCTCATGAGCTTTTCTCACATAGGATTGGAGTACAATTTTAATATCGTTATTTCCTTCAAAATTAAAATCTTTGGTCATCTCTTTTTCTAGAAATTTTGCAAAGTCATCCGCCACGTCAACGTCAAACCTTCTTCCTCCAATATGTAATCCTATTTTTCTACTCATAATTTTACTAGCCTAAAATACTTTCTATTTTATTCACGATTTCTTCTATTTCAAGGTCTTTCATTGCATTTTGATCTGCCAGTTTATTAATCTCTTGATCTTTGATTTCTCTTTCAGCTTTTAGTGTGACCAACTCATTTCTCATCATATCATTCTCTTCTTTTAGAGTGTTCAGCTTCTGTAAAATACCTGATACTTTTTCACTTAATGTATCTATTATTCTTTGTTCTTGCATAAAACTTCCTGCTATGTATTTATTTTCTAATTCTATCATAATTAAGTAGATAGGATTTATATTATCTCTATTTTGGTATAATTTATTAACAACTATAAAGGTATAAATACAAATGAATAAGTTTGAAGAGTATGCGACAAAATTTGTACAATCTGTAGGTAGCAAAGAAGGAGCTGTATCTCCTGTTCTTACTACGTCTGCATCATTTGGCTATGGGTCAGCAGAAAATGCTGAGGGAATATTTGACGGAAGTATAAAAAAGCCACTTTATTCTAGAATGGGTAATCCTACTACATCAAAACTAGAGTCTATAATGGCTGAAATGGATGCTGGAATAGGAGCGGTAGCCACAAGTTCAGGCATGGGTGCTACGACATTAGCTACTATCTCCCTTTTAAGTAGTGGAGATGAAATTATCAGTATTGGTGGTCTTTTCGGTGGGACATATGCCCTCTTTTCAGAAACTTATAGTAGATTTGGCATAAAGACACATTTTTTTGATGTAGATGAATTGCAAGAGATTAAAAACAGAATAAACGATGATACAAAGGTTATCTTTTTAGAGAGTGTTGGTAACCCAAATATGCGATTGCCTGATATTAAAGCAATAGCGAATATTGCAAATAGTGCTGGAGTAGCACTGATTGTCGATAACACAATAACTCCATTGAGCATCTCTCCACTTAAGCTTGGTGCAGATATTGTAGTTTACTCAACAACAAAAATCATATCTGGAAATGCATCCGCACTGGGTGGTTGTGCAGTTTTTAGAGCTATTAATGATGGCGATGACAAGTTTAAATCAACTAGATATAAATTTTTAGATAAATTTATTAATAAGATGGGTAAAATGGCATTAATTCCTAATGCCAAGAAGCGTGCACTTAGGGATTTTGGGATGAGTGCAAATGCTCAAGCAAGTTATCAAACGCTACTTGGTTTAGAAACTTTACCACTTAGGATGCAAAGAATTAACAGCAGTATTGAACTGATTGCTAAAGAGCTTGATAAAAATGGATTAAACATTAACCATCCATCTCTAAGTAAACATCCACACAACGAAAGGTATAAACAAGACTTTTCAGATGGTTGCGGTACGCTCCTTACTATAGACATGGGTTCTAAAGAAGCAGCATATAAATTTATAAACAATAGTAAATTAGCTACGATAACGGCGAATATAGGTGATAGCAGAACACTGGTTTTACATATGGCATCGACTATATACAGTGATTTCGACAAAGGTACAAGAGAATTTCTTGGAATTACAGATGGTCTTATAAGAGTATCTATTGGGCTTGAAAATCCTTTAGATATAATTCAAGACTTTTTAAATGCAGCAAAGTAAAAATTATGTCAACAAGTATAGAGTTTCAATTAAAAGACAAAACAAAAGTAGGTTATCCAAAAAAATATAAAGTATATTTACTCAATGATGATTATACATCGATGGATTTCGTTGTTAGCATACTTACAACAATATTTCATAAGTCTTATGAGGATGCAGAGAAAGTTATGCTCGAAATCCATAAACAAGACAAAGGTTTATGTGGTGTATATGTACATGAAATAGCAGAAACTAAAGTTATGCAAGTATTAAAAAGAGCTAAAGAAGATGGTTTTCCATTAAGAGCAATTATGGAGGAAGAGTAAAATGATCAGTCCATCATTAAATGATATTTTTCAAAAGTCCATATCTTTTGCTAAAGAGATGAGACATGAGTACCTCACAATAGAGCATGTATTCTTTTTATTGTTGAGCTCACCAAAAGGTTCAAGAATTATTCTAGCTTGTGGTGGAAATGTAGAAAAAATGCAAAAAGAACTTGCTGAATACATTAAAACTAACATGGATACGTTACCTGCAGATATAGAAAGTAATCCTTATGAGAGTGTTGCTTTATCGCGTTTAGTTGACAATATGATAAGACATATTAAATCTGCTCAGCAGATAATAGCAGACGTAGGTGATTTAATAGCAGCGCTTTACGAGGAAGAAGAACATACTTTTTCACATATGCTTTTAAATCAGTATCAAATTTCAAGACTTGATATATTGGAAGTTATAGCTCATGAAGATGAAGAGGAGAGTGAAGATGAGAATTCAAAATCATATTTACAAAAGTACTCTATTGATTTATTAGAAAAAGTTAAAGAAGGAAAGATTGACCCAGTTATAGGTCGAGATAATGAAATAAGACGAGTCACACAAATTTTATGTAGACGAAAAAAGAACAACCCGATATTAGTAGGTGAGCCTGGAGTTGGTAAAACAGCCATAGCTGAAGGTTTAGCTTTAAATATCTACAATAAAAACGTACCTCCAATAATTCAAGACTCTAAACTTTATGCATTAGATCTTAGTGCTTTATTAGCAGGTACAAAATATAGAGGTGATTTTGAAAAACGACTTAAGGGTGTCATGGATGAAATTAAAAAAGAGCCAAACGCCATTCTTTTTATAGATGAAATTCACACTTTGATAGGTGCTGGAAGTACAAGCGGCACAATGGATGCAGCTAACCAACTAAAACCTGCTCTTGCATCAGGTGAAATAAAATGTATGGGTGCTACCACTTTTGCTGAGTATAGAAATGGATTTGAAAAAGATAAAGCTCTTAGTAGAAGATTTTCAAAAATCGATATTAATGAACCATCAAAAAAAGATAGCTATTTGATACTCAAAGGTTTACAGAAAAAGTATGAAAAGCACCATAGCGTAACATACACAAATAAAGCGCTAAAAAGTGCTGTAGATTTATCAAGTAGATATATCACTGATAGATTTTTACCTGACAAAGCCATAGATTTAATTGATGAGACAGCAGCATCATTCCATCTATTAAAAAACCCTAAATCAAAAGTTACAAGTAGTGATATTTCAAAAACCATATCATCTATAGTAGGTGTGTCTAATTCAAATATTAAACAAAATGAAATAAAACTATTAATAAATTTAAAAGAGAAGTTAGAACAAAGAGTAATAGGTCAAGATCATGCAATAGAAACTGTTACACATGCCATTAAAATATCTAAAGCTGGTTTAACGCCACATAATAAGCCTATCGCATCCTTTTTATTCTCTGGACCAACTGGTGTGGGTAAAACAGAACTTGCAATAGCTCTTAGTGAAACAATGGGCATACATTTCGAAAGATTTGATATGAGTGAGTATATGGAGAAACATACACTAAGTAGACTTGTAGGAGCTCCTCCTGGCTATGTAGGTTATGAGCAAGGTGGATTACTCACTGAAGCAATTAAAAAGCATCCTTATACAGTTTTATTACTTGATGAAATAGAAAAAGCACATCCAGATTTAATTAATATTTTACTTCAAATAATGGATAGTGCAACTTTGACTGACAATAATGGTTATAAAGCAAATTTTCAAAATGTCGTACTAATTATGACTTCTAATATCGGTGCTTCAGCTCGAAATGTGATGGGCTTTAATAAAGATGAGTCACTATCAAAAAATGAAGAACTTAAATCATTTTTTACACCAGAATTTAGAAATAGACTTGATTCTATAGTGGAGTTTGAACAACTAAGTACAAAAACAGTAGAAGGAATAGTTGCTAAGTTTATAAAAGAATTAAATAAAGAATTAAAAGGTAAAAAAATAACTATAACTCTTTCTTCTTCTGCTATTGAGTATATTGTTCAAGAAGCTTACTCAGCTGAGATGGGTGCTAGACCTCTAAAGCGTTATATACAAGATAATATAACAAACAAGTTAAGTGATGAAATCCTCTTTGGAAAACTCCAAAAAGGTGGAATTGTTGAAGTTGATGCAAAAAATGGATTAGAGCTATCATATAAAGAGCTTTAGTGTCCATTCCAGAACTAAACCCTTACTCCTTAGAATTCCCTCATCCATGTGAAGCTAATCAAGATGGAATAGTTGCATGGGGAGGAGACTTAACTCCCCAACGACTAATTCACGCATATCAGAGTGGAATCTTTCCGTGGTATTCAAAAAATGATCCCATTATTTGGTGGTCCCCTTCTCCTCGACTTATCATGGAACTCAATGATTTTAAATTAAAAAAATCCTTAAAAAAAAGTCTTAAAAAATTTGAATACAAATTTGATACAAATTTTTCTGCTGTAATTAAAAAATGTGGTTCTGCACGAAGAAATAACCAAAATGGTACTTGGATACAACCCGATATTATAAGAGCATATGAAGAGCTCCATAAAATGGGTATAGCACACTCAATAGAAAGCTATCAGGAAGGTGAACTTGTTGGTGGACTATATGGCTTGGCAGTAGGAAAAGTATTTTGTGGTGAATCAATGTTTGCAGATGTAAATGATGCATCAAAATCTGCCTATGCAACTCTAGTTAAGCATTTGAAAGTTTGGGGTTATGACTTTATTGATTGTCAAGTTCCAACAGATCACTTAAAAAGTCTAGGTGCAAAAGAAGTAACAAGAGAATATTTTTTAGATAGGCTGTATAAAGTGAATGAAGATAATATTAATCACAAATGGAAAGTAATAAAAGAGATATAAAAAATAAGTGGAATGACAATCATAAAAAGTCAACAATAATAAGAAATAAATTAGTAATAAAATAAAAGTGATTGATAAAAAAGAAGAAATAACGATTAACTAGGCAGCGACCTACGTTTCCAATCCTGAAAGGATAAGTATTATCAGCGATGAGGGGCTTAGCTTCTGGGTTCGGAATGGAGCCAGGCGTTTCCCCCTCTCTATAGCCACCTAGACAATCAAAGCTAAAGACATCATCTGCACTCCACTTACGCTTTAGCGACGGGAGTATCGGCATTTAGTGCCAGATGTTCTTAACTTTGACTGTAAAAGTCAGTTAAAAGGGTTAATGAGTTGTACTCATTAAAGTATAATTGTTAAAGTCAACATAACTAAATAACTTGTTTTAAACATTTCTGCTTATTAATGTAATTGTTTACACTAAATAAGGTAGTGAACGAATTGTGTTCATTTAAGAACTTAATTGCATGTAAAATATCATAATGACATTCTAAATGTATTTTTAAAAAAAGACGAACGTACTATTAGTACTGGTCAGCTAAACATCTTGCGATGCGTACACACCCAGCCTATCAAGCTTGTAGTCTTCAAGCGTACTTCAGGGATTGTTCATCTTGGAGTTGGCTTCCCGCTTAGATGCTTTCAGCGGTTATCTCATCCGTGCGTAGCTACCCAGCGATGCTCTTGGCAGAACAACTGGTGCACCAGTGGCACGTTCAACCCGGTCCTCTCGTACTAGGGTCAACTCTCCTCAACAATCCTACGCCCACGGAAGATAGGGACCGAACTGTCTCACGACGTTCTGAACCCAGCTCGCGTACCGCTTTAAATGGCGAACAGCCATACCCTTGGGACCTGCTCCAGCCCCAGGATGCGATGAGCCGACATCGAGGTGCCAAACCTCCCCGTCGATGTGAGCTCTTGGGGGAGATCAGCCTGTTATCCCCGGCGTACCTTTTATCCTTTGAGCGATGGCCCTTCCACACAGAACCACCGGATCACTATGACCGTCTTTCGACTCTGCTCGACTTGTATGTCTCACAGTCAGTCCGGCTTATGCCATTATACTCTACGGTGGATTTCCAACCCACCTGAGCCGAACTTTGTAAGCCTCCGTTACTTTTTAGGAGGCGACCGCCCCAGTCAAACTACCCACCAGACATTGTCCTCGCACAAGATAATTGTACGGAGTTAGCTATCAGAATATTCAAGGGTGGTATCTCAAGGATGCCTCATCATAAACTGGCGTCTATGAATCAAAGGCTCCCACCTATCCTGCACATGAATATCCCAATAGCAGTGTCAAGCTATAGTAAAGGTGCACGGGGTCTTTCCGTCTTTCCGCGGGTAGGAGGAATTTTCACCTCCACTACAATTTCACTGGATCCATTGTTGAGACAGCTCCCATCTCGTTACGCCATTCATGCAGGTCGGTATTTAACCGACAAGGAATTTCGCTACCTTAGGACCGTTATAGTTACGGCCGCCGTTTACTCGGGCTTCAATTCACCGCTTCGCAAAGCTAACGGATCCTTTTAACCTTCGAGCACCGGGCAGGCGTCACACCCTATACATCCTCTTACGAGTTAGCAGAGTGCTGTGTTTTTGGTAAACAGTCGGGAGGGACACTTTGCTGCCACCCATCAATGCTTTTGAGAGTAAATCTCATAACAAATAGGGCACACCTTATACCGAAGATACGGTGCTAGTTTGCAGAGTTCCTTAACAATGGTTCATCCACGCGCCTTAGAATACTCATCTCACCCACCTGTGTTGGTTTACGGTACGGGCAACATTATATCTCGTTTAGAGGCTTTTCTCGGCACGACAGTATCGACGATTCAAACCGCTCTCCGAAGAGATTGGTCTGCCTGTAAGATCTCGGTCTCATGTGAAGCGGATTTGCCTACTTCACGACCTACGTCCTTCGAGCCACTATTCCATCAGTGACCTCGTCTAACTCTATGCGTCCCCCCATCACTCAAACGATATAATGTCGGTATCGGAATATTAACCGATTTGCCATCGTCTACCCCTTTCGGACTCGACTTAGGTCCCGACTAACCCTACGATGACGAGCATCGCGTAGGAAACCTTGGGTTTACGGCGAAGAAGATTCTCACTTCTTTTCTCGCTACTCATGCCTGCATGCTCACTTCCATCCGCTCCAGTACTCCTTGCCGGTATACCTTCAGCGCTGAATGGAACGCTCTCCTACCACTTGGTATAAATACCAAATCTAAAGCTTCGGTGCTTGTCTTAGCCCCGTTATATTTTCGGCGCAGAATCGCTAGACCAGTGAGCTGTTACGCTTTCTTTAAAGGATGGCTGCTTCTAAGCCAACCTCCTGGTTGTCACAGCAACTCCACATCCTTTTCCACTTAGACAAGACTTTGGGACCTTAGCTGTTAGTCTGGGTTGTTCCCCTCTCGACATAGGATTTTATCACCCTACGCCTGACTCCCGAGGTTACACATGAAGTATTCGGAGTTTGATAGGGTTTGGTACCGCGGTAAGCAGCCCTAGCCCTGTCAGTGCTCTACCCCTTCATGCTAATGCTCGAGGCTATACCTAAATATATTTCGGAGAGAACCAGCTATCACTAAGTTTGATTGGCCTTTCACCCCTATCCACATGTCATCCCAACAGTTTTCAACCTATACGGGTTCGGTCCTCCACTGGCTCTTACACCAGCTTCAACCTGCACATGGATAGATCACTTAGTTTCGGGTCTGCAGCATCTGACTAATTCGCCCTATTAAGACTCGCTTTCGCTACGGCTTCTCGTTCGATTAACCTTGCCAGATACCACAACTCGCAGGCTCATTATGCAAAAGGCAGTCCGTCACACATTAAAATAGTGCTCCGAATGATTGTAAGCCATAGGTTTCAGGTTCTATTTCACTCCGCTCACCGCGGTCCTTTTCACCTTTCCCTCACGGTACTAGTTCGCTATCGGTCTGGTAGTAGTATTTAGGGTTGGAGGGTGGTCCCCCCATATTCAGTCAAGATAACACGTGTCCCGACCTACTCGTTCGTTAACCTAGTACCACATAAATATTTTCGCTTACGGGAGTATCACCCTCTATGCCGAGTCTTTCCAAACTCTTCTGCTAATAAATATGCTATCGCTAACCGCCCTAATCCCATTTCGCTCGCCGCTACTCTGGGAATCTCGTTTGATTTCTCTTCCTCTAGGTACTGAGATGTTTCACTTCCCTAGGTTCGCCCCCCGAAGGGTAACATGATTCGCACCATGCTGGGTTGCCCCATTCAGAAATCCCCGGATCAAAGCTCATTGGCAGCTCCCCGAGGCTTATCGCAGCCTATTACGTCTTTCATCGCCTCTACCAGCCAAGGCATCCACCTATGGCCCTTAATATCTTTTTTTTCTAATTTGCGTT
The DNA here is from genome assembly GCF_017357825.1 of Sulfurimonas aquatica. Taxonomy (NCBI): domain Bacteria; kingdom Pseudomonadati; phylum Campylobacterota; class Epsilonproteobacteria; order Campylobacterales; family Sulfurimonadaceae; genus Sulfurimonas; species Sulfurimonas aquatica. The sequence goes on from NZ_CP046072.1 coordinate 2,197,980, forward strand.
CACTACCTTATTTAATGTATCTCTACACTTCAATAAGATGAATGATCTGTTTATTGTAGTTATTTAGTTTAATTATATTTCTATAATTAAGTTGTTGACTTTAACAATTGTAATTTAATGAACAAGACGATTATAAATAAAAGTCTAATTTAAATTCTTTAAAATTAAGAACTTAAATTAGATTTTTAAAAATTGATTTAAAGATTAATGGTGGAGAGTAGCGGGATCGAACCGCTGACCTTCTACGTGCAAGGCAGACGCTCTCCCAGCTGAGCTAACCCCCCATTTATACACTTTAAATCTATTGTGATTTATAAAAATAGATCACTGAAAACTAAGCAAGTAGAAGAACTAAATAATAACAAACTTATCTCTTGTGAGATTTTCTTTGTAAGATAAACAATCGAATGTTTACTCTTTACTCTAGAAAGGAGGTGATCCAACCGCAGGTTCTCCTACGGTTACCTTGTTACGACTTCACCCCAGTCGCTAATTCCACCGTAAGTGGTAGCCTCCCGAAGGTTAGCTTCCCAATTTCGGGTGAAATCAACTCCCATGGTGTGACGGGCGGTGAGTACAAGACCCGGGAACGTATTCACCGTAGCATTGCTGATCTACGATTACTAGTGATTCCAGCTTCATGAAGTCGAGTTGCAGACTTCAATCCGAACTGAGAGACGCTTTATGAGATTGGCTCCACCTCGCGGTATCGCAACTCTCTGTACGCCCCATTGTAGCACGTGTGTAGCCCTAGCCATAAGGGCCATGATGACTTGACGTCGTCCTCACCTTCCTCCTCCTTGCGAAGGCAGTCTCCTTAGAGTGCCCAGCTTAACCTGCTGGCAACTAAGGACGAGGGTTGCGCTCGTTGCGGGACTTAACCCAACATCTCACGACACGAGCTGACGACAGCCGTGCAGCACCTGTTTTCAAGTTCCCCGAAGGGCACCACTCTATCTCTAGTGTGTTCTATCAATGTCAAGGCTAGGTAAGGTTCTTCGCGTATCTTCGAATTAAACCACATGCTCCACCACTTGTGCGGGTCCCCGTCTATTCCTTTGAGTTTTAATCTTGCGACCGTACTCCCCAGGCGGAACACTTAATCTGTTAAGTGCATCACCGAGATGACTAGCATCCCGACGACTAGTGTTCATCGTTTAGGGCGTGGACTACCGGGGTATCTAATCCCGTTTGCTCCCCACGCTTTCACACCTTAGCGTCAGTAATGTTCCAGGAGATCGCCTTCGCTTTCGGTATTCCTAGTGATATCTACGGATTTTACCCCTACACCACTAATTCCATCTCCCCCTCCCATACTCTAGGTAACCAGTTTCCAATGCAGTTCTACAGTTAAGCTGTAGGATTTCACATCAGACTTGGCTACCCGCCTACGTGTCCTTTACGCCCAGTGATTCCGAGTAACGCTTGCACCCTCCGTATTACCGCGGCTGCTGGCACGGAGTTAGCCGGTGCTTATTCATAAGGTACCGTCATTTTCTTCCCTTATAAAAGGAGTTTACACACCGAAATGCGTCATCCTCCACGCGGCGTTGCTGCATCAGAGTTTCCTCCATTGTGCAATATTCCTCACTGCTGCCTCCCGTAGGAGTCTGGTCCGTGTCTCAGTACCAGTGTGGCGGATCATCCTCTCAAACCCGCTACCCGTCATTGCCTTGGTAGGCCATTACCCTACCAACTAACTGATGGGATATAGACTGATCTCTTAGCGAAAAACTTTCCCGACTTCAATTAGAAGAAGAAGGAGTATCTAGTATTAATCATCGTTTCCAATGGCTATCCCAGACTAAGAGGTACATTATCTATATATTACTCACCCGTGCGCCACTAATCCACCTAGCAAGCTAGGCTTCATCGTTCGACTTGCATGTGTTAAGCACGCCGCCAGCGTTCACTCTGAGCCAGGATCAAACTCTCCATAATTGTTGTCCGAAGACTTGATTATGTAAAGATCACATTGCTGTGATTATTTACTGATCTTTTGCCCAAGAATTAAATTCATTGGCTTTGTTTTTACTCGTACTAATCTGCTTAAAGAATTAGTCAGAGCTTCTAATACTAGTTAAAGTATTAAAGTATAGTTATCTACACTATTGGGAAACCATAAAAGCTATAAAACTAATGTGGATTTCAAAATAGAATAGACGGTTGTTGTTATATTAGTTATTTCTAAGTAATACCAACTGATTCGTTAAAATCTAGTCTTCTTACTTGCTTAGTTTTCAATGATCTTCAAACAATCTCTTAACTCTTCAACATGAAGTGTTCGTATCCTCGTTTTAAACAAGGTGTCTCTGTTTGTGGATGGGAATTATAGGAGGATGTTGCTTAGAGATTGCTTAATATGAATGGGTTGAGAAAAAGAATTATAAGATTGTTTTTTGTGGGGATTTGTTTGTCTAATTTAGTTCTTTTTCTCTTATTATTATATCTTATAGTCTGGTATGGCTTTAGGGCTTTAGATAGCAGTTAAAAGTTACTTATACTTTTGTGATCCATCCCCCGCCTATTAGTTTGTCTTGGCTGTAGAAGACTGCTGTTTCATATCAAATGATAAATTCTATGATAAAAGTATACTACTTAAAAAGTTTTAAATGGTTAAGGTAAATGAAATTAATTTTTTTGTGAGTTTTGGAAATAGGATGGGTGGACTTAGAAGATTATTTTCTTCTAAGTTCTTTAATACGAGCTTTTTTACCTGCAAGATCACGAAGATAAAATAGTTTAGCGCGACGAACACGACCACGACGTATAACTTTAATCTCTTCAATTGAATCAGAAAATAGAGGGAATATTCTTTCAATACCAACACCATTTGCCCCAATTTTACGTACAGTAATAGTTGCACCAGTACCTTGACCACGTTTTGCAATACATACACCTTCGTATGCTTGTATACGAGATTTCTCGCCCTCTTTAATTGTTACTGCTAAACGTACAGTATCACCAGCACGAAAATCTGGAATGTTTTTCTCAGAAGTTTGTGCTTTTTCAAAGTTTTCTATGTACTTATTTCTCATAAGATTTCCTTGTTCTATGCTTTAATAGCTGCTCTGGTCTGAAAAAACGAGTTTTACATTCAGACAAAGCTAATTTTAATGAGCGAATTTTACTATGATTTCCCTTTAAGTATTCTGATGGAACACTTAAACCTTCATAATCTTTTGGTTTTGAAAATGATGGTGCTTCAAGAAGTGGCGTTTCAAAACTTTCTACAGTTAATGAATCACTATTTCCTAAAACTCCATCTATGTTTCTACTAACGGCGTCACAAATAACTAAGGAAGCTAACTCACCGCCTGTTAATATATAATCACCTATAGAGAAAACTTCGTCTGCATACTTTTCAATAACTCTCTCATCAATTCCCTCATATCTTCCACTCACAAAAGCTATATGGGACTTAGTTGCTAAACGCTTCGCATCATTTTGTACAAAGGGTTTTGCAACTGGAGTTACAAAAATTATATGGACATTTTCATCTTTTTTTTTCAAACTCTCTAATGCGTCATACAGAGGCTGTGGATTCATAACCATACCGGCTCCACCACCAACAGCTGTGTCATCTACTTTAGAATGCTTGTTCTTAGAGTATTCTCTAGGATCTAGATAATTAATATCTAGTAAATCCTTATCGATTGCTCGCTTTAAAATCGAGTCTTTAAAATACCCATCTATCAAGTTTGAAAAAAGTGTAACGAAAGTATATTTCATCAAGAAGCTTCTAAGATATCCAATGCACCACTTAAAGTGATGATTTTTTTATCTATATCTACGCTTTGCTTAAATGGTTCACTAAAAGGAACTAAAAAACTTTTTGCAGAACCACTCTCAACTAAACTTTCATCTGTAACAATACTTAAATAGTTACTTATCGCTATTCTCTCGACTTCTTTTACTACACCAAGAAGTTTTCCATCTTCATAAACTTGACAATCTTCCAAGTCAAACCAAAAATATTCACCCTCTTCAAGGTGACAATTTTTTCTTGTCTCTTCATAAGTTGTAAAGAGCTTAGCATTTGTAAACTTCTTACAATCCTGCGGATTGCTCAAGCCGTTTACTTTTACAAGCAAGCGATCATGATCTACTTCAGTTAAAGTAATGGTATCTTTTTTATTAATTAAAAAAGTACTTCCAGCTTTAAACTGTTCTGGAAAATCACACTTAATGTGAAACTTCATATCACCTTTTATACCGACAGTTTTGCCGATAGTTGCTATATGCAAAAGTTGAGTTTGTACCTTAGGGGCACTTGTTCGCTTATTGCTCACAGTAGTGGTTCGACATTTATTCTATAACTCAACCCATCTTTGGCTTTACAACCAGAGATAACTGTTTTAATAGCACCAATCATCTTTCCACTCTTACCAATCAACTTACCAATATCGGCTTGATTAGCATAGAGAACGATTTCTGTAACTTCATCACCCTCTTTCACTTCAACTCTTATATCGTCTGGATTAGACGCTATTAGTTTTGCAAATTGTGCGACAAAATCAGCAATCATAATTAACGGCCAGTAATCTTTTTAACGCGATCACTCATTTGAGCACCAGTACTTAACCAGTAGTCTAGTCTTTCATTATCAACCACTAAAGTTTTTTCTTCATTCATTGGATTATAGTGACCAATAAGTTCAATCCAACCACCATCTCTACGCTTACGGCTATCTGTTACCGCTAAACGATAAAATGGTCTCTTTTTTCTTCCCATACGAGTAAGTCTAATTACTGTCATTTGTATTCCTAATATTAATTTGTTTGGAGGTTATTTTGCAGAATAAATATATACTAAAGTAGTATATGTAGTTTATTGTGCCTCTTACCGCCTTTTGGCGTTTTATATCTTTATAAAAAGATACCTTCTAATCACAGAGGGATTATTTCAGAAGTTAAACGATAGTGGAATTATAGCGAAACTTTTCTTAAAAAGAAAGACAAAGTATTTTATCGCGGTATTCCACCCATGCCACCAGCTCCACCCATCTGTCCCATCATAGACTGCAATTGCTTCATTCCATTTTTTCCAGAGAATTTTTTTGCCATTTTACCTGCATTTTTAAACTGTTTTATCATTCGATTTATCTCAACGTCACTAAGACCACAACCTGCAGCAATCCTTTTTTTTCTAGAATTATTCAGTAGGTCTGGGTCTTCTCTCTCTTTTGGCGTCATTGACGAGACCATAGCTTTGATACCTTTTAGCTCACCTGAGTTTTCAAAGTCAAAGTCTTTAATAGCTTTACTCATATTTCCCATACCTGGGATCATACTCATCATTGAGCTCATTGAACCCATCTTTTTCATAGACTCCATCTGCTCTAAAAAGTCATTAAAGTTAAATTTACCTTTTTGAATCTTCTTGGTGAGAAGTTTTGCTTTTTTCTCATCTATTACATTCGCTGTTTTTTCAGCAAGTCCTTCAATATCTCCAAAACCCATAAGACGATTTACTATTCGCTCCGGTAAAAAAACTTCCAGGTCTTCCATTTTTTCACCACTACCGATAAAACGAAGTGGTACTTGTACTTGTGATGAAAGACCAAGCGCTACACCACCCTTTGAGTCACCATCATATTTTGAAAGGATAACGCCATCAATGCCTATCTTCTCTTTAAAGCTAGTTGCGGTTCTTATTGCATCTTGACCAGTAAGTGAATCCGCTACATAAAAGATTTCATCAGGAGAAGCTGCTTTTTTCACATTCTCGAGTTCATCCATCAACTCATCATCTATAGCTAAACGACCAGCTGTATCTATTAGAACAACGTCAAATATTTTAGAGTTTGCATATTCCATTGCTGCTTTTACAACCTCTACTGGATTCTTAGTTGCTTCATCTTCATAAAGTTCTACTTCTATCTGAGTTGTAATTTGACGAAGTTGTTCAACCGCAGCCAAACGCTGTAAATCGGCAGCAACTATTAAAACTTTCTTTTGCTTATTTTTAAGATATGTAGCCAGCTTACCAGTTGTAGTCGTTTTACCAGACCCTTGAAGACCTGTCATTAGAATAGTCGTAGGAGGATTTGGAGCAAAAGTGAAACCTTTGTTTCCACCCACTTCAAGTAGTTTATATAGAGTCTCTCGCAGAGCTTCTAAAAACTGATCTTTACCTATTCCTTTTTCTTTAGTGAGAACTTGAACGTCAGCTATAAGCTCTTTTACAACTTTATGATTTACATCTGCTTTTAAAAGGTTTTTCTTTAACTCACCAAGTGCTTTAGTTAGGGCTTTGTCATCATCATGAAAACGAATCTTTTTTATTGCACTAGTAAACGAATCTGTTAAAGTATCAAACATTAAATTACCTTTTTATTTTATATATTTTTCGAATTGTAACTAAGTTTTTCTTAATTATTCAAAATTGATAAATGCTTTTGGTTCTGGCGCTGTAAACTCCATTCCGAGCAGTCTAACTTTATAAGCATGAAGCATAACACGTTTTGCACGACGCCCACCATACTGCTCGTCACCTACTATAGAGTGATCGATATAACGCAAGTGAACACGAATCTGATGAGTACGGCCATGATGGATAATACATTTGATTTTTGTCTTATTTGCACTTACTATGTCTGGAAAAAACTCACTTCTTGCTGGTTTACCTTTTGGAGAGACGTTAGAGAATGCTTTATTATTTTTTTTCTGTGTTGTTATCGGCTTATCAACTTCCATTGGCTCACTCATGATTCCTTCAACCCAAGCAATATACTCTTTATACACATTATCTTGTTTGAACTCTTTAATCGCACGTTGGCGAAACTCTTCATTTTTCACCAGCATTAAAACGCCACTAGTTTCACGGTCAAGCCTATGAAGAAGAACCGCAGGTTTGAACTGTCTCTCTATCTCATCTGAGTTAATATATGCTGGTTTATCAACTACAACTATGTCATCATTCTCAAAAATTGGTTTTGCTTTTTCGACTTTGATAACTCTGAAGTTAGTATTTACATCTATCTCTCCACGGGCTATCATTACTTTTTTATTTCCAACATATACAAGCCCACGATCTATCATCGACTTTGCTTCACCGTTTGAAATATTCTCTTGTAGTGCTAATATCTTATATGCTTTTTCTAATGCCATTTTATGCCACCTTATTTTTAATTTCTTCTATTTTTTCAATAATAGGTTTTAAATCTATCTTTTGCTCAACTAAAGAGACAGGAAGTTCTTTAGTCTTTAAGAGAGCCTTGTGAATATAATCACTTTTTACATACTGGACATGGTGCACGTACTTAAAAAGCTCTTTTTGGTGAAAAAAGTGCTCTCCCGTAATAATTTTACAGCCAAAATATGCAGGTTCTAGGGGATTATGTCCACCAACATCATCTCTAAATGCTCCACCAAGTATCGCTATATCGCCAATAGCGTAGAGGTTGTTTAGTTCTCCCATCATATCACATAAAATTAAGTCTGTAGATAGCTTTTTATCTTGTGAAAAACGAGAAAGTGTTAAAGAGCTCCCTTTTGAGTACTTTTGCATTAGCGTATAAACTATCTCAAATCTTTCAGGATGACGAGGAACTATTACAATCTTAGCATTTGAGCTTTTTTTGTACTCGATAAAAGCTTTTATGATAGACTCTTCTTCACTTTCATGTGTACTTCCAGCTATTATTAACTCTTCATCAGGCTTGAGATACTCTTTTGATTTAGTAATCTCACCAGCTAATTTGATATTACCAACAACTTCTATGTTTCTTGCGCCAAGTGCTAAAAACCTATTTTTATCTACTTCACTTTGCGCATAAACAATCTCAACACAATTTAAAAGTTTTTTATAAAACCATGCAAATTGCAAATACTTATCTACGCTTTTGTCAGATATTCTTGCGTTTAATAAAATCACTTTAGCACCTCTAGCTTTTGCTAAAGTGAAAAGTATATACCAGAATTCAGCTTCCAGAACAACAAGAACTTTTTGTTTCGTAATCCAAAATGGTAAAAACATTTCATAAGGTAAGAATCTTAACTCTTTATCATACTTCTTTGCTTCATCAAACCCAGTCTGAGTTATAGTAGTTATTACTATATCTTCACTTTTTAAAAGCTCGATTATTGGTTTTAATGCTCTTGCTTCACCAAGTGAACATACATGAAACCATATATTTTCTTTTGATATGAAACGAGAGTTGTTAAAAAGAAAGAAACGTGAGGGAATTGACTTTTTGTATTTCGATTTAAACGATAAGTAGATGATAAGTGGTAGTGCTACTAAAAAAAGCACTACACTCAAAATGTAGTAAAGTAAAAAAAATGGCTTCAAGCCTACTCTTCGTGAGCTTTCATATATAGTATACGACCGCAGTGAGGACATGTTGTAATATCTTCGCCTTTTATAACATCTGCATAAACTTTATCACCTATAACCATGTGACAACCCATACATGCTTGATCTTCAACAACTACAACGGTAGTGTTTTTAGCCCAACGACGAATCTTTTGATAAAAAGCAAGTCCCTTTTGATTCATAGTTCCAAGAAGCTTCTCTTTAGCTACAAATACTTCTTGTCTGGCTTTATTAATATTTTCAAGTTTTGCATCAACATCAGCTTTGACACTCTCAAGTTTTGCAGTAAGTTCTTTAAGAGAAGATTCTGCTACTTCAATTTGCTCTTTTTTAGCTTCTATTATTTTCTCAAGTCTTGCAATTTCTTCATTCGCAAATGTTACTTGTTCTTTTGCTATCTCTTCTTCAAGTTGAAGTGATTTCATCTCACGTTCAGTTTTGATTTCACCGCTCTTTTTAGAGTTTTCTTCAAGTTTTTGTGAAAGTTCAGCAAGGTGAAGTTCATTTTTTGATTTTTTTAACTCTTCATCTTTAATTTCAGTAGTTAAATTCTCAATATCTGATTCAATACTTTGAGTTTTTGCAAGTGCTGCTTCATAATTATAGTTTGCTTCTTCAATTTGAGGTTCAAAAGCATCGATATCTTTATCCACTATTGATAGGTCGATGAGTTGCTGAAGGTGATTGTTCATTGGTGTCCTTTAGGGGTGTTTACTTTTTCCATTAGTACAAAAAAATACTTAAATATATGTAAATGGATTTTCTGATGACGCAATTATAACTTCTAAACCTAAATTTTTCAAATGCTTTTGCATAATTTGTGCAAAAAAGTGCTCACTTTCATAATGACCAATGTCAATTAATGATAAATTTATACTTTTTGCTTCCATAGCATCATGATATTTTACATCTCCAGTCAAAAAACAATCTGCATCTAAACTTTTCATTAATGAGCATCCCGAACCAGTTGTCAGTGCGACTTTTCTAACTCTATTGGAGGTTTTAACGCATCTAGCATGTGAGAGCCCAAATGCCTTAGATACCTTAGATGCAAAAACATCAAAATCCTCATCAATCTCCAAGTACGCGACAAACCCATCTTTTTTTGCAATTTTATAACCTAGTATCTCTGTTGCTACATACTCATTTAGATGTGTTTGATCAAAATTTGTATGCATCGCTATATTAGAAATATTTTTTTTAACCATTTTCTGAATAAGATTTGCTGGATATTTACTAAATTGTAACTGCTTTAGGCCACCAAAAATAATAGGATGATGAGTTATTAATAGTGTATTTTCTGACAAAGAGTCTATAAGTGCTTCGTCTACATCAATGCTCAAGGCAATTGTAGAAATTTCTTCTTTAAAGTCCCCAATTAATAAGCCTGAGTTATCCCAAGACTCTTGTAGTTCAAATGGAGAAAGTTCATTTAAAAACTTATAAATTTCTAAAATTTTCATATTTTCCTCACTATTGTAGTTTCGCCAACTCTTCTTTTGCCTCAGTAAAGCCTGCATCGATCTCTATTGCTTTCATATACATGCTTTTAGCCTCATCAAAGCTTTTCATATCTACAAGAAGATTGCCATAATTATAATAAGTGATTTTATCATTTTCATCAAGTGCTATAGATGCGTTTAGATGCATTCTCGCTGATGCATACTCTTTATCTTTTCTATAAAGTGAAGCAAGAGCTTGATGAATATATGGATTTTCCTTATCAAGGGCTAATGCCTCTTTATAATAATCTAATGCTTCGTCATTTCTCTCTTGAAGCGCTAGATTATAACCCATTTTAAAAATTGTATCAGCATTATTGGGTGCTTTAATATTTGCTTCACTGTAGATAGCCAGTGCTTTTTGTAAATCACCTTCACTCATCGCCTCATCAGCCTTATCAATAAGTGAACTAGAGTCAAAGGTAGAAAACGCTTCTGCCGTTCTTTGAGGCTCACCTGAAGCACTCTCATCTAGCTCTTGTGGATCTTTAAGTGTCTGTACATGTTCGTATATTTTATATGCAAAAAATGCTGAGGCTCCAAGCATAAGTAGTTGAAAAAATGTCATTTATATTCCTTGAGATTTATTATAGCAAGTTGTTGTTAAACAGTGAGATAAGTTGAAGTGGGTCAACTTGAATGCCATTTATTCTTGCAGAGAAGTGTAAATGAGGACCAGTAACTCTTCCAGTGCTTCCAGAGAGTCCTAAGACATCTCCTTTTTTTACTACTTGAGCCACTTTTACATTAAAAGCGCTCATATGGAAATAGCATGTATATATTCCCTGTCCATGATCAAGTAAAACTGTTCCTCCGGAGTAAAACCTTTTCTTTACAAGTACAACTTTACCATCGTTTGCAGCTAAAATAGGAGTAGGTGTTTTAGCCCTGAAGTCTGTCCCACTATGATAGCCTTTAAGTGATCCATTATAGACCCTAGCCTTACCGAAGTCACTAGTGATATTACTATCAATAGGAAGAATAAATTTTGATTCTAAATAATTATATGAAGATATCGTATTGTAGATTTTCATTGCTTCATGATACTCTTTAGAAATTCTTTTCTTTACTTCTTTATCTTGTGGATTAACCTTTGAGCTTTGTACATGAATCTCTTCTTTTTCATACTTGGCGTCTTTTACTTTGATGGATGTAGACAAAGACTCTTTTTTGCCATCTTTTATATATGAAATAATCAACTTTTTATCTGATGGCTTTTCATAATAACTTATTGGAATCAGAGCATAATATTTTGATTTATCTTTTGCTAACTTAGATATTTTAAATCTTTTTTTACCAAGCTGAACATTTTTATACTCTATCGTTTTATCTTGTTCAAATGTTAAGAGTGCTGTTCTTCCATTTTCAACATTAGAATCTAGTATCTTAAAATCGAGAGCTACAAGTGATGAAAAAATAGTTAATATAACGAGTAAACACCTCATCAATATTCCTTCATTGACCTTGCAATATCTCTTTTTTGATCTTTCTCTTTTAAATCATTGCGTTTGTCATGGAGTTGCTTTCCCTTTGCAATTGCAATTTGTAGTTTTGCAATGTTTCTATCGTTAAAGTAAAGTTGCAGAGGTACTATTGTATATCCGTCACGATTAACAGCTTTGAGCATCTTTTGTATCTGTTTTTTGTGAAGTAATAACTTTCTGCTCCCTCTCTCTTCATGTCCATAAAAGTGATGTGTAGTTTCTAGTCTTCCTATATGAGCGTTAAAAAGAATTGGCTCATCTTTTACAAACTTTATAAAACTATCTTTTAGGTTCACACGCTTAGCTCGCAGACCCTTAACCTCACTTCCTAAAAGAACAAGCCCTGCTTCAAACTTCTCTTCTACAAAAAAATCATGATAAGCTTTTTTATTTTTTGCTATCGTTTCACCCATTTTCTATACACTGTCCTCTAATATTTTAAAAAAACTACTGCCACTACCACTAAAGTAATAGCCACTTTTATAATAATCTTTTAGCCCTGGATACTCTTGGAGTGCAGGTTTAAAGAGATCATTTGCCTCATCTGCACTCATACTTTTTAGAGCTTCAATAGAGCTCGTATGTTTAAGTTCATCTGTTTTAAATCCATCTATAGGATTATAAAAATCCTCTCTATACACAGTGTATACACGGGGAGTACTTATCTCTACCTGTGGTGTATAAGTTTCTATGTTTAAAAGCTCTTCATTAAACTCTTCTACTACTTCACCTATTCCACTTACATTTGCACTATCATACCCATAAATAAAAAATGGAACGTCCGCACCCACTTTTAAGCCAATAGCTGCAAGCTCATTCAAACTAAGACCTAAGTCTAAAACACTATTGCACATTTTTAAAAAAGTTGCTGCATCACTACTCCCACCACCAAGACCTGCAAATGCTGGAATATTTTTACTCACCTTAATGGCATATTTTTTCATTAGATTTTCAAGTGATTGAGAGTTTGTAGCCTCTTTTAAAGCAAAATAAGCTTTATAAATTGTATTTTGCTCAGTTGCACAAGCAAAAGAGCCCACTATTTTAAACTCGCCCTCTTTCGCATCAGTCTCTTCTTTTAAAATAAATTCTAATTCATCATATAGATTTTTTACCTTCATAAAACGCGAAATAATTTCATGATAATTGTCTCTAGAACCAGTAATTTTTAGGAAAATATTTACCTTGGCATAGGCTCTATATTTTTTCATAAATTTATCTACTTGCCACTTAACAGCTTACTTAAAGTACCCAGAACTGAGCTATCAACATCTTTACTTGATGCAGCAATATTACCCTCTTTAATCTCTTGAAGTAATTCATCACGTATAATAGAAATATTTTTTGGAGCGTCAATTCCAAGTTTTACCACACCATTTTCCAATGATACGACTTTGACTATTATATTATCCCCAATAACAATTGACTCATCTTGTTTTCTTGCCAATACTAACATTCTATCCTACCTAATTCATATTTTACTTTATCTTCAACAATCGTAATAATAGAAATATAATCGCCATTATCCAACCAATACGTTCCTAATTCTTGAACTTCTAAATCTTCTAAAGCAAGAACTCTTCCATATCTGATATTTTCATAATCGCCTAGATAAAAATTCTGTTTTATATTAAGCGATTTTTTAATATCTAAAGCTTTTTCATCATCATATATAAACTGACCCTCGTTGAGTCTTTCTAACGCGCTAAGACTGGCCTCTTGCACCCCTAAACGCTGAGCAATGATTCTTCCTAATGAACGAATGTATGTGCCTTCACTAACAGTGGCCTCAAATGTCACAAAGGGGTGAGAGTAATTTACTAACTTAGTCTCGTGTATTGTTGAGTTAATTTTATTTAAAATTACTTCTTTACCTGCACGAGCTAAATCATAAGCACGTTGTCCATTTATGCGTTTAGCACTAAAAATAGGTGGTTCATACTCTAATTCACCCTCTAAGGATTTAATAGTTTCCACAACCAATGACATAGGAAGTTCATTTAAAATATCAACATTTTCAATCATCTCTGTATCTAGCGAATCACTCTTTGCGCCAAGCCAAAGGGTAGCACGATAAGACTTTGGCGTTTTATTTAAAAATCTAAAGAGTTTTGTATGAGACCCAAAACCTATTAGCAAAACACCCTTTGCAAATGGATCTAGCGTTCCCGAAAAGCCCGCTTTTTTAGTATTATACTTACGTTTTAATTTTGAAAGAAAAAAATTAGAGCCGATCCCCGATGGCTTATAGGCAACAAAAAGACGATTCATAATCTTTCTACAAATGATGCGAGGATATCGCGTTTAGTCCCCGCAAAATTTATGTTGAGTTTAAACTCACGTCCAGCTCTACTTACGCCAGCGACTCGACCAGTTCCAAAGACTTTATGTCTTACTAAATCACCTTTTTTAAATGCTGTGTTTTTTTCTACAATTAAAGAGCCATCACAAAGTCCCGCTTCATTGAAAAACCTACTTTTTTGTAGATCACTTCTTCTACCCTTATAAAATCTACTTGCGGCATGTGAAAGCGTAAGCGTCTCTTTCGCACGAGTCATCGAAACGTATCCTAAACGTCTCTCCTCTTCTAAATCACTCCCATCGCCGATAAGAGGTAAAAAGCCTTCTTCTAATCCTATAATAAACACATGTTCAAACTCAAGCCCTTTTGATGCATGTATGCTCATCATATAAATACTTTCACCTTCAACTTGGTCCTGCTCACTCTGAAGTGTCAACTCATTTAAAAACTCATCTAAAGAGCTATCTGGCGATTTTTTAATGAAGTCTCTGAATAGACCGTAAAACTCATCCATATTTAAAATTCTATCGGACTCGTCTTGTGTCCCTTTATATATATCTTTTAAATGAAATGTATCTTCAAGTAGATCAATAAACTCATAAGTCGACTCAAGTGCAGCTTTAGCAACCATGTCAATATTTTTCACAAACTCTTTAAGTGTCAGAGAGTTTTTCTTTTTAACAAGTCCCTCTAGAGTACTTATATCAGAGTTTTTTATATACTCATAAATAGATGTTTCATTTGCATGAGCTGCTAGTTCTATTTTATCAACACTTGCTTTTCCAAGTCCGCGTTTAGGCTTGTTTACTATGCGTTTCAAAGAGAAGTCATCATGGTTATTAGTAATAACCCTTATATAAGAGATAAGATCTTTAATCTCTGCACGATCGTAAAAACGCAGACCTCCTACAAGTTTATAAGCTATTCCTGCACGGTTTAAGCCCTCTTCAATAGAACGACTTAAAACATTAACGCGATAAAGCACTGCTATCTCTTTTGCTCTTACGCCTGACTCTAAAAGTTTTCCAATTTTTGTCGCGATCTTACGTGCTTCTTCATTTTCATCATTTGAGTTTAGAGTAGTTACGTCATCACCGCCTCCACGAGTTGAAAGAAGTTTTTTACCTAAACGCGAGCGGTTATGTTCTATTAACGCATTTGCAACTTTTAGTATTGGACTACGTGAACGATAGTTCTCTTCAAGTTTGTAAACATTTGCACCTAAAAAATCTTGGTCAAACTCCATAATATTTCTTATGTGTGCGCCACGCCAACCGTATATACTTTGATCATCATCGCCAACAACACAGATATTATTGTGTGATGTACATAATTTTTGAATTAGTTTGAGTTGCAATTCATTTGTATCTTGGTACTCGTCTATCATAATGTACTGATACTTTTGTGACGTAGTTTTCGCTAATTCTGGATTATCATTCAATAATTTGTAAGTTAAAGCGATAAGATCGTCAAAATCAACAAGGTTGTTTTCATTTAAGTAATTTTCATACTCTCTATAAACTTCCGCTATCTGCTTGTAATTAAAAAGTTCTGCTTGCTTGTACGCATCATCTGGCGTTAGAAGTGAATTTTTATAACGCGAGATTTCACTTGCTATTAGAGGTGTTGGAAGCTCAGAATTTATCTTTTTTATAATTCGTTTTTTATCATCTGTGTCTATTACTACAAAGTTATTTTTTCTATTAAGAAGATGTATATTGAATTTTAAAAAAAGTAATCCAAACTTATGAAAAGTACAAAGTAGTGGAGGATATGCAACATTTTCTATCATAGCTAAAGAGCGTTCTTTCATCTCTTTTGCTGCCTTATTTGTAAATGTCAAAGTAAGCGTGTTTGAAGCGGGAATACCAATAACCTCAATGAGATATGCCAAACGCGAGATTATCGTTGTAGTTTTTCCACTCCCAGCACCAGCAAGTATTAGAACTGGACCCTCTGTTTGTTTTACTGCATTTGTTTGAGACTCATTTAATCTATTAAATATTTTTTCCATTTATAACCACTATTTTGTTGAAGTTATTAATATTATAACTAAAAAAGCTAAAATTATTACAAAACTATTGTAATAAATATAATTATGAGTTATAATTTCATTATCAATATTACTTATAGGAATTATTATGTTAAAAGATTTTGCAAAATTACAAACATTTTTAATGGTCATAAAAGAGAAAAGTTTTTCGAAAGCTTCTGCAAAGTTAGGCATATCTCAACCAGCTGTTACACAACAGATAAAATTTATCGAAGACTATTTAGACACTAAAATTGTAGATAGAAAAAAGAATGGAATTATCCTTACAAAAGAGGGTGAAGATCTTTTTAGAATCGCATTAAAACTTGAAAAAGCGATACAAAGCAGTGAGAAAGAGCTTCTAAAAATCATAAATAAAGAGTTTACGTTTGTTATGGGTTCATCATTTTCAATAGGTAACTATATCCTTCCTAATTATCTAGGAGAGATTAAAAAACGTATCGATAATGAAGTATTTATGAATGTAGATCTATCGTGCAATATTATTGATCAACTAGAAGATAAGAAGATAGACGTGGCGCTAATTGAATCACCTGTATTTAAAGATGGCATAGTTTATAGAGAATGGGTTGAGGACGAACTTGTAGTTTTTTCAAATAAACCGCTTAAAAAACAGCTTAACGCTGATGATTTAATGGAATTTGACTGGATATGTAGAAATGAAGATTCACATACTCGAAAACTTACTTCTGAAGTATTTGAAGAGATGGGCGTACAGTGTAACAACTTTAACGTACTTGGAGTTCTAGCGAGTCAAACTGCTATAAAAGAGTCAATCTTACATGCAGATAAAAGTTCAGAGAGACCAGTTGTTTCCATAATGTCACGTCACGTACTTAAAACAGAGTTAGAAAATGGCACTCTTTTTGAGGCAAAACTAAAAAATCACAAGATTAATAGACACCTTTACATAGCGTATATGAAAGAAAGAAAGCATGACGCTTTTGTAGATAACGTAGTTAACTTTTTGTTATCTTTAAATAAAGTCTAAATTTACTTTTTAATAAACTTAGAATTTTCTGGGTTATTTAAAAATGACTCCATGGAGTTTTTTACTCCTGGTTCATCCCCTTCAACGACCTCTTTTTGAACTTCTTCCTTGTACACAGATAGGTTAATTAGGACTGGCGTCTCATCAATTATTATCTGCATAATACTTATAAGCGGTACAGTTACTATACTTCCATAGTTGTCTGCTCCAAATCCTGCTTCAAAAATCAGTAAGCCATCTTCAATTCGTGCGGTTTCAAATGTGTACCCAGCTAAGAAAAAAAGTGTCAAAGGGCGAAAATCACTATTTATATCCTCTGGGAGTTCTGGAGTGAAGTCTACCTCTTCAATTTTACAAAGAATACCAAAGTTTTGTTCTATTGAAAAGAAATGAATAATCACATCCTGTATGCTTTTTTTCATTATTTCTGCGAAATCTTTTTCGTATATTACATTTTCTAACAAATTATTTCCTCAATATTATCTTTTGCAATTATATCAAAATCTATCATGGCATTCATTAGCGCCACTTTAGAAAATGTTTTTAAATCTTGAACTTTTATATCTTTTTCAATGATTTTAGACTCTTCAAGTAATCTCTGCCTTACTGTCCCCTGAAGTAGTGGGCTCTTTGGCGTTAGCCATTTACTTCCATCGTAGAATGCGATATTTGCTATCGTAGTGTCTGTAATCAGAGCATTTTTAACTATTAAGATGTCATCACACTCTTCGCGTTTTTTAAAAAGCTCGTTAAGGCACTTCCTGTCCTCATATTTTATAGAATATTCTATGGTATTGTCATATACAAGTTTTAATCTCTTTATAGATCTTTTTTCATACTTTATATACTCAATATTTATTGTTTTTTCATTATAGAGGAGTCTACATTTATATACTCCACTAGAGGGAGGTTTTATGAGATCTTGAAGATTCCATATAGTAGTTGTGTTAAGTAAGTTTAAAACAGTATCTAAACGCCGTTGATGATAGAGTAGGTTCATAACCACTCCATCAACAATCTTTATTGTTTCAAGATAGTTTCTACTCACTAAATAGTTCTGTGCTTAGGTATCTCTCACCTGTATCACATAAAATAGTTACTAATGTTTTACCCTTAAATTCTGGACGCGATGCTACTTGCATAGTAGCCCAAACATTAGCACCAGCAGATATTCCAACTAATAGACCCTCTTTCTTAGCTAACATTCTTGCAGTTGCTATTGCATCTTCATTGCTCACCTTAATAACTTCGCTATATACAGAGGTATCTAAATTCTCAGGGATAAATCCAGCACCTATACCCTGTATTTTATGTGGGCCGGCTGCTTCACCAGATAAAACTGCAGATACTGATGGCTCAACTGCTATAATAGTAATATCAGCAATCTCTTCTTTTAAAACTTTTGACGTTCCAGTAAGAGTTCCTCCAGTTCCAACAGCTGCAACAAATGCATCAATTACTTTATCAGTATCACGAAGAATCTCTTTTGCTGTAGTTAGCATATGTATTTCAGGATTTGACTTATTATTAAACTGCTGTAAAACGATAGAATTATCAATTGTAGAGTTTAACTCATTTGCCTTTTCAATGGCACCTGTCATTCCTTTTGCAGCAGGAGTAAGTATAAGTTCTGCACCTAAAGCTTTTAGAAGATTACGTCTCTCAATACTCATAGACTCTGGCATAGTTAAAATTAACTTCAAGTTTTGAGCTGCACAGTTTGCAGCAAGAGCTATACCTGTATTTCCACTTGTCGGCTCTATTATTGTAGTGCCTTCTTTTATATCTCCAGATTCAATTGCTCTTCGAATCATGTTTAACCCAATTCTATCTTTTACTGAACTCGTTGGGTTCATAAATTCACATTTACCGATGATCGTAGCTCCAGTTAACTCAGATGCTGTGTTCAATCTAACTAATGGTGTGTTTCCTACTAAATCTGTTATATTATTTGCTATATTCATGATGATATTTCCTTAGTGGGCTATTCTACACTAAAATAGTTATATAGTAAATATTATTAGCCTAATTTTAGTACAATATTATCCTAAAAGAGGTAAATATGGCTATATATAACAGTGATGGAAAGAAATTAATTAATGTAGAATATGATGTTGTCCCTAAGGTAAATGACACTATAGATGGGATGAGAGTAATCTCAATTAACTCAAAAAATAATGATGAATATGTAGTTTTTTTACTCGAAAGTAATACTCGAGTGACTTGTTATATTTTTGATGAAATATTTATAATTGGGAAGTCTAGTAGTTTTGATAGTTTAAACGAAGCCGTAGAAGCATGGAATAACGACGAAATATAGATTGAGAAAGTTATAGAGAGTAAAACCGTGCCAAAGACACGGTTAAAAGATTACTTGTTACCGTTGTTATTTTTAGAAGGTTCAAGAATTGGCTCAAGTCCAACTTCTTTAGCCCATGCAGCTGTTAAATCATAAGCAGCTGATGCAGTATCAAGATTCTTTTGAATTAGTTCTTGTTTCTTCTTAAACTTTTTCTCAATAACTGAGTCAAGTGTAGCAGTACCACCAGATGCAGTATATTTCTTAAGGAATCTATCTTTAATTCCCTCTTCAATTGCAGCTTTAGAAACTGTACCAAGAGCACCAAACAGTGCACCTAACATAGCCATGTTAGTTGCAAGTTCAGTACCAGCTTGATCGATAGCAAACTGAGTAAAGTCTTTAGTAAGAACCTTAACATTTAAGTCAGATAAAACTTTCTTATCGTGTTCAGTTAAAAGCTCTACTTCAGAGTTAATGATAACTAAACCATTCTCTTTAATACCAGCGTAAAAAGGCATAGTGTATGATTTACCCATAGTAATAACTTGTGGGTGGAAAATCATAACAATATCAGGATAAATTACTTCCCCTCTATCGTAAATAGGCACTGTACCTATTCTTGCATAAGACTCTGATGGAGCCATACGTTTTTCAGCACCAAAGAATGGATTTGAAACAGCATAGTAACCATCAGTATCAGCAGCAGTTGCAGCAATGTGAGCTGCAGTAACTGCACCTTGACCACCAAGACCCGGAAGTCTTACTTTAATTGAATCTTTTGCCATTATAAACGTCCTTCTTCTTTACATTTTGCTAAAAACTCTTCAGCTTCTGGTGAAATATATTTGTAAGACTCAAATCTATCTTTGTCTTGCTCTTTCATTTCTCCAAGTCCTTCATTAGCACTTAGTCCAATTTCAAGAATACATGGTGTATAGATGTTAAGGAAAGTTGGTCCGATTTCTCTTGCAACTAATATCGCTTCTCTAACTGCTTTAGCAACTGCTTTAGGAGCAGAAGCTGTCATGTTTATAGAATAGTGACATCCTGATGTAGTAGCTAGCTTCCACATTGGCACTTTATCGAACTTTTTACCAGTTGGAGCCATTTTAAATACTTGACCTTTTGGTGTAGCACCTGATTCTTGTCCACCAGTATTTGCGTAAACTTCATTATCGAAACAGATTGTTGTAATGTTTTCTTGTCTAAAGAAAGATTGAAGTGTATAGTCAAGACCGATATCAACAGTAGCACCGTCTCCCGCTAAAACAACAACATCTTTTTCAGTATCTGGAAATCTCCAGTCAAGAACTCTTTTGATACCAGTTGCAACAGCATTTTGGTTACCAAATAGTGAGTGCACAGTATGTAGTGCAATATGTGGGAACATTAATGAAGTACAACCAGTTGAGTTAACAATGATAGTCTCTTCAGGTTTAGGAAGTGCAGAAAGTACATATCTCAATGCAGCAGCTTCTGGACAACCAGCACATAAAGAGTGCTCTTCTAATAACTCTTTTGATTGTGGAAGTTCTTTAATACCACGAGGCTTGTCTTGATTTTGAGCCCATGTAGCTTTTTCCTCAAGATCAATAATCTCTTGAGGCATAATGTCTCTAAATTCTGGATTGATTTTATAGATATCTATTGCCATACTATGCTCCTTTACCTGGATTGATTTTTTCCATAACTTCTTTAATAATTGCTTCAGCAGGCATACTCATACCACCAGCAACTCTAGGTCCGCCAACGATGTCCGCTTCAGTTTTTTTGTAAAGTGCTTTTTTCACTTCTTTTTCTAACCAACCAACAACATTAAACTCAGGTACAAATATATGTTTTACACCTTCTAGTGCTGTAATAAGTTCTTCTTCTGGGAATGGTCTAATAGTTCTTAACTTAATAACTTTAGATTTGATTCCAAGTTTCATTAGTTCTCTTTCAGCCTCTTTAGCTTGATGAGAAGCAGTACCACAAGTAACAAATGCGATTTCAGCGTCTTCACTACCTGTTGTATGAACTAGACCATCTAGGAAGTGCTCAGCATATGGACGTGAACGTTCAACTGCAGATCTAATTTCAAACTGCCAAGAAGCATGTGTTGCATAAGAGATATAGTTAGACTTCATTACGAATGGATCTCTTAAGAAACGTCCCGGAGGTGTTTCTGAATCAATCGGAGGTAATGGAGACTTATATGGCTCATATGGGAAGAGTGCGATATCATCAGCAGGAAGCATTACTGCCTCTCTAGTGTGAGATACAAAGAATCCATCAACTACAGTAATAATAGGCACATGAACATCAGGCTTTTCAGCTACAACGAATGCTGCAATTGACATGTCAAAAAGTTCTTGAACATTTTCAGCATACCAAATCTGGCATCCAGTCTCTAGCATATAAGAAACTTCCAAGTTATCTGGTTGAATAGTAAGTGGTGAGTTAATACCACGAGCCATTAGAATCAGTTGACATGGAATTCTAGTTCCTGACCACTGAGCAAAGTTTTCCATTGCTCTTAGTGTACCTGGACCTGAAGTAGTTGTAATTGTTCTAGCACCTGCCATTGCACAACCTGCAACTTCAGACATAACACCAAACTCATTCTCTCCACGGAAGTATGTACCTACATAACCCTCTGCCCATAGTTCACCGATAAGGTGAGCTGCTTCAGATTGTGGTGTAATTGGGTACGATACTGATGCATCAACTGTACATCTTTTTACCGCTTCTTTTAAAACTTCAGAACCTGTCATGAAGTGTTTTTCTCTTGGTGCTTCAAATAATAATTCGTCCGCTGTAACTAGTCTTTGTCCAGACCAGTTATGCGTATCTGTCATATCAGTAATTTTACTCATATTATAATCCTAGTTCTTTTTTTACTTCTCTAGCTATTTTATTGAATTTTTCAAGTTCTGATGAATGCTGGTCTCTTAATGTAGCCATAGCATCTTCGTGTCCTGATAAACCACAAATAGCAACTGTATAACAATCTGTCTCTGATCTAACCATTTTTAATGCAACATTTGCATAGTGACAGTGAACACCGATAAATATCGCTGCTTTAATATTGTTATGCCAAATTGTTAAGTTTGGGTGATTTGGATTGATCTCAACTTCTGCATCAATTTTTGGATACTTTGGTCTGTAATCATACATTGGAATCATGTTAGCGTTAAGAATTTCTGACATCTCTTTTATAAGAGTAGCTTTCTTTTTAGCTTCTTCGTTAAATCCGTATAGTACTTGTGGACCAGGGAAAATTGTTGCATTCTCTTTAGTCAACATAACTTTTGCAATTTCTCTCATTGCAATTTCTTCATCTACTATCTCTTCTAGTAAAAGTGCTTTTCCTTCTGGTGGTGTAATTACACCTTCATACGTAGCCGCAGGATACGGTGAATAATACGCGGGACCTTGGTTTGCCATAAGTTCTCCTATGATTTTTTTTAACTGTATTTTGAATTAAGTCTAAATTCTATACTTGTTTTTTTTAGTTTGAGCCATTTTTATCGAGATTTACTCTCGACAATAGAATGGGAGCTTAAACTTCTTTTGCTTCAGCCATTTCCATCGAAATACAATCTCGATTAAGTAGGTCAGAACATACGTACACACACAGTGCACACCCTTTACATCTATCTTCATCGACCCAAGATGTATTTCCAACTTTATCGAACATTAGCGTATTAGCTTCTGGACAATATAGTGTACACATATTACATTTATGCTCAGCACACTTGTCTGAATCAACTTTTGCTACATAATACATTTATTTACTCCTCATAATAACTTAAACATTGTTATTAAACCTGACAATAATATTTAACTGTCAAGTCCAATAATTCGCGATGTAGCCTCAAAAAAACTATAAATAAATCTATTAGTCAGCTACATTTTATGTTTTATAAAAAGAATTCTACTCAAAAAACCTTTTAGTGTTCTTTAAATTTAAAAAAAGAGAGAGGGATTGGAAATTTGTGTGTAGTTATTTTTTCTTGCGCACTTTAGAAACTCTACTTTTATTTTCTTTATATTTATAACTTTTTAACTTTTCAATAATTTGAAAAGAGAGTTCATGTATTTCACTTATTTTACACTCTTCTTCTTTATAGAAGTGTTCTCTATTCTTTTCAAACTTTCCCATCAGCTCTAAAAAATCAATCTTATCTAAAAAAGGGTATTTATGTGTTGATTTTTCCTCTCCAAGTACCCACTCGGATAATACACATACAACTAAAAACTCTGGCAGGTAAGCAGGTTTATTTTTATAGTGATTTCTTACTTTTTGAGCCATAATATCATAATAGGCAATTAAAGGTTCCTCTTTTTTAGTTAAGTGCTTAAGTTCTGGATATATTTTTGTTGCTTGTGATATATTAATTAAGTAATCTACATTCACAACACATTCTTGTAAATCTTCAAGTAGCTTTTGTAGTGTTTTGTAAACATATGCTATCTCTTCGTTTTCTTTAAATAGTGGCTCCATAGCCACTTCATCTACTTGTGCAAAATATCTTTCAAGAGCTGTTCTAGAAAAAACAAGTAGTGCTTCACTTTTTACATCACGAAGGATAGAAGACTTGATTCTATTTTTACAATTTTCATTAATAAAGTTATGTGTTGGAATTACACTCATATTAACTCCTAGTTGTGAGTTTATTCTCTTTTATCTTTTTAATCATACTTGATATGAATGAAATTTTTTCATTTTCTGCTTGTAAAGATGACTTTGCATTAAAATTAAAAGTATCCATTTTTTCACCTAAAAAGCCTGTATTAAACTTTCCAGCTTTAAAGTCGGCATCTCTTACTATCTCTCTATGCAGTGATATGTTTGTTTTAACTCCATCTATATTGTATTCATCAAGTGCACGCTTTGCTTTTTTCACCGCACCTTCCCAATCTAGTGCAGATACAATAAGTTTACCCATCATAGAATCATAATTTGTAGGTAGTTCATACCCTTCATATAAAGAAGAGTCTATTCTAACCCCTGGTCCACCTGGCGTTAGATAGTTAGTAATAGTTCCACCTGAAGGCATAAAGTTGTTTTGTGGGTCTTCAGAGTTTATTCTAAACTCTATTGCATAACCACGGAACTTTATCTCTTCTTGTAAAAAGTGTAGCTTATCTCCGCCAGCAATTTCTATCATTCTTTGAATTAAATCAACCCCTGTAATAACTTCAGTGACAGGGTGCTCAACTTGAACTCTAGTATTCATCTCAATAAAGTATATATTGTCATCTTCATCCACTAAAAATTCAACTGTTCCAACACTTTCATATCCTAATCTAAACATAGCCTTTGTTGAAACTCTGTATATCTCTTTTCGAACAGTGTCACTTAAGAGTGGTGATGGAGCAATCTCTATTACCTTTTGATGACGTCTTTGAATCGAGCAATCTCTCTCACCTAGGTGAACTACATTACCATAGCTATCAGCAATAACTTGTACCTCTATATGTCTAGGGTTCTCAACATACTTCTCTATAAAAACTTCAGTTTTACCAAAATATTTTAGAGACTCGTTTGTTGCTTCATCAAACATTTTAGAGAATTCTTTTGCCTTTTTAACGATTCTCATTCCTCTACCACCACCACCAAACGCAGCTTTAATAATTACAGGAAAACCTATCTCGTTAGCGATTCCCTCACCCTCAGCTTTGTCAACAACCGGTGTATCCGTACCTTCTAGCACTGGAACACCAATTTTCTTCATAGCAACCTTTGATGCCATTTTGTCACCAAATAGTTCTATATGCTCAGCTTTTGGACCTATAAAAATAATGTCGTTTTCTAAACACGCAGTAGCAAACTCAGCACTCTCAGATAAAAAACCATAACCAGGGTGTATTGCATCACAACCTGCTTTTTTTGCGATTGATAAAATTGGCTCAAAATCGAGATAAGCTTGAACTGGATTACCCATTATTGGATAGCACTCATCAGCTTTTCTTACCCAAACACCATCTACATCAGCTTCTGAAAAGACAACTACACTTGTTATTTCAAGTTCTTTACAAGCTCTAATAATACGTAAAGCGATTTCACCTCTATTTGCGATTAAGACTTTTGATATTTTCTTCATGACTAAGCTCCAAAAATTTAAGATAGTATAATTTTAGTATTATTTAAAAGTTT
The DNA here is from genome assembly GCF_017357825.1 of Sulfurimonas aquatica. Taxonomy (NCBI): domain Bacteria; kingdom Pseudomonadati; phylum Campylobacterota; class Epsilonproteobacteria; order Campylobacterales; family Sulfurimonadaceae; genus Sulfurimonas; species Sulfurimonas aquatica. The sequence goes on from NZ_CP046072.1 coordinate 2,223,078, forward strand.
TATCTTCACTACTTTTGCTTTATTAGTTATCTATTCTTGTTATATTTATCTTCTTATTATGCTATATTAATAGGCTATTGTTGATATTAGAATATTTATAAAAAAAGTACTTGCAAGTTAGAGCTGTATGTTTAGCATGATAGAAGTGTTTATATGTGAAGTATAACACCATTAACAGGTGTTATCTAAGGGACTAGTTTCCCATCTCTTTTAAATATCGTTTATACTCAATATTTTTCAGTTTTTCTGATTTAGCATCGACTTGTGCTTTCATCTCTTGTTTATAGAGTGCTATTTTCTCTCTCAAAGTGCTATCTGAAGAGCCAATAATTTGTGCAGCTAAGATACCTGCATTTTTAGCACCATTTATCGCAACTGTTGCTACGGGAACACCACCTGGCATCTGTACTATTGAAAGAAGAGAATCCATTCCTTCCAATGAAGATCCTTTAACGGGTACGCCAATTACAGGTAAAACTGTCTCTGAAGCAACCATACCTGGTAAGTGAGCAGCTCCACCAGCACCAGCGATGATTACTTTCAAACCCCTAGCCTCTGCACTTTTAGAATATTCAACTAGCTTTTCTGGTGTTCTGTGTGCAGATACAATATCTAATTCAAATTCAATTTCAAACTCTTCACAGATTGCTGCTGCAGCACTCATAACTGGTAAATCAGAGTCACTTCCCATAATAATTCCAACTAATGGTTTACTCATATTTTCTTGCTTCCTTTAATTTTTAAAATATCTTTTGCTCTCATCGCTTTTTCTAACGCCATATCTATATCATCATCAAGAATTGTTACATGACCCATTTTACGATAAGGCTTTGTAAAAGTTTTTCCATAGAAGTGAAAAGACAACTCTGGGATCTCTAATGCATCATGAATACCCTCAATAAATGGCTCACCCTCATAGCCTTCTTCTCCAAGTAAGTTAATCATTACAGCCGGAGAGATTAGCTTCGTCGAACCCAATGGTAGATTTGTCACAGCTCTTATTATCTGCTCAAATTGTGAAGTTGCACATGCTTCAACTGTGTAGTGTCCTGAGTTGTGAGGTCTTGGAGCGATTTCATTCACTAAGATTTCTCCCTTTTTAGTTAAAAAAAGTTCAACAGCAAAAATTCCAACACCCTCTAAAGCTTCTATAGACTTAACGGAAATTTCAATGGATTTTTTTTCAACTTCTTTAGAAATCTTTGCAGGTGCCATAACGATATCACAGATGTTAGTTCTATCGTCAAATAGCATCTCGACAACTGGATAACATTTAGTTTGTCCCTCTATATTTCTAGCGACAATAACAGCAAGTTCTTTGTCAATGTCAACAAGTTCTTCAATGAATGATTCTGTTGGCAAGCGATATGCAAGATCAGCTTTAGTTTTAATCATCTGGACACCCTTGCCATCATAGCCACCCATTTTTGCTTTTTGTATAACAGGGAATCCAAATGCAGATAAATCTTCATCATTTTCTACATTTTTATATTTAGGTACGGGAATACCTTTCTCATCAAGTAGTTTCTTTTGCTCATACTTATTTTGGATTAACTCGATTATATAAGGAGATGGATGAATAATATGTCCATTGTCAAATAACTCTTTTAAAATAGAAGTATCTACATGCTCTAATTCGAAAGTCGTAACGTCTGTCTCTTGTACTAATTGCTCAAGTTTCTCTTTATCATGGAATCCTCCCATAATATGCTTGTCAGATACTTGAGCTGCGGGACAATTAAATGTTGGATCTAAAATAGTGACATGAAAGCCCATCTTTTTGGCTTTTTGAGACATTATTTTGCCCAATTGTCCTCCGCCAATAATTCCTAGCTTTAGATTAGAATAGTTAAAATTTTTGTCCATTTTTTCTCTTTATATAGTAAATGCGATATTTTAACCTAATTAATTTGTTAACTATATAAATAGTTGCTGGTAAATAGAACTCTTGTAAATTTTTAGTTAACCTTTCCAGAGTACTGAAGGTTAATACTCTCTTGTCTTTGCTTCTCCCCTAGAAGTAACATAACATCAATAAGCATACATTTACCACCATATTTTTCTAAAAATTTTCTAATATCTACTTCCATATCTTTAAACTGCTCTGCTTCACATACGGTAAAGACATAGTTATTACTAAAAGCATCACTAACATCATCAGCAGTTCTAACGCCATGGCCTCCAGCACCTTCAATATCTTTAATAATGGTATAACCATATATCTTATGTTTTTTAAAAAGTTTTATTAGCCTATTCACATAGACAGCTTCGATAACAAATTCGACTTTTTTCATGCTTTTCATAATTCTATCCCCATAATGAATTTATAATAAAATAATAGAGTGGAATCCCTAATGAAATATTAAAAGGGAATGTAACTGCTAGACTTAGTGGTAAATATAGACCTGGATTTGCCTCTGGTACTGATAATCTCATAGCTGCAGGAACTGCAATGTAAGATGCACTAGCACTTAATAACGCAAGTAAAAAAGCATCACCTTTGTGTATTTCAAACATATATGCAAAACCTGTTGCAACAAGAGCATTGACTAGTGGCATGATAAGTGCAAATGCTATTAGAAAAAATCCAACTTTTTTAAGTTCATGAATCTTTCTAGCAGCCACAAGTCCCATATCTAAAAGAAAGAATGCTAGCATACCCTTAAATAGTGTTCCAAAGAGTGGCTCCATTGAGTGCCAGCCTTTCTCACCTGTAAGTATTCCTATAAGAAGAGCACCTACAAGTAAAAATACTGAAGGGTTTAAAAATGCTTCTCTAAGAATTTCACCCCAATCAGTTTTCTCCTCTTCTTCACCATCCTTGGCTTTAACAAAGAGTGCTGCAAAAACTAAACCTATAACGATAGCTGGAGACTCCATAAGAGCCATAGAAGCCACCATAAAACCACCATACTCTACACCGATAGTCCCGAGGTATGTTATACCTGTTATAAATGTAACGGCACTAATAGAACCATAAGTAGCAGCGATAGCAATAGAGTTATAAACATCCATCTTTGTTTTTAAGATAAAAAAACTATAAATAGGTACAAGCATAGACATTCCAACGGCAATCATCAGTGCTTCAAATATATAAAGGTTAAATCCACTCATAGAAAGTTCATACCCACCATGTAAACCAATAGCTATAAGTAAGTAGAGAGAAAAGAGCTTAGGTAATGGTTGTGGAATTGTTAGTTCAGACTTTAGAAATACTGCAAGCATTCCTAAGAAAAAAAACAGTACAGGGGGATTTAGCATATTCTGTAATATTAAATCGAAATTCATTTTACTACTCCTCAATATAAAATTGTATCGTATATTAACTAAGAATTTTAAGATTATTCTTCACTAATTTTGACATATAAATTATCTATTATTGTGATTTTCATTTACCTTTGATGCTACAAATATTTATATTTTTGCTATAATCTGAGCATGAAAAGAGAAACGCTGAACAAGAAAACAAAAATATCAAACGATATACTATTCTATATATACACAAATATTGAGATAGATATAAATATGGACGAACTTGCGCAGAGCTTTAATATTAGTAAGTTTTATATGCATAAAATATTCAAAGAAATTTTCGGTAGGAACATATATGAGAGCATTAAATCTATTAGATTACAAAAAGCTTCAACTTTATTACTTACAAATAAGTACTCTACCATTACTGAGATAGCCTCATCCTGCGGATACAGTTCACAAACCTCTTTTATCCGAGTATTTAAAGATCGATTTTTGATGACACCAACAGCTTGGAGAAAAGGTGGCTATAAAAAGTACTCTAAAAACATAATCGAAGAATCTCCAAAAGCAAAGGCTTCCAATGCTAGTTTTGAGAATCTTGAACCTACTATTGTGAAGATGCCCGAAATAGAAGCATACTATCTTAGACATAGTGGATATAACGACCAAATTAAACAAACTTGGCAAAAGATTCAAACATGGTCATATGGCAACAATATTAAAAGCTATAAGCACATTGCACTATTCCATGATAATCCAACTGTAACACATCTTGATGAGTGTCAATATGTTGCATGTATACAAGTCGACAAAGACAATATATCTGAGAATGAGCGCTTACCTAAATTTAAAATATCTAGTGGTATATATGCTAAATTTGATATACATGGAACGGATGGTGACTTCCTACGATTTATGCACTGGCTTTACAATGAATGGCTTCCCCATAGTGAGTATGAGACAACTACAAAACCACCCTATGCTATTTATAAAAAAAATAAATACTTATCTGATGATAATAATTTTGACTTAAGTTTTTATTTATCTATTAAGTTTTAAGTAGCCCTACAATACCTAGATGTGTTTGAACTATTTTATAGGTATTGTTGTAAAATAGTAGCACTACTAAGTGTTAAATTGAACTCTTAAGCATAACTTTGTTTTTAACTAAACTATATTTAGAAAAATAACCTATAATTACAAAGGTTTTCAAAGGTAACTTTGATAATCTTCGTTGAGCAATTTATTTATGGTCAATATAATGAATATCATTTATTCTTAATTCGATAACTTATAGATAAAAAATTAGTCAAACAGAGGAGCTTAAGTGGAAAAAATTATCTTATCCATTCCATTCATTCCAATAGTCATAGCATTTATTTTGATGTTTGTTAAACAAAAAGAGTCTATTCCAAGAGTGAGTATTTTTCTATCAAGTATGATTGCACTTCTTGCATTGTATGGAACATATCATGTCATAAGTAATGACAAAGCGATTGTTGGATTTGATGGTTTACTTATTTATAATGAACTCTCAGCTATATTAGTTCCTTATGTTGCAATACTGGGCTTAGTTATCCGAAAATATGCAACTAAGTATATGTGGGATGAAGCGGGGTATAAAAGATTTTTTATTCTTCTAAACTTTATATTTGCATCTATCTACTTACTTGTAATGAGCAATAACCTTATTGTACTTGCGTTAGCTTGGCAGCTCATGAGTGTTGGTTTATATCTTCTAGTTTCATTTAATGTAGGTTCTAAAACTGCTGTAAAAAATGCTAGATGGACGATGTATATCCATAAAAGTGCCGACTTTGTATTCTTACTCGCAGTTATTTTAACATACCAAACATTTGGAAGCTTTGATTTACTCGTACTAAAAGAGCAGTGGCTTACAATGTCTGAAAATCCGATTGATGATCCCATGATATTTTCCGTTGGTATACTCTATTTACTTGCGGCAATGATGAAATCTGCAATCGTTCCATTTCATATATGGCTACCTTACACATCTGAAGCACCTACTCCAGTATCAGGCTTAATGCATGCTGGCGTTGTAAATGTTGGGGGAATTTTACTTAATAAAATGGCATATTTACTGATTCTAACACCTGCTGTACTTAATATAGCATTTGTCATTGGTCTATTTACTGCTATTTTTGCATCATTGCTTATGCTTGTTGTGTCAGATATCAAACGTTCACTTGGCTACTCAACAGTTGGTCAAATGGGCTACATGATAATGGAAGTAGGCTTAGGTGCATTTTCCCTTGCGATTTATCACCTTATAGTTCATGGAATTTTTAAGGCCTCACTCTTTTTAGAGTCTGGTAGCATCATAAAGTATGCAAGAAAAGATCCAAGTATCCCTGAACGTCTTTCACAAAAAACATTTTCAAAAGATAAAGTGAAATACAAAAGTAGTAAAACATTCAAGTTTATTGCACTTTTTACTATTGTTCCTGTGGTTGCATTTCTTGGGATTAAAGCATTACTCGCTCCAGAGTTCTTCGAGTTCAATGCAGCTATAGTTATTTTAGCATTTGCATGGCTTACAGGAACACAGCTTTTATTATCATTTTTTAAAGTATCTAAATTTGATTCTATAAAAGCAATTTTAGGAATTGTAAGTTCTTTCATAGTTGTTTTATTTACATATGAATTTATTGGCTTAAGTTTAGAGCACTTTCTTTACGGACATGATTCTTTACTCTTTTACGAAGCAGCAACACTTAATGTGAGTTTAGTCATGGCACTAGTTGTTGTGGCATTTATTATGTTAATTGGATGGCTATTTATATATAGAAAAGCTTCTATCCATTCTGAAGAAAAGCCAAATCAAACTAAATGGCACTATTATAGATTCCTAGCAAAAGAAGGTTACTATTTCGATATGTTTAAAAGTTCTAAAAAGGGTAAATTATGATTGCTAATATTATATTTCTTTTGTTAGTCTCTGGTTTGCCATACTATATTTTTTTAGAAAAGAGTGATAATTTCACAAGTAAATCCATATTTTTACTGAGTGCTTTTATGCTTTCTTGTGCAATTGTTTTGTCTTTTTTTATACATAATGCACACTCTGAGTCATTAGTTATTATCTCATTTATTAGTGCAATGTACTCTGTATATAGAGCAACAAAGACAACGAATTTTTACAAGTTGGCTTACTATTTTATATATATCAATGCACCATTTTTTCTTCTTTTTGAAGAGAATGGTGCATTTTACAGCTTATCACTTTTAGTATCAGTAGTAGGTCTTTATGCAATTGCAAATTTTTATGAAAAACATTATGGAAGTGCAAACTACCTTTATGTTAGAGGTATAACACTTGCAACTCCATTAGTTGGAATTCATATTACAGTGTATCTAATTAGTATAGGCCTTTATCCTCCACTACCAAACTCTCTATTCTTTTTAACTTATATTTTCAATACTCAAGCTGATCTATTATGGTACATCGTTGTGGTAAGCATATATCTTGGAAACTTTTTAGTTTCTATGAAGGTGTTAGAAAAATCAATTTTTGGAAAAACTAATCCAAATATACATTATGTTGATTTAAATTTTAAAGAAAAAATTGCTCATTTTATTATAATAGTATTACTCACACTATTAAGTATTTATGGAATTAAGGAGATACTAGTATGGGTATTATAGAAAAGCTAGATGCCATTAAAGGTAATGTACCACACTATTGGCCAATTGGCTCATTTATTCACCATAATCCATTAAAAGGATTTGAGCATCTTGGCTTTAAAGATGGGCTTAATAAAGCAAAGAAAATCTATGGTGGAAAAGTTTATATGGAGCCCTCATATTATTTAAAATTTTATAATGAGGGAAAAATTTCACACTCCATTTTAGAAGAAAATCTAAAAGAAGTACTTAAAGTTGACGGGCTAGCAGAGTATTATGACTTAGCTATGAAATGTCTACTCGAAGTTAATCCTCAATGGAATCATTTCAGAAAACAAGCGGATAATAAAGAGCATCCAATTGATGAAGAACTTCTTGCATACCTAGATGAGGAGTTCTCATATCATAATAAAGAGAGATGGCTAAAACAGATCACTAAACATATGACACTTTATGAGATAAATGATATCCTTTTTCATCGTGATGATAAAGAGGTCATAGAAAAAAGTGTTATAGAGTATATTACTCGTTTTTTAGATGAAGATCAAACAACACTACCGATGGAAAATAGAGAACTTGGCATGTTTGAAACCTTTAAGCTTTATGAAGATTTTGACTATCCTCATAACTCTGAAGCCTTTGTAGAAGAAGCACTTGAAAAGCTAAAAGTCAAGAATAAAGAGAGATATCTTCTAACACATATTCTTAAACTACATGGCTGGGCTGGATTTATCAAATACCGCTCAGAGGACCCTGGCTATTTCCCACAGCAACAAAACCCATCATCTCTAATGGACTATATGGCAATCAGACTCTATTATGAACTTGCCTATTTGCAACACAGAAAGATAAATAATTTTGACCTATTGCATGATTACTCTTTAGCAAATGCTTCATATGTAGTACTTAAAATGCTTAAGCACAACTATAGTTTACCAGGGAAATATATAGATGCAATGGAGAAGTCTAGTAATTATGATGACATCTTAGAAAGATATGTACAAGAAGAACTTCAACTTGATGCAAAACAGGTTCACCTCTCAAACGATATACTTAAAAATACAAATATTCCTTTAGTAGAACTCGCTAAGATTATGGAAGTACTACGAGAAGAAGAGGGATATATCTGGATGAAGTCTCTTGAAGACACTTATATTCATTCATTTATTGATGAAATGAAACTAACAGATGAACCTGAAATTGAGAGACCATTGGCTTCAGTGACAATGTGTTTAGATGTTAGATCTGAGACTGCGAGAAGAGCCATTGAGAGTACTGGAAACTATACAACATATGGTGCTGGAGGATTCTTAGGTTTTCCTATAGCTTTTGTTGAGTTTGACAAGACAAACGAACAACTTTTATGTCCAGCCGTTGTCAAACCTGCTAACATAGTGTTTGAGATAGCAAAAGAGACAGATAATGAATATAAATCTAAAAAGACTATTAATAAAACTACTAAAAAAGTTATATCTGATCTGAAAAACAACCCATACACACCTTACATAATGGTCGAAGCTATTGGTTGGATATTTGGGATTAACCTTTTTGGTAAAACATTTGCACCACAAAAAACTGAAAAATTCTTTGCAAACTTTAAAGCTAAAAAACCAAAAACAACTTATACATTAGATAAGTTATCAAACGAAGAGATAGAGCTCTATGTAAATAAACTTCATATACACCTTATTAATGAAGCATTAATTAATCACTCTTCATCTAAGTATACAGATGATGAAATTCAAGAGATAAGAGATCATCTTGTTATAGGAAATACTTTATCATTTGATGTTCCATTAGAATTTTTAAATATACTAAAAAATAACTATAATGTTTCAGAAGATGATTATGAGTTACAAAAAATAAAACTTTCTAAAGTTGGATTTACACTTGAAGAGAAAGTTCAGTACTTATATAACTTCTTAATGATGATAGGACAAATTGATAATTTTGCTGAGTTTGTGATTCTTTCAGGGCATGTTAGTATGTCGGATAACAATCCATTTGAGTCTGCATTAGACTGTGGTGCTTGTGGTGGCAAGAGTAGTCTTCCAAATAATAGAGCACTCTGTATGATTGCAAACTCACAAGAAGTACGAGAGGCTATAGCAAAAAAAGGTATTATAATCCCTGAAGATGTGAGGTTTATACCATCTCTACACATTACTACTACAGATCAAATAGAGTTTCACGATACAGATATTTTAACACAAGCAGAGATGAAAAGATTTTCTGTAGTTATGAAAGATTTTGAAAAAGCATCAGCTATTGCACGTTATGAAAGAGTGGCACAACTTCCATATACAAAAACTCAAAATGATATTATGATCAAATCTATGGATTGGTCAGAAACTAGACCAGAATGGGGATTAGCAGGTGTTATGGGTGTTTTTGCAGGTCCTAGAAAGTCTATCAAGCATATGCCTTTTGGCAATAGACTTTTTATGCATTCGTATGATTCAAAACTAGATAATGAAGATGCTGACATACTTACACGTATTTTTGATGGTCCACTTGTAGTTGGAGAGTGGATTAACCTAGAACACTATTTTGCTACCGTAGACAATGCCATATATGGAGCTGGATCTAAGGTATATCATAATGTTGTTTCAAAAGTTGGTGTATTTAATGGAAACTATAGTGATCTAAAAATTGGTTTGCCAACACAATCTGTACTTTTAGAAGGTCAAGCATACCATGAACCTGTAAGACTTCTTACTTATATGGAAGCACCTTTAGAACTAGTAGGAAAAGCAGTAGAAAAATCAGTAGCTAAAGAGTTCATTCTTAATGAATGGATACGACCTATCATTGTTGATAAAGCGGCTGGAAAAGTTTATTCATTTGAATCTGGTGACTTTAAGGTTATTAAAGAATTTTAATAACCTTACCTTAAGACAAGAGATAAACAAAGAAAGCACTGAGTCAAACTAAAGTTCTGAGTGCTATAATTTCAAAATAATATTAAAAGGAAAGAATATGTATACAATTGAGATTGATGATCCTTGTAGTTGTTTTAAGAAAAGTGGTATGGATCAGACTATGACTTTTGAGAATAGAGAAGATGCACACATGAGAGCTAAAGTATTAGAGTGTCGCATGAATCAAGAGTTTTGTCTTACACACTACTTTACTGCAGTAGATCTTGGTGAAAAAATTCTTATTACTAAAATAGTACGTCCAGTAGATGAAGATGAAGACTATGACTATGAAGATGTAAAAAAGCTTATAGCAAACAGTAATGTAAAAATAGGTTTTGATGATGCTGAAGAGACTCCAAATGGTGACAAACGCGGAAAAACTAGTACTCATAGTTAAGCTACTTCAATTAGAACAAAAAAACTCTCTTTAACTTACTTTAAAGAGAGTCTCCTCTTTAACAAAAACAACTCCCTTAAACTACTTAAAGTCTAAATAAACTTTTAAAACATTATTAATAGAATAGGTTAGCTTCTATTATTATTACAATTACGATAATTTAATGCTAAAATACGAAAAATTATTGTGGGGATATTATAATATGCAAGATGAGAATACTAAACGTTTACTAGAGTTACAAATGGAAGAACTAAAGGCCACTTATGCATTAGATACACAAGAAGCAGCTCCTGAAAAAACTATAGATGATGAAAAAGCAGAACTAGCAAAAAAGAAAAAAAATGAAAAAGATGCAGCTCTGGCTAAATTATATGAAGATGCTGCAGAATATGAAGAAGAATTAGAATCTTTTGAAAATGAGTTAGCAGTAGTTAAAGCTAATGAAATTAAGGATATCCCTGAAGCACTTAGTAAGGAGCTTCCGAATGAAGAACGAGACTATTCAACTGAATTACAAGCAATTTTGATAGCACACTGGACACATTTAGTCGAAGTTCAAAAGACGAATGAATTAGGTGAATTAGAAATCATTAAAACATCAAACTTTTCTGATGTTGTTGAAAAGCTTACTAATTCATATCCAAACTATGAAGGTAACTTTGAAATAGATATTAAAAATATATTAATTAAAAGATTAGAAACTCTTATCGCTATAAAAAAAGAACATATTGAAGAAGAGATGGATGAGATTTACATTGCAGGGCTTAAACCAAGTTTTGTAAAAAGAATTTATAAACAATATCATGGAATAAAATAAAATATATTTAATACACCAACTATTTAGTACCACATAAATATATATTTTTTAGAAATCCAATTTCACATTGGAATTCTATACCCTCAGCAAAAATTAAAACAAAATTTCTCTAATTAACTTACTTTATTCAAAATCTTAGTTTTAGACAATAATGCTAAAATTACATTATTAAAATAAAAAGGATTATAGTGAATATTACAGTAGAAAAATTAGATGATATTAACTACATAATTAGTGGAAGTGTAGAAAACAGTACGATAGAAGATAAAGTAGCTAAACTTAAAGAAGAAGCTGGAAATGACTCAGCTAACGATAATCAGAGTGCTGAAAAGTTTGAACATGATGCTGCTGGTCTAGTATTCAATGAGTTTGTAGATGCTGGAATTACAAAAGCTAATATTGAAGTAGAAACTCTTCTTGGTCAGCCAGGACTAAAAAAGTATGAGAGACTCGAAAATGGTATATACTTTGAAGTACAATTGTCTACAAGTCCCGAGATTAATGTCGATGTTGAGTTTATGGATATAGTACCTAAATTTACTAAACCAAAAGCAGATCCTGATGCGGTAGAAGCAAAGCTATTAGAGTTTGCTACACAACAAGCACCTTTTGTAAAAATTCCAGAGGCAAAAACTCTTGAAAATAATGATGTTGCTGTTATAAATTTTATAGGTTATTTAGATGATAAACCATTTGAAGGTGGTAGTGCAGATAATTTTAATCTTAAAATAGGATCTAAATCATTTATTCCAGGATTCGAAGAACAACTAATTGGCATGGAGTATAATGATGAGAGAACAATATCAGTTACTTTTCCTAAGGATTATCAATCAGAAGAACTAGCAGGTAAAGAAACTAAATTTGTTGTAAAACTTCTTGAGATTCAAGAGCAAAAAGCAGAAACACCTGATGATGCATTTGCAAAAAGAATCTTAAATGATACAACAGCTACCCTTGATACATTAAAAGCTAAACTTGAAGATCAGATAACATCTGAAGAGATTTCTCAACTTTATATGTCTGAACTAAAACCAAAACTAATAGAAGGTCTACTTACAAAATTTAACTTTACACTACCTAACAATATAGTAGAACAAGAGATGGATGCAAAAGTACGTGAAAAAACAAAAAACTTTACTCAAGAGCAACATAAACCATATGTAGAAGATAAAGATAAATTTCGTGAACTCAGAGAATCAGTACGTGATGAAGCAAGAAATGGAATTAAAATAGCAATGATTGTTGAAGCCTTAGCTAAAAAAATGAATGTTGATGTTGATGAGCAAGAAGTAATAGCAGCACTTACATATCAAGCAATGATGGCAGGTCAGGATGCTCAAGAGCTTGTTAAGTACTACAGAGACAACAACTTAATGGTATCAGCAAAGCTAGGACTCACAGAAGACAAACTATTTGGTCAAATCTTAGGATTTAATAGATAAGTAAGAAGGTTATAGATTTGATTAATAAAATAGGTGATGGGGCAATACAGAAAATATTAAATTGGGCAGATGAAAATAAGATCCCCAATCTAAAATGGATAGAACATGACTCCTATTTAAAAGGTGGCTACTTTAAAGGTATACCAAGAGATAGAGATAAATTAGTAAAATTAACTGAGCTAAATCTTCTTGGTTATCAACTAGACAGCCTACCAAAAGAGATATGTGACCTTAGAGATATAACTAAGCTCTATTTATCAGGTAACAAGCTTTCTAAGCTCCCTATAGAAATCGGTAAGCTAATAAATCTACAAGAGCTATATATTCCAGGGAATCACTTAACACATTTACCAAAAGAGATATCTTCACTAACTAATTTAGAAGTTCTTAGCATTCAAGAAAATCAAATTTTTGAGATACCAAAAGAAATAGGTAATTTATCAAACTTAACTATTTTAGAAGTTGGAAGGAATCAACTTACTTCCCTTCCAAAAGAAATTGGAAAGCTTACAAAATTAACAAGACTTACTTTATGGAAAAATAAACTTACAAAGTTACCTAATGAAATTGTCAATCTTATAAATTTAAAAGAACTAGATTTTCTTTATAATAAACTAGAGCTAAGCCAACAAGATGTTATATGGCTAGAAAAGTTATTGGAAAACAATTGTGAGGTTTCTATATAGTAAGTTATTTTTTTGGGGAAAAGAGTAGATAAATATTAGCAGATAGTAAAATACTATCTGCTAGAGACATCCCGAAGAATGACTCTAGGAAAAGAGCTTAAACTTCTTTAGCTTCAGCCATTTCCATTGAAATACAATCACGGTTAAGAAGATCAGAACAAACGTATACACAAAGTGCACACCCTTTACATCTATCTTCATCAACCCATGAAGTATTATTTTCTTTATCGAACATAAGCGTATTAGCTTCTGGACAATAAAGTGTACACATATTACATTTGTGCTCAGCACACTTGTCTGAATCAACTTTTGCTACATAATACATTCATAAATTCCTTTTATACGTCAATTTGGGTAATTAAATCACCAGATTCTAAATCTACTTTAGCAGCCATGTCAAATGTCCACTTGATAACATTCATGTTAGCTTCAAGTAATTGCTCTTTTTTCTTGAATTTCTTCTCAATTGCAGAATCCAGCATAGCTGTACCACCTGAAGAAACGAAAGAAGTTCCTAGGAATCTTTCTCTAACAGCAGCTTCGATATGCTCTGTAGTAACAAGCTTAGTAAGACCAAGTAACATACCCATCATTGCCATATTTGTTGCAAGTTCAGTACCTGCAATTTTTTGTGCTAGTTTAGTAGCATCAAATTGAACAACAGTAGCATTTAAGTCACGAAGTACTTGCTTATCTTCCTCTTCAAGAACATTAAACTCTGAGTTAATAATAATTAAACTATTTGGTTTAAGACCTGTATAAAAAGGCATTGTATATGATTTACCATGAGTTACAACTTGTGAATGGTAAATCATAATAATATCAGGATAAACAACTTCCCCAACTTCATAAATTGGCTCTGAAGAAGCTCTTACATAAGCTTCAACAGGTGCCATTCTTTTTTCAGAACCGAAAAATGGAACCAAAGATGCATATTTACCTGCATTATCCATAGTTGAACCAAGAATGTGTGCAGTAGTAACAACACCCTGGCCACCAAGACCAGAAATACGTATGTTATATCTTTTTTTATCTGTTGCCATACTAGTTTGCCTCCGCTCTTGCAGCTTTTAATGCTTTCTTAGCTGCTTTTTCTTCGCCTTCTACACGCTCTATAACTTCTTTAGAAGCATCAGTCATATATTCGTAAAATGCGAAACGACCTTTTTCTTTCTCTTTAGCATCTGCAAATACTTCTTCAGTAGGGATTGAATACTCAATATTACATGAAGTGTATGCATGGATAAATGTAGGACCAACTTCACGAGCTACAAAAATAGCTCTTCTGATGATCTGCGCCGCTTTTTTGATATTTGTAGGAGACATTCTTACAACATATACACAACCAGCAGCAATTGCTAAGTCTGTAGCTGGCATTTTTTCGCCTTTCTTACCTAATGGAGCCATTTTAAGAACAGCACCCTTAGGAGACATACCTGACTCTTGTCCACCAGTGTTTCCATAAACTTCATTATCAAGCATGATTGTAGTGAATTTCTCACCACGAATCCATGAGTGCATAGTCATTGAGAAACCGATATCCATAGTACCACCGTCACCGGCAATAGTAATAACATCTTTTGTTTTATCTGGAAAACGTAATCTGAATGCACGAGTTAAACCAGAAGCCATTGCATTTTGGTCACCGTAGTTACCATAAATAAATGGAACAGCAGCTTGAGAAATCGCTAGACGACCACAACCAGCTGTACCTAATGTTACTGTCTCTTCCGGACATGGAAGTGAAGCAAATATTAGTCTGATGTAATAAGCCATCCAACAACCAGAACACATTGGGTGCTCTTCAACTAACTCTTTGAATTGACCCATATTTTGAGGACCAGCTTCTTCTTGAGTCTTTCCAAATGGACCGTAATCAACTAATTCAACATAATCTTTTGGCAAATATCTTTTAAATACTTTTGCCGGAGTTACATATTTTAAACTCATTCTATCCCCTTTACTTTATAATTTAAGATCGTACTCTAAACCTAGAGCAGTATAAATTTCTTTCATGATAAGTTCAACAGGTAGTGTCATACCACCGTATACTCTTGGACCTTCTACAACAATACCACCATTAGGAATTGCCGCTTTAACCTCTTTAGATAACCAACCAATAATATTGTGCTCAGGAACGATAAGTGTCTTAGCATTCTTAACCGCTGCATTGATTTCATCAATTGGGAATGGTCTAATTGCTCTAACTTTAATTAGACCAACGTTTAAGTTTTCTTCTTCAGCATATCTTTGTGCTTCTCTACCTTGAGCAGCAGCACAACCAGATGCGATAACAAATACGTCAGCATCAGGATTAACAACTTCAATTGGTCCACCTAGATATTGGTAGATATACTTCATTGCGCGACGATTTGAATCCCAAATCTCTTGCTGCCATACTGAGTGAATCAGGTAAGACATAAAGTTTGACTTTTGAACCGGAGCATCTCTTTGAATTCTAGCTGGTGGAGTTTCATTATCCATAGCTGGAACTGGAGCTGCAACTGAATCAAAATCTTTGTATGCTAAGTCTTCAGACATCATGTCAACATAACCCTTAGCGTGAGTAACAAAGAAACCTTCTGTTGAAACAGATACAGGAATATAAACATCAACTTTTTCAGTAATAGCAAATGCTGCTAATGTCATGTCAAATGTATCTTGCTGATTTTCAGCATGTAACATTACAGCACCACAATGCATTAAATATGCCATTTCTATATTATCAGGTTGAATTGATAATGGTGCGTTTACAACACGAGTAAGAACACCTAATACCGCTGGAACACGGTGACCTGGCCAAGAAGCAATAGCTTCAAGACCTCTTAAAAGCCCTGGTCCTGAAGTTGCAGTAAACAGACGTACACCTGCTCTAGCTGCACCAGCGATTGCTGACATTGTACCAAGCTCTTCTTCAGCTCTATAGTACTCTTTAAGGTGACCTTGAGCATAAATATCACCAACAAGGTGCATTACCTCAGATTGTGGTGTAATAGGATAAGCAATTGCCATATCAACATTTGCTCTTTTAACAGCTTCCGCCATTGCTTGAGCACCTGTGATAAAATGCTGCTCTCTTGGAGCCTCATGTAATAGGTAATCCATATCTACGAATGTTTTTGTCTTGTTTGGTTGTGGTCTTTCTATTGCGCTCATTTATTCTCCTTTATTCGACATCAGTAACATGCTCACCTTTTTTTGTCATGATGAGACTTCTATACTCACCATAATCAGCAGGTGATAATGAACTATTGTCCTCTTTTTGTAAAGATGGATTTTCTGGTGGTAGAGTAGTTTCCCACTCAATGCCTAATTTATTTCTTTCTTCAATAACGATTTCTTTGAATCTAGTAATGTTTTCTGCATGTAAATCTCTGATTGACGCCATTGCTTCTTCATGTCCCATATAAGCACATAGAGCAATTGTATAACAATCAGTACCAGCACGAATCATTCTTAATGAAAGATTTGCATAGTGACAGTGAACACCAACAAAGATACATGCTTTAATTTTATTATCTAAAATCGTTAAATTCGGGTGATTTGGATTAATTTCAGCCTTAACATCAATTTTTGGATATTTAGGTCTGTAATCTGGCATTGGAATAATTTTACAGTTTGGAATTTCAGATGCAAGCTCTAAAAGTGCTGCTGCTTTAGCTGCAACGTCTTCTTTCCAGTCCCATAACACTTGAGGACCAGGGAAGATAGTTGGGTTTTCTTTTGTAAGCATAGCTCTTGCTGCATCTCTCATTGCCTCTTCTTCTTCGACAATGTTTCCATAGAGAAGTGCTTTACCTGTTGGTGCTAGCTCAACTCCCATAGATGGTGCTGACTGTGGCATATACCCAGCAGGACCCTCTGTGATAATTTTTGACATAGTTTTCTCCTTTATTTACGAAACGATTTTGTAAAATACACAAAAAATGCATAAAACATTTTTAAATTCTATACCTAATAACAAATCTTAAAGATTAGATATAACGTCTTTCAGAATAGATGTACCACCTGATACATTCCATACATATGAAATACATGAATTTGGGAAATACTATCGTATAAAATCTTTGAGATACATGAATTTAGTTAGAAGTAGTAATTTGTAACATATTGATAATAGTATTGGGCAAAATTGAAACATATTTTACTTATGTATATTATTAAACAGAATGATTTTAATAGGATTAATGAAGAATTACATATTAAATTTATGGAGGTAACTAATAAGATTCTATTTTTACACACTATAGAGATTAAGAAGAGTATATATGGCTTACTAATCTTTAAATTGGCTATAAAGATTAGTATGTTAAATTTTTACTTTGCGAGTCTAAATTTAGGAAGGTTCATAAACTCGAACTTTTCAGTTAATAATAGTACATCATCATCTATAGATTCCCCTATAAATATCAGAATCGACTTTTCACTATAACCTTCTAACTCATCGTATGATACATTACCAAATGAATAATTGATAACTAGAGGATTGGGCACATCCAGTGTTCTCACAATACCTTTAACTCTATAAATACTTTTAGGAATATTTTGTAATACTTCATCAATATCGTTAAAATTGATATTTTCTTTAAGGTAAACAACTTTCTGAGTTATTGAGTCCTCAGTAGTATGATCAAGATGATTATAATCTTTTGCTAAACCAATGATTTCTTCAGTTTTAAAAACCCCGTTAAAAATATCTTTTTTTACTACACCCTGTTGAGCATTATCAACAACATAATTAGTAAATATCATTTTGCCTGTAAGGTTATTTTTGATATTAAATTTTTCTTTAATTTCGATAACCTCTTTCCTTGCATGCTCTAACTCGAGCTCACTAACCAAGTCGGTCTTGTTTAAAATAATAATATTTGAACCACCAATTTGATATTTTGCAGTTGAATTATCTTTGTAGGAATCTAAATTTTTGGCATCAACCACACAGATAACGCCCTCAACGGAAATACCAAGATTTTGTAAAGATAAAAAGATAGGAAAGGGCTCTGATGCTCCCGAAGTCTCAACAAATATAATCTCTGGATTATATTTATTCATAATCTCAATTACACCACTTTCAAACTCTTCTGCCAATTGACAGCAAATACAGCCTTCTGATATCTCCAATACTTCACTGTAAACATTGCTTAGGATATTTCCATCTATTCCTATATCTCCAAACTCGTTTACGATAATAGCTACTTTTTTATCACTAAAATGCTCTTTAACTGTATTGGTCAACATAGTTGTTTTTCCAACACCTAGAAATCCAGTAATTACGAATGATTGTATCATGAGGGAACCTTAAAATAATATTTGATTGAATTAGTATTTGTAAATGCGAAATGCATCTTGTGTAGATAGAGAGTAAAACCGTGCCAAAGACACGGTTAAAAGATTACTTGTTACCGTTGTTGTTTTTAGAAGGTTCAAGAATTGGCTCAAGTCCAACTTCTTTAGCCCATGCAGCTGTTAAATCATAAGCAGCTGATGCAGTATCAAGATTCTTTTGAATTAGTTCTTGTTTCTTCTTAAACTTTTTCTCAATAACTGAGTCAAGTGTAGCAGTACCACCAGATGCAGTATATTTCTTAAGGAATCTATCTTTAATTCCCTCTTCAATTGCAGCTTTAGAAACTGTACCAAGAGCACCAAACAGTGCACCTAACATAGCCATGTTAGTTGCAAGTTCAGTACCAGCTTGATCGATAGCAAACTGAGTAAAGTCTTTAGTAAGAACCTTAACATTTAAGTCAGATAAAACTTTCTTATCGTGTTCAGTTAAAAGCTCTACTTCAGAGTTAATGATAACTAAACCATTCTCTTTAATACCAGCGTAAAAAGGCATAGTGTATGATTTACCCATAGTAATAACTTGTGGGTGGAAAATCATAACAATATCAGGATAAATTACTTCCCCTCTATCGTAAATAGGCACTGTACCTATTCTTGCATAAGACTCTGATGGAGCCATACGTTTTTCAGCACCAAAGAATGGATTTGAAACAGCATAGTAACCATCAGTATCAGCAGCAGTTGCAGCAATGTGAGCTGCAGTAACTGCACCTTGACCACCAAGACCCGGAAGTCTTACTTTAATTGAATCTTTTGCCATTATAAACGTCCTTCTTCTTTACATTTTGCTAAAAACTCTTCAGCTTCTGGTGAAATATATTTGTAAGACTCAAATCTATCTTTGTCTTGCTCTTTCATTTCTCCAAGTCCTTCATTAGCACTTAGTCCAATTTCAAGAATACATGGTGTATAGATGTTAAGGAAAGTTGGTCCGATTTCTCTTGCAACTAATATCGCTTCTCTAACTGCTTTAGCAACTGCTTTAGGAGCAGAAGCTGTCATGTTTATAGAATAGTGACATCCTGATGTAGTAGCTAGCTTCCACATTGGCACTTTATCGAACTTTTTACCAGTTGGAGCCATTTTAAATACTTGACCTTTTGGTGTAGCACCTGATTCTTGTCCACCAGTATTTGCGTAAACTTCATTATCGAAACAGATTGTTGTAATGTTTTCTTGTCTAAAGAAAGATTGAAGTGTATAGTCAAGACCGATATCAACAGTAGCACCGTCTCCCGCTAAAACAACAACATCTTTTTCAGTATCTGGAAATCTCCAGTCAAGAACTCTTTTGATACCAGTTGCAACAGCATTTTGGTTACCAAATAGTGAGTGCACAGTATGTAGTGCAATATGTGGGAACATTAATGAAGTACAACCAGTTGAGTTAACAATGATAGTCTCTTCAGGTTTAGGAAGTGCAGAAAGTACATATCTCAATGCAGCAGCTTCTGGACAACCAGCACATAAAGAGTGCTCTTCTAATAACTCTTTTGATTGTGGAAGTTCTTTAATACCACGAGGCTTGTCTTGATTTTGAGCCCATGTAGCTTTTTCCTCAAGATCAATAATCTCTTGAGGCATAATGTCTCTAAATTCTGGATTGATTTTATAGATATCTATTGCCATACTATGCTCCTTTACCTGGATTGATTTTTTCCATAACTTCTTTAATAATTGCTTCAGCAGGCATACTCATACCACCAGCAACTCTAGGTCCGCCAACGATGTCCGCTTCAGTTTTTTTGTAAAGTGCTTTTTTCACTTCTTTTTCTAACCAACCAACAACATTAAACTCAGGTACAAATATATGTTTTACACCTTCTAGTGCTGTAATAAGTTCTTCTTCTGGGAATGGTCTAATAGTTCTTAACTTAATAACTTTAGATTTGATTCCAAGTTTCATTAGTTCTCTTTCAGCCTCTTTAGCTTGATGAGAAGCAGTACCACAAGTAACAAATGCGATTTCAGCGTCTTCACTACCTGTTGTATGAACTAGACCATCTAGGAAGTGCTCAGCATATGGACGTGAACGTTCAACTGCAGATCTAATTTCAAACTGCCAAGAAGCATGTGTTGCATAAGAGATATAGTTAGACTTCATTACGAATGGATCTCTTAAGAAACGTCCCGGAGGTGTTTCTGAATCAATCGGAGGTAATGGAGACTTATATGGCTCATATGGGAAGAGTGCGATATCATCAGCAGGAAGCATTACTGCCTCTCTAGTGTGAGATACAAAGAATCCATCAACTACAGTAATAATAGGCACATGAACATCAGGCTTTTCAGCTACAACGAATGCTGCAATTGACATGTCAAAAAGTTCTTGAACATTTTCAGCATACCAAATCTGGCATCCAGTCTCTAGCATATAAGAAACTTCCAAGTTATCTGGTTGAATAGTAAGTGGTGAGTTAATACCACGAGCCATTAGAATCAGTTGACATGGAATTCTAGTTCCTGACCACTGAGCAAAGTTTTCCATTGCTCTTAGTGTACCTGGACCTGAAGTAGTTGTAATTGTTCTAGCACCTGCCATTGCACAACCTGCAACTTCAGACATAACACCAAACTCATTCTCTCCACGGAAGTATGTACCTACATAACCCTCTGCCCATAGTTCACCGATAAGGTGAGCTGCTTCAGATTGTGGTGTAATTGGGTACGATACTGATGCATCAACTGT
Organism: Sulfurimonas aquatica; assembly: GCF_017357825.1. Classification (NCBI taxonomy): domain Bacteria; kingdom Pseudomonadati; phylum Campylobacterota; class Epsilonproteobacteria; order Campylobacterales; family Sulfurimonadaceae; genus Sulfurimonas; species Sulfurimonas aquatica. The sequence continues at coordinate 2,244,279 of NZ_CP046072.1, forward strand.
ACATCTTTTTACCGCTTCTTTTAAAACTTCAGAACCTGTCATGAAGTGTTTTTCTCTTGGTGCTTCAAATAATAATTCGTCCGCTGTAACTAGTCTTTGTCCAGACCAGTTATGCGTATCTGTCATATCAGTAATTTTACTCATATTATAATCCTAGTTCTTTTTTTACTTCTCTAGCTATTTTATTGAATTTTTCAAGTTCTGATGAATGCTGGTCTCTTAATGTAGCCATAGCATCTTCGTGTCCTGATAAACCACAAATAGCAACTGTATAACAATCTGTCTCTGATCTAACCATTTTTAATGCAACATTTGCATAGTGACAGTGAACACCGATAAATATCGCTGCTTTAATATTGTTATGCCAAATTGTTAAGTTTGGGTGATTTGGATTGATCTCAACTTCTGCATCAATTTTTGGATACTTTGGTCTGTAATCATACATTGGAATCATGTTAGCGTTAAGAATTTCTGACATCTCTTTTATAAGAGTAGCTTTCTTTTTAGCTTCTTCGTTAAATCCGTATAGTACTTGTGGACCAGGGAAAATTGTTGCATTCTCTTTAGTCAACATAACTTTTGCAATTTCTCTCATTGCAATTTCTTCATCTACTATCTCTTCTAGTAAAAGTGCTTTTCCTTCTGGTGGTGTAATTACACCTTCATACGTAGCCGCAGGATACGGTGAATAATACGCGGGACCTTGGTTTGCCATAAGTTCTCCTATGATTTTTTTTAACTGTATTTTGAATTAAGTCTAAATTCTATACTTGTTTTTTTTAGTTTGAGCCATTTTTATCGAGATTTACTCTCGACAATAGAATGGGAGCTTAAACTTCTTTTGCTTCAGCCATTTCCATCGAAATACAATCTCGATTAAGTAGGTCAGAACATACGTACACACACAGTGCACACCCTTTACATCTATCTTCATCGACCCAAGATGTATTTCCAACTTTATCGAACATTAGCGTATTAGCTTCTGGACAATATAGTGTACACATATTACATTTATGCTCAGCACACTTGTCTGAATCAACTTTTGCTACATAATACATTTATTTACTCCTCATAATAACTTAAACATTGTTATTAAACCTGACAATAATATTTAACTGTCAAGTCCAATAATTCGCGATGTAGCCTCAAAAAAACTATAAATAAATCTATTAGTCAGCTACATTTTATGTTTTATAAAAAGAATTCTACTCAAAAAACCTTTGACTTTTCTTTAAGAATATATAAACTTAATTGATACGAATGATAAATTAACATAATTTTATATTCATTAAATATTAACAAAAATGGGCTTTTATATATTTAATAAATTTTTATTCTAAATTATATCTCTTTCTTAACTTAAATAAAAAAACAACTCTAAAAAGCACTGAGTGAAACTAAAGTTCTGAGTGCTATAATTTCAAAATAATATTAAAAGGAAAGAATATGTATACAATTGAGATTGATGATCCTTGTAGTTGTTTTAAGAAAAGTGGTATGGATCAGACTATGACTTTTGAGAATAGAGAAGATGCACACATGAGAGCTAAGGTATTAGAGTGTCGCATGAATCAAGAGTTTTGTCTTACACATTACTTTACTGCAGTAGATCTTGGTGAAAAAATTCTTATTACTAAAATAGTACGTCCAGTAGATGAAGATGAAGACTATGACTATGAAGATGTAAAAAAGCTTATAGCAAACAGTAATGTAAAAATAGGTTTTGATGATGCTGAAGAGACTCCAAATGGTGACAAACGCGGAAAAACTAGTACTCATAGTTAAGCTACTTGAATTAGAACAAAAAAACTCTCTTTAACTTGCTTTGAAGAGAGTCTCCTCTTTAACAAAAACAACTCCCTTAAACTACTTAAAGTCTAAATAAACTTTTATAAAAATAAAGTACTTTTAAATCCTATCTTTGTTTTGGCTTTAATCACTATAATTCGAAAATTAAAGATAAAAGGATAGATTTATGAATACAGTAGAAATGGCATATGAATGTGCATGTTTTAAAAAAAGTGAATATGAAGCAAAAAAAGCATTTGATAATCAACAAGATGCATACAATTATGCAAATGTACTAGCAGAACTTATGAATGAAGAGTTCTGCTCTACACACCAATTTGTTTCTCAAAAAACTGAAGATGATAACTTTATCATTGGAGTATTTGACAATCCTAATGCAGGTAGCTGTGGAACAGGTTCTAGTGACAGCAGTTGTGACTCTGGAAGCTGTGGCTGCTAATCCATCAAATTAAAATTTTATCTTCAAAATAGAATGATAGAGTTGTTATATTTCAATAACTTCTCTATTTTATTCCCCCCAAATATACCTTTTGCTATACTTTAGTTATTAATTACAGGAGAGATTATGCCTTATGATACAGTAGATAGAGGAAAGATAGAAGAGATGGTACGTCTTTTTTATGGCACTGTTCTTGAAGATGATATTTTAGCACCTATTTTCATTAAATCTTTAGGTGATGACTTAAATAATGGTAAATGGCATGAGCACTTAAATACTTTATACAAATTTTGGGACCTTATGATGACTGGAAAGTTTGGCTATGGTGGAAACCCCTTTCCGCCACATGCTTTCATGGGACCTCTTACTCGTGAACATTTTGAACGTTGGTTATTGCTGTTTAAAGCAACGGTAAATGAACTTTTTATTCCAGAGATAGCTGATAAGTTTTATACAAAGGCAGATAGACTAGCCGAACAATTTATAGACAATCTTGGTATTGACGATGAAGATGAAGATGACTAAACAAATACTTTTTATACTCTAGAGTATCCATAATAGTCATTTTTACTATCATACATTTTGATATCAGCTAAGTTTGATAGTTGCTCAAAGCTAGTACCCTCATCTGGAAAAGATGCATACCCAATGCTAATGCTTATATGCAGTTCTGACTTACTTTCAAGACAAACAACTGGAAAATTTGATTTAATCTTTTCAATAATTTCAGATGCTTCATCTGTATTTTCTATATGTTCAAGTAAAATCATAAACTCATCCCCTCCATAGCGTGATACAGTATCAGTAACTCTCACAATCTCTTGAAGTTTTCTAGAGACCATTTTTAAGATCTTATCCCCTATGTTATGTCCGTAAGTATCATTAATCTCTTTAAATTCATTTAAGTCACACTTTTTAGCAAAATAATCAGCATCTACTAAGATATTACTTCGTGAACATATCATTCTAACCATATGTCGTCCTATTCCATTTCCTTTCCTACATATTCCAATTTTTATAACGAAATTAAATTTAATTATATAATTAGCAATAATTTTAATAAAGAAACATAATTTAAGCTAATACATAGAAAAATTTAGGATATAATATTTTGTTATAAAATAATCATAAGGGGTTTACAATGGGTACAATGTTATTAACACTTGGTGCAGGACTATTTTTTGGTCTAATTGTTTTTTTTACATGTGAAGAGAAATCACTTAAAGATGCTGATTTTTCTGACATGAAAGGTCTTTTTACTCAAGAGCTAAAAGCAACGGAATGTATTGGACAGTTTCAAACTATTCGCTATATGCTTATCTATTTCATTAGTTTAGTGATTTTTGATTTAATGATTATACATTTTGTTTATGTTCCAAATGAACTCTTTGCACTTAAAGAAGTTGCGTTAGCATATACTTTTATACCTTCACTATTAGGTTCATGGGTAATTTTACTTGTAAAATGGACTTATCAACCTGTAATAAAACTCGCTTCGTCATTTATGTATGGATCAGTTTTCATTGCAGCTTCTGTAATTGCATATGTTCTGTCTTACCTTATAATAGGCTAATTCAAACTCTCTCTAGTCTTTTAGGGCTAGAAGAGCTTTTAAATCGTAAGTTTACCTCTATCTAAAGCAAAAATTAATCATCTAGATAATAGACTATATTATGAAAACATTCAAGGTAATAAATGGCTGATTTAGAAGAAGAGATAATAATTATTGAAGATAGTGAAGCCGCCGAGAACTTACATCCCACTGAGGAAAAAGTAGAGGAGTCATTAGATAGCTCTAAAAAGAAAAAAATAATTATTTTTGCTGCACTTGGTCTGCTTCTCATATTAATCATAATTCTTACTATTGTACTTCTTAGTAAATCTCCTCAAAAAGTAATACCACTTGATATGGATCTTTTAGATGAAAAACTTGAAAATCAAACAGAGGAAAAAATAGAACCGAGTAAACTAGAAAACATGATAGCAAAAGCAAACTATCTTTATACGAATGGTTCTAAAGAAAAAGCACTCTCACTTTATGAAAATATAGCTCACTACAGTGAAGCAATCTCTGAATACAACTTAGGAGTAGCTCAACTAAAAAACGAGCAGTATGCTTTGGCGTTAAAAACATTTACAAGAGCAATTAAAAACGATGAAAAAAGATGTGTAAGCGCTATAAATGCTGCAGTCTGCTCTTTACATTTAAAAGATCAAGAGAGTTTTAAATACTATATAGATTTAGCCTATGCTTACCTTCCATATGAAGTTAATTCACCTCTATACTCATACTACTACACTCTTATAAGTTACTATAATCAAGATTATATCAATGCACTTAATTCACTTAAAAACGCAACTTCAAATGAGTATGAAACTACCCAGAAAAACCTCGCTGCAAGAATTAACGCTCTTTATGGGAATGACTATGAAGCTATTGATATCATTGAAAAAAACAATGAGCACCTTGATGACTTTTCGCTTGGTCTCTTATATGCGAGGATAGGAGATTTTGCACTTGCAAATAACCATTTTGATGAAGCAATCATAAAAAATATTCAGCCTGTAAAAGCACAACTTGCACTTGCTCTTATTAGTCTCAAGTCTGGTCAGCTAAAACGCTCTGCATCTAAAATAAAAAATGTAACCGATATGTATCCAGAGGAAGTTTATGAGCACTATCCAATAAAAGTCAAACTTAAAGATTCTCTTTTTGATACTCAAAAAGCACAAAAGCTCTACCGAGATAAAATCATTCATTCAAAGAGCACTATATTTCAGAAAATATTTACTTTTTCTCCCTATAAAGTTTTTAACGCTAATAAAACAATTAGCTATATTAGGAAAGGAAATGCCAATATTTACATAGATAATATTCAAGCGGCAAAAGAGTATCTAAAAACAAGTTCATCATCATCAAATGTAAATATCGGTATTACAAGGGCCATTAAAAAAGCATTAAACCTTCAAATAAGAGAGGCAAACCTTGATTTACAAGAGCTTATCAAGATTCAGCCAAAACACTCAATATTACACTATAATTTAGCTCTTACTTATGCTCAAATGGGAGATAATAAAAAGGCTCATGAGCACTTCTTACGTTCATACTACCTTGATGCAAAAAACTATCTCTCAGGTGTTTATGCAGTTATGACCTCACAGTTGATACATAAAGAGTCAAAAAAACTAAAATCTATCCTTATTGATTCTATTACAAGTGAAGAAGCGAGTGAAGAAAAAGAGCTTTACAAAACACTTCTGTATATCAGTGAGAACAACTATGTATCTGCTATAGAGTGGCTGGATAATGATTATAAACAACGCCCCCTTTATCTAACTCTTAATACTATTATCGCATTAAAACTAAACCGTTTAGATATAGCTAAACAAGCTACAAACAAGCTCACAGTTTTATTACCAAATGATATACTCCCTCATCTAATGTATATAGATACTCATTTTAGTGAGTATAAACCAAAAGAGTATGCGAATGAGGTACTTAATTACTTAAAAAAACAAGACTTTAATTTTAATGATCTCTACCATGGTCCATATATTACACGCTATTTATATATACAAGAAAACCTAATAACGGGTAAACTCTACTTTTTACGTGAACAACTTAAAAAAGTTCTTCAAACAACAGATACAAATACACATGAAATAGAGAGTGCCCTTGCTCTTGCATCACTTTATGATAAGCAGTTTGAAGAGTCTTACACTCTTTATAACCACATTATTGATGACTTACAAGTGAGGGATTCTTATACTCTATTTATGGGAGCGGTTGCTTCAACCGCTGCGGGACACCACGAAAATGCAATAGCACTCCTGGAACTATCAAAATTAAAAGACAGTGATTTCTTTGAGAGCCGCTATGCACTTGCTCTACTATACTTAGAGGTTAAAAATAATGCAGGAGCTGTAATTCAACTCTCTAGAATAGAAGAAGATGGTTTTATTTCGCAGTATTTTGATTTTAGTATAAATACAAATGAGTTACTCTTCAAGAAGCAACATCCAAAAGAGTAGATTTAAGAAAAATAGCCTAAAAGTGTCTCTGAAGATTTAATCTCACTTGAAATATTTACATCAAGTCTAAAATTACTTGGAAGATATATACTTGTAACTCCACAAAGTATAACACCATATCTAGATGTTTGATGTAGTTGTTGTGAAACTTTAAGATCAAAAGATATTGGAGCAAAACTTTGAGAGAGTCTATGCATTACTTTTACTCTATTGTTAGACTCATCTCTAAAGACCACAGTACAGCTCTCATTAATACTTGAAAATAGCTTACTATTTTTTGAAACTCTTGTCCCATTTACTAGATTTATTGCTTCAACTTTAGAATTCATGGGAGCTCTTAATATAGAGATATCACTATACCCACTCTCGACATCCACTCTATAGCTATATTCCCTATCATCTTCTAGTTCTACTATTGCACTTACTACACCATCACAAGGAGCTACTACACTAAAGTTTGCAAACATAGGTAATTGGCGTTCTGGATTTCTATATACATAAACTAAAAAAAGAACTATGGTAAGTGATACAAGAGAGAGAAAAGAGAGATCTAAAAGAGAGAAGAGTATAAACGCAACTAAGGAATAAGATATATATATCCAACCCTCTTTTGCTACAGGAAGAAGATTACTCTTCATCACTCGGTCCAGCTTTTTTATCAATCATAGATGCATCATCCTTTAACTCTTCACTTATATCATCAGAGCTTTTAACAACTTTTGATTCCATCTCATTATCTTTTTCAAAGTCAATTATGATTTTTACTACTTCTTCGCCTGTAATATTTTCTTTCTTGTAAAGAAGAGCTACCATCTTTTCTATAGCACCTCTATACTCTTCAAGTCTAGCTAAAACAACTGCATATCTTTCGCTTAAAGATGTTTTTATAAACTCATCCATATTTTCAGCCATCTTATCACTATACTCACGAGTTGATTGCATACCACCTCCACTCAAGAATGATTGTCTACTTTTTTCTAAAACCATTAGACCAGCAATATCACTCATTCCATATGTTTGAACCATAGATTTTATAATATCTGTAGCACGCTCAAGATCATTTCCAGCACCTGTAGATATCTCACCTATGAAAACTTCTTCAGCAGCACGACCACCAAGAAGCACATCTACTTCTGCCCAAAGTTCATGGCGTTGCATCATGAACTTATTTTCTTCAGGTTTGTTTAGTGTATACCCAAGTGCGGCTAAACCACGTGGAACTATAGATACTTTAGATACTTTCTTAGCACCAACAGTAGTTTCTGCAAGAAGTGCATGTCCACTTTCGTGATAAGCTACTATCTTTTTCTCTTTAGGGTTAATTCTGCGAGACTTTTTAGCTAGCCCTGCTAAGGCACGCTCAACTGACTCAAAAAGATCTTGTTGCTTAACTGTTTTTTGACTTTTTCTACCAGCTAATAGTGCAGCTTCATTGATAATATTTGCCAAATCAGCACCTGCAAGTCCTGCAGTAAGACGAGCAACCTCTTCAAGTTCTACGTCAGAGTCCATCTTAACACCCTTAACGTGAACTTTAAGAATCTTAACTCTACCCTCAAAATCTGGTTTGTCAACTAACACTTGTCTATCAAAACGCCCAGGTCTTAAAAGTGCTTGATCTAATACTTCAGGTCTATTTGTAGCAGCTAAAATAATAATTGGAGTATCTGTACCAAATCCATCCATCTCTGCAAGAAGCTGATTTAGCGTTTGCTCACGTTCATCATTTCCACCCATGCTTGCACCACTTGCTCGACTCTTACCAATAGCATCTATCTCATCTATAAATATAATACTTGGAGCATCTTTTTTTGCTTGCTCAAACAGATCACGAACACGAGCTGCACCAACACCAACAAACATCTCAATGAAACTAGAACCACTTACCGAGAAGAATGGCACTTCAGCTTCACCAGCAACTGCCTTAGCAAGAAGTGTTTTACCAGTACCTGGACTACCTACAAGAAGAACTCCTTTAGGAATCTTCGCACCTATTTCAACATAACGAGCAGGATATTTTAAAAAGTCAACTATCTCTTGAACTTCTTCTTTAGCCTCTTCAACACCTGCTACATCATCAAACTTAGTTTTAGGTTTTTCAGAATTTACCATCTTTTTTGAGTTACCCATGCCGAGTAAACCGCCACCCATACTTTTTTGCATACGCCCAGCAAAAAACATCCAGATAGCTATGATTATTAAAAATGGAAATAACCAACCAAACATTTCTGTAAACCAGTTTGTCTCGCTAAAACCGCTATATTCTATACCTTGTTTATCAAGTGATTCCACAAGTTTTGTATCACCCTTAACAATTCTAGTTGTATATACTTTTGTACCATCAGAGGAAGTAGCTTTGATGTAACTCTGACCAATTTCTACTTTGCCTACACTTCTTGAATCAACAAGCGATTTTAACTCAGAGTAACTTACTTGCTTTACTCTTGTGTTTCCACCTAGAGCTGCAGTACTAGAACCACCACCTTCACCTACTAAGACTTTAAAAAGCAAAATAATTACTACGGAAAATATAGCAAATGTTATGAGTGGATTTTTATTAAAAAAATTATTGTTGTTGTTTTCTTGTTTTGACATTTTGATTTATCTCTTTTGTATTATTTTCTTTTTAAAATTAAAGTAACCCATTCATCTTGAGCTATTTTTTCGACTATTTCACAATCTTTATAAAAGTTTAAAACTTTATCTTCATATTTATCTAAAATACCTGACAAGATAAGAATAGCATCTTCTTTTAAGGCATTTTTTAAATCATTGGCTATAAAAGTTAAAACATCTGCGACTATATTTGCTACAACTAAGTTATATTTTTTAGATATAAGTGAAGATGAGCCTTCCCATATATTATCAAATACTAACTCATTAAGTTTTGCATTTTCTACTGAGTTATTAACCGAAATAGGATCTGTATCACATGCGTCTACACTCGCACCTAATTTCATTGCTGCGATACCAAGTATTCCACTGCCGCAACCAACATCTAAAACATCATCACCTTTTTTTACATAGTGTGATATAGCTTTTAGAGCTGAAGCTGTTGTAGGATGATGCCCCGTTCCAAAAGCTAATGCAGGATCAATAACAATGTTTATTAGTTCTGGATTCGCTTTACTCCATGTTGGATGAATATAGAATTTATCAATAGCGAGAGGTTCTATACTTTTCTGGTAGGACTCTACCCAATCACTATTTTGAAGTTTTGTTTGAGTACACTCAATATCTATCTCTTGCTTTAGGGCTTTTTGGAGAGCTTCAGCAAACTGCTCAAGTCCCCATACTATAGTCTCAAGTTCATCCTCACTTCGAATAATAAAGCCATCACTATTTTCTTCAAAACCTACAGGAAGTGTATCTGATAAAAAGTCGGAAAAAAGTGAGTGGTGGGAGGAAACTTTAACTACTAACTCGAAGTAGTGCTCTTGCATTACTCCGCAACACCCATTACTGCACCAAGTTTTTCTTTTAAAACTTGTGGAGTAAATGGTTTAACAATATAGTTGTTTACACCCGCTTTTAATGCTGTTATAACTTCTGCTTTACCACCCTCAGTAGTTACCATAATAATTGGAACATCAGTGAATCTTTCATCAGCACGAACTTTTTTAACAAGTTCTAAGCCATTCATCTCAGGCATATTCCAGTCGGTAATAAGCATATCTATATCAGGATTTGCATCCATCGCTGCCCAACCTTCAAGACCATCAGCACCCTCTAAAATGTCTTTATATCCAAGACGAGCTAGTGTATTTTTAATAATACGACGCATTGTAGAGCTATCATCAACAACAAGTAATTTCAAGAGGAAATCCTTTTCAAAAATTTATAAATTTAGTCTCTAATAATATCGAAATTTTGTTTGTTTTACTATTAATCAAGTAATTTAAACATTTTTGGAAGGTCTAATCTTCCTTCATAATAAGCTTTCCCGATGATAACGCCATCTACTTCTTTCGTAGCAATTAAGGCAGTGATATCATCTTCATCTTTAACACCACCACTCGCAATTGTACTAACGCCACTCGCACGAGCAATGTCTAGAGTAAACTCAACATTAACACCACTTAGAGTTCCATCTTTACCAACATCTGTACAGATAATCGCTTCAACACCAGCATTAGCGAACTCACGAGCAAGGTCTGTCGCTTTCATTGTACTAACCTCTCCCCATCCTTCTACTGCTACATATCCATCTATTGCATCTATTCCAACTGCGATTGGATATTTTGAAGCCATATCTCTTACAAATTGTGGATTTTTAACTGCAATAGAGCCTAAAATAATTCTATCAATGCCTATCTCTAACATTTTCTTGATGGTCTCTTCATCACGAATCCCACCACCAAGTTCAAGCTTAACATTACAGTTTTCTCTAATTTTAATAATTGAATCTAAGTTTTTTGGCTCTCCTGCAAATGCACCATTTAAGTCAACTAAGTGTACCCATTCTGCACCCATCTCCTCAAATTTTTTTACAAGTTCATAAGGTTCACTTGAATAAACTTTTGCGCTATCCATAAGACCCTTCGTAAGTCTAACCGCCTGTCCATCTTTTAAATCTATCGCTGGGTATAAAGTCATTGTTATTATAATCCTATAAAGTTTTCTAAAATTTTAAGTCCATTTTCATGGCTTTTCTCAGGGTGAGGTTGAATCCCCATAATATTCCCATGAGCTACTGCTGAAGTAAATTCATATCCATACTCTGTTCGTCCTATTATGTCATTCTCATTCTCACAGTTAACATGAAAAGTATGTACAAAATATAGGTAGTGTTCTTCATCTAAGTTATTAAACAGTGGATGCTCAGTTGTGAACATTCTATTCCAGCCCATATGTGGAATTTTAAGTGGTTCACTAAACTTAGAACTATCAAAAGGAGTCACTTTTCCTTTTATAAGTCCAAGTCCCTCATGATCTCCAAACTCCTCACTACTATCAAAAAGAAGCTGCATGCCAAGACAAATGCCAAGCATAGGCTTGCTACTCGCAGCAAACTCTCTTATAGCATCTATCATATCACGTTCACGAAGATGCTCCATTGCATCCCCAAATGCGCCAACGCCAGGAAGTATTAACTTATCGTACTCTTTAAACTTCTTAGGGTCACTCTCCACTACGGTATCTTTTCCAAGTTTAGCAAAAGCATTTTTTACACTCGCTAAATTTCCCATATTGTAATCAACTATTGCAATCATTCATCTATCTTTAATTTAGTAAATCTAATGTATACTGCCAAGCCGATCAGTAGCATCGCCACTCCAGCTACGATATACATTGCATATATTAGTTTACTTGGGTCGGTTATCGCAAACTTAAATACAAGCATTAAAGCTTCGATAGAGAGTGCAATAATTATAGAACCCAAGAAACGCACCATAGTCTTATGCGGACCCGATATGTTGTTTTCTTTATGCCGCCCCATTATCTCTTCTTCTATAAGGGTCTTGGCAAGATCAAATATGGCCAGCGATAATGTAAGCAAGATAGTTGCCTCAAAAACATTTTTAATTTCAAAATGTTCAGGTGTAATTTCATAAACAAAAAAGCTATCTATACCTTTTAAAAATAGGAGCATTGCCACGGCAATAAGTGCTACAGCAAAAATAGCATATGAATATTTGAAAAATATACCAAAAAATGAATCTAAAGTATTTAAACGAGCTATTTCAATAACGGAATTAAATGGCATGTCAAGACATGCTACAAACTTAATCTTTCCATCTTCAGAGTAAATTGGTGCAGAAGCCGTAACAGTAAGCCCATTCGTTATTAGCGATGGATATGGATCGGTGATACTACATCGCCCTTCCCTTATAGCACGGTAATAATAGGCACGCTCTGCTCTAATCTTCCCTATATCTTCTTCGATCTCTTTATTTTTTGTGTATGTAGGACTTACTTGAACTCCTGCATTATCTAAAAGGTAAACACCTTCACAGTTCTCTAAATCTGCTTTTATTTTGAGTAGATTAGGTATTACCATCTCTTGAGTTAAGGAGGGTAGTCTGTTTGGGATATTTTTAGAAAATAGGTAACAAAAGTATGCACGAACCTTTGTTCTTCCCATCGCAAAATTTTGTATATCTGAAGCAACCATTCTTTTAGCCTTCTAAAATATTTATGTTTTTAAAATTATATCAAAGCGATAGTTAGAGCTAAATTATTTTACTTCAAAATCACTTGTATGTTCACCTATATCTTTATGTGTATGTTCTGGCTGGTGAGTAAGGCTAGGTCCAAATACTTTTTTAATGATTGATTTAAAACCTTTTTCATTCTCTTCATACTCTCTCTCAGTCTCCTGAAGTGACATCTCCCAAGCTGATGAAAAACCGGGAGCTTTAAGCATCATTTTTCGTAATGCTCCATCATATATATTTAAAAGTCTAAGTTCAGCACGACCAGGCTTTTGCCCTAATGACTGTACTGAAATTCTAAGATTCTCATTCTCTTTTTTAAGAGTAGTGAGTTCATTTTCTAAATTTTTACTTCCCTCACTTGTAATCTTCATCTGACGATTTAAGTGCTCTTTATACTCTTTTATCTCTTTTTTGTAAGCTCTTAACTCAAATCTAGACTTTATATAACTCAAAAACCAACCTACAACAGCTGCACCGATAATCAATAAAATTCCTAGGTAACTTAATTCCATATATAACTCCTTAATAATTAACTTAGTGTAACAAAATTCTGTTAATAATTAACTTTGCACTGCTATACTTCATCATAAAAATATAAGGATATAGTTATGCCAAAAATATCAAGACGTGGTTTTATGAAAAGTGCTCTGGCTATGGGTGCATTACCTCTTATGGCAAATTCTAGCAAATCCGAAACTCTAAGATTTATACACATAACCGATTCCCATATGGACTTGGGTGATAGTGATAGTGTAGATGCGATGAAGTTAATGGCTACGTTTATCAATGAAAACTACAAAGATTTAGACTTTGTACTCTTTGGTGGTGACAACTTCAACAATAATGTTATTGGAAATAAAGATGCTCTAGTTTTTAAAGAGATTATAGAAACTCTCCACTGCAGGGCACTTGTAGTTCGGGGAAATAAAGAATCTTCTCCTAAACCAAACGACTCTATTCATTTAGAAGAGTTTAAAACACTTTTTCATACAGCAAAAAATCTCAAAGTGTTTGGTAAAGATTGGCTATATGAAGTAAAAGGATACAATGTTTTAGGACTAGATAGCTGTATATATGGAAAGAACAATGGCCTTTATACCGAGGAGACACTTAAATTCGCAGAAAAAACTCTTCAAAATAAAAAACCAACACTCATTCTAAACCATCATCCATATACAAATTATTGGGGTGGCACTGAATCAGCTGATATACAGAAGTATGTCTTAGGAAACTCTAATGAAGTTCAAAAAAGACTCTTTAGATATCATAACCTTATCCTAACACTATCAGGGCATAAACATATAGATTCTGTAAAAGATTTGGATCACACAAAGATGGTAGTCACTCGAGGCTTTGTGAGACCACTTGATTTAGACATGTACCCAATGCGTTATGTTGAACTAAATGGAAATAAAATAAGTGAAAAATTAATTTATACTTCTTAAGATATAATATCATTAATGAATAAAGATATTTACAAAATAGCGATAGTAAGACTCTCTGCGCTTGGTGACATTGTTAACAGTGCTATTGTCTTGCAATTTATACATGCTAAATATCCTAATGCTCAGATAGAGTGGATAGCTGAAGAGGTTTTTTCACCTCTTCTAAACAATCATCCACTTTTAAATGCAGTACACACTCTTAATCTTAAAAAGTTTAAAAAAGAGAAGAGTCTTAAAAGCCTAAATGAAAATCTCAAGAAAATCAAATCCTTTGGTCAATTTGATCTAATTATAGATATGCAAGGACTTATAAAGTCAGCAATTGTCTCGCGTTTACTAGGAAAAGAGACACACGGCTTTAATAAGAACTCTACAAGAGAATCACTGGCAGCCTGTTTTTACAAAACCTCAACAAATATCTCATATGAGAGCGGTGTTGTTAAACGTAATACTTTTTTGATAGCGGATGCTTTAGGGTTTGAAATATCACAAGAGATGATTTTAAATAAAAAATCCATCTTCGAAATAAATAAAAAATTTGACCTCGATAAAACAACTAAAAATGTAGCTTTTGTCATAGGAGCATCTTGGGAATCAAAAATCTATCCTAAAGAGATGGTAGTAGATATATGTAATGATTTAAAACTAAATGCTTTTATAATCTGGGGAAATGCACAAGAAAAAGAGAATGCTGAGTGGATAGTAGAGAATTCGAACTATGCCTCTTTAGCTCCTGAACTTGCCTTGGATGAACTAGTCTCTTTTATCTCTAACATGGACTTAGTTATTGGAAACGATACTGGCCCAACACATATGGCTTGGGCACAAAATATTCCTTCCATTACGCTTTTAGGTCCGACTACAACAAGAATGATTCAAGAGACACCCTTAAATATCGGTATAAAATCACCTTCAAATGTCGATTTACTAAAGATAAACAAAAATGACTTCTCCATAAGAGAGATACCATATGAAACAATAGTACAAAAAGCAAAGGAACTTATAGATGGGATTTAAACTACTTCTTGTTTTAGAAATAATTTTAATGGCTCTACCAAAAAAAATTAGAAAGTCATTTTTTCTTTTACTCGCTTACTTAGGGTATAAATTTTCTAAAAGATATAGAGATGTAGCACGAGCGAACCTAAACTTTGTTTTTGATGGTAGTATGAGTGAAGAAGAGATAGAAAGTATAGTTAAATATAGTTTTAAAAATCTTCTACTTAATTTCCTTCATGTTATGGAACTGCGTCATATGTCTCTAAAAGAGCTAGAAGCAACAGTGAGTGTTGAAAATATTGAAGCTGTCAATAAAGTGCATGCAGAAAATCGTGCTGTCATCTATGTTACCTCACACTACTCTTCTTGGGAGTTAGGTGGAGCATCTCTTGGTGCTTTTGTTGAGCCACTTGCTGCAGTTTATAAAAGAATGAAAAATAGCATTTATGAAGAGTGGCTACTTGAAGCACGTGCACATTTTGGAAATACAAACCTTGAAAAAACTGGTGTTGTAAAGCCTCTTGTTAAGCTTATAAAAGAGAAAAAAGCGAGCGGAATTTTAATAGATACAAACATCAGTCCTAAAGAGGGTGTCATTGTAGAATTTATGGGTAAAAATATCCGTCAAACTTACTCACCTGCTTATCTTGCAAGAAAGTTTAACGCAGCTATTATCCCTGTAACTATTAGAACTGACGATGAAGAGCACTACACACTAAAGCTTTACGATGAGATTCCAGTTGAAAATACGGATGATGAAAAAGCAGATATTTTAAAAGCGACACAACTTCAAGCGGATTGGTTAAGTAAGCTTATTACTGAAGAGCCAAAGTTTTGGTTTTGGCTCCATAGAAGATTCAAAAATGATTATCCTGAGATATATAACTAAAAAACTTTACTAAATATTTTTATTATTATCTTCACACTCTTTAGTTCTAGCCTCAAATAATTTTAAAATCGTTAAGAAAAATGCAGTAATTGCAGGCCCAAGTATCATTCCCCAAAAGCCAAACGTTGTTAGTCCTGCGATAATAGAAAAGAATATAACTAACTCATTCATTTTTGCGTCATCATCTTCGAGTAGTCTTTGGTTTATCTCTTTAATGATAATAGGTTTTATAAACGTATCAGCAATAATTGAAATAACTATAATAGAATAGAGCGCGATAAAAATAGCGTTTGAATCATTCCCTAATGAAAACTCATATAACATAAATGGAAGCCACATAAGGGCTCCTCCCACTACAGGGATAAGTGAAGCAAACCCATACATAACGCCAAAGAGCAATCCGTTATAGCCTACAAAAGAGATTGCAACTCCAAAAAGCACTCCTTGAAACATTGCGTTTGCTATGATAGAGTAAAAAACAACACTCATAACAGATGAGAGTTCCTTAGCGAGTGTACTGCTCTCATCAACCGACATCTGAACAACACGCTTTATAAATTCAACAATTGTTGCACCATTAAACTGCGCAAAAAAGTAAAATATAATGACTAAAAAAGCATTTTTCACAAAACCTGCACTAAAAGAGCCAATAGTCCCAGCCATACTGATTGCATACTTAGTAATACCATTCATATCAACATCTTTAACGGACTCATTTAAGTAAGGTTTTAAAAACTGCATATACTCAGGTGGAGTTGCAACAAACTCTCTTATCATTAACTCTATTTTTTGAATCATTTCAGGGGATATAGAGTTTAGTTTTATAGTTAGTGTAGCTAAGAAATAGCCAAGAGGTGCAAAAAACAGAACTGCTAAAAGAAAACTAGAAAAAATAGCCGCTAAAAATTTATTTTTCAGTAGTGATTCTAAATAATTTTGAATATTTGCTGTAGATATTGCTAGTAATGCCGCAATTGTGATGACAAGTAAAAATGGAGTATATAAAAGGTACATCCAATAGAGTGAGGTAGCAAATAAAATTGCGATTAAGTATTGAGGTTTCATTTAAAAAAGTGTCCCATCTGCATTTACATACTCCATGTTTAATATATCATAAGTAGCTCTAGTCGCTCGCCTACCTTTTGCCGTTCTCTCTAAATAGCCATTTGCTATTAGATAAGGCTCTAGTACATCTTCAACGGTCCCTTCATCTTCACTCAAAGCTGCAGCAATTGTGCTTAGACCCATCGCCCGACCATTAGCAGCGACAAGAAGATTTAGAAGTCTAATATCCATCTCATCAAAACCATGGGAGTTAATACCTAGTTCATCAAGTGCATACTGCGTGCGTTTATGGTCAATATGTAACTCATCTGCAACTTCAGCAAAATCACGAACACGACGAAGTAAACGCAGAGCTATACGAGGAGTTCCGCGGCTGCGTTTAGCAATTTCATGAGAGGCCTCTTTTACAATTTCTTTGTCTAGTTTATTTGAAGCTTGAACTATAATTTTAGCAAGTTCTTCTGAAGAGTAAAAATTCATTCGAAAACTCATACCAAATCTATCACGTAGTGGATTTGATAACATTCCTGCACGAGTGGTAGCACCTATAAGTGTAAAACGCGGTAGGTCTATCTTTACTGTTTGAGCAGCAGGGCCACTTCCTATAATGATATCAATACGGTAATCTTCCATAGAGGAGTAAAGTATCTCTTCGACTGCAGGTGAAAGACGATGAATCTCATCTATAAAAAGTATGTCGCCCTCTTCTAGGTTTGTTAGAATTGCAGCTAGGTCACCACTTTTTTCTATCATTGGAGCAGCAGTCACTTTAATGTTTGTATTCATCTCATTTGCAATAATAAGCGCTAATGTAGTTTTTCCAAGTCCAGGAGGTCCATAAAACAGAACATGATCTAATGCTTCTTGGCGCTTTTTACTCGCCTCTATAAAAACACCAAGATTCTTTTTAATCTGCTCTTGACCTATATATTCACTCCAAGCATCAGGGCGTAGCGTTACTTCACTACTCTCTTCATCCATGCTAAATGTTTCTATCTCTACAAGTCTATCCATTAGAATTTATCCATTTAATATGTATGTTCCTCTTTAGGAAATTCTCTATTTGAAACTTCATCAGCATATTTACCAACGGCATACCTAACTAAAGTTGCACCATCCATGTATTTTTTTACAAATTTAGGTGTGAACTCTTCAAATAGACCAAGCATATCTGAGAAAACTAGTACCTGTCCATCAACATCAACGCCAGCACCTATTCCAATTACAGGGATAGAAACACTCGATGCAACTTCTTTGGCTACATCTGCTTTTACCCCTTCTATAACCATACAAAAAGCACCCGCTTCTTCTATAGCTTTAGCATCACGAAGCAGTTGCTCTTTTTCTTCTAATGTTTTACCCTTTACTTTATAGCCGCCTTCACTTCTCACTGATTGAGGTAGAAGTCCAATATGGCCACAAACTGCAATTCCATTATCTGTTAAATGCTTTACAATATGAGCTTTATCTTCCCCTCCTTCAACTTTTACACAATCAGCCTGCGTTTGCTGAAATACTTGTATAGAATTCAAAAGTGCACTCTGTGCATCTACATATGTACCAAAGGGCATATCACATATCACAAAGCTCTCAGGAGCACCAGCACAAACAGCATTAGTATGGTATATCATCTGCTCTAGTGTAGCACTTATCGTATCACTTTTACCAGCAAAACTCATGTTTAATGAATCACCTACTAGTATCATGTCTGCACTATCTGACACTAACTTAGAAAATAGTGCATCATAAGCTGTAATCATTACTAAGGGCGTATTCCCTTTACTCTTTTTTATTGAAGATATAGTTAACTTTTTACTCATTTAAATACTCTTTTTTATATAATAAAAGTATTTTAACCAAATATTGCTATAATTTGAAGCATATTAGGAGAATTATCATATGGGTGTACGAAGTGAGTTAGATGCTAACTTTGATTTTGAAATTGTAGATGAGTTTCTAGATCACTATTCTATGATGGTCGACAGTATGGAAGTGATGATTATTGACCTCTCAAAGCCCAATATGTATGAAAGAAGTGTGAATGAACTTTTTCGTGTCTTTCACAACATAAAATCTGCTTCTGGTTACCTAAAAATAGAACCTATGGCAAAGCTTGCAGCTTTTGTTGAAGATGAGCTTGAAGAACTTAGAGAAAAAAAACCACCCATTAGTGAAGAGAGTATTAATTGGCTTCTTGCCATTAGTGATATGTTCGCGGCTTGGCATGATGACCTAAAAGCAGACAGAGAACTCTCTAAAATAAAATACTTTTTACTTAAAACACCTGACTTGGAAAAATAAATTTGAAAAACTTAGTAGCATATATTACATCTGGATATCCAGAAAAATCATTTAGCATAGACTTAGCCTTAGCTCTTGGAGAAAATGGTGTTGATACACTTGAATTTGGTGTTCCATTTTCTGACCCTGTTGCAGATGGCCCACTTATTGAAAAAGCAAACCACAAAGCACTTGAACTTGGTTTTAAATTTCAAGACCTTTTAGAGATATCACGTGAGGTCGCACCAAAAGTAGATACACTTTGGATGGGTTACTTTAACAGTTTTTATCAGCAAAACATGCAAGAACTTATTCCATTAGCCCAAAAGCTTGGAGTAAATGGACTCATAATCCCAGACTTACCACATGAAGAAGCACTCCTTTACAGAGAGTTATTCTCTTCTAATAATGTAGCAAACATCTCTTTTGTTGCACCAACTGATTCAGAGTCAAGAATTAAAGAAGTAGTAAGTGAAGCTCAAAAATTTATATATATGGTTGCATATACAGGAATAACAGGTTCAGGCAAAGCTGAAGATCTCCAGCCATTTTTATCATCTATAAAAAAATATACTCAAACACCAGTATACGTCGGGTTTGGAGTGAATGCTAAAACAGCTAAAGATAAGGTTATAGGTGCTGATGGTGTGATAGTCGGAAGTGCCTTTGTTGACATACTTTTAAAAGAGGGTATTCCTTACTCTGTAAAGATTAAAGAGTGCTCTGAGTTAGCTCAAATTATCAAAAATGAAATCAATCTATGACTCACCTTTTCTAAAGTTATAGGATAATTCATCAATTTTAAAAATATTTATGTTTAGAGATTGTATAATTCAATTCATATTTAGACACTTACTTAAAAGTGACAAAAAAAGCACCACAAGGTAGACTATGAAGTTAGAAGAGTTAGAAGCACTAGGACTTAAAGATATAGGGAATGTTTTTCATAACCTAAGTTACGATGAATTAATTCAACATGAATTGAAAAATGGTGAAGTGAAACAAACGAACAAGGGTGCTACAGCTGTAGATACTGGTATATTTACAGGTCGCTCACCAAAAGACAAATACTTCGTAGACCGTGACCCATCAAACAAGTATATCGCTTGGGGTGATGTAAATAAAAAAGTTTCTTCTAAAATATTTGACGAACTTCTAGTTGTTGCTCAAGAGCAACTTTCTAGCACTGACTTATATGTTACAGATGTATTTTGTGGTTCATCTATCGCTTCTAAGAGATCTGTTCGTTTTGTATCTGAAATAGCTTGGCAATCTCACTTTGTAAAAAACATGTTTATCCGTCCAACAGAGCCTGAACTTGAAGTATTTAAATCTGATTTTGTTGTTTTAAATGCTTGTAAAGCAGTAAATGATAAATGGAAAGAGCATGGACTAAACTCTGAAGTCTTTGTACTTTTTGATGTTGAAAATAACATAGCAATCATCGGTGGAACTTGGTATGGTGGAGAGATGAAAAAAGGAATTTTTTCTATGATGAACTACTGGTTACCACTCGAAGGAAAACTTCCTATGCACTGTTCTGCTAATGTTGGAGATGATGGTGACACTGCACTTTTCTTTGGTCTAAGTGGAACTGGTAAGACAACTCTCTCAACTGATCCGCATCGTGCACTTATTGGTGATGATGAGCATGGATGGGATAATCATGGTGTCTTTAACTTTGAGGGTGGATGTTATGCAAAAGTAATTAACCTTGATGGTAAAAGTGAACCGGAAATTTACGGAGCAATCAAAAAAGATGCTTTGCTTGAAAATGTAGTAATGTATGGTGATGGTGAAGTAGATTATGAGGATGGTTCTAAAACAGAAAACACCCGTGTATCTTATCCAATTGAACACATTGCAAACCACGAACCAGGTTTAAATGGTGGCCATCCTAAGAATATTATCTTTTTAACTGCGGATGCATTTGGTGTGCTTCCTCCTGTTTCTAAGCTTACTAAAGAGCAAGCGATGTACTACTTTTTAAGTGGCTATACTGCAAAAGTAGCTGGAACAGAGCGTGGTATAACTGAACCAGTTGCAACATTCTCTGCTTGTTTTGGGGAGGCTTTCTTACCTCTTCACCCAACTGTTTATGCAAAGCTACTTGGTGAAAAAATTGATGAGCATGGAGTAAATGTCTACCTTGTAAACACAGGTTGGACAGGTGGCGTTTACGGTGTTGGTAAACGTATGAGTATCAAAAATACACGTGCTTGTATTAATGCTATTCTTGATGGTAGTATTCAAAATAGTGAATTTAATGTCACTAAAACATTTAGACTTCAAGTTCCAAAAACTTTAGGCGATATCAACCCTGATATTTTAAACCCTCGTAATGCTTGGGCAGATAAAGACCTTTTTGACAAGACAAGAGATGATCTTGCTGATATGTTTATAGCAAACTATAAAAAATATCAAGATGAAAACCATACAGACTATGCTCCATATGGTCCAGTTGTAGGAAGTTAAAACTTCCTACAAAAACAGACCCTCTCTCTTAAATATTCCAGTAAAATAATTTCACAAAACATAACTATCTCATAAAGAAAAAATAATATTTACTTATGCAAGATGTGCTGTAAGTACCTTAATGCTACATTTTAGAATCACTCTTAATATTTAGCATAGACTTAAGTACCATGCAACAACTAAAATGATAGTATTTGTTAATTTTATACTATCCTGGAGTTTGAATGATACAAAAATTTCTACTAATAAGTTTAATATCTATAAATTTATTTGCAATTACGAATGAAGAAGTTGCAAAAAAAACAGAATCTATTATGAGTGGATTTGAGGACTCAAGTTCTGAAATGACAATGACTCTTATAAATGCAAATGCTCAAAAACGTATACGTAAAATGAAGATGCAAGTTCTTGAAAAAGAGTCTGGTGACAAATCTTTAATGACTTTTTTATCTCCTGCGGATGTTAAGGGAACAAAATTTTTAAAATATGAACATATAGATAAAGATGATGAACAGTGGCTTTATCTTCCTGCACTAAAGCGCGTAAAACGCATAGCATCAAAAAATAAATCTGGATCATTTATGGGAAGTGAATTTTCTTATGAGGATTTGAGTTCATTTAGTGTCGATAAATATAATTTTAAAGGTGATGCTGAAGTTGTTACACTCGATGGCATAGAGTTTTACAAAGGTCAAAGAGATCCTATAAGTAAAAACTCTGGCTACACAAAGCAGATATCATGGGTGGATACAAAAAGCTTTCTTATTAAAAAAGTTGAATATTATGACCGTAAACATGAGCTGCTTAAAACTGCTACTTTTGAAGATTATAAAAAAATTTCCAATATATGGCGTGTTGGAAAGATGACAATGCTAAATCATCAAAATGATAAACAAACTATACTAGTCTGGAAAAATGAAACAATCAGAAATAGTTTAAAAGAGAAAAGTTTTCATAAAAGAATTTTAAAGAAATAAGGGATAAATATAAATGCGTTTTATCCTTTTACTGTTTTTAACAACTGCTATTTTATATGCAAAATCAAAAGATACTTGTTTTTCTGTTCAACTCACTAGCTTCATAGTAAAAGAGAGTTCAAAATACAACTTTGAAGAACAAGAATATCCAAGATCTTGTCAACTCATCTCATTTACAAATATGAATGCAGTAAGATGTGGCTGTCATGAAAGATATAGTGATGCTAAAAAGAAGCAGAAAAAACTTACTCAGCACTATAAAAATACTATGATTGTAACTACATATAGCTATAGGTTTGCGCCTAAAAAATCTATAGTCCATATCAAACCTAAAGTAGCAGCAGTTATAGATTTAAAAGAGAACAATAAATTCGTCGTTCAAGAGCTAAACCAAACACAGACACAAACTCATCTAGAAGTAGATACTCAAAAAGCTCCCGATATATCTTCTTTTGAGGTATCTTCATTTATTGAAGATATTGTTATGCAAGGAAATATCAACTTAACCACTCAAGCATATATAACAAAACCAAGTACAAGACACTCTTCTAACTATACTCTTTCTGGAGAACTTGAACTAGCATATAATAAAGATAATTTTAAAGCTTTTACAAAGTTAAAGGCTCAACAAGACTACCATGATATTTCAGGTGGAAGTGATGCTACTAAAAGAAGTTATTTAAGACTCAATGAGTTATATTTGCAATATGAGCTTGAAGATTCTCAAATTATGTTTGGAAAAAATATTAGATTTTGGGGTGCACTAGAGGTTAATAATATTACAGATAATTTTAATATTAGTGAATTTCGCTCCGATCCCGTTGAAAATGATAAAATCGGTTCATGGAATGCAAGCTATACACACTATACTGATAGTGGTGAAATGTCTCTCATCGCAAAATTTTATGAGCCCAATAGAGAGATGTCAGCTTTACCATATATCTACTACCCTTTTACAACTAATGTAATTCAATATGATGCAAGTTTAATTACCAAAAAGTCTGTAAATAGACCTAGTGTTTATCTAAAATACTCTGGTTCTACAGATGATGAATATACCCTCGATTATTCTGTCATATTTGAAGATGGATATGACTCTCAACGCTACTATACTTTACCTACATCTCCAACAGGTACAATCAATGAAAATGCCTACTTAGTCAATAAAATCATCACATATAACACATTAGTACTCGGAGCTACTCTTTATAAGTTAGAAGCTGTCTATGCTGATGTTGTTGATGATGATGAGATTTCAGACTACTACAATATTGGTCTTGGTATTGAGCATACACTTACTCAAGTATATAAAGAAGCTGACTTAGGTCTTTTAGCAGAGTATTATAAGTATGCAACTCTTGAGGATACTAAACGCGACGATCTAGAACTTTTTGAAATTTTTCAAAATGATCTTTTTTTGGGGCTTAGATATAGTTTTAATGATGGAAATGATGCGACCATAGTAGGTGGGGCTATTTTAGACCTAGAGTACAATGAACAAGTCTACTATATTGAATACGAAGCAAGAGTCTATGATATATTGAAACTCAACTTAGACTATCGTCAAGTTGAACCATCTAGTAGTGATAAAACAGCATTTAATCAGATGGGTAAACAAAAAAGAATAAGTCTAAAACTAGGATACTTTTTTTAAATGAGAAAATTTGTAAATAGCATAATACACTTTCGTTGGTTCATTGCCTTAATCATCCCAATACTTACTATAGTTCTTGCATTTGAACTTAGAAATATAGAATTTGAAGGCTCATATAGAGTATGGTTTTCAGAAGAATCTGAGTCATTAAAAAAGTATGATAGATTTAGAGCTGTCTTTGGAAATGATGATGCAATTATCATTACATTTAGTGATGAAAATGGAATAATGAATCCAAAAGCACTTGGAGTTATAGATAGACTTACAAACAAGCTTTGGGAAACAAAAAATATTGCTAGAGTTGATTCTCTAACTAATTACCAGTATGTTCACTCAAATCCTGAGGAGCCAGATGATATTATAGTTGAGGACTTCTTTGAAGATATTAGCTCTTTAACAGCTTTAGAGTTTAAGCAAAAAGAGGAGATAGCACTCAAAGAGGACCTACTTGTAAACCGCATTATCAGTAGTGATGGTAAAACCACTATGATAGTGGGGAGATTAACACCTAAAGTAGGTGATATCTTTGGAGCAGTAAAAGAAGTAGGACGAACTGTTCAAGGGTATGTTGATGAAGAGTCAAAAAACAATGGCTACGAGTTTCATCTAGCTGGTGGTCCTATCTTAAACCTGACATTTTCTACACTTGGTAAATCTGATATTACCACTTTTACTCCAATCATACTGCTTATTGCAATGATTCTCTTATGGATTATATTTAGACGATCATCGGGTATGTTGCTGAGCATTGCTGTTGTGATGTTTACATTTATAATTGTTCTAGCTATACAGGTATTACTAGGATATAAGATAAATAATTTTACAGCAAATATGCCTGTATTTATTATTGCCATAGGAATAGCAGATGCTATGCACCTTTACTGGATTTATCTCATCGGCAGAAAAAAAGGCCTTGATAATCACGAAGCTATACACTATAGTGTAGAAAAGAACTTTCTTCCTATATTTCTTACTTCTGTCACTACTGCTGTTGGATTCGCTTCACTTAGTATTTCTGCTATAGTGCCTATAGAAACATTAGGAGTTGCAACTGCAAATGCTGCTCTTCTTGCATTTGCGCTTACTGTGCTATTTGTCCCTGCTGTCCTTGCGATTATAAATCCAAAAGTCAAAGAAAAAGAGATAAAGAGTAGTGAGGAAAAACCAAATAAGATAGCCCTCTTATATGCAGAGTTTATAATCAAACACGATACAAAAATAATACTTGCTACGGTCATTATTTTTGGCATTATAGGTTTTGGCTTAACAAAACTACAAATAGACTCTAACACTGTACGCTATTTTAATGAGGATGTACCCTTTAGAAAAACTGTTACTTTTATAGAAGACAAGCTTACTGGGCCTATGTCATATGAAATAGTACTTGATTCAAAAATAAAAGATGGTATTAAATCATCTGAATTTATGCATATGGTTGAGAAATTTTCAAATGAGTTTAAAAGCAAATATCCTGATGTAAGACACACATCATCCCTTGTAGATGTTGTAAAAAAATTTAATGAGGTTATGACTGGAGAAAAAAATATACCAGATAACCAAAACCTCATCGCACAATACCTTCTTCTGTACTCCTTATCGCTTCCTCAAGGAATGGAGATAAATGATAAAATGGATGTTGATGAGAGGTTCTTGCGTTTAACTGCTTCGATGAATATAGTCGATACATCTTTAGATCTAGAAATGATAAAGTGGGCTGAGGAGTGGTGGAAAACTACACCATACAGTGTAAGTATAAATGGTCAAACGGTAATGTTTGCACATATGCAACATGATGTAACTGACACTTTAGTAGAGTCTATTATCTTAGCTATTAGTGTAGTCTCCATTATGATGTTACTCATATTTAAGAGTTTTCGTATGGTTCCTCTTTTCATCATTCCAAATATATTACCAATTGTTCTAGTAGTTGGGGTAATGGGATGGTTAGGAATTACAGTTGATATTGGGGTTGCTATATCAGGTGCGATTATCCTTGGTGTTGCAGTTGATGATACTATACACTTTTTGGTTAAGTACAAAGAGGCGAGGAAGAAAGGCTATAACTTCAAGGACTCCTTAGTATACATCATGCACTATGCTGGTTCAGCAATTATATTTACCACTATTATTCTAAGTACCTCATTTATGATTTTTAGCTTTTCACAGTTTAATCCAAATGTAAATTTTGGTATTGTGACGGCAATTGCATTAATTATTGCAGTTGCCGTCGACTTAATAATGCTCCCTGCAATCTTAAGTCGATATGATGGAAAAGAGAAGAGCTTTTTGAGTTAATAGTATAAAAATTACTAATTGTAACAAAGAAAATTTAATCACATTCAGTACTAATAAAACCTACTACTTTATAAGACATTTGAATATAATGACTTATATAAGAGAGGTAGTATGTCAAAGATTAGAGAAACGTTTTATAGTAAATTTCCAAACTTAGTAAAAAAATTGCCCAAGCCTATAACAAACTTTATAATTAAATTATTTCAAGCTCTGTTTCATGAACAAACATATATTAATATACTGAGTAAAAACCAACACTTTCATGGTGTAGCTTTCGTTGAACATGTACTTGATAGTTTAAACATCTCCTCGACAGTCAAGCAAAATGAACTACAAAATATTCCAAAAACAGGTCGACTGCTTGTTATTGCAAATCATCCTACTGGTGCGCAGGACTCCTTCTCTTTAGTGCAGCTCATAGCAAATATGCGAGAAGATAAAAAAGTAAAAATTTTAATTAATGATATTATGATGGGTATCACTCAAGCAGCAGAGTTAATTATACCAGTAAACAATCTAACCGGTTCGATAACTAAAGCAAGTCTAAAGTCCATAAATGAAGCTTTAGAAAACGAGGAAGCTGTAATCATCTTTCCAGCAGGTCTAGTAAATAGACTCTCTGTTAATGGCTTAAGAGATACTCAGTGGAAATCTAGTTTTATCAAGATTGCTAAAAGAACATCTACACCTATACTCCCCATAAAAGTCACAGGTAGGAATAGCTTTTTATTTTATCTTGTCTCTATGATACTGCCATTAAAGGTTAGTGGACTTATGCTAGCTCACGAATTTGCGACAGCTGGTAAAAGAAAGCCCTTACACTTTACTATAGGTAAGGTTATTCCAGTAAGTTCATTTTCAGAGAAAATCATCTCTATTGAAGAGTATATAACTATTTTTTATAACCATATATATACTTTAGGCACAAAAAAAGAGCAAGTACTTCAAACAGAAGTTACTATAGGTGAAGCAAAAAATAGACAACTACTAAAGCAAGAGATTAAACAGGCTGAATTTTTAGGGACAACCATTGATGGTAAAAAGATTGTTCTAGCAGACTCTATTCATTCACCTTTTCTTTTACGTGAATTAGGTCGCGTTAGGGAGATATCATTTCGTGCAATTGGTGGAGGAACAGGAACAGCAAGGGATAATGACCTCTACGATACTTACTATAGACACCTAATACTTTGGGATGATGAAGAACTTGAGATTGTTGGAGCATACAGAATTGGCGAATGCAAGGATATAATTGATAAGAAAGGCAAGGAAGGACTTTATACTTATAACCTATGTAATTTTAATGAGCACTTTCAAGACTATTGTGAAAACTCAGTAGAGCTTGGAAGAAGTTTTGTTCAACCTAAATACTGGGGTTCACGTGCACTTGACAATCTTTGGCAGGGTGTTGGAGCATATTTAGCACACAATCCTAAAATTAATTATACATACGGAACCGTCACGATTAATGCAGATACTCCACAAAAAGCTGTTGCTGCGTTAGTATATTTTTATTCCTATCATTTTTCATGTTCAACAAATATGATGAAGGCAAAAACACCTTATGTAATGTCCAAAGAGGATCAAGTTGAGTTAGATGCTCTTTTTAAAGACTTATCATACAAAGATGGTTTTGTTGTACTTAAAAAGTATCTTAAAGATTTAGGTACATCGGTTCCAACACTGTTTAAACAGTATGCTGAGCTTTATGAAGAAGGAGCTGTGCGATTTTTCGACTTTAATATTAATACAAAATGGGGTGGAGTTATTGAAGGTTTTATTATAGCGGACAACTCTAGAATGAAGCCATTAAAAAGAAAACGCTATATAGAAAGCTATCAAAAACTGCAGATAAGTGACTCTCTTACAGGCTTGTATAATCGTGCACACTTTAGTGACATCATAAATACTACAATTAAAAATCAAAGAAAAGTAGATATAAATTTCGCATCACTTATTGTTGAGATAGATAATTATGATTCTATCTATGAAAATGAAGAGAGTAAAACTGCAGATAAAACAGTTATAACAGTTGCAAAGAGACTCAAAAAGCTCTTAAGAGATAATGACATCATAGCAAGATGGGATGATAAAAAGTTTGTTATTATCTTGAAGAATGTGACAACAGATGAAGCAGAGATAGTGAGTAAAAAATTATGTCAATCTGTTAAAAATATAAAAATAACAGATACATTAAATACTACATGCTCTTTTGGTCTTACAATGTATAAAGCAAATGAGAATATAAATGATACTTTTACTCGTTCGGAGAGTGCATTAAATCAGGTAAGAAATAACATTGACAATAAAGTTGCTTCTGTTGCATAATAGAAAAGAAGAGTTAATCAAACTCTTCTTTTTGTAACTTTTTCCATATACATCCACAAACCACCTACAAATATCACTAACAACAGTGGTGCTATCCAAGGTCTATCTCCTATGACCCCTGCTGCTTTTACTAAAACACTCCCAGAGTAATAACTTCCTAACCCAATAGCTAAAGCCCAAACTACAGAACTTAATGTATTGATAAATATAAACTTTTTAAAGTCATACTTTGTAAGTCCAATTGCTATTGGGATAAGTGTTTTAATGCCATAAACAAACTTTTGTATAAGAATAATCCAAGAGCCATACTTTTTCATAAGTACATGTGAAAGTGCAAGTTTTCTTCTATGCTTTTTTAAGCTATCCATCATCATAGTTTTTTGGTAACGTGCAAGGTATACAAGCATAACATCACCAAGAGCATTTGCTACAAATGCAATAGCTATAGAAGTAGTTAGGTCCATCTTTCCCATGTATGAAAGAACGCCAGCACCTAACAGCGCTACAAATCCTCCACCTAGTGAGTAGAGAAAGAGTCCTATATATCCGTATGTCGCTAAATTACTAAATGTATCTTCCATTATTCTACCTATAGTTTATATCATAGTAATTGTTTGCTAGTTTTTAGACTCAGACCAAAGGGAGGATTTGCTCTAAAAACTAGTATACGATTACGGTTTATTTTTATAACTGCTTTATTTTTGTTATCTCATCACGAAGACGAGCAGCCTCTTCAAAGTTCAACTCTTTAGCTGCTTGCTTCATCTTTAACATCAGCTCTTTTGTTAAAGCTTTTCTTTCTGATGCTGGCATTTTATCCATTTTTTTATGTTTTTGGTAAATATCCCCATACTCTTCAACCTTTAAATTCTCATCAAGGCTACGTTTAGTTGTAGTTGGCGTTATGCCATGCTCTTTGTTGTATGCTTCTTGAATCTCTCTTCTTGCTGTGGTCTTTTCTATAGCTCTTTGCATCGAGCCTGTAATCCTGTTCGCATACAAAATAACGCGACCATTCTCATTTCTTGCCCCTCTACCTATAGTTTGAACAAGTGCAGTTTCACTTCTTAAGAAACCCTCTTTATCTGCGTCTAAAATCGCGACTAAACTCACCTCAGGTAAGTCTAATCCCTCTCGAAGAAGATTGATTCCTATAAGTACATCAAACTCACCTAAACGCAAGGCTCGAATGATTTGATTTCGCTCTATAGTGTCAATATCTGAATGCATATACTGCACTTTAATACCTAAGTCAGCGAGATATTTTGTCAAAGCCTCAGCCATCTTTTTTGTAAGTACCGTGATTAAGACTCTTTCGTCTTTAACTATGATGCCTTTAATCTCATCATGGATGTCTTCAACTTGATTATCTGATGGTTTTATCTCTATAATAGGGTCTAGCAATCCTGTTGGACGAATGATTTGGGTAGCTTTTACTTGTGACATCTCTAGTTCATACGGTGCAGGTGTAGCTGAGACAAAAAGATAATGTGGTGCTTTGTCTATGTACTCATCCGCCTTAAGAGGACGGTTATCTAAAGCTGAAGGTAGTCTAAACCCATAATCGACAAGAACCTCTTTTCTAGCTCTATCTCCTGCATACATACCACGATACTGAGGAAGAGAAACATGTGACTCATCTACTATAACAAGGTACTCTTTGTTGTTTTGAGCGAAGTAATCAAGTAGTGTAAAAGGAGCCTCTCCAGGTTTCTTATCTGTAAGTAAACGCGAGTAGTTCTCAACACCTTTACACATTCCTGTAGTCTCGAGCATTTCCAAGTCAAACTCTACACGCTGTTTCAAACGCTGGTATTCTAAAAGCTTCCCCTCTTTTGTAAAGTAGGCAAGTCTCTCATCAAGCTCCTCTTCTATGCGTTTAACCGCTCGAGCCATTTTATCTTGAGAAACGCTAAACTGAGAACAAGCATAGATAGTAAAGCTTTTATGGTCTTCAAGTCGTTTGTTGTCTATAACTTCAAATGTAAAAATAGCTTCTATCTCATCGCCAAAAAACTCTATACGAATAGCTTCTTGCTCAAAATATGGAGGGTAAATATCTAAGCTCTCACCATTAACGCGAATATGTCCTGAGTCAAAATAAGAATCATTTCGAGAGTATCCCATCTCCACTAAACGCAGTAATAGTTTCTTCTGACTTATCTCATCCCCTACTTCTAAAGCCTGTACCATGTTAAGATACTCTTCTGGATCACCGAGCCCATAGTTTGCAGAAACTGAAGCTATGACTATAACATCATCATAAGAGAGAAGATTTGCAGTTGAGCTCAAACGCATGCGCTCTAGCTCATCATTTATAGCACTATCTTTTTCTATGAAAAGATCTTGACGAGGTATGTAAGCCTCCGGCTGATAATAATCATAGTAGGACACAAAGTACTCAACGTGATTGTTTGGGAAGAACTGACGAAATTCAGAATAGAGTTGAGCTGCAAGAGTTTTGTTATGAGTCATAACTATAGTAGGCATTTTTACATTCTCTATGACTCTCGCCATAGTGTGCGTTTTACCACTTCCCGTTACACCTTCTAATGTTTGGTAGCGATTACCTTTTAGTATAGACTCTGAGAGTTCTTTGATGGCAGTAGGCTGATCACCTGCTGGCTGATAAGGAGATACTACTTTAAATTCTGGTTTCTTTTTCATTGATGGAATTATAGCTAAATTGCTGTTTATTGGCTGATTTGACTTACTTTTTGAGAGGTGTAGCTGTGAAATGACTGCCGAGAATTTTCTGCTACAGTAAAATTTTTAGTCGAAAAACTCTATTGTAAAGCAGACCCCATTATCTTGATTAAAAACATTTAATATGGCATTATGATGCTCTTCAATAATCATTTTTGACATATAAAGACCAAGACCAGTTCCATCTTTTTCACATTTTGTTGAGAAGTATGGGTCAAATATTTTTTCTAAAATATTATCAGCTATGCCACCTCCATTATCACTTATAGAGATATAATTCTTTTTGGTTGAAATGTTAATTCTTGCTTTTTCTATATTTTTTTCTTTAAAATTATCTTGTGAGTTCTTTAAGATATTTAAAAGAACTTGTTTAATCTCATTGTCAAATAGGCTAATTTCTATATCTGAAGAGTAATCCGAAGTTATTCTGATATTATCATTCTCAAGAGAATTACCAATAATATTTAATGCTTTTTGAATTACATTATCAAGTGTAACTAAAGCTTGTTTTTTGTTTGGTTTATAAAAATCCCTAAAATCATCTATAGTAGATGAAAGATGTTTTGAAAGTTCTCCTATATCATTGAGTCGCTGTTGAAAGAAATCCTCTCTGTATTTATCCATCGTAATGTCAAGACTTAATGTTGCAGATATCGCAGCAATAGAGGATAATGGCTGTCTCCATTGGTGTGCAATCATACTTATCATTTCACCCATTTGAGCTAATCTTGATTGATTTAAGATATGCTGGTCTTTTTTCCTATTTTTCTCAACTTCTTCTTCAATTTTACTGTTTAGTTGGTCTGTATAGTTTTGAAGTTCTATCTCCATTGCCTTATTTTTTGAAATATCTCTCCAAACAACATGAATAATATCCTTATCTCCGAGTGATATAGGGGTTAACACTATCTCAGCCCAGAAGTGTTCACCATTTGCTCTTATATGCATCCATTCAAAAATATGTCCTTCATTTTTAATGGCTAAGTTCATCATCTGTTCAGCTTTTTTAAATGAGCTTTGCCCATCTGGTTGAAATTCAGGAGATAATTTTGAAGGATGTATATCCAGTAACTCTTTTTTAGATTGATAGCCCAGTATAGAAACAATTTTTTCATTATGCTGTATAAAGTGATTATTCTCTAAAATAGACACCCCATCTGATGACTTTTCAAACAGTATCTCAAGAACATCTTTTTGTTTTTGTAATTCTCTCTCTATTCTTTTAGAGTTTGTAATGTCTCTATCTAAACCTTGATAACCAAGTAAATTACCATCCTTATCTATAATTGGAATAGCATTTGTAGTTACTGTAACCTCTGAACCATTTTTATGAAGATGTGTATTTTCAAGGTCAATTATATTTTCCTTCTTATCGATATAATTTAAGAAAATCTGACCGACTCTTTTTTTTTCCTCTTCACTCATAAAATCAAAAGGAGTTTTACCTATTACTTCATGAGAATGAAATCCCAAAAAATGGTACACATTCTCACTACAAAATGTGTATGTACCATTCTTATCAACTTCCCATAAGCAATCACTTACATTGGTAATTAATTCTTTATATTTAATTTTATCCATTTGAATCCATATGTTTACATTATATAAAACAGACCATTCTATATGATATAAACTTATTTAATTATTATATGTAATCAAGATGAAAAACATAAAGGTTATAAAGATATATAAGGGAGCAGATAATAGTGTATGTTATAGCTCTTCTAGTGTGGTTTCTTATTACTTCTATAGGTAAGAAGTTTCTATCTATTGAGCATTGTAATTTTTAAATCAAGATATTTTAGACTAAAAAGACATTTTCTTAAAGTCGTTTACACCTTTTTGGGTTAGTACAAGAGTAAGACCATCCTCTTGTAACTCTATATAGCCATCTTTATTAAGTTCTTTTATCGCAATTTCAAGTGAATTTTCTTGCTTTGAAGTTAATTTTGTAATAATGTTTCTTACTATATCTTGCTTACTCATAACATAACCAACCCTGTTATGATTTTTAAACCAATCACTGAACATCTGTTTAACTTGGTTTTTGTAATTCACATCCCCATTACTTTTTGGAGGTGCTTTTCTTTTTTTATTTTGAGAGGACTTCATGTTCTACCTTATAATTGTACTATTGTTTAAGTTCATTGATACCTCATGATCGTAAAATTCTAGTTTCTTTATCATTAATAGAATTATAGCAGTTTGTAGTAAGACTAAGTGATTTTTACTTAGTTTCAAAATCTTTCTTTTTACTTATCCCTTGATCCCAATAAATATTGTTTGTAAAATAGTATACTAAACACAGTTATAAATATTAATGGAACACTTAGGAACTCCATACATAAAGATTCCGCATCAAACTCCTATCTAAAGAGACAAATAATGAGTAGTAAACAACAAGTTGAGTTAAGAAGAGAGTACTGGAAAGATAGAAAAAGTGACTTTGTTATACTCCTCAATAACTGGCTTAAGCACGAGAACAAAGCTTTAAGTATATCTGTAGATATACTTTATGATGCATACCTTGGAACAGGTGTAGAAGCATTTGAGTTGTCTGAGTACAAATATGGAAAAGACTTACAAAAATGGTTCGACAACAATCTATAGGTAGTACCTTGTTTTTTGAGGGTTTTGCTATAAGTCATAACAATAGTAGCTGCACTCTTTATAACTAAAAGTGGGTGTATCTACAGATAATGAAAAGATTCTTTTTCAGCAGATTTAAAAATTTAATATAAAACGAAACCCTTTACTGCTTAGCACCATTAAGAAAAATATCCAATGTTTTATCAACAATCTGTTCAGATGAGCATTGACCAGAAAAATGACTAACAATAAAGCCATCTGAAAGTTTTTTAAAAAGAATTGCTAAATGTTCATGATTCGTGTTTTCATAAGGAAGAAGAAGACGAAGCTGCC
Organism: Sulfurimonas aquatica; assembly: GCF_017357825.1. Taxonomy (NCBI): domain Bacteria; kingdom Pseudomonadati; phylum Campylobacterota; class Epsilonproteobacteria; order Campylobacterales; family Sulfurimonadaceae; genus Sulfurimonas; species Sulfurimonas aquatica. Next base: position 2,278,752 of record NZ_CP046072.1, read on the forward strand.
TAGTTAGATACTGATATATTTCATCAACAACTTTATGATTTAAAATTTCCAACTTATGAAAAAAATAAGAGTCATTTGTAGTCGTTGGCTCATTGGTAATGTATTTTGCATATTTATATTCCAAATAAACCCTTAGGTTTTCAAGTGGATCACTTCCCTCATTCTCTTTTAGATTTCCAAGAAATATTTCCAGTTTTAAAACTAGGTATTGGACATATAGCTTTTCTTTTGAGTCGAACAGATTATAAATTGTTCCTACTGATGTCTCAAGTTCTTTTGCTAAATCAGATATTTTAAATTCCTTATATCCTACTTCATCAAAATAACGAGCTGCAGCATTAAGATAGAGCTCTTTTTTTACACGGCTTAGCTCTTCATTGATTACTTGTTTCAAATCTTTTCCTATATTTTTTAAAATAATATCGAAAATATCATCTATTTTCAATTAAATAAAATCATATATATATAATTGAACTTAATTCAATATTAAGAACTTGCACACTATACTGTCGAAATTAAAAAATCTTAGAAGGATAAATTTACTGATGTTCCAATTATTTAAAGATTCACTCGAACCTAAACTGATAACTTTATGGCGGCTTCAAGGATATTCAAAATCAGATTTTTATGCAGATTTAGTCGCCGGACTTGTGGTTGCTATCGTGGCACTTCCACTTGCTATGGCTATTGCTATAGCATCTAACCTCCCACCGGAAAGAGGTCTATTTACGGCAATTGTTGCCGGTTTTATTATATCTGCACATGGAGGTAGCCGTTATCAAATAGGAGGGCCAACAGCTGCATTTGTAGTAACAGTGTCAATGGTTGCTATGGAACATGGATATGAAGGTTTAGTCCTCGCTACTATGATGGCTGGGATTATATTGATGATTATGTCATTTGTTCATGCAGGAGAGTTAATCAAGTTTATTCCTTATCCTGTTGTTATTGGATTTACTTCAGGAATTGCACTTCTCATTGCCTTTTCTCAAGTACGAGACTTTTTTGGTCTTAAAGTAGAGAGTGTACCACCAGACTTTATCCATAAGTTTATGCTTTATATTTCTCATTTAGACGATATGAACATTTATGCAGTTATCGTCTCTCTTGTCTCAGTTGGCATCATCCTCTTTTTTAAACGCTATATTCCAAAGGTTCCTGGACCAATTGTAGTAGTTGTTTTTGCAGGAGTTGCAGTCTGGATGTTTAATCTACCTATTGAAACCATAGAGAGTCGGTTTGGTCCTATTCCATCTATGCTTCCCTCACCTACATGGCCAGATATATCCTTTGAAAAATTACGTCAATTAATGCCTGATGCAATTACGATTGCAATCCTTGCTGCAATTGAATCACTTCTCTCAGCTGTAGTTGCAGATGGCATGACAGGAACTCATCACAAATCAAATGCTGAGTTGTTTGGGCAAGGCATAGCAAATATTGCTTCTGGTTTTTTTGGAGGGCTTCCAGCTACGGGTGCGATTGCAAGAACTGCTACAAACATTAAAGCAGGTGCACGCACACCTGTGGCAGGGATTATGCATGCTTTTTGGCTTTTTGTATTTATGTTGTTTCTAACGCCATTAATTATAAAAATTCCCCTTGCTGCGTTAGCTGCTATCTTGATAGTTGTAGCATGGAATATGTCTGAAGTTAAGCATATTAAAGAGATTATGAAAGCACCAAGAAGCGACCGTATTATTTTAATCGTTACATTTATCTTAACCATACTAGTCGATCTAAATTTTGCTATTCAAACAGGTATTGCATTAGCTTCAATCCTCTTTATCGACTCTATGATGAAAACAACGAAAATTCGTATATTTGAGAATGAAGAAGATCCAGACTCAATCGATCGTAAAACTCTTCCTCAAGATGTCGAAGTGTATGAAATTCAGGGTCCGCTATTTTTTGGTATTGCTGAAAAGCTTATAGATGTCCTAAATCTGTTTGAGCATCCTCCTATAGTCTTTATATTAAGAATGAGATATGTTCCATATATCGATGCAGCAGGACTTCATGCACTTGAAATTTTACATGAACGTCTTACAAAACAGCAGACAGTTCTCATACTTTCTGGTGTAGGTCCAGAAGTTCAGTCTCACATTGTAAAAGCATCATTAAACAGACTTATCGGAAATGAAAATATTGTTGATCATATCAGCAAGGCATTAACAAGAGCCTCTCAAATTACAGATAAAACTCAAACATATAATAAAGGAGGTGTTTAATCAAACACTTAATTAAATATCCAAAAGAAATATTAACTAGGAGAGAATATGCTTGAAATTAGATGGCACAGTCGTGCTGGTCAAGGTGCAGTTACAGGGGCTAAAGGTTTAGCAGATGTTGTAGCATCTACAGGAAAAGATGTGCAGGCGTTTGCATTTTATGGTTCTGCAAAACGCGGAGCTGCCATGATGGCGTTTAACCGTTTTGATGACAAGGTGATCTTAAATCATGAGAAGTTCATGCAACCAGATTATATACTTGTTATTGACCCTGCATTGGTCTACTCAATAGATATTACTGAAAATGAGAAAGAGAATACTGTGTACATTATTACTACACATTTAACTACTGAGGAGCTGATTGTATCTCAGCCAAAGCTTGCAGGGAAAAAAGTTTTCACGGTTGATTGTATTAAAATCTCTCAAGAAACAATTGGAAAAGCGATACCAAACACACCTATGCTAGGTGCGTTTATGAAAGTCTCAAAAATGTATGAAATTGACTTCTTTCAAAAGAGCATGTTGAAGGTTCTTAATAAACTTCCTCAAAAAATAATTGATGCCAATATGATAGCTATAGAACGTGCATACAATGAAGTTAAATAAGGAGATAAAATGCTAGAAAATGGATGGGATACTTTTGAAATAGGTACGATACTCAGACCTTTTGAAGGAGCAGTAACAGATATTGTAAATACACTACCAGAGCATAGAAACTACTCAAAATCAAACTCGTTTAGTATAAGTGTAGCCGATTGGCGTATTGAAAAGCCATTGCTCAATTTAGAGGAGTGTATACATTGTCAATTCTGCTGGATTTATTGTCCTGATATGTCAATAATTTCTCGTGAGAAAAAAATGGTTACTATAGATTTTGATCACTGTAAAGGGTGTGGAATTTGTGTTGAAGTTTGTCCAACAAATGCGCTTTTAATGTTTCCTGAACAAATGGATGAAGCAGAGGCATTATCGAACTGGCCCCAAGAAGAGAATACAAAAGTAAAGGAAAACTAATGGCAGATATATTTGAACTAAAAGATATTGAAGTATGGGATGGAAATATGGCGGCAAGTCATGCACTTCGTCAAGCACAAGTGGACGTAGTCGCTGCATATCCTATTACCCCATCTACTCCAATTGTTGAAAACTATGGAAACTTTATGGCAAACGGCTATGTTGATGGCGAGTATGTAATGGCAGAATCAGAACATGGTGCTATGTCATGCTGTATCGGAGCAGCAGCAGCAGGTGGCCGTGTTGCAACTGCTACGAGTTCACAAGGTTTTGCGCTTATGCTTGAGACTCTTTACTCTGCATCTGGTATGCGACTTCCAATCTTGCTCAATGTTGTAAACCGTGCTATTGCTGCACCTCTGAATGTAAATGGTGACCACTCAGATATGTACATGGGGCGTGATAGTGGCTGGATTCAAATAGACTGCTATAACCCACAAGAGGTTTATGATATGAATCTTGTCGCGTTTCACGTAGCGGAAGATCATGATATTCGTCTTCCTGCAATGGTGCATCAAGATGGCTTTATGACATCGCATACAGCACAGAGAGTAAAAACACTTAGTGATGAGCAGGCATATAATTTTGTTGGCGAGTTCAAACCTATGAATGATATGCTTGATCTTGACAATCCTGTAACACATGGAGCTCAAACTGAAGAAGATTGGCACTTTGAACACAAAGCACCTCAACATCACGCACTTATGAGCGCTGTTTTACCAAAAATTCAAGCAGCGTTTGATGAACTAAAATCACTCACTGGCCGTGAATACAACTTTGTAGAAGAGTACAACATGGATGATGCTGAGCTTGCTATAGTTTGCATGGGGACATCTGTAGAGACTGCTATAGAAGTCTCAAATGAACTTCGTGAACAAGGTGTTAAAGCAGGTGTAGTTGGCATAAGAGTTTTTCGTCCTTTTCCACTTGAGCAAATTGCTGATGCACTTAAAAATACTAAGGCGATTGCTACACTTGATAGATCAAGTCCAAATGGTACAGTGGGAATGCTCTACAACGAAATCACAGGAGCACTTTTTAACACTAGCACAAACACAGTGGTAAATAACTACATTTATGGTTTAGGTGGACGTGATTTAACAAAAGTAAATCTTCATACTGTCTATCGTGACCTCGCAAAAAATGCGCAAAATGGAAAGCTTATGACTCCATTACAGCAATTTATAGGTCTTCGTGGACCAAAACTTTCGTTTTTTTAAGGATTATATATGACTCAAATAAAAGCAAAAACAAAAAATCTCAAAAATTTTTCAACATCTACAGAACGTTTTGAGGGTTCAAACCTTCTCTGCCCTGGATGTGCTCACTCTATTATAGTTCGTGAAGTCTTAAACGCGACGGACGATAATCTGATTCTCGCGGCTTCAACTGGATGTCTTGAAGTTTGTACAGCTGTTTATCCGCACACTTCATGGGATGCTTCTTGGATTCATATAGGGTTTGAGAATGGTTCTTCTGCAGTAGCAGGTGCTGAAGCTATGCACAAAGCACTTAAAAAGAAAGGTCGTCTCAAGCAACCAGAACGCACACCTAAATTTGTGGCGTTTGGTGGTGATGGGGCAACATATGACATCGGTTTTCAGTGGATTTCTGGATGTTTTGAACGCGGACACGATATGATGTATGTCTGTTTAGACAACGAAGTTTATGCAAATACTGGAGGACAACGCTCCTCTTCAACTCCAATCGGTGCATCGGCGACTACATCTCCTGCTGGACGCACGAGCTATGGTGAAAAACGAAACAAAAAAGACATCATGGCAATTATGGCAGCACATGGTGCACCCTATGTGGCACAAGTGGCTCCAAACAAATGGAAAGATATGGTTAAAAAAATTCAAACAGGTTTTGCAACTGAGGGTCCAGTATTTATAAACGCCATGTCCGCATGTACAACAGAATGGAAATTTGCACCTGAAGATACTATTGCCATCTCTGACTTAGCTACAGAATCTTTAGTTTTTCCACTTTATGAGATAATTGATGGTACTGAGCTAAACATCACATACCGTCCAAAAAATGTTATTCCTGTTCGTGATTATTTAGGTGCACAAGGGCGTTTTAAACATCTTTTTAGCAAACAGTACGAATATCTCATAGATGAGTGGCAAAGCCGTGTTGATGCAAAATGGGAATATTTACAACGTCGTGAAGAGGCTCGCGTTTAATAAATAATAAATAGAAAAGCCATTCACCTTAGTGTTGAGTGGTTCCATTAAACCTGAGTTATATAAGAGAGCACTTTTTTATGTTTGCTTTTTTCTTTAAATATGCTAAAGTAATTATTACTTAATTACAAGAGGCCATATGTTCAAAAGTTTATTGATTTTTATTTTTTTACTCATATGGACACTTATTGCTGAGACAACTCCCTGCATAATTTTTGTACTTTATATCTTAGGGACAACTACTCTACTTACTATCGCACTCTCTGAAATAAAAATCATCAATAACTATCTCATAGCAGATAGAGTATTCTATAACACAGCTTCACTATTTCATATAGTAAAAAGTGTATGGCTTACTTTATTATTATCCTTACTTGTAGCCTTTAGTGCATCAACCATCTTATTATTACAAACTATTTACATTGACCAAGCAGTTATACTTATTTTGGGTATGGATGTTATAGTGATATGGCTAATACATAATAGAATAAAAAATAAGCTAAGTCTCACTGTTAAAGGAGCATTTTTAGATGCTATAGCAAGAAGAATGACTGTGTGGATTAATACTGCACTACTCATTATAGTTTTTGTTACATATCAATTTTATACGACTCCAACTACAGAAATTCATACTATTGATTGTAATTTTTTAGATTTCTTATCGAGTACCTTAAGGTATAGAGAACTAGTAGAGTGGAAAGTAGTTAGTTTATCAATGCAGAATATGGATGACAATTATGCTTTTTATAGTTGGTTATTTTATCTGTTTATGACTCAAGGTATCTTTGCATGGGCGTATTCAAAGTTACTACTGAGTATAAATATCTCTAAATCTGTTCTAGAAATAGGTAAGAGAGGAGAAACTAAAAACTATTTCCTCATAGGCTTTATAGGTGCTATTGTACTTCTTCTAATTTCAACATTGTTTGTCAATCATCTATACGAAAAACATCATATTCAAAAAATGGAGAAACTAGTTAAAAAAGCCTATAGCGAAATTGATACTAGACTTAATCAACAATTGAAGTCTAGTGAGCAAAAGATACTCGATGATATAGATACAATTATAGACAAGCAAATAGAGATTGCATTTGTGCCAGTGTATGATGCAATACCGGGTTTATCTAATTATTACTACTCATTAAAAGGTGAATATACTAGGATAGCGTTAAAAGGTCATGACCTCTATTGTGAATATAAAAATGCAACACTGCTTCCCTACTATAATAAATTCTTGCCAACTGGATATAAACTAAAAAAATGCAATGAACAAATGCTCCACAATGAGATACAATCTAGAATAAACAGCCATCTATTTGTTCAAAATAATTTTAGCACAAGAATAAGAACTACTTCAGAAATTGTCAATAGCAGTATTATAAGTAATATTAGCAACCTCAGAGGTAGTTTAAAGAGTACTATGGAGTCCTTTGAGAGTAATGAAAGTATCTCTGAAAATAAACAAATACAGTTGCAACTGCATAATATAAATGCTAAGTTTAATGATATTTTTGACTCTTCATCAAGAGACATAGCCAAAAAAAGTCTCAGTGGAGTAGGAACAATAGTACTGAGCACTTCTATTTCTAAAGCAATAATGTCTAAAATGCTTTTAAAAATAGGTGCTAAAAGTGCTGGCAAGGCAGCGAGTTTCGTGGCGGGTTCAGCGACTGGTTTAACAGTATGTTCTCCCTCTGGTCCATGGGCGTTACTTTGTGGCGTTATAACTGGAACAGCGAGTTGGATAGGCGTAGACGCGGCTCTAACTGAAATCGATCAGGCCTTTAATGAGGATGATTTTCAACTGAGCGTAAAAAAAATGATAGACTCAGAAAAGCACACCTTAAAAACTCTAATGAAAGATTCCTATCATCAATGGGTGCTTGATATTTTTAAAAACCTTAATAGAAATTCGCAAAGCTTACAATCACCTCATAAGCAGTTACAGCAAAAATGATTAATCAGCCAAATAAAACAATAAAAGCAGTCGGTGTCATCATTATCAATAAAGATAAAAAAGTCTTAATAGCTAAAAGAAAGCCAGATAAACCTATGCCTAATAAGTGGGAGTTTCCCGGTGGTAAGCTTGAAGCAAATGAGACACTCAAAGAGTGTGGAATTCGAGAGATAAAAGAAGAGTTAGATTTAGATATATTAATCGATAAATACATTGGTTTTGAAGATTTGGAATATGCCAATAAAAAATTCCGTTTACATATCTACACCGCTCATAAGGTAGATGAAGAGCAAAAGCTCCACCTGAATGAACATACTGATTCTGCATGGGTAAATATCAATGAGTTAGTTAATTATGACTTTCCAGCAATCGACTTGCCCTTTGTCAAAAAAATAGAGAGTATGGCCTTATAAATATAATCACTTAACCGTTTTAAAACCTTTATCTAACCAACCCCAATTAATGCCGCCATCTAATTCATAAACATTTGCATACTTAAGCTGTAACGCCAGTAATCTACCAACCGCTTTAGTTCTTCTTGCATGAGCGCAAACTAAGATAAACGGTTGCTCTTTGTCTGTAACAACCTGGGTGAAGGCTTCTAAAAATGCATCAGCATCATATCCACCCTCTTCATCAAAGAATGTAATCTTATGACTTCCCTCAATAACTCCATAATATTCCCACTCATCAGCTCTTCTGATGTCTATTATTTTATATCCTTGCTCCACTTTCTCATTAAATTCATCTGCAGAGAGAGATATAAAAGGTCCAGTATCCAACATAAATATCCTTTATTTAATTACTGAGCAGATTTTATGTGACTTAGACAAAATATCTCCACTCTTTATGAATATAACAGATAAACTAAAGAGTAGTATAAGGGTAAAAAATTTTATAAGTACGAATTATCGTTTCTTCGTTTGATTTGTAATAAACTCTTGTTTGCTTACTTTTCCATCATTATTTGTATCTATATTAGCGAACTTAGTTTGATTAGCACTATTTCTTAGTAGCTTACCTTGAGATACTTTTTGCTCGATTCTCTTAGCTCTAGCTTGACTCATCTCATTTTCAGTCAAATATCCATCCCTATTTAGGTCATAACTTTCAAAAATAGGCATATTACGATTCATATCTTGCATCTTACGCCTTTGACCTTTTTGTCCCTGTCTTTTATTGGCTCTGTTATTTTGCATCTGCTGATTTTGACCTTCTAGCAGTTCAAGCTTAGTTAACTTGCCATCATTGTCTCTATCTAAAGTGTTAAAGTCGGGAGCATTTTCAGCATTTCTCATGGGCATATTCTGACTTGCTTTGTTAGACATCCTAGTAGCTCTGGTATCATAAAACTCACTTTCACTTACTGAACCATCTTTATTTATGTCGTATGATGTAAATGGGATAGGACCTCTATCTGGTAAATCTTCTGCCATTGCAACAGCTGATATTACAGACAAAGAGCTAGCAACTACTAAACTTAATTTTATTATTTGTAATAAATTACTCATAACCTCATCCTCCATTTTGTATATACCAAAGTATACTCCCTCTATACTTAATTTTATTTTCTGCACAGAAATTTTGCTTTTTCAAAACCTGATAAAACTTAGGTGTCATACTTCTTAAGACCTAAAATAAAAGTATTAAGGTAGAATAATAACAATGAAAAAATATTTAACTACTATAATCGTCATTATTGTGAGTATTGTTATTTTATCTGTATTACTATTGAGTGACTATAGATTTTCCATTTTAGTAAAAGTTATTTTTATTATTTCTACTTCATTGCTTATTGGATACTTATTTAATAAAAAGGCACACACAGAAGACAGTGTAGAAACATCAAAAAACATACTTAACTCTATTATAAACTCTACGGATGACCTTATTTTCTATAAAGATAAAGACTTAAACTATCTAGGTTGCAATGAAGCATATTTGAAATACATTGATAAAAAGAAAGAAGAGATAATTGGTCGAAGTGATTTCGAACTCTTTGATGAAAAAATTGCATTACAATATAGAGAAACAGATCAAAGTATGCTAGAAAAGAATGAAATATCTTCTCATGAAAAATGGGTTCCTTTCATAAATAATCAAGAGCATTACTTGTTAATTAAAAAAATACCATTTCATTACAATGAGACTAGCATAGGTGTTTTAGGAATAACTCGAGACATTACAGAACGTTATTTATCTCAGAAAAAAATGCAATTACAGTCTTATGAAGATGAATTAACAAAACTAAAAAATCGTAAATCTTATAATGGAAAGATATTAGAGTTGTTTTCTCTAAAAAAGCGATATAAGACTTCATTTTCAATGATTATGTATGATATAGATAACTTTAAAAGTATAAATGATACATATGGACATAAGGTAGGAGATGATGTTTTAATTGAAATGAGTAAATTAATAGCATCTCATCTCAGAGAAAATGATTATATATTTCGCATTGGTGGAGAAGAGTTTATTATTTTACTCTCAGAAGCTCATTTAGATGATGCTAAAAAAGTTGCACAAAAGATTTGTACTAGTGTCGAAAAAGATTTGAAAAATATTACAGGTAATAAAATTACAATTAGTATTGGAGTTTCAGAAGCAAATGAAAATGATAGTGAAGATACAATTTTTAAAAGAGTAGATAGTTTATTGTATAAATCTAAAAATAGTGGCAAAAATAGGATTTCGTACTAGTTTATAAATTACATTTATACCTAAAAGCATCGTAGCTAAGAGGTCCAGATATGCTTTAGTGTATAATACAACTAGGGTCAATAAAAAAGCTCAACGCTAATATAAAAAAGAGGATACTACATGGCTATAGATAATTCGTTATATGATTCACTAGAAAACACCTATATTAAGATAAAAGAGTATTTTGACAATACTCAACTTGGACGAGAGCATTCGACTATGATAATAAAACATGAGGAGTTGTCTGAACTATTGGAGACATTTGATATTGAAGCACTTGAAGAACAATCAAATGATATAAATTCACTGCATAAACAGCTTGATGATATAAAAGAGATTAGTACTAACATAGTTGAGAACCTTAATAATAAAGTCGATTCTATCTCTACAGCAGATAAAGTTGTTAGCGGATTAGATAAAGTATTCACAAAAATCACCAAACTAGTTCTATAAAAAGAATTTTCAGTTTCTGTCATAGAGTTATGTTAAAAATATTACTCAAAAAAGTTTATTGTCTCTAAAAATCATTTTCCCTATACTATAGTATAATCTATATAATAATAATTTATTATTTTTATAGTACATCATTATGTACTGAAATAGATTGCTTTAACAAAAGGATATAAAATGATAAAAAACATAATAATAGGACTTACAATCCTTGGCTTTTCACTTTTTGCTACAGGATGTTCTACTGCACATATGGGATGGACCGCTGTAACACAACAGCATAAACTGGATGATGGAGCAATGCCTGCATACGACAATATGTTTAGTAATGTTGCTGAGTATGGTGATGCAGCTCGTGCTATGATGAAAGAGTTTAAAGTAGCGGAAGATGTTGAAAATGAAGATGTTGCTGATTCAATACTGGCACTTGCAGAAGAGTACAACATGCGTATAACTGGTGACATTAAAATGTACACAAAAGATGATGCGGCACCAGCTGAAGTAAAACATGCAAGAATTTTCTCTTTATGTTCACTTCAAATTGCAAAAGTATTTTTAAATCACTCCAGATACTATGGTGGCTTCATGCCATGTAGAATCATGCTTATCGAGTATGGAAATGGTGATAGATTCCTTATTACTATGGATATGACACTTGCGATTCATGGTGGGTTTCCACTTCCAAAAGAGATGCTAGAACTTGGACTAAGTGTTAAAAAAGCGATGGAAGAGATTCCTGCGCGTGCTGCTAATGGTGACTTTTAGACACTTTCAAAACTATAAAAACACCTCTTTGTGGGGTGTTTTTTTTCATATTTTTCTTTATACTCTGATAAAAAAGAAGTACTCTCTATGTAATACTCCAGCTTGTAATATAAAGTTTGAGTAACTTAATATGAATCTTTAAGAGCTATGATTCGAGTAAGTTGACTTTCATTATTTATAAAATCCCTTAACACAGAAACAGTATAATAATTACCCATCGCCTTAGCTTGTACTTCATGAGCACCGTTATTTATTTCTTTTTCAATAGCTAGTTCACTATACTTTTTATAAAGCTCAGCATATCCAGCTGCCGTTGACTTTGGTGTATTTTTTAGTTCATTAAGAAACTCTTCTTGTAAACTTTTCATTTTTCTATCCTTTTTTATAATGCAATTTTACACTTTTTTTTCTAAGCTTTCTATTCTCCTGCCTCAGATTGAATCTTTAAGCTTTTAAACGAGCGAGTTCTAATTGTCTCTTCATATATAACTTCATATACACTGCTGCACTAGTGATGATAATAAACATACTCACCCATAAATATATAATAGATAAATCAAATATATTCACAACCACATAAAAGAAAATAAGAGGCATAAATATCTGTCTATAAAAACTTACATAGGGTATTATAAATGGGTTTTTAATACCCTGAAGAGTAGAAACAGATATAAATAGCGTTATAAATGAGAAGAATATAAAACTTTCAAAAATTATATATGGATAAGCAATGTCTATAACTTCAATATCTGTATCAAAAACCATAATCATATACTTACCAAAGAACACTATTAAAGCGACACCTATAGCACTCATTATATAACCATACTTTAACGATTTATGAATAACTTCATCTATTCTATCAAAATTCTTAGCACCAAAGTTATTTGAGACTATAGATATGACAGCTGTATTGAGTCCAAGCATAGGAAGTAAAATAATCTGTTCTACCCTGTAGCCTATCCCAAATGCAGCTACAGCCTTAAACCCATAAGTCGATACAAAATACATTGTGATAACACTTCCAAAAGACATTAGAAGCATATTGGCACTTGTAGGAATAGCTTGCCTAGTTAAATCTTTAAAAGCTCTTATATTTGGAGATGATTTAAAAAATGTAGATATGCTAAAAAGAGTCGTTTTGTAAAGTTTGTACATCATATAAATCAGTGTTATATACTGAATCAGTACTGTTGCAAGTGCAACTCCACCTACTCCAAGTGCAGGTATAAAATAAAAGCCATATATAAATAATGGATCAAAAATAAGATTTAAAAAAAAACCAATTATTAAAATATTTCTATAACTTTTTGTATCTCCAAGTGCTATCAAGGCTGCATTTGCACCTAATCCTATTAACATTGGAACAATGCCTAAGAGTATTATGTAAGTATATTCAAGTGAGTATTCTAAGACTTGGGCCGTGGCACCCATTAAAACAAATATTTTTTCTAAAAGTAAAAAGCTTACTATAGATAGAATAAAAGAGATAAGCATAAAGAGGCTTATGCCATTTGATACATAGATTTTCGCCATAGCTCTCTTGTGTTTGCCTAGTGCTCCACCTACATATGCAGTGATAGCAGATGACAATCCGAAACTTATTGATAAAAGCATAAAGAAAATCATAAAACTATATGTTAATGCAGAGATAGCTTCTGTAGATATTTTACCTACATAAAATGTATCTACTACATTATACATCGTGTTGAAAAACATCCCTATACTTGAGGGTATTGCAATTTGAAAGATTAGTCGTTTAATATCTTTTGTAATTAGTTCATTCTTATTTTTCATAAGCAGAACTATACTCTAATACTCTTTATATGGTATTAGATATTTGCCAATTACATTTTTACTGAAGCTTGATTACAAGTATCCATTCTAATGCGATCATCATAAAAGACTTGAAGCCATTCTTCAATATGCTCTTGAGTTAAAACAACAGCACCTTTTTTCTCTTTTACTTTTGCCTTACTTACTGGCTTTACATCTTCAAAGTACATTTTAGCTTCTTTTAAAAGAGTTACTTGTGCCTTTATATCTAATCTACTCATATCTAATCCTTTAAGTTTTTTCATCCTAATTTTAAATTCTAACCAATTTATACATTGTAAAGCTTTAATAAATCATTTTTTTTATGATTCTAAGTAAAATATAGAATATTTATCAATGTAAGTACCTACAATGTCTCAAATTATTAAACTTAGCTGTTCATACTTAAGTCGGCTTATAAATATATTTTTCTTAAAATGACTCCTTGATATACTAATAGTTAAAATAAAAAAGGGCCTTTATGGAATATTATATTTTTGATGCAATATCACCGAACGATAATGCACCTTTTCTGGAACTTCCTGCAGAAATAGATCTCATAGAATCAATAATGGGGAAAAAACCAGATTTTGACAAGCTACCAATTAAAATACTAGCAGAGATAGAAGAAGATGAAGAGGTAGTTTATACAGATATTATAAACCCTGGAGTTCCACTATTCTCAGAGAAGATGAAGTCATCACTAGATGAGCTTGGGATTAATAATATTGATTATTATCCAGTAGATATAGTTGATTGGGATACACAAGAAATATTAGCTAAATACTGGCTAGCTATTGTAAAAGAGATAATATCTTGTATCGATATTGATAAAAGTCAGGTTGAAAAGAGTAGTGCTGGATTGTCCGTAGTTACTCAATTCTCAATTGATCATAGTAAAACGGCAGGGTCGAGGCTATTTAGATTTCACAATATACCGGGTTTAATAATTATCAATGAAGAGTTAAAAGATAAGTTATCCAAAGTAATGTTTAAGGGAGTGAGTTTTTTACATACAAAAGAGTATAGTAGAAAAGTTTAAAAAATGTAGATCTATACTATGCCCTAAATGAGCATAGTATATAAAGTTTATTTAATTTTTGAAGCGATATGTTTTACAGCGTCACTTGCATGGTTGAAAGCAAGTGCAATACTACCTTGATCTGTTACAACATCACCAATAGTATAAAGACCTTCTACATTTGTTTCAAATGTCTCTTCACTATATACAGGAACATCCCATTCACCAGTTTTAACACCAGAGTTTACAAGAATGTCTTTTGGAGTTGTACCACCAAGTGCATAAACAGCTCTATCATATTCAGCAGTTGTTCCATCTGTAAAATTTACTTGAATCTTACCAGCTGGTGAAGGTTCAACACTCTCGATATCTACACCCATTTTATTAAGGATTTTCCCATTATCAAGATACTTATTACACATTTCAGTGTTTATAGGGTTCATACGTGTAATTTCAGCTTTTCTGTAGTTTAGAGTTACAACACAATCTTCCATATCTTCTAGTTCAACTAAACCATAAGCATACTCACCAGCAGTATCTCCACCACCAACTATCATAACATGCTCACCATTTTGAACTTTAGAAAGGTTGAAGTTTAGTACATCCTTAAGTTCTCTTCCAAATTTATACTTTGGCTTATTTGGTTTGCCCATACGACCAACAGAGAGGATAACATTTCTAGCTTTCATAGTTTCAACACCTTCAGAAGTTGCATCACTATCAAAAACCATTTCAAAAAGGCCATCTTCACCTTTTGTTACTCTTTTTATTTCATGGTTATATTCAAACTTGTCAAGTACGCCTGCAGCATTTAGTTTGTCGTCCATCTGCTGGATATACTCTTCTTTAGAACACTCATCAAATGTTACATTACCTGTAAATTCAAACTTGATTCCCATCCAGTCTTTATCAACACGCTTACCTTTTTTGTAAAACTTGTGAATCATATCATTATGGTGAGGTGCTTTGTCAATAACAACAATATTTTCTATTCCAGCAAGTTTTGCTTCGATAGCAGATGCCATACCGCCAGGTCCTGCTCCAATAATTGCTATATCTACGACTTTTCCGTTCTCTTGAATCATTTTTTATCCTTCAGAAAATTATTTAGCGAATTATACTAAAATATTCATATAATGTCTTCCACATATTTGTTCCAATAATGTTCTATTCTTGATATAAAAATACATAATAGTCTATTATATTATTATCTATTATTGTTATTTTATACATATCTTTAGCCATATTAAACTACTGATTATCTCTGTTTAATACTCCATCTCAATGTTTTAGTATAATACCTTTTAAAATTTATATAGAGGTTTGATTTATGGGTGGATTTGCCGGTGGGGACGAAGGTGGTTACTGGGATGAAGAGAGTGTACCTACTTCAAAAAATAAAAAAAATGCTAATATCAATAGAGAAAAATTAAAGATAGACAAAAATGATTCTAGCTACAGTATCAAGGCACATGCAAAAGTAAATATATTTTTAAAATTCACTGACTTTGAAGATACAAAAGAGACTCTACTTTCGCGTGTTGTACGTGTAGACAATTTATATGACACAATAAGCTTTATCCCTTGTAAATGCAAGGCTTTTACTATTGAAGGATGCGATGAAATCCCCTTAGAATCTAACACTATCTATAAAGCATATACTGAACTAATAAATTCCACTATAGATTCAGATATAGAAGAGTTCTTTACTGAACATAAAGTTGTAGTGACAAAAAATATTCCAATTTCATCTGGTTTGGGAGGAGCATCTAGTAATGCTGCTGCTTTTATTCTTTTAGCCAAAGAGATATGTAACCTTATACTAAGTACAAATGAACTAATAAAAATCGGAACTAAAATAGCTAGAGATGTACCTTTTTTTATATATAACTATTCATCTGCAAATGTATCAAGTTGTGGAGAGGTTGTAGAACAGTTTGAAGAGCAAGGTCTAAATTTTGATTTCTATAAACCAAATATAGTATATGATAAAACTAACCTTCATAATAGATTAAAAAAAGATCTATTAATAGATCTCTCTTTAGCTTCTAATTGGTCTAAACTAGACTCAAGAAGCATATTAGAACTTGCTGCAGACCCTTTAATACTTAATGACCTTTATGCTTCTTTAATTCTACTTCATCCAGAGTTAAAAGAAGAAGTAAAAAATAAATACTTTTTTTCTGGTTCTGGTCCTACATTTTTTAAGCTACTAAATTAATCTTATTTTATACAGTTAAAACTCTAATATCATTTGAAAGCATTCTTTGGAGAATATTTTGTATTGATGTGTGAGTACTGCCTGAAGATTCACAAGAAGTACAAGCTCCTTGATACTCTATATATACAAGAATAAGATCATTTTTTTCTTCTACATGCACAAGATCTAAATCACCGTTATCTTTTACTAAAAAATCTCTAATTTTATCTATGATTACTTGATCAATTGCATTAATTTTTTCAACTAGTGTCTTCGCTTTAAACTCTTCTTCTTTACTCATATTTATTCCTTTGTTTATAATGGGAATTACCCATAAAGTTATCAAATTATCTCTTTAGATATTTATATGATGCTATTATACCTCCAACAATTTAGGGATATATTAATATTTTTCTATACTCTTATTATTAATATTAGAAGAAACAATGCTTAATTTTTCTCTTATAGATGTCTTGTACTTTATATTTTATTCAGATATAATTCGAATAAGAAAAGATGATTCAAGTTACATCTTTAGTCTGCTTTATATTGATAACTTCTTGTTTACAGTACATTCACCTAAAAGAAAACTTTATATTAGATTTTTACCACCTTAGAAATATGGTGTACTCAAACAAACAAGGATTTAAAATGGCAACATTATTAAATGGAACAGTTAAATGGTTCAACTCTGAAAAAGGTTTCGGTTTTATCGAACAAGAAGATGGCGGGAAAGATGTATTTGTACATTTTCGTCAAGTAAACAATAGTGGTTATGGTCGTGTATCACTAGATGAAGGTCAAAAAGTAACTTATGAAGTTGGTGAAGGCGAAAAAGGCCCACAAGCAGAAAACGTTACTGGTTTATAGTATCGTCTCAAGTAGCTTAGGCTGCTTGAACTTTTTAATTTAGATTTTTCACTACCCAAATATCGCGGAATAGAGCAGTTCGGTAGCTCGTCGGGCTCATAACCCGAAGGTCACAGGTTCAAATCCTGTTTCCGCAACCAATCCTCAAACAATTAATAAAATACTTATTTTAAAAGTTTCACTATTTCATCAAACTCTTCTTCTTGTGCATAATCAACTGCTCTATAATCATTTGAATCCTTAAGCTTTTTATCTACACCATTGGCAAGTAGCAAAGAAACTATCTCTTTTGAGCCCATTTCGGATGCAGCCATTAATACTGTATGATTTTCATGATCCATTTCATTAGCATCTGCACCTTTGCTAACAAGAAGCTCCACAGTATCTAAACTCTCAGTCTGTATCGCTTGGCAAAGTACTCCACAACCATTCATGTCTTTTGCTTTTATAGATGCTCCAGAACTTATTAAAAGTTTTGCCACATCGAGTTGTTCACTTTTTATAGCATACAAAAGTGCATTTTTTCCATTATTTGTTGCTAAATCTATATCTGCTTTCATATCTAGTAAAAACTTAACAACCTCTATATTCCCCTCACTACTTGCATAAATCAGGGCATGAAATCCTCCAGCATCTTGCATATTGATATTTGCCCCATTTTTAACTAAAAGCTTGACAACATCCAGCTCATTATTTTTAGAGGCCCACATAAGAGCACTTGCACCCCCTTTTCCAGCTCTATTTACATTATCCCCCAAAGCTAAAATTGACTTAACTTTAGAAATATTCCCAGCTTTGGCAGCTTCAATAAGTTTTATATCACTACCTAACAAATTAACTGCTATTAATATACTTATAATAATTAATAATTTCATATTTTTCCTTTTTATAATTGTAACTAAAAAATATATTATTTCAGATTTACATAGCCTCAATAAAGTTTATATTGCTAAAATTAAAATCTTAAAAGAAGACATACTTGAGAGTAAGGAAAAAGAAATGACAATTTATATACACGGCTTTGCTAGTAGTGCACAAGGTATTAAAGCAAAAGCTTTTAGAAAGTACTTTCAAGAATATAAGCTAGATTTTATTGCCCCTTCACTCTCTTATATACCAGAATTAGCCATAAGTACTTTGGAGGAAATGATAGAGTCCTATTTACCAAATGTAACACTTATAGGCTCTTCTCTTGGAGGGTACTATAGTATCTATCTCGCGAATAAATATGGATTAAAAGCTACTCTAATAAACCCTTCTATCCATCCTAACATTACATTACAAAAAGTTCTCGGAAAACCTACAAGTTTTTATGATGGAAGTACTTTTGAGTGGAATGAGAAGCATATTCAAATGCTAAAAAGGTATAAAGTTAATGCTGCAACTGAAAAGAATTTTATGTTGCTCTTACAAAAGGGGGATGAGACACTCGACTATAAAGAAGCTATAAAGAAATTACCAAATTCTAATATTATTTTAGAAGAAAATGGTAATCATAGTTTTGAAAATATTGAAAATCATTTTCAAAAGATAAAAGAGTTTTTTCTCTTATCTAGTTAGAAAATACTTAGTCCATTTTCCATTTATAAGTAAGGCTTGTATAAATTCCAACCATATCACTTAATGTGAACTCTCGTTTACTAATAACATTTAATGCATCTATTCCCATATATCTCCCAGCAATGTCAAAGTCAAATGAGCCTGATACATGAAAATTAATACCAGCTTCTGCACCAAAATATGGATCTGAAATTGTTCTAGAAACACCATCTTGTACTAAAATCAACTTTGCATTTGCTATTCCTCCATTTAATCCAATAAAAAGGTCTGCTTTTGAAAATGTATGGATAAGATATTGCCCCTCAACACCATAGGTTGTTAAGTAATCAAATTTGTTATCAGTATCAGAAAAATATTTTGCACTTAAAAAAACTCTATATGTGTCCGTCTGAGCTCCTATCTTAAGTCCTAAACTCATTAATGATGAAGTACTTTGGGTTGTTACAACTGGTGAAATATTTCTATCTGTATATTCCGTACCTAAGGAGTTATATCCAGCTTCTACTGCGAATAGAGACTTACTATTATCTGTATATCTATTATCTTTTGCCACACCTGATGTTACAAATAGCACCGTGGTAAGTATAATTTTAATGCAACTATTTCTTATCATTTTCATCCTTTATTTAAATTCTCTAGATATAGCCAAGCTGCCTAAAGTAATTGTTGCTGTAGATGCACCAGTTGAAACTTCCACTTCAACATATGCTCTTCCTTGATCATTTAAGGATGGGCAGTTATGTATTCCGTCATCCATTGAATCATTGATATTATGAATAATCAAGTCTGTCCCTGTAGCTTCAATTGTATAAGCAAAATTAGAGTTTCTAAAAGTTCCTATTGGTGTATCTTTTAAGTCAACTTTTATTCTGTAAACAGCATGATTTAAACCTACAGGAAGATTTAATATATCTGCAACTAAGCCTGTTCCACGAAGTGAATGCTTTATTGCCTCACCTATTTTAACTGTTTGACCTATACTATTTTGAGCACCTACTAAGTTTGCAGATAACATGATATCTTTAGCAGCAAGATAATAATCATAAGTGATGTCGATTTCAGCTAATCCATTTGAATCAAATGCAGGAACTGGAGTTGTTGCAGTAGCTACCCACTCTTGACCAAACTTACAAATATCTTGTCTAAAGTTATTACCTATAGCAAAACCAAGGTTTAGAGTTGTATTTCCATCATATTGATCTTTTAAAACTCTCTCAAAGTTATTTACTGTATCAAGAGATGTTATATCCCATTTACCAGAAGCATTATAAGTATAATTATTATCGTTATTAGCAAAAGTCATTAAAAAGTCATCATTTATAGATCCATTTTCTGTCACTGTTGAAAAATCACTAAAAACTGTTGCTGTTGCTTTTGCACCTGTTCCTGTATCTCCGACTTTTGGTGTTAGTGTTAGTGCCCCATTACTATATCCTGAACCACCATTAATAATTTCAATATTTGATACAGGGTACTTAATATTAGCTATAGCAACCGCTTCACTTCCATCGCCCTCATTGCTAAGGATAATTGATGCACTTCTATATCCACTGCCAACACTATTAACGGTAATGCCTGAAATACCATAACCTATCTGTGCTGATGCAATAGCATTTACTGTAGGAGAGCCACCTAAAACGGTAAGAGCATCATCATTATATCCACTGCCACCATTTCTCAATTGTACTTCTTTAATACTAAAGCCTATTGTAGCTGTTAATGTAGCATTCAAATTTCCCTTAGTTAATGTGTCTATTGATGCACTTGTATATCCACTACCAGCATCTAAAACAACTAATTCTGTTATTTCACCAGCACCACCAATTGCTTTTACTTTTACAGAAGCACCTGATCCGTCACCATCAACTGGTAATACATCACCAACTGCATATCCACTACCGGCTACATCGATACTTATTGACTTGAGTGATCCAGTGTTTTCTAATATTGCAACAGCATCAAAACCGGATCCAGCACCTGCATTTGTAACTGTTATGCTAGGCACTGATGTATAACCTTGTCCTGGGTTGTCAAGGTTTATTATCGGCAAGCTAGTAGTACTTGATATTTTTTTTGTAAAAAATGTACCCGTTGAAGACAGCGTTGCAGTACCGCTAAAACCACTACCTGAACCGGTTACAGTTACTGTCGGTGGTGAGACATACTCTTTACCATTACTAAGCATTGTTATATCACTTATCCCTCCATAATTAGATAAATATGCCCGAGCAGTAAATCCAGAACCACCTCCAGGTACAGTCACTGCTACATCTGGAGCTTTTGCATAACTCTGCCCATTATTTGTTACATCTGCTTTCATTATAGTTCCTGCTACTACTTTCAGTTTATCATCAATTGTATCTATAATACCGCCATTAGTATGATACATATAATTTAAAGGACCTGAAGTATCTCTAGCATATCCAGCTATTAACGAGACAGAAAGGCCTGGATTACTGTTTACTCTATTTGAATATTTATCTGTAATTGCGACTACCATTTTTTCAACAAATTTTGCATGTAAAGCATCATTTGAAGTTGAAACATAACTAATGCTCATAGCAGTTGGAGGGCCAGAAACTATAATGACATTAAATACTTCAGTAAGATTAGCATCTTCATTATTAACACCTTTAAATTTTGCAAATACTTTAATTGGTACTACTCCAGAAATAGTATTACTTATGATACTTAAACTTGCACTATTTTTTGTTAGAGTTTGTACTTCCGCGGCAGGATTACTAGAATTAGAATCATCAATATCAGCGAGTGCAGTATTTAATACACTAACCACCATTGACGTAATATTTGAATCATTGAGTAAATTACCATCTTTGTCTTTTACATAAAATGTAATTAGTTTTGTACTCTGTAAATCCATAGTTATATTACCGTCAGTGTAACTACTTGTAAGTGCATAATCAGTTAAAATTATTTGATTTGGCTCTGGTTTAATAGTCACTATAAATTCTTTTGCATCTTCAGGTGCACCAGAATCATGATAAAATCCAAATTTAATATTTGACTTATTTATATCTAAATTTTTTGGAGCCGTATAAATAAAACTTGCTTTCCCCTTACTATCTAAAAAAATTTCAGAGCTAATAAAACTTCCTATATCCCTTCCCTTTGTTACATCAGGAGGGTATACTATTTTAACACTACCTGTTGTAAATGGGTTATTGTTTGAATCTCTCACATCGACATCTATATTAAATGTTTCACTGTTGAGTGTTACTTCTTTAGTGTTTTGATTCAATATAACTGTTGCAATAGTTGGAGTATAAGAAATTGTTAGGCTTTTAGAAATGACACTTGCATTCCCTTTGTATGAGAATGAGAAAACCAAGTCAGTGATATTTTCCAGAGTTTGAGGGCCTTCAAATGTAAAAGAAGCTACTCCACTACTTATAGCTGCCTCATTTTCTAAAAATCGGCCACCATTAGCATTTTGGTTAATTATTTCTGTTGGATAAGTTACGATTATTGTACCAGTATCTAAACTTTGATTATTTTCATCAAATGCTAAAACCTGCACTGTAACTATTTCTGAGTTTTTAGTTAGTGTAATAGTAGCATCCATAAGTCTTATTACAGGCACCTCTGGATTATAAGTAACATTCCAGTTTACGGCAGTTGCAATACCTGCTGCATCACTAAATTCAAATGTACCGGTAGTTAATTTTCCACTTGTTCCCAAAACACTTTCTGGACCAGAATATGTAAACTTAGCTTGTCCATTTACTACAGGAACACTTAATGATGTAAATGAACCTAAATCTGTTCCGCTACTTATCTCATTTGGAAACTTAACATTAATAGTTCCCTCAGTAACAAAACCACCATTTGAATCGATAGCATTAATAACCACTGTGTGTACTTGCTTATCCTGCGAAATTGTTGTATTCACCTCATTAATAGCCAATCTAGCAATTGATGGAAGCTGAGGAGTATATTTAACTGTCATTGATGTGCTTACTGTCTGATTCTCTTTATATTTAAATGTAAATACTTGGTCCGAAATCTGAGCTAATGGATTTGGTCCTACAAAGCTAAATATTGCTTTACCATTTACGATACTCGCTTCATTTTGAGTAAATGTTCCACCTGAAACACTACCATTTGTTATTGCCGCTGGATACGCTATCAAGATTGTTCCACTCTCAAATGCCTGATTTGTTACACTGTCAAAAGCTAATATTGTCACTGTTTTAGCTTCTGAGTTTGTCGTTAAAGCTATAGTTGGACTTTCTGCTCTAATCACTGGAAGATTAGGCACAAAATTAACTGTTAAGGGTGCGGTTATTCCAGGGTTAGCTTTATCATACAAAGTAAAAACTGTTGTAGCTAAAGTTTTTGATGTGTTGAGTAAGTTCAATGGTCCATTATATGTAAAAGACACTCGTCCGTCTACTATACTTGGGCTTGAAGGATTGAAATAACCTACATCAATACCAGTGTCACCATATTTAATTCCAACACTCAAGTCAATGTCTGTCGTACTCTGATTTGTAGATGCAAATAAAGTTAAAGATTTTGTTGTCCCAGATTGACTTATGTTAATTGTAGATTCTGAAAGAGTTAATTTTTGCAAGACAGCTTCACCAATAGATATTGAACTACCTGGAGTATAGTTAACATGTAAACTTGTACTAACAGTTCCATTTATTGTACTAAAGAAAGTATAATCAGAAAATTTATCCCCTGCGTCCACTCTTCCTTGAAGATCTGTTGGTGCAGTATAAGTAAACTTAGCTATTCCATCTACAATAGTTGCAGTATTTGGGGAGAATTGACCCGCATCTGTTTTTTGTGGATATTGAACAGTGATTGAGCCTTCTGTATTTAAAGTGCCACTCGAGTCAAAAGCCCTAATATATATTGCAACTTCCTGACCACTACTGGAAACATTTATGTCGTTTGAAAATACAAACTGTAATGTAACTGGATTTTTTGTAGAGTTCACATCAATAGAAGGCAAAGTATTGTTTATGTTTAAAGCTGTCACATTATTTTCCAGAATATCACTATTATTCCCCTGACAACCACTCAACATTAATGAAAAAGAGAGCATTAGACTCAATAAAATTATTCTAAATATACCCATAAATATCCTTACTACATACATAATTTTTTACTATTATATCTTGTGGCATATAAAGTTAGCTTTAAATAAAATTATTTAAGACTTTTGGCACAGATATAGGCACTTGAAAATGCCCATTGGAAGTTGTAACCTCCAAGTTCTCCGGTAACATCGGCAACTTCACCTATAAAATAAAGCCCTTTTATACTTTTTGACTCTAAAGTTTCTTTATTTAACTCTAAAAGACTCACTCCACCACGACTTACTTCTGCTTTTGTAAAACCAAAGTTTCCAGCTGGGGAGAAGCTGTAACTATGTAATAGCTTCAACTTAACAGTATCTTCTTTAGTGAGTTTTTTACACTCTTTATCGTCAACATCTACTGCCTTTAGAAGTGCTTTTGAGAGTCTTTTTGGAAGATTTATTACAGAACTTACAAGTTTTTTACTTCCTGTGACTAACTCTATTATATTCTTATCTGGCAAAAAATCTATACTTAGTTCACCCTTTTTCCAGTATAGCGAAGCAGATAAAACAGCAGGTCCACTTATACCTTTATGCGCAAAGAGCATCTCTTCACGTAAAACCTTATCATCTACCTTTATATGCACATAACAACTTAGTCCACTTAGTTCTCTCATCCAAAACTGCTCTTTTTGGACAGTTAAACCAACAAGCGCGGGAGTAAACTCTTTTGTTTGGATATTAAAACTTTTAGCAATCTCGAGTCCTATTTCACTAGCCCCAAGAGTTCTAAAGCTCTTCCCACCTGTCGCTACGACAACGTTTTTTGCTTTATATATCTCTTTATTAGTTTTTATTTGAAATATCTCTTCATCTTTAGCAACTGAGATAATTTCATTGTTTAGAATGATTTCACTGTTTTTAGACTCTTTTTTTAGGACTTCTATTATATCATCAGAACTATGTTGACAAAAATAGTAACGCCCTTTTCTAAGTTCCAACTCCACCCTATTTCTATCTAAAAACTTAAGCAAGTCATCTTTTGAGAACCTCTTAAGTGCATAAGAGACATACTCACTATCACCATCAAAATTATCTACCGATAGACTTTGGTTAGTGATATTGCACTTTCCCCCACCAGAAATTTTCAACTTTTTTGCCACTCTATCATTTACATCCAAAATTGCAACAGATTTTTTCTTACTTAAATTGGCTGCGCACATAAGGCCACTTGCCCCAGCGCCAAGTATCATCACATCATATATTTTCATGCTTTAATTATACTATGATAAATTAGGTATAATACGAAAAATATTTATAAAGAAGAAATATGAGCAATAAACTCCACATAGTCTCTCTTGGATGTACTAAAAACCTTGTCGACACAGAAGTAATGATGGGAAAACTTCAAAACTTTGAACTCACAGACAATAATGAAGACGCCGATGTTATTATCGTAAATACTTGTGGTTTTATAGACGCGGCAAAAGAGGAATCAATAAATACCGTTCTTTCTCTTCATGATGCAAGAAAAGAGGACTCTTTGCTAGTTATGGCCGGTTGTTTAAGCGAACGCTACCAAGATGACTTAATGGAGCAGATTCCAGAGGTGGATATCTTTACCGGCGTTGGTGACTATGACAAAATAGATGAACTTTTAGTTGAGAAAAAGAGTCGTTTTTCAGATCAAGTCTATCTTATAGACGGAGCTGAACGAGTTGTAACAGGTTCAACTTATCATGCATATATCAAGCTTTCAGAAGGGTGTAATCAAAAGTGTAGTTTTTGTGCTATACCCTCTTTTAAAGGTAAGTTAAACTCACGTAACCTAGACTCTATTGCTAGTGAAGTTGAAGGACTTGTAAAAAAAGGATATTATGATTTTTCTTTTGTATCCCAGGACTCAAGCTCTTACCTTCGTGATCAAAATATCAAAGATGGGCTTTCACTTCTTATTCAGAGAATAGAACTTATTGAGGGTGTAAAATCTGCTAGAATTCTCTACCTTTATCCATCAACAACAAGTATGGCACTTCTGAAAAACATAGCAAAAAGTGAAATCTTCCACAACTACTTTGATATGCCTATCCAGCATATTAATGATGATATGTTACGTTTAATGAAACGCGGATTTGGTAAAGATAAAACAGTTGAACTACTTAACTTTATGAGAAGTCTTCCGAACTCTTTTGTTCGTACAAGCTTTATAGTTGGTCATCCCAATGAAACGCAGGAGATGTTTGATGAAATGTGCGAGTTTGCAAAAACTTTCGGATTTGACCGCGTAAATGTATTTTCATACTCCGATGAAGAAACTACGTCAGCTTATGATTTGAGCGATAAAATATCTGATGAAGTAAAAGCAGAACGCGCGCAGATCTTAGGAGATATTGTTTCAGAGCTAACTCGTGAGTCTTTGAGAGCGGACATAGGCAAAGAGTTTGATATTGTCATAGATAGTGAGAGTGATGAGCATGAGTATCTACTAAGCGCGAGAAAGCTTATATGGGCTCCTGAGATAGATGGTGAAATTTATGTAAACGATAGAACTAAAGATGAAGATTTAGAGTTTACAAAAATATACAAGGCTAAAATCACTGAGTTAGTGGGTAATATATTAACCGCTACTGTAGATAATGCTTGAGAATAGTTCACTCAAACTTCTAAAAGAGTCCAAAAACCTCCTTGCCTTCTCGGCAGGAGTAGACTCAACCGCCTTACTCTTTTTACTCCTAGAAAATAATATAAAATTTGACATTGCAATTGTAAACTATGGAGTGCGCTTACAAAGTGAAGATGAAGTAGCTTATGCTCAAAAGCTTGCAAGTAAATATAATTTTAAATGCCATCTACTTAAAGCGAAGAAGATAGACTCTAACTTTGAAGCAAAAGCCAGAAACCTGCGTTATGACTTTTTTGAAGAACTTATTAAAAAACATAATTATCAAAACCTATTAACAGCACATCATCTAGGTGATAGATTTGAGTGGATGCTTATGCAGTTTTGCAAAGGTGCTGGCTGTGTAGAAATATCAGGTATGAAAAAACTTGATAAACGCCAAAACTATAATCTTCTCAGACCTCTTCTTCATTTAGATAAGCAAGAATTACTCAAATACTTAGAAGATAATCAATTAAAATATTTTTTGGATGAGAGTAATTTAGATGAGAGCTACAAACGCAATGAGTTTAGACATAATTACTCCACTCCTCTTCTACATAAATATCTTAGTGGGATTAAAAAAAGCTTTGAGTATATAGATGAGGACGTCAAGAGTTTAGTAAAAGACATAAAGATAAAGAGTATTAACGATTTTAATTATTTCAAATCAAGTGGCTCCAAACGCAGTGACATTCTTGCCATAGATAGGTATTTGAAATCAAAACTACACCTTACTACTGCTAGTGAAAAAGAGCTATTGAAAAAAGACAAAACTGTGATTATTAGTAGGAGATTTGTAGTAAATCAAGAGCATGGTTATGTTTTTATCGCTCCCTACATAAAAGCAAAAGAACTCTCAAAAGAACTCAAAGAGAAGTTACGTTTACTTTGTATAGAGCCTAAATTACGAGGCTACTTAGCAACAGATTCTGAGGCGGTAGTGTTATTATCATCTTTAGAGTTAGAGTAAACTTTCATTGTAAATGAAGACTTTATCATCTCGCCATCACGCTTAAAATCTATAGGAAAATCAACTCCCATAATCCAATCACTTTTATTTATAGAATCTAAAAAATTATAAAAAGTTGCTGGCGAGCTTATTAAAGATGTTGTGTTTACTTCATAAACAGTGAACTCTTCTTCTTTAGCTACAGGATTAATTGGTGAGATACTTAAAGAGGAAAAATAGTTCTTATTCTGTTTCTCAAATCTTTGGGGATTAAATACAGTATCAAACGCTGTAATAATTTGCCTATTTTCACTTCGAAGATTTTTAAGGACATCTAAAGTTTCATCATGAAAATACTCATACTCTCTCAAGTCTATAGAAACTTTTTTAAGGTCTACTCTATTTATTCTATACTCTTTACCTGATGGAACCAACACAGCAAAAGAGAAGATAAGAACAAATACAAATAGTAAAGTAGAAAGTACTAAAAGATATATGTGTGGACGAGAAATACTACTCTTCATAATCTTGCTCCTTATCATACTTAACTTCATCTTCATTCATATAATTCGTAGACATAAAACGAATCCATCCATTCTCTGCAGGATAAAAACTACTATATGTTTTATGAAAAATCGAACGCAAGGGTGCTTGAAGCATAAAGTTATATACATCTTTATTTGGTGTAATACCATAGAGAATAAGGCCATTTTTAAGTAGTTGTGCCTCACTTAATGTAATTCTTAAAGGAACTAAGTCAAAAAGATTGCTTATTGAATCTTTTAAAACTGTATTTTGAGTATAAATTCTCTCAGCCACAATTTTCTGTTTTTCAATATATGCTATATCTACTTTCATCTTATCAAGTGAGACTTCTAATGCCTCTCTCTGCAAGAGTATATTCTTTTTATTTTCATTAAACGAATAGTTCTTATAAAGTAAAAAAGCATATGTTGAAAAGAGCATAATGAGTGTAATAGTAAAAAAAGTAAGTAACAGTTGTACATCTTGAGTTAATGCACTCTTTTTTCTAGGATTAATATAGCTAAATTTCATATACTTAGCTCCATTTTAACAAGCTCAAGCATCTCGCTATTCA
This sequence comes from Sulfurimonas aquatica, assembly GCF_017357825.1. NCBI lineage: Bacteria > Pseudomonadati > Campylobacterota > Epsilonproteobacteria > Campylobacterales > Sulfurimonadaceae > Sulfurimonas > Sulfurimonas aquatica. Next base: position 2,307,284 of record NZ_CP046072.1, read on the forward strand.
TATCTAATCGTCTTATGTATACATTTAAAAACATATCTTCTTCAAGGTATTTTTTTAAGTCAGAACTAACGCCAATCGAATCTGCTATATAGACATTCTCTATAAACTCACTATTATATTTGTTGTCAGAGTAGTAATTTCCTAAAGCATTTTTAATCAGAGAGAACCTTTCATAATCTTCATTTGAAATACTTTCCTCTTCATCTTCTGAATCGTTTTCTTCTTCACCGGCTTCATAAAACTCTTCTTCCAAATCTTTATGTTCAGAAAAATCTTCGATCTCCTCCAAAGAGTCCAAGTCTTCAATATCTCCAAAGGCTTCAAGGTCATCTAAATCATCATCAACATCAATATCTTCAAGGTCAATCCCCTCTTCTTCAAAGAATTCTAGTTCATTTTCACCTTCATTTTCATCTTGAGAGAGTAAAATTTCGTCATCTTCTAAATCACTTAAGTCTAAATACTCAGCAAAAAGCAACTCATCATGCTTATATACTTAGAGATATAGATCCATCTTCAACAAGTAAGTACATAGCGATATGTGAAGATATTTTATCTTTAAAAAAATTATTCAAAATAACAAATGGAGAAAAAACAAAATCTAAACCAATTTTTTTAAACTTTTTTTCTAGTGTATAAAGTTCGCTTTTATGTGTATAGAATGTCCATTTATCATTAAAGGATTTTGACTCACAGGCATCTATATCATAGTAATAATAAGAGAGACGATTTTTTTCACATGTAGGTATAGAACCTTGTTCTTTTGAAGAGTCTATGATAGAAATGTAATAATAGGGTGTCTCTTTAGTGAACTTAGATATAAACTCTAGCATTTCTGAAGTAATATCAGTTTCTTCATAACTATTTTGCGAACTATTTTTTACAGTTCCATTAGAAAACTCTTCTATATATATCTCAGTATTAGTTCTAGAAACAATAATGTTGACAAATACTTTAATGTATAAAGCTTCAAAGAGTTTTGTTAACACTACTCATCCACCCCGCAAAGTGGATGTGCTTTGTTATAATTTTGCTGTTTCAATGCACTACCTAGTTTAGTATATATTTGTGTTGTAGCCATAGAAGAGTGCCCCAACAATTCACCAACATCTACTATGGGAGCTCCACCATTTAAAAGCGAAGTTGCATAAGAGTGACGTAGCTGATGTGGTGTCACTTTAAGTGAGACATTTCTAAAGACTTTAGTTACGATATATCTTAGACTATTTTCGCTTAATTTTTCGCTATTTTTCTCAAAAAGGAATTTTTTTGCACTTATAGTTGTCAAATACTCATCGATTAACAATTTTGTTGAGTTCATAAGAGGAATGTCACGTTGTTTATTACCTTTTCCTATAACTCGTATCCACTCATCTCCTATATCTTCAAGTTTCAGTGATGAGAGTTCAGATATACGTAGTCCCGCTGTATAGAGTATCGTGACAATTAATCTCTCTTGTAGTTTTGCATTTTGTAATGCCTCTAAAATATGTTCATGTGAAACTGGTTTTGGCAGAGTTTTTGCCACCTTTACACTGTCATTTGAATTTAGAACTATATTTAAACCATTATCACCTAAAAAAGAGACAAAACTTCTTATTGCACTTAGTTTTTTACTAATTGTTTTGGAATTTAAACCCGAAATATGAATCCTATATGGCATAAGATTAAATATAACAACATCCTTATCTTCAATTATCTCAATGAAGTTTAAGCCCTCTTTTATCGATTCATCATAACTTTTTATAGTAAGTTCAGAGTAACCGCGATGCTGCTCAATATATTCTAAGAACTCAACTCTTTTTTTATTTAGTAACTTTTTCAAGGAGCTTCTCAAAATCATCATGATATTTAGCGGCATCTTCTACTAAGGTCTTATTAGTAATAATACTTGGAGCTAGTTTAACGTAGGAGTCTATCACAACTTCACTCATCATTTTTATCCTTGCTCTATCTGCTTTAGAGATTGTATCTTTAGCAGCGATAATATTTATCTGAATCAAATACTCTTTTGCTTGATTTATATAATCAACATACAAGAGTGATGTTTTTGATTGTGCCATTATAGTTGAGGCCATACGGTTATAAACATCCTTACTAAAGGCTTCATTTGCTAATTTATATGCCTCTTTATAATCACCAATTTCATAATAATACTTTGCTTGCATCGACTTTTCATAGGAAGGATTGATTAGAAAGTAGATTCCCATATTTACTATCAATAGAAGTGCGAGTATAGGAAATAAATATTTATTTTTCATTTTTGAGTAGCCCCTCTTGTATCAACTGTTTCGCTTCGTCTAGTTCCATCTCTGAGACATCAATCATATCACTAATATAGTAGGAAATCAAGCCAAATGGTTTAGGAATAACAAACTTATCCCATGAATTAAGTTGCCAATATGAAGATGCCTTTATTTCTACAAGTACAATTTTAACACCAGCTTTTTGAGCCATCACGACTATGCCATCCGCCACTTCATGGCGAGGCCCTTTTGGCCCATCTGGCGTTATACCTAAGTCATACCCATTTTTCAGCTCTTTTATGCCTCTAATCAAAGCGCGTGCACCATTTCTAGTACTAGAGCCCCTAATGCTCCCAAAACCAAAATGACTTAATGTTTTTGCTATGAGTGAACCATCGAAATGATCAGAAATGATAATTTTTACATTTGGATTTTTTTTATATTTTTTGTAAGCATAAGGTATCATCAGAAGTTCACCATGCCAGCATGCCATTATGAAATTTTCTTCAGGTAAACTCTCAGGTGCTACAAACTCTTTCTTATTGGTTAAATATAAAAGGCGGATAAATAAAGAGCCTATAAATGGAATCAAAATAAGGCCTAAAAAGCGAGAAGCTCTTTTAAGCAAGAATCTCGCCTGTTAAGATAGTTCTACCAATTTGCGTAATTTTCACATTTTCAAACGTACCAAGTAGCTCTTCAGAACCTTTGACTTTTATCACAATGTTGTTATCGCTTCTACCTGAAACATATCCATCACGTATAAGTGCCTCAAAATAAACTCTATAAGTCTTGCCAATAAGCTTGGCGTTTATCTCATCGTGAATCTCATTATTTAGCGTTTGTAAATAACTAAGTCTATCCGATGCCACTTCACTATCGACTTCTTTAAAGTGTTCAGCCTCAGTTTCAGGACGAGGAGAGTATTTAAAAGAAAATATCTGATCAAATTTCACCTGTTTCATAACATCGATAGTATCAGCAAAATCTTCATCACTTTCACCAGGAAACGCGACAATTATATCTGTACTTATTGAAACTTCGGGACACTCGGTACGAAGTTTTTCAACGCGATTTAAAAACCACTCTTTTGTATATCCGCGTTTCATATCTTTTAGCACTTTAGTTGAGCCACTTTGCAGAGGCATATGCATTGATTTGCATATTTTAGGATTATGTGCAAACTCTTCTATAAACTCATCGTCCATATGAAATGGGTGAGGAGAAGTAAATCTAATGCGTTCTAGTCCCTCTATCTTTGAAAGTCTTCTTAGAAGTTCTGTAAAGTTTACCTTCTCTTGATCACCAGAAAATCGTCTTCCGTAGTTATTTACGTTTTGTCCAAGAAGAAAAATCTCCTTAGCGCCACCCTCAACTACTTTTTTAGCTTCTTGTATGATTAACGTATCTGGAATGGAAATCTCTTCACCACGTGTTTTTGGAACTATACAAAAAGTACACTTTTTATCACAACCAATAGAGATATTTATATATGCTTTGTATGGAGACGTTCTGTAGTCATCAAAGGCAAATTCACTTTCATCGTAGTTAATATCGACTTCAACCGCTTTATCTTTGTGTAAAACTTCGGTGATTCTAGAAACGTTTCTTGCTCCTAAAACAAAGTTAACGTAAGGAGCGCGTTTGATTATCTCTTCTCCAAGATGAGAAGCAGTACAACCACAAACGCCAATTTTGGCAGTGGGTTTTTTCTTTTTATTAAAGCCACCAAGCTCACTAAAGAGTTTATGGACTGGGCGTTCTCTAACTGAACACGTATTTATTAAAATTAGATCGGCATCTTGAAAGTCTTCAGTTGTTTCATATCCCTCTTTTTCACGAAGCTGAGCAATCATATGCTCAGAATCGCGAGAGTTCATTGCACAACCTAATGTTTCAATAAATAACTTTTTGCTCATAATCTCTCTTTAGCTCATTATATGAACTTGGTACATATAATCATTATCTGATAGACCAAATTTTACTTCACTCATATAAAAACTTTTTCCCATTGCTTCAAAATGATCTTGAAGAGATAGTAAATCTTTATGTGAGTTATCTCTATCAAAATAGAAGATTACACTATCGTCTTTAGCCACTGTAGCTTCTATTTTAGCTAAATCAACTTTTTTTGCTTTTTCATCTATCTCTGTTCTTGCAAACTTTAAATCCATAATAATTCCTTGAGTCTATATATTGCAGACATTATATTCAAAAAGTCATAAATATTTGGTTAAAGCTGTTTTAATGACTTATTTGGTATAATTCCCTACTTCATAAGAAATCCCCCCAAAGCAGTTACTATTGTCAATTAAATTTTGGGAAGAACTTTACTCCTTTTTAGGCTAAGCAAAGTAGGAATTTCTTTATTAAATGAAATAAATTAAGGAAAAAATATGGAAAAAATTCTAGATATTGCCGAAGCTATTGCACATGAAAAAGGACTCTCACCTGAAAAAGTGCTAGAGTCGCTAAAGACGGCGTTTGTTCAAACTGCCAAAAGAGTTATCGATAGAAACTTTGCGTTTGAAGCTCAAATTGATGATGCGGCAAAAAGCATAAAAATAGTTCAAACAATTACCGTTGTAGCCGATGATGATGCAAGACTAGAAGATGAAGAGCTCGCTCCTGCTTTCATCCCTATAAGCGAAGCTAGAGAGTATGATGACCAAGTAGAACTTGATGATCAGCTCCAAGTAGATCATGACTTAGAAGAGTATGGTAGAACTGGGGCTTCACAACTTCACCGTGAAATAGAATATCACATCCAAAGACTTGTAGAAGATGAGATGTACAATAGATATACATCTAAAGTTGGAACACTAGTAAGTGGTCGCGTTACTCGCGTTGATTCAAATAATGCAACATATATAGAAGTAGATGAAGTCCGTGCTGTGCTTCCAATGAAAAGTCGTATAAAAGGCGAGTTCTTTGATGTTGGAGATCACATTAAAGCGGTTGTGCGTCGCGTTACAATGGATAAAGAAAACGGTATACAGATAGAACTTTCTCGTACGTCTCCTAAGTTTTTAGAAGAGCTTTTAGCTCTTGAAGTACCTGAAATCTCTGATGGAACTGTAATCATTGAAAAAGCAGCTCGCATACCAGGTGAACGTGCTAAAATTGCCATCTTAAGTACTCACCCTCAAGTTGATGCGGTTGGTGCTACTGTTGGTGTTAAAGGTGTGCGTATTAATGCAGTTAGTGATGAGTTAATAGGTGAAAATATTGACTGTATTGAATATACTAGCATACCAGAACTTTTTGTATCACGTACAATGAGTCCGGCTATCATCTCTCATGTAGAGATAGTTAAAAATGATGAGGGTGAAAATGTTAAAGCAATAATTACTCTTCCGGCTGACCAAAAGAGTAAAGCGATTGGTAAAAGTGGTATAAATATCCGTTTAGCTTCTATGCTAACAGGTATGCAAATTGAACTTCTTGAGTCAGACACTACAACTACTGAAGATGGTGAGATAGTAGAGCAGAAAGATAGTGTTGACGCACTTGAGGCACTGTTTAATTAATTACTTCATTACAATAAGCAAAGCTCATTGTAATGGCAGGGACTAAACTCCCTACAACCTCCTAAAGCTACAAAAAACTAAATTTTTTGAGATTCTCAATATAAAAACTACCCTCTTTTCATATATGGATTTAATCTTAGTAAGATTAAATCCGCGATCATATTTCCTAGAAGTGTTAAAAATGACGTTATCATTAAAGTACCCATAATTATAGGATAATCTCTACTTAGCGCTGACATAAAAAAGAGCTGTCCCATCCCCTCAATCCCAAAAATAGACTCCAAAATAACACTCCCTCCAATGAGGCCTGGTAAAGAGAGTCCTAAAAGCGTAACAATAGGTGGAAAAAGATTTGGCATAATATAGCGATATAAGAGCTCATTTTTACTCAAACCTCGAGAAAGTGCAAAATAGTAATAATCACTCTTTAATATCTCTAATGTTAATGAGCGTACATAGACTATCATACTACCGATACCAACAAATATCATAACACCAATAGGCAAAGTCAAATGCCAAGCCATATCTAAAATATTTGATAATCCTGTTTTTTCTTCTACTGAATGTAGCCCAGCAATAGGAAACCAAGCAAGTTTAATGGAGAAAAATATAATAAACAAAAGTGCTAAATAAAAAGATGGCATAGAAAAAGAGACCAAAGAGACTTGTCGTATAAAATAGTCAGTTTTTTTCTCGTATGAAAGAGCTGCTTTTACACCTAAGTATAATGAAACAGCAAATACTGATACTAAAGCTACAATATTCATAAAAAGTGTAACAGGGAGTCTCTTTAGTATCTCTTCACTCACATCTTGACCACTAACAAAAGATATGCCAAAGTTAAGAGTAGCTATATTTTTTATCCAATCTACATATTGTAATGTAAGTGATTTATCAAGACCATATACAGCCTTCAGTTTACTAATTGCTTCTTTAGTCATATTTGGATTTAGCTCTCCTGCTCCAAAAAAAGAGTTGGGTGCTGAGTGAATTGCTAAAAATGATATAAGAGATATGAGCAGTAACATAAAGAGAATATATAATAATTTTTTGATAAATATATGCATAATGGATTATATCACAAATAAAATAGTGTTAAAAAAGTAGTTGAAGAGGAGAGAGTCTTAAAAGAGGCCACTCTTCAAAAGAAGAGTGACTATTTGAGTTTAATAGACTCTAGTAGTTAAGAGTTAAATAAACTTGTACTGTGTTAAAAGCATTAGTATTATTAATGTTTTTATTATCAGTACGGATATAAACTAATGATGTATCAAGAGCACCGTAAGATCTACTTGCAGATAAAGTGATTTCATTTACATCTTTATTTGCAGCTTTATCACCAGCAGTAATATCAGTATAGTAAAGACCTAAATCAGCAATATCTTGTAGAGCATACTCAACTGTAACATTCATAGCAGTCATGTCAGCAGCACCAACATAACCATAGTTCCACCATGCTTCAGTATATAGTTTAGACTGAGCTCCAACATTAGCACCAGTTGCAACATTTCCAATATTTAAGAAACCAGTTTCAGCAGTTTGAGAGTATGCAACAGAAGCTGTAAGTCCCATATCTGCATCAGAGTAACCTAATTTTGCTGCAAAAGCATTTGAATCAGCTTGACCAGCAAGTTGTCCTTCAGTCAACATAGTTGAATACTGTGCACCAACCATAATGCCATCCATGTTAAAGTCACCTTGTAACCAGAATGCTTGAGCCATATCTGTTACGTCATAAAACCATGCTTGCAGAGCAAGATCTTCAACAGAGTTATTAATAACACCTGCTGCATATGCACCTTTTACACCAAATGTAGCATAGCTATCATCTTTTGCATCAGTAGGAACATTTACAACAGTACCATCACTAGCACCATTACCATTACCAATGTATGCACCAACTAAAGTTGTATTTTTAATATCTTGATTAACTAATACAGCAGCATCAAAAGTATTTTGAGCTATTGTCCAAGTTTCAGAAAACGCAAGAGGAGTGTCTAAAGCTTGACGACCAATCTTAGCAGTAGTCTTACCCATAGTTGTAGCCATCCATGCTTCAGAAACCCACCAATCAGTTGAAGTATCAGGTGTTGCAGCAGCATCAGACCAAACAGCTCCAACAAGATTGTTCTCTAAACCTAAAGTAGTTAAAGCAGTTGTTGAAACACCAGCAGATACACTCTCAGTTAAGTCAGTTGTAATTGCTAAATCGATAGCAGCTTGTCCTCTTGAACTAGCTTGATCCGTTAACTCGTTAGTTAATGTATCAGAAGTATCATAAAATAACTTAGCATCACCACTTATCTTCGTGTTATCTATTGCAAATGCACTTGACCCTACTAGTAACGCAGCCACTAAACTCATTTTTGTATATTTCATATATTCTCCTTATATTGTTACAAATTTCGACATTAGTATAGCATAATACATTCTTTTCTTTTGCTTAAACACTTAACTATTAGTTAATTATCCGATATAATTCACTTATGAAACAATTAATTAATAGATATAACTCAATCTTCTTGCTTTTATTATTGGGAGGATGTGCTAGTAATACTAAGGTCTCGCCTTCAAATAACAGTGCATTAAACAGTGTTAGTCCTATAGTAAAAAAAGAGAAAGCTGGATTTATACAAAAGACATTAGATGAGTTTGTAGAAGATGAGTGGACTCCAACTGTTAGTAAAGATGAGAAGATACAAAAAAAGTATATGAGCCAGTCTAAAAAAGCGAGTGACGAAGAAGTTATATATATAGAAAAAGAAGATAAAAACTTCACACTTCAGGAAATAGTAGACAAGTCAGAAGCATATTTTAGAGCTAAGCCAGCTGATCATAATAACTCACATGTCAAAAAATTAAACAATATGCCAGTAATTGGAAAAGTATCTAAATAAAAAAAGTTGAGACTCTAAGAGAGTTCCTCAGCAAACTCTATCATTTTACAAAAGTCTTCCGCACATAGCGCGGCACTTCCGACTAAAACTCCATCAACATTTTCAATGCTTAAAACTTCTTTAGCGTTAGCTACTTTAACACTACCTCCATAAAGAAGCGGTGCGGATGATTTATCTTTTAACTCTTTATGAATATCTTTTATATCGTCAAGTGTTGGTGTAAGCCCAGTACCTATAGCCCAAACCGGTTCATATGCAATAATGAGGTTTTCATACTGAGTATCGATACCCTCATACTGGGTGGAGATATACTCCATCATTACATCTTTTCCAGCTTCACGTTTTTCAAGAGGTTCACCCACACAGTAAACTATTTTGAAACCAAGCTCTTTAAAATAGTTAAACTTTTTAACAAGCTCTTCTTGAGTTTCACCTAAAATATGTCTGCGTTCACTATGCCCTATCAAAATAGTTTTGATATCAAACTCGTTTAAATGCGTAAGACCTATCTCCCCTGTAAACGCACCGTTATCAGTTGGATAAGCATTCTGAGCACCCACCACTACAGAAGATTTATAAGTGTCAAGTGATGACATAGCGGGAAATACTAAAACCTCTTGAGAAGAGTTACAAGAAGTGATGTAAGCATCAACTTCATTAATATACTTTTTTGTTTCTTTTCTTGTAAGGTTTGTTTTTAAATTTGCCGCTATTATCATCTTTATTTCTCCGTTATTATTAGTGGTGCTACACCTGGAAGAATTTTCCCTTCTAGAAGTTCTAAAGAAGCTCCACCACCAGTAGAGATAAAACTCATCTCTTCATCAAGTCCAATACGTTGCACCAAGTCAGCTGTGTCACCACCACCAACTACGGTAGTAGCAAAACTATCTGCAACAAAATGAGCTATCTTCGATGACCCACGAGCAAATTTTTCCATCTCATAGACACCCATTGGGCCATTCCATAAAACTGTTTGAACATCATTAAGACCTTCACGATAGAGTCTCACAGTTGCTGGACCTATATCCAGACCCATCCACTCACTTGGAATCTCTTGTGCTGTTACTATCTTACTTACAGCATCAGCAGAAAATTTCTCAGCAGCTATTACATCAACTGGAAGATAAAACTTTACACCAAGTTTTTTTGCCTCATCCATTATATGCTGAGCATCCGCTAAAAGGTCATCTTCTACTAAAGATGCTCCTATGTCATAGCCCATCTGTTTAAGAAATGTAAATGCCATTCCTCCACCTATAAATACTTTGTCCACTTTTGGTAAAAGATTAATCAAAGCTTCTAACTTACCTGAAACCTTACTCCCACCAACTATTGCCGCGAAAGGACGTACGGGATCGTTTATAAGTTTACCAAAGAAGTTAATCTCGCGTTCAAGTAAAAATCCTGCAGCCATGCTAGTTTCTGTAAAGTATTTTGTAATGCCCTCAACTGAAGCATGTGCGCGGTGAGAAACGCCAAATGCATCATTTATATAAATATCCGCCATAGAAGCGAGTTTTTTACTTAAATCACTATCATTTTCTGTCTCCCCTGGTTCAAAACGAAGATTTTCTAAAAGTAAAATATCGCAACACTTTAGAGCTTCAACTTGAGCAAATGCGTCTTCACCAACTACGTCTTTAGCCAAAATGACTTTTCTTTTTAAAATATTGCTCAGTCTTTTAGCTACTGGTGCAAGAGAGTACTTCTCATTTACTTCACCCTTTGGACGACCTAAATGAGAAGCTAATATGATAGAGCAATCCTGATCTAAACAGTAGTTAATAGTTGCTAGAGCCCCTTTTATTCTTCTATCATCTGAAATATTTCCAAACTCATCCATTGGTACGTTAAAGTCACATCTGATGAATACTTTTTTATGGTCTAAATCTAATTTTTTAATATTTAATAGTTCCATTATGATTCCTATTTACTAATATGAATTGCCATATCGATTAAGCGCATAGAGTAGCCCCACTCATTGTCATACCAAGCCATGATTTTCACCATATCTCCACCGATAACTTGCGTTAAATCTTCAGCAACAATAGAGCTGTACTCACTACCTACGAAATCTTGAGAGACTCTCATCTCTTTATCCATTAGTAAAAGACCTTTAAGTCTATTATCTGCCGCTTCATTAAATACAGCTGTAACTTCTTCTCTTGTAGTGCCGCGTTTTACAACAACATTTAAATCAACCATAGAAACATCTGGCGTTGGAACACGAACAGACTGACCATGTAATTTACCTTCAAGCTGTGGCATTACTAGAGAGATAGCTTTTGCCGCACCAGTAGTTGTAGGTATCATATTTATAGCACCTGCACGAGCACGACGTTTATCTTTTGAGTGTTTTACATCTAAGATATTTTGATCATTTGTGTATGAGTGAATAGTCGTCATAAGACCTTTCTCAATTCCAAAAGCATCATCTAAGACACGAGCGACAGGACCCAGACAGTTTGTAGTACAAGAAGCGTTTGAAACTATCTTCTGTCCATCATACTTCTCTTCATTTACTCCTGTAACAAATGTAGGAGTCTCTTTATCTTTTGCTGGAGCAGAAAAAAGAACTTTTTCAACACCATTGTCGATGTGGACTTGTGCAGACTCTTGAGTTAAAAATACACCAGTACACTCTAGAACCATATCTGCACCACAATCAGCAAATTTAAGATTTTTAGGATCGCGATCTGAGAAAACTCTAATAACTTGAGAGTCTATTTTAATGTTATGCTCATCAATCTGCTCAACTTCACTTTTAAATGTTCCATGAACTGAGTCATTTCTTAAAAGATAAAGCATCATATCCATACTTGCCATATCATTAATAGCTACAATCTCCACATCATTCCTAGTAGCGGCAATTCGAGCGACACAACGTCCAATCCTACCAAATCCATTAATTGCTATTTTTAATGCCATTATATATCCTATATAAATTTTAATTGGCTTATTTTATCCAAACTTAGCTATAATTCGCTTTAAATGAAAACAGCAGCACTCTATGGAGGTTCCTTTGACCCTCCTCATATTGGTCATGAGGCAGTAGTTAAAGCTCTTATAGATTTAGATTTTTTGGATGAGATTATACTTATGCCAACATATCTAAATCCATTTAAAGCAGCATCATGTGCACCAGCTAAACTACGCTTAGGCTGGTTAGAAAATATTTTTTCTAACTATAAAAAAGTTAGAGTGAGTTCCTTTGAAGTAGATATGAACAAAAAAGTTCCTACACTGAAAAGTGTTCAACATCTACTTAAAAATTATGAAAAAATATACCTAGTAATAGGTGCTGATAATTTAAAAAGTTTACAAGAGTGGTACAAGTACGAAGAGTTAAACAAGCTTGTAACATTCATAGTCGCATCAAGAGAAAATATAGATATACCTAAAGAGTTTATAAAAATAAACATAGATATAGATATCTCATCTTCTGAGCTAAGAAAAAAGATAGATATATCTAAGCTAGCAAAACAAAACTCTCAAGAGATTGCTACATACTATACAGAAACAATGAAGGAAAAAAATGCAAGATAGAATTAAAAAAATAACAGATCTACTAGATAAAAATAAAGCAGAGTCAATTGAAGTGTTTGATTTAAAAGAGAAAAACTACTTCGTCGATTATGCAATTATTGCTTCATCTTTAGGTACTAAACACACAACAGCTCTTTTAGATCACTTAAAAAATGGACTAAAACCAGAAGAAACTTTTAACAATGTAGACGAGAGTGGTGATTGGGTTGTTGCAGACCTTGGTGATATTCTTATCCACATCATGACCCCTGAGTATAGAGTAAAGTATGATATGGAAACATTTTTAAGTGAACTATCTACTGATACTACTTTGTAGTCTTAGTAAGCTTTTCTAATATATCTCTATAGTTATATATAGCTTCTACATACTTTACAGGTTCTGCTCCTCTAGCATATCCATATTTTAAATTTTTATAATATTTTTTTTGCGATAGGAGTGGAAGTACCTTTTTCAAATCACTCCAAACATTTTTATTAAGCCCCATTTTAGTAGCTAACTTTTGAGCATCTCTAACATGTCCTAATCCAATGTTGTAAGCCGCGAGTGCAAACTTAAGTCTATTCTCACCCTCAACCTTTTTAGGAACAAATTTTAGCATCTGTTTAATATGCCTTGTCCCACCAATTATACTTTGCTTGGGATCTAGTCGGTTTTTTACACCTAACATTTTAGCAGTACTTTTTGTAAGCATCATCAAGCCTCTTACTCCAGTAAAACTTTTCGCCTTAGCATTCCAATGTGACTCCTGATAAGAGATGCTAGCTATAAGAGTCCAAGGAATACTAAACTTTGTCCCTGCCTCTTGAAAATACTTTTTATATTTTGGTAGCCTCGTCTTAATGCGTTTATAAAACATCTTAGTACTATAGTAATCAAAAAACATAATATAAGAGTAGTAGTTATCTTCAAGCTCCCTCATTTTTCCCTTTTGATTAAAATCATTTAACCAAGCATACATATCAGCTTCTAACTTTTGAGAATCATCTGGTAAAATCCAAGCTAATTGTTCTCTCCCACTTATAGTAAATGCAAGTGCCATCTCAGGGTTATATCTTATATTTAATGAGTATATGTTTGAATCTGCAATCGTACAGTCTATCTCCTTTTTTGCAACATACTCTAGGAGCTCTTCGGTAGAGAAGTTAGGACTGATGGAAGCATTGATTTCAAAACCTTCACTTTTAAGCATTTGTATTGTCTCGCTGTAACTTGTCTCTTCTCCTACCATTAAAGAGACATTTTCTAAATCTTCTACATCTCTTGGAAACCTAGACTGAGATCTCATACTACGATTACAAACTACCTGTTGTTGTACTTCAAAATAAGAGGGGCCAAAGTTGTATAACTTCTCTCTTTCTTGTGTTTTTGTAATAGATGCAGAAGTTATGTGAATATTTGGATTGCGACTAAACTCTAAGGCTTCTTTAACCGTTCCAACCGTAGTAATATTAAGCTCAGCACCTAAATGGTCTGCATAATTTTTTAATAAATCATATTCAAATCCCTGTGGACCTTTTGGACCTATATAGTAGACTGTAGGGGAGTTTAGCATCACGACATTTAATGTTTTTGATTTGATTATTTTATCTAATGTGGTCTCTTTAACTATACGTTTATTTGGTATATAATTAGAGTGGCTTATCCACCCAAAAACAAAGAAGGACCCTGCAAAAAAGAGAGTCACTAAAACAAATGTAAGCTTATTCATTGCAGTAGTTTACATTTTTAAACTTATGCAAAAATAAATCTATTTACACCTTTTTCATATTCGTGAGCCAAAACTTCACCGTGAGATTTTAAAATGGAGTCAACCAAGTATAGACCCAATCCAAAGCTATTTTTAGATGGGTTGTCTTTTGTAAATGGTTCAATGTAGTACTGTAGAGGATGAGATAAGCACTCACCTCGACTCTCAAAACTTAACTCACCATTTATTATAAGTATTTTTATATGCATATCTGATGAGTACTTCATAGCGTTATCAATCATATTTTTTATAGCGGTAGTGTAGAGTCTATAATTAACAGTTCTCTTTACATCTCCGGATATATCCACACTTACACTACTTCTATCAACCATAGCCATATCGATTGCACCATCAATAATATCAACAAGTCGATACTCTTTAAAATCTTTTTTATTATCTAAACTTGTCACCTCTTCAATCAGAGCAAACTCATTTACAAGTGTTTCAAGACGGGCAAAAATTGATGTAAATCTATCTCTTTGTTTTTGAGTATTTAACATCTGCGTTGCTATTGTGCCTTTTGCTATTGGCGTTTTCAACTCATGCATTAGGTTTCTCAAAAAGAGAGTTCGTGACTCTAAAAGGTTGTTTATCTTTCCTTTTGTTGACTCTAGTTCATTAGAGACTAGACCTATCTCATCACAGTTATTTGTTTTAAACGATATCTCTCTATTTCCATCTCCAAAAAGTTCTATTTTTTTTCTCAAACGAATAAGTGGACGTAGTTTTTGAAGGACTAAAATAAAAGAGATAGATATGATTAAAAAAATCGTACTATATGCATAGAGTAGATTAATGTAGATGTAGCTTTTTAAATCTTCATCTTTTATGAGAAGTCCGGCATTTTTTGTTTGCATGAAAAAGTAAATATGGTTTTTATACTCTATCATTGTAGCACGAAGTTTTGTGATAGTATTTTTAGTGTATAACTCACCCTCGCTAAACATTAAAGATGCCTTTACACTTTCAAATCCTTCGCGTTTAAGTATCTCTCCACCCTTAACTACACGCTCTTGTTCAGCTTCATCTTTTACTATTTGCATCTTATAAACCGCAAGATTTGCATCAAGCATAATATCTGAGTTTTGGCGTTGTTGATGTTCTCTATATATTTGAGTTATAACGGAGTATTTTGTAAAGATATGGTCTATATACTGCTGTTTGTTAAGTTTATAAAACTCCCAAAATATTATACTTACACTTATAAGAGAGACACTAAGTGCAAATAAAACAGTGATTAAAACAGCATGTTGTTTCATTATTTTAGAAGTTTATATCCAACGCCGCGTACTGACTCGATAAGTGATTTATCACCTAATTTATTTCTAATGCGTCCCACCATCACGTCTATGCTTTTGTTTGAAGAGTCTTCATTAATTGCATTTACGTTATGGATTAAATCCTCACGTGAAACAACGAGGCCTTGCTTACTTATCATATACGAGAGAATCCCAAACTCAGCGTTTGTAAGATCAATATTTCTTCCCTTATAGGTAATAACCATAGTTGCTTTATCGCATCTAAAATCACTTTTAGATTCAGCTTTTTCTTCTGACTTTGCTTCGTATCTACGAAGTACAGAGTGTATTCTAGCTTCTAATTCTCTAGGGTCATAAGGTTTTGGAAGATAATCATCAGCCCCAAGTTCAAGTGCTTTTATCTTGTCTGTCACGTCACTTCTTGCAGAACTTATAATGATGGGGATATCTTGGCGTTCACGTATCGCTTCACATACTTCTAGTCCATCCATGCCAGGGAGAGTAAGATCCAAAATAACCAAGTTAAATGGCTCTAGCTTTAAGATACTCACAGCCTTAAAAGGATCATCTTCTGTTACTACTTCAAACTCAAATTGTTCAAGATACTCTGTAAGTATTTCAGCTAGTTCTAAATCATCTTCTATCATTAATATTTTTTGCATTCAATATTCCTTAGTTTAGCAATTCTAACAGATATGAAATAACAATAGGTTAATTTCTTTACTAACCTACCAATATAGTAGTAATGTTATAAACTATAAACGCCAAACTATATGCAGCAATTGACGTAAAAGCAAAAAGGTAGAAAAAGTACTTTATATGTCCCGCTTCACGAGTAAAGACTACCGAAGCGGCTAAACATGGAAGGTAAATCATAATGACCGTTATAAATGCTAACGCCGAAGCAAAAGAGATATTTTTACTTATGGCGTTTACTAAGGAGTTATTCTGCTCATCTACCTCAGAACCAAGCGCATATAAAACGCCAAGAGTAGATACAACAACCTCTTTTGCTGCAAGTCCAGTCTGCAATGCAACACTCATCTTCCAGTCAAAGCCTAATGGCTCAAATATTGGCTCAGAAAATTTACCAATAGTTCCTAAGTAGCTCTGTTCAAGTAGTTCCACAGATAGTTTGTTTTGAAGTTGTACTTTTTCTTCTTTACTGATACTCTTCTCTATTTTCGTGCTATATTCCTCTTCTAAAAGTAAATTATGCGGATAATTACTTAAAAACCATATTAACATAGAAGCTGCAGCTATATAAGTACCCGCCTTTTTAAGATACATCATCGTTTTTGTTAAAACCGTATGCCAGATAAGCTTCACAGATGGAAGTCTATACTTTGGCATCTCCATAACAAAAGGCTCATCTGCACCTTTAAACGCTGTAAGTTTTAGAACTTTAGCCGCGATCAAACCAAGTATAGCCCCACTAATATATATGATAAAAAGAATATTTCCTGCCATTTCAGGACTAAAAAATGCACCTGCAAAAAGAACATATACAGGAAGTCTAGCGCCACAGCTCATAAATCCAATGATAAAAAGAGTAAGTAGTCTATCTCTATCATTCTTTAAAATTCTAGCACTCATATAAGCAGGTATTGAACAGCCAAAACCAGTTACAAGGGGAATGAAACTTTGTCCATGAAGTCCAAACTTATGGAAAAATCCATCAAGTAAAAATGCTACTCTTGACATATAACCGGTACTCTCCAATAGAGCGATTCCAATAAAAAGAATGATGATATTTGGTACAAAAAGCACAACTGCACCAACACCCGTAATAATCCCATCTACTATTAAAGAGCGAATATCATCATTTGAAATGGTAGCACCTATAGTATCACCAAACCATCCAAAGAACATATCTATATACTCCATAGGAATAGCGCCTATTTCAAAAGTTAACTGAAAAAGGCTCCACATAAAAAAGAGAAAGATTGGTATTCCAAAAACAGGATGAATCAGCACACTATCTATCTTTTCAGTAGTAGTTTTTTCTTCACTTATGATATCTTGTTGCACAACTTCAGCAATTACACCACGGTTAAACGCTGAGTACTCTTCAGCAAACGCTTCTTTGATATCATCTGTGTCATGATGTAGCTCTATATGTTTTGAAGCCTCTATGAGGATGGGTTGCAGTTCTGTCCAGAGAGGTTTTTCATGAAGCTTACCATATGTGTCTTCGTTATTTTTTAAAAGATTTATTGCTATGTTTCTGTAACTATTTTCTGATCGAAACTTATGGCGTTTTAAATATTTAGCTATTTTTGTTACTTCTTCTTCTACTGCTTCACTAAATATCAGTTTTGATTCACTCTGAGTTGCTTCATGTTTTTGTATTACAGCATTTAAAAGCTCATTTATTCCCATTTTCTTTGCAGCTGAAACTCTCACACAGGGAGTGCCTATAAGTTCTGACATATACTTAGCATCTATGACAATATTTTCTTTTTCAGCTTCATCACTCATATTTAAAGCGATAACAACTTTTTTACTCATAGTAAGAAGTTCAGAAGTAAGCTGCAGGTTCTTTTCTAAGTTTGTTGAATCAACTACATTTATAATAAGGTCATAATCTTTTGCACGTAGATAGTTGTGCGTCACTTTCTCTTCAAGTGTATAGTTATTAAATGCATATGTTCCAGGTAAATCTACAACTGTAAAACTGTAGTTTTCATAATCAAATAGTACTTCAGTTTTATCTACTGTTACACCAGAAAAGTTTCCAACATGTAGATGTGCATTTGAGACAGAGTTGATAAGCATACTCTTACCTACATTTGGCTGCCCTACCAATGCAATTTTAATATGGTTAGCGATTATTGGACAGGCTTTTATTTCTTCATTCATATTTTTTCTACTTCTATTAATTGTGCTTCTTGAGCTCTGAGTGCTATTCTCATTTTTCCAACTTTAATCTCTACTGTACTTTTGCCAGGTGAGTGTTCTAAAACTTCTAAGATACTCGCTTTCATAATTCCAAAGGAGATTAACCTCTGCTTTAAGTCATCTTTTGCATTCAATTTAAGTACTTTAACGCGACAAGCTTTCTTGCAATCTATCAATGTTTTCATTATATTTCTTTATATTATTATTCTTGTAATTATAATCATTATCATTTAAATAAGAGCTTAAGATTATAGCCATGCTTAAAAGCACAGCTTAACTCTTAAAAATTATAATTTACCATTAACTGAACTCTATCCCAGTCGCTATCTGTCTTTATGTCACTATTTAGATCTGTAGAGATTGCATAAAGAGCGGAAACTAAAAACTCGTCATTTACATTATATTCAAAACCCATATTTTGCTCAGAAAGTTTTGCCTTAGCACCACTGCTGTCTGCTTTGCCATCAAAAAGTGCATAAGCATAGTAAAAGTGGAAATTATCTAGCTCATATCTAATTCCGCCAAGCAGTGCCGAAGCATCTCTATCTTGTGCAATCTCATCTATGATAAAAGTATCCATACTAGTAAATAGCGCTCCTCCACCTAAAGCGCTAAAACTGCTTTTTCCATTTTGTTTGTCAGCTCCATTATATGCAATACCAAATCCAATATCATAGGCTATTAATTCAACCAGTGCTCCATAAACATTTGCCCCAATGCCACTTCCTTGTAGCTGCGTTTCATTTAGATACTGAAGCACACCATGTAGTTGTATATTTTCTGCCATATCATGTTCTATTCCAGCTTCTAAATAGATAGCGTTTGTATACTCCGAAAAGTTATAGTACCATGCTTCAAATGTTAAATCTTCAGAGTATGAAGCTCCTGCAAATGTAACACCATTTTCTCCCGCTTCAATCCAGCCATCATCTACACCCGCATCTGTCCCCTGCCAAGAGTTCAGATGACCAGCCATAAATGCTATCTCTTTAAAGTCATAAGTGGCTATATATGCTTCAAATGTGTTATGAACCATTCTTATATCATCACTATCTGCAAGTGGCGTATCTATTACTTGTCGTCCTATTCTAAAGTTAAAATCATTATATTTGTAGTTTAGATATGCTTCACTAATTGTTGTATAGCTACCATTTACTGAAGAGAGTTCTGAATTTTGCTCTCCTATATTTTTATCCCCTGTAGCAAAAGGTATATCTTGAGAAGTCGATACTGCAACTCCTGCGTTAAAGCCATTGTACTCAGCAAGTTCGTACTTTAAAAGACCACCAATTGCCGTTGCATATGTGTCTACACTTGATGGAGCTTTATTCTTGTAACCTGCCCCCATAACTCTTAATGTTCCAGAGACCTTTCCTGCTTCAAACATATGTTTGAAGTTATCAACAACAGTCGGTTCTTTAGTCTCGTTTTTTCTTATGTCACTTACAACTTCTCTAACTGAGCGTGCTCTATCTTCTTTTTCTACACTCTGCACGACGTCATTTGATTGAGCTATAGTGCTTATTGTTAAAAATGTTAAACCAATTAAGGATTTTTTCTTCATATTATACTGTCCTTTATGATTTAAACTTTGAACTTTTCTATTTCACTATTAAGCTTGTTTGTAACATTTAACAGATGAGCAGATGCCTTAGACATTTGCATTGAACTTTGTGAATTACCTTCTGAATACTCATTAATTTTTAAAACTTCGTTTTTAATTTTATTCATATGCTCACCAGTAGTTACAAAGTTATTTGTAGTATCTTCATTAGATTGAACCGCAGCATCCATTACACTACTTACTGTTTCTATATCATCTTCTATATTTCTAGATACCACTGTCAAGTCTTCTATCTCTTTAGAATTTTTCTCCATCTGTGAGCTTGCTTCCATTATAGACTGGACTATGACATTAATAGTTGCAGATATTTCTGCTAAAGACTTCTGTGTTCTCTCTGCTAGTTTTCTTACTTCATCAGCAACAACTGCAAACCCACGACCATGCTCACCTGCACGAGCCGCTTCAATAGCTGCGTTTAGTGCAAGTAGATTTGTTTGGTCTGCTATGTCACTAATAACGGTAAGTACCTCTTTAACTTGATCTGCTTCTTGTGATAGTGTTTGAATTTTGTGTGTTAACTCTATCTCCACTTCAGATGTTTCTTGAACTTTTTGAGTTAACTTCACTATCTCTTCGCGTGCTTCATTGAGTTTTTCATTTGCATGAATAACTTCATCCTTAGTTTTTTTCGCCTCTTCTATATAGTCATCAATTTTACTCTGCACTTCTGTCGTTGAGTTTGATGTTTCTAAAACAATAGCACTAGAGTGGTTAATGTTGTCCTCCATAGTATTAGAGCTATTTGTTAGCTCCTCTGATATTGAAATATTTTGCATAGAAGTATTACTAATGGTTAAGAGAACCTTAGATACCTTATCTGTCATCGAGTTTAAAGAGCTCGCTATTTCAGAGACCTCATTTTTACCAATTACCTCTAGTTTTTGAGAAAAGTCAAGCTCTTCCATCTTTTGAAGATGTGCTTTTATAACTTGAATACCTCCAAGTATACTAGCAATAATACTAAATGATATAACAATAATTATAAGTAATATAATCCCTGAAATCAGTGACTTAATCTTCACATCAACGATCATACTCTCAACTTCATCTCCAGCAAAATCATTGTTTTCAAGGTTTTCATTCACCCATATTTCTAGTTGATTTGTCAGTTTCTCTGCATAAGGGTCTAACTCTAACATAAGCTTGTTACCCTCTGTTGCACCCTCTTTAATATAAACATTTGCCATTTTTTTACCTATCTCATAAAAGGCAGCAAAGTCTTTTTTAAATACTTTAACTTCAGAGGCTAAATCCGTGCCTTTGTTGTTTAAGATTAAGGAGTCTAAAACCTTGTTTGCTTGGATAAAGTAGTTCTCAGCCTCACTAAATCCATCATCAAAACCTTCATGAGCTCTTGTTGCTGATACATCTGTAAGCCATTGCTGAACTTGTATAACATCTATCTTTAGGTCCATCATTGCAAAGGCCTGAGGAAGTATTTTTGTTCTTTTTTCAGCCATTAACTCTTCAGTCTTAGATACATTTACATATATAATACTTGTGATAATTAATACAAGTAATAAAATAATTACCCCCGTACCCCACAGTAAATTATTCATTTTTACAGATCTTAACATTTAAACTCCTATGTTTATATTCGTTGTGCCATTTACTAATAATATTCCTACTTTCATTACATATTACTTAATCATATAACATTTAATTATAAAGTTACTTTCTGTTTAATATTTAGACTCATTTGCTATAATGTCAACACATATACTAACTAAGGATTTTAATGAACTTTTTATGGACATCATCTTCGCATTTTAACTTAGCAAACCTTTTTACCTTTGTAAATATAACAGCCGGTCTCATGGCGACTTATTTCATCACTCAAAACAATTTTTTTATAGCCATTATACTAGCTTGGATAGGTGGGGCTTTTGACATATTTGATGGTAAGATTGCGAGAAAGTACAAGCTCTCAAACGAGTTTGGAATTCAGTTAGATAGTTTTGCAGACTTTTTAAGTTTTGTACTTGTTCCCGTATTTTTAATTTTTCAAGCTGTTTATAGCACTTCATTAGGTAGCCTTAGTTTAGCCCTTGCATCAGTTATTAGCATTTACTATGTTATCTCAGGACTAAGACGATTGATTCACTTTAACTTAAACATAGATGCGGGAGAGGTTGATAAGTACTTTACGGGAGTGCCTACACCACTAGGTGCGATTTTACTCTGGCTGGTTTATCTAGCAAACAGCTATGAAGTGCTACCTGCTTTTGGCGTTATAGCTCTTATGGGAGCTATAGGATGGAGTCTTAACTCAAACATAAAAGTAAAACATCCTTAAGTAAAAAGTTTTATTTGCTATTTACGCCGTACTTTCCACTACCTAACAAGAAAAGCAGTATGCTCATTATTAAAAAAAGTAGTGGCGATTCTATTGCGAGTCCACCATATTTCGAGAGTGAAAGTGAAAATCCATAAGCTAAAAATATAGCCATAAGCATATTAATGCCCATTACTAATGAAGCAACTCTAGCATAAAGCCCAAGAATGATAAATATAGGAGCGATAATCTCTCCTATATAAACACCATATGCTATAAACTCTGGTAGTCCTGAGTTAGTAACCATACTTTTTACTCCGCCTATTCCATGTATCACCTTATGTACACCATGAAACAGCATTAAACCACCAAGAGTCAGTCTTAGTAATAGTTTTGCAATATCAGAATTAGTTGGCATTTTTTTCCTTTAGTTTAAATTTACAACTTCCCACGCTTATGGTTTTTCCAGACTTAATTGCCTCTTTCACATACATAAGTGTTCCCGATGGATCCGCATCTCCTACCTCTTCAGTAATAATTCTTAGAAGGTCTTTCTCATTTGTATCTGTCCAAATTTTTTCATAACTGTATTGTGTTTGAATATTCATAACTGTATACTACCTAAATATTGACAATAACTATGACTCATCTTCACTGCTTATTGAGAGCTCTTTTTTAGGTTTAATTCCAAGTTTGACTATATTTTCAGCCCTTCTTATCACATTTCCCCTGCCAGTTGAGAGTCTATTCATCGAAGTATCATACGAATCTTGCGCTTTTTGTAAATGAGTTCCCACTTTTTTCATCTCTTCGACAAAACCTACAAGCTTTTCATACATTGCTTCTGCTTCGTCTGCTATTTTTTTCGCATGTTCTTCTTGGCGTTGCGTTCTCCAGATATGCTCTATCGTTCTTAATGTAACCAGAAGTGTAGATGGTGAAACTACTAGTATGTTGTTTTCATAGGCCGTTTTAAAGAACTCTCCATCTTGTTCTAACGCAAGTAAAAAAGCACCTTCTATAGGCATAAAGAGCAGAACAAAATCAAGTGTATTTACACCTATAAGCTTTTCGTACTTCTTCTCTCCCAAACCTTTTATATGGGTAGATATGCTCAAGATATGCTCTTTAAGCGCCTTTGACTTGTCTATAGGGTCCTCAGAGTTTATAAACCTTTCATATCCAACTAGAGAAACCTTAGAATCAATTATGATGTCGCGTTCTTGTGGCATATGTATCACTACATCTGGTCTATATGTTTTGCCCTCATTAGATTTGAGCGTAGCTTGTAGTTCATATTCTATGCCACTGCGAAGTCCTGATTGTTCAAGTATACGCTCTAAAACGATCTCTCCCCAATTACCCTGAGTTTTATTCTCACCCTTAAGAGCATTTGTAAGATTATGGGCGTCATGGGAGAGTTGCATATTCATCTGTTTTAAACGCAGTAGTTCATCTTTAAGCTGTATGGTATCTTTTGTTTGAGTATGAAACTGCTCTTTTGCTTGGGTGGAAAAGTTTGTAATTTGCTCACGAAATGGCTTTAAAAGAAGCTCAAGTTGTTCTTTATTGGAGTTACTAAATTGTTTTGTTTTATCTTCAAATATTTTATTTGCCAGAAGCGTAAACTCTTTGGAGAGTTCATCTTTAGCGTTTTGAAGAACATTTAGTTTTTCGTTTGATGATTTTATCTCTGATTCATATCTAGTTTTTAGCACTGCATTATCTAAAGACAAAGCCTCTTTCATACTTTTTATGCCCTCTAACTCATCTGCTAAGTTCAAATTATTTTCATTTAACTCTTCTACTGAGATTAATAAATTTTTACTTATATCTTTTTCTCTAAGGTAGAGATATAGTATCACTAAAAAAAGGCTTAAACCTAAAATCATCAAAATCATAGATAAGTCAAACTGCATAAAAAATCCTAAATGTAAATTTGAATAATTATACACAATATGAGCTATATATCTATATTAGATTGCAAAATGAAATAATAGGCTCTAAATTAGGGCACTTCTAGTAGCATTATAAACTTAGATAATTAAATGTATATATATCTTTAATTATTATATAGGTAAATTTGGGTATAATTCGCGAAATAGTTAAGGGGAAGATGCCTGATTAAGTTACTAAGCACACAAAATTTGTATTGCTTGTATCATCTCCTTATATTAAAAGGATAATGATGCAAGAAAATGCACAAACGCAACAACCACAAACAGAGGCCCCAGAAGTAGAAGAAAAACTTTTAACTTTTGATGAGTTAGGTTTAAAACCAGAGTTATTAAAAAGTGTAAAATTCGCAGGGTTTACAACTCCATCTCCTATTCAAGCACAAGCTATCCCCGTTGTTATTGCTGGAAAAGACATGGTTGGACAAGCTCACACAGGTACAGGTAAAACTGCCGCTTTTAGTTTACCAGCTCTTCACAATATGAAACTAGACGGTTCAGTTGAACTACTTGTTATAACGCCAACGCGTGAACTTGCTACACAAGTAAGTGATGAAATATTTAAGTATGGTAGAAACTTAGGAGCTAAAACTGTAACAGTATTTGGTGGTAGCTCATACAAACGCCAACTCGATCTAATAGCTCGTGGAGCTTCAGTTGTAGTTGCTACTCCTGGACGTATGCTAGACATTCTTAAACGCGGAATGATTCCTGACTTTGCACCATCAACAGTAGTTCTTGATGAAGCTGATGAGATGCTAGATATGGGATTTTTGGATGATATCAATGAAATTTTCACATATCTTCCATCAAACCGTCAGACTCTACTTTTCTCAGCTACTATGCCAGCACCCATTAAAACGCTAGCGAGTAGAATTTTAAAAGACCCTGCGTTTATATCTATCACTAAGGGTGAAACTACAAATACTGATATTGAACAAGAGTACTATGTGATAGATGAGCATGAGCGTGATGATGCTATCATTCGTCTTATGGACTCAGAGACTACAGATAAGTCAATAGTATTTTGTAGAACAAAATCTGAAGTAGATAGACTAAGCAATGTTCTTTCAAATGCTGGATACTTAGCAAATGGACTTCATGGAGATATGGAGCAACGCCAACGTGAGACTGTAATTAAAGGTTTCAAACAAAACTCAGTAAAAGTACTTGTTGCTACTGATGTTGCAGCACGTGGTATACATGTAAATAATATCTCTCATGTATTTAACTACCATATTCCATTTGACCCTGAGTCTTATGTTCACCGTATCGGTAGAACTGGTCGTGCTGGAACTAAGGGTAAGGCTATAACGCTTCTTACTCCATTAGAGTTTAAAGAACTTCAGCGTATTAAGCAAAAAGTTGGAACTTCAATGGCTCATGCTTTTGTTCCAAGTAAGAATGACCTAAGAAGCTCTACTATCGATACAATGGTAAAAACTATTGAAGATCAACATATATATGATGAAGCACATAAAGTTCTTGACCGTCTTAAAGAAGATATAGATGAAGAGACTATTATGTATAAACTTATCTCTATGATTTTAGATAAGCAAGATATCAAAGGGCCAAGTAACATTGGTATTCCTGCTGATAAACTTGACGCTATTTTAGCTCGCGCTGCTCAACGTGGTGGTGGAAATAGTCGTGGATACCGTGGAAATAGAAATCGTTCTGGTGGCGGAGGTGGTGGCGGAAACCGTAGTCGTTCTGGTGGTGGAGGCGGTGGATACCGTGGAAACAAAGAAGGTGGAAGCGGAGATAGAAATCGCTCTGGCGGTGGAAGAAGTTCAGGTGGTTACAAAGGTAACCGCGACTAAACTTCCAAAGTAGAAGTTTAACTTCTACTCACACTTGCATATTTAACCTCTATTAACTCCCAACTTCCCTATCATCTAAATCTAAAATTTATACTATTGTAGCAATAAAATACATTCATTGACATCATATAAATTCAACTCCATTTAATGTATAAATAATATACTTATAACACAAGGAATATGAATGAAAAATAAAATAATTTATGAAGACTTTAGTCTCTACGTAGAAAAAGAGGAGAGTGAGATTCCTTGGTTAAAAATATTTACAAAAGAACCGTATAAAGAGCTTGGCGATGTACCTGAAAAGTTTCGCTTAAAGCTTTGGAGAGTCTATGACATCATAGAGTATGAAATGCAGCAATACTATCACCCGAAGAAGATAAATATGGCATCGTTTGCAAACCAAGTTCCTCGAGTACATATCCATGTAATGGCACGCTTTGAAAATGACAGTTATTATCCAAACACAATGTGGGGAGAGAAGCTACGTGAAGGAAACCTCAAACTTCCAGATGAAGCAGGTTTTCATAAAAGAGTTTTTAACGCTCTACAAAAGCTTTAAACTATAATTGGTGTAAGTTATTTCAAGTCTCGTGTCGGTAAGTTAAAATTCTCAATTTTATTCAAGTTCAAGGCGGATTTTAGTTTTATCGAGGAGCTTATTAAAGTAAGTGACGAAATAAAACTAAAATCCAACGAAGAAATTGGATAAAAGTGTTATTTTAACGGTGAGAAAGGGACTAGAGCTGAACCCCATGTTAACCCTCCACCAAAAGCATCAAGAAGCATCAACTCCCCTGCTTTAAGTGTTCCATTTTCATATATATCATTCATAGCCATAGGGATAGAAGCTCCCGAAGTATTTCCATACTTAGAAACTGTTAAAACAACTTGCTCATCTCTCATTTTAAGAGCATCACCAACTGCTTTTATGATTCTATAGTTAGCTTGATGCGGAATGAAGTGCTTTATAGAGTCACTTTCAATATTGTTATCTGCAAGTATCTCTTTAACGTCTTTTGTAAGTGTACGTACGGCTACTTTAAAGGTCTCATTTCCTTTCATCTGCATAAAACAGCCATTAGCTTCTTGAGTTAAAGAATCATGCTCTGAACCACTTCCACCATTTGGTGTCATAAGAAGGTCAGCATATTCGCCATCAGCACCGGTGTGAACGTCTATAATAGCTTCGTCTTTGTTATCTGTAGCGCTAATAACTGCTGCCCCAGCACCATCACCAAATAAAATACAAGTTCCACGATCACTATAGTCTGTAATAGAGGAGAGTTTTTCTGCACCAATTATAAGTACATTTTTCTTCATGCCAGATTCTATAAAAGCTTTAGCGATAGAAAGAATGTAAACAAATCCAGTACAAGCTGCAGAGATATCAAACGCAGTAACATTCTTGAGTCCGAGTTTTGTAGAGATGATAGTGGCAGTTGATGGCATACAGAAGTAGTCTGGTGAGATTGTCGCACAAACAACCATATCTATCTCCGACTTATCAATTCCACTTCTTTGTATAGCGAGCTCTGCAGCTTTTGCACCTAAATCACTCGTATACTCATCTTTAGCAGCGATATGTCGTTCTTTAATGCCTGTACGTTTAGTTATCCACTCATCAGAAGTGTCAACCATTTTAGAGAGTTCTTCATTAGTCAAAACTTTCTCAGGTACATATGCCCCTATAGAGCGAAATGCTGCATAAGCCATTATGATTCCTTTTGTTTTAACTCTTGCACTCTTGCAATTATATGCTCGTTGACACCAGTATCTACATAGTTAATAGCTTGATAAATAGCATTTTCAATCGCTTTTGAGTTACTTTTACCGTGACTGACTATTGCGCAACCTTTAATACCAATAAGTGGAGCACCACCAATTTCAGCATAATCAATCTCTTTTTTAAGAAGTTTAAATACTTTTCTCATAAGAAGTGCGCCAGTAATTGCGATTGGAGATTTTCTAATATAGTCTTTAATAAGCTGGCTTATTGTTGAAGCAACGCCTTCACTCGTTTTAAGGACTAGATTTCCGATAAAGCCATCGCATGTTATAACATCGCATGAGCCATTGAAGATGTCTCCACCTTCAACATTACCTTTAAAGCCTGGGTAGCCATCTAAAAGTTTATAAGCTGCTTTTGTGACTTCGTTTCCTTTTGAGGACTCTTCACCATTTGCTAAAAGTCCTATACTAGGATTTTTAATCTTTAAAACATCCTCAGCATAGCATCCACCCATAATGGCAAACTCAGCTAAGTGTTCAGGTTTTGAGTCAACATTTGCTCCAACATCCAAAAGCACAGAACGTCTTCCAGTTTTTGTTGGCATAAGTGTAACAAGAGCCGGACGAGAGATTCCCCAAAGACGACCGAGTCTTAATGTAGCAAGAGTCATAGTGGCACCACTGTGTCCTGCAGATACTATTCCATCTGCTTCACCATTTCTTACTAACTCTACTGCTTTGTAAATAGTGCTATCTTTGCGTTTAACTGCATCAGTTGCTGCATCACTCATAGAAATAACGTCATTAGTGTCTATAATTAAAATCTTATCTTTATAACGTTTTGGTAACAGAGATAAAATTTCTGATTTATTACCTACTAAAATAGGTTCAAATGATCTTCTTTTAAGTGCGGCTATACAACCCTTAACAATTGGGTCAGGACCAAAGTCCCCACCCATCGCATCAATAGCAATTTTTACCATTGACTATTTGTACTCACCAGTAGTTGGGTTAAGGTGGTGTGGTAATTTGTATGTTCCATCTTCACATTTAACTGGTTTTGCTAATGTAATTTTATAGTGAGTTCTTCTTTTCGCTGAACGTGAATGAGATACTCTTCTCTTAGGTACTGCCATAGTAGTAATTCCTTTCTTTTTAAGTTTTAGTTTGAGTGTTTACACTCATCGCAACTGTGATAGTCACTTCTGATAAGTTCAATCTCAGAGTTTAAAAGCTCTTCGATATCTGCTATACCATCCAAAGACTCAACGACATCAAGTTCGATCTCGCTTGCATCTTCATATATACCATCAGATATAAAAAATTCTATATCTTCATTAACTGGTAGTTTAAATTCTTCTGCACAAATATCACACGATTTTTCCACTAATCCATTAAGATTAGCTTTTAGCAAAATTAATTTGCCTGAATGATACTCTAAATAACCTTTAAAAGTTATTTCATTAGTTTTTACTTCAAAATCTAATGGAGTTTTTGTTACTCTTCGTAAAACTACTTTCAAAACAGTTGGTTACGAAAGTTCTCTTTGTGAAAAGAAAAATGCAATTTCAATCGCTGCATTTTCAACAGAATCACTTCCATGAACTGCATTTGCATCAATGTTTTCAGCGAAGTCTGCACGGATAGTACCAGCTTCAGCTTCTTTAGGGTTTGTAGCACCCATTAAGTCACGGTTAATTTGCATAGCATTTTCACCCTCTAAAACTGTAAGAACAACTGGACCACTGATCATGAAGTCAACTAAGTCATTGAAAAAAGGACGCTCTGCATGAACAGCATAAAATGCTTCAGCATCTCCACGAGAAAGTTGCATCTTTTTTGTTCCAGCTATTTTAAGACCATTGCTCTCAAATCTGTCTAATATCTTGCCTATAACGCCCTTAGCAACTGCATCAGGTTTAATTATTGATAGTGTACGTTCCATTAAATCTCCTATAAAAGTATAAAATTAGGATGGAATTATACCTAAATAATTATGGATTTGAGTTTAAAATTTAATTTATTGATTTTTTGGTAGTGAGGGTGGGTATTTCAAAGAGGTTTAAGAGTGTCGAGAGACACTCTTAAATTTAAAAAGACTATTCTACAACAGGCTCTTTACTTGAACGTTGTTCTGAAGTAATATCATCTCTGTGTGATGGGCTTTCACCTATCTCATCCCAAGTAATACATCCTTCTGTAGGACATGCAGTTGCACATGCTGGCTCATCGTGATGTCCAACACACTCTACACATTTGTCACCATATACATAATAGATATCTTCATCTTGAGGATTATCGTCCTCATCTACTATTGCTTCTACTGGACACTCGTCAATACAAGCACCACAATTAATACACGTATCATTAATTATAACTGACATACTTTTCTCCTAAAATTTAATTATTTGTACTATACACTTTTGAATTTTAAATACAGCTAAAATATACATTTTAAAAACAAAACATTACAAAAGGTTACCCTTTTGTACGATATTTATAGGCCTAAATAAGCTTTTATATCTTCTACTCTATCTTTTTTCTCCCACGTAAAGCCATCTTCTTCACGACCAAAGTGACCATACGCGGCAGTTTTTCTATATATTGGTTTTAGTAAATCTAAAGATTTAATAATTCCAGCTGGAGATAAATCGAAAAGTTCTTTTACACACTCTTCTATCTTTTCTTCAGAAACTTTACCTGTTCCATGTGTATCTACCATGATAGATACAGGCTGAACAACACCAATCGCATATGCAACTTGAATCGTAGCCTTATCACATGCACCCGAAGCAACAAGGTTTTTTGCAACATGACGAGCAGCATAAGCAGCACTTCTGTCAACCTTGGTTGGGTCCTTTCCTGAAAATGCTCCACCACCATGAGGGCAACTACCACCATAAGTGTCTACTATAATCTTACGACCCGTAAGACCAGCATCACCTTGTGGACCACCAATAACAAATTTTCCTGTAGGGTTAATATGATAGATTGTATTTTCGTCCATCATATCCGCAGGAATAACATGCTTTATAACTTCTTCAATCATATCTTTACGAATCTGATCTTGAGAAACATCTGCATGGTGCTGAGTTGAGATAACAACAGTTTCAACTGAAACAGGCTTGTCACCTACATACTTAACACTTATTTGTGCTTTTCCATCAGGACGTAGGTATGGAACTGTTCCATCCTTACGAACTGCTGCTAAACGCTGAGTTAAACGGTGTGCTAAATGAATAGGTAGAGGCATAAGCACATCTGTCTCACGACATGCATAGCCAAACATCAGACCCTGATCTCCAGCACCAATCTCGCCATCAGCTTGATCAACGCCTTGATTGATATCAGCTGATTGCTCACCGATTCCATTTAGTACAGCTGCCGCTCTATAGTCAAAACCATAGTTAGCATCCGTATAACCTATCTCTTGAATAACTTTTCTAGCAATCTCTTGCATAGGGGCATAAGCCGTAGTCTTCAATTCGCCTGCAATTACACAAAATCCATTTGATACCAAAGTTTCACACGCTACGCGTGCCTTTGGATCATTTTCAATAATATAATCCAGAATTGCATCACTGATCTGATCTGCCATCTTATCAGGGTGCCCTTCTGTTACAGACTCTGAAGTAAATATATACTCTTTAGTCATCGATTTTCCTTATTGAGATATAGAGTCTCGCTCTATAAATCGATGTAATTGTAGCTAAAATAATTTAAAATAAAATCTCTTTTATTGGAACTACTTCTGAGTTAAAATTTGAGGCTTGAAGTTTTTTCGTAAAATAAATAATACCATGTCGCTCTTTTTTTGCCCTGAATATAATCGCTATCTCATATGGCATCATTCCAGAAGCACGCCCAAGAGGTAGATGTAAAATCTCTTCACAATTATCTATGATTATCTCTTTAGAAAAAGATGCCCAATTAGTTATAAGTGACATTTGACAAAATATACCCTCAATAAAACTAGGCAAGGGTTTTCTTAATCCTATATATGGAGAGCCACCCTTCAAAGATGCCCTTACTGATGCAGCATCTTTATAGTTATCTTTATCATGCATTACGATACCCTCATAGTTTCCAGCATCTTTTTCTTCTAAACCGCTCAGTTTACCTCTATAATTGATGGCCATCATAGATACTCTAGCGTTTACTAAATTTGCAAAACTAGAGCTGAGAATATCATTAGTTGAGACATACTCTATCTTCTTTTTTTCTTGAGACTTTATCTCATCTATTTTTAACTCATCTATATAAAAAGCAAAGGCTTGTATCTTTTTACCAAAGATAATGCCTCGAAATATATTTATAAAGTGAGCTACTCCTTTAAAGTACTTGTACTCTTTTTCTCCAACAGCACCAATCATTTTAGGTGTTGCTTCATTTTTACGAGTTACATTTAAACTCTCCATAGGTGCATCTTTGGATAGCATATTTAAGATACTATAATAAGTGTGCCCATCTGCAATATTATGTGAGAGTGAAAATATCATAGCAAATGCAGACTCAGGTTCTAAAGAGTCTGCAATCAATGTTAATGATGTAAGGGGTTTATCTCTGTTAACGGTTTTTTTAGCATTAGGGAGTATGCATGAGTCTGCAGCGATTCCAAGCTCTGCATAACTCATTTTAGAGTTAACAGACACTCCTTGGGGATTTAGGTGAAAGAGTTTTGATGAGAGTTCCTCAGAAACATCTTCAGAGTACCAAAGCTCCAATCTCTCTTTTTTATTTTTTCTCTCAAGCTTTCCAGCAAGCCATGGATTACTTCTTATGAGCTCATTAAACTTCTCTAGTATAATTGGAGCGACATCAACTAAACTACCTCTAAAAAAGGTAATAGTCGTTATACCAGAGTTGTGTTGGGCTATGGCCTCTGATTCAAACTCTAGTAATGAAATCTTAGTTTTTTTCAATAATTATCGACTGTGTTGGAAATGCAAAACTTAGTTTTTTTTCATTAAACTCTTTAAGTATGCGCATATTTACTTCATCGTTTGTACCTGAAATAGCACTTCCACTTCTTATCCAGTAGATAACCATAATGTTTAAAGAGAAATCTCCAAAACTATTAAAGGCAACTACTTCATCGCGGATAGCTTCATGTTCTTGAAGTATTTTTACTAAGATATCTTTTGCAAGTTGCATATTTTCAACACTTGTATCATATGTAAGGCCAATGCTAAACTTTACTTTTCGTCCATTCTCTTTAGAAACATTTAATACAGGGTTATCAGTAACATTTGAGTTTGGCATGGTAACTATTCTGCCCTCAAGTGTTTCGAGTTTTGTACTTCTAAGACCTATCTCTCTTACATATCCCTCATGCCCACTGATAATAATCCTATCATTTATGTTAAAAGGTTTATCGCTAAAAATGATAAATCCACCAAATAAGTTTGAGACTGCGTCTTTAGCTGCAAGAGCGAAGACTAAACCACCAATACCTAGACCAGTTATCATAGTTGTAACATTGTAACCAGCATTATCCACACCGATTATAATAGTGATAGCCCAAATAGCGGTATTAACAAGTTTTCTGATGATTGGGAGCAGGATATCATCTAAGTCTGTGTCAGACTCTTTTACCTTAGGCGCTACATACTTTTCCACAACCGCGTCAAATAAACGCGTAGCAAACCAAGCAATATTGAAAATAATTAGGAAGTAGAATATACTACCAATAAATTTATCTACTCCTTCACTGAATGTTAAAACACTCACAGCAATCCAAAAACCTAAAATAGTTATAGCTAAAGATAGAGGTTCTTCTATCATATCTATAAAGATAAAATCTAAATCATTGCTAGTTCCTTTTGTGTAGACCTTGAGTGTTTTTTGAATCACCCAATAGAGAACCTTGCCGATTATAACAGCTCCAATTGCAATAGCAAAAGCGAGTAACCAGTTTTGAAGTGAGTTGTTTAAATAGATTGTGTCTAACATCTGAGTCCTTATAAAGTAATTATGTATAATAGCAAATTTATATTATAGGTTGTGTTATGGATTGGAAAAATTTACGAAGAAGTTCAAATATAGAAGACTTTAGATCAAAATCTACTGCAAGAGGCTCAGCTGGTGGAGCGAGGATGGCTATGCCTATTATTCGCTTTTTATTAGGCAATAAATATGGTCGCATAGTTTTAATTATTGGTGCTATTGCATATTTTCTTGGTTATAACCCTCTGGCATTATTATCATTTTTAGATGCGCCGCAAACAAAACAGCAATCTTCTAAAATAAGTGCTAAAGATAATGAAACTGCCGAATTCGTCTCTGTAGTTTTAGCTCAGAGTGAAGATATATGGAGTAAACTATTTGCGCAAAAGGGTTTAGCGTACAAAGAACCAAAGCTAGTTCTCTTTAGAGGTGGAATTACTAGTGGGTGTGGTTATGCAAGTAAGCAAACTGGACCGTTTTATTGTCCAACTGACAAAAAAGTATATCTTGATTTGAGCTTTTTTCAAGAGTTAAAAAATCGTCATAACGCGCCAGGTGACTTTGCCCAAGCTTATGTTATAGCTCATGAGGTCGGACATCATGTACAAAACTTACAGGGTACTCTAAACAAATCGCACAAAATTAAAAAATCATCATCAGAAAAAATAGCTAACGCAACCCAGGTAAAAGTAGAACTTCAAGCAGATTGTTATGGAGGGATATGGGCTCATTACGTACAAAGTGCTATTGAAGAAGGAGACATAGAAGAAGCGCTTAACGCCGCAAGTGCCATAGGTGATGACACCCTACAAAAGCAAGCGAGAGGTTATGTCGTTCCCGACGCTTTTACACATGGTAGTGCAAAAGATAGGATGAAGTGGTTTAGCATAGGTTATAAGTCTGGAAAAATAGACTCATGCTACACTGGTCTCTAGCGCTCCCATAGTATAGCAATATCTTCTATAATGATATCACTTCGTCTAGGCTTTATAAAAAAAGACGTAATCTCATAGTTATCTATGCTTATTGCGTCTTCTATCGCCTCTACCTCATTATCCAAATCAATTTTCAACTCTTCGAGTTTTTCTTCAGTATCTTGGATGAGTGACTCTATATTTTTGACGTCATTACGTTCTTTTAGAACACCCTTGCCTTTTTTAAATGCCGAAGCACCTTTTCGCATGGTAGCCCCTGAACTTGATTTTTTACCAAAAAATGCACCAAAAAGCGCAAGCCCAACATCAATAAGGGTATCGGAGGTTTTAGAGCTAACATCACTTTGCTCTTTTTGCAGACGCATTTCTAGTTTTTTGAGCTTATCATGTAGACGAGTAAATTTTGACTCAAACCTAGCCTCTAGCTTTTCAAGCTTCTCATCACGTAAATCTTTGAGTCTGTCTTCAACCTCAACAATAAAATCTTTTTTACTCTGATCTATTTTTGATTCTAGTTTTAATTGCTTACAAGAAAAGAGTTCTATATTTTGCGAGGTATAAAAATGTTGAGATAGAGACTTCTCTAAAGTTTTAAGCGTTTTGAGTTGCGTTATTATCTTTGGTAGTTTTGCAAAAGAGTTTTGAGCTGTTTTTTTATTTGTAACGCCAGATAAACTCTCATCTAAGGCTTCACTCCACTCCAAAGTTGTCTGTGACTCATAAAGCTCAAGCTTTAGCTCCTTTGTTTTTATGATGTCAATCACTCTTTTTTGATTAAAAAACCGTACTTTAGTTTTGGCATATATGTATGGGTAGAATGGAGTCTCTCCATTTATATTTGTATCTAAGAAATACTCTTTTATACTTTCATTTATAATCTCTTTGTTACTTATACTCGACGCCTTCTTTTGTGCTTTTGGCATTACTACTTCGCTAAAGGTCTCTTTTTTACTCTGCATCAAACGTTTTATATCATCTTTTGTCATTGGTCCCTTAAGATAAGAGAGAACCCATCTCGTAGAAAACTCTAGAGTTGCCTCGCTATGAACGTTTTTTAAAAAGAAGTGTCTTCCTTTAAGCGTGGCAAGTTTGTGTCGTATCTCCTCTTTGGAGAGTTTCGACTTTGCCATAAGAGGCTCGAGAACTTTATCTATATCTTGTTTTGTCTGGAGCTTTCCTACAAACCACGTTCCAATGTTTGAGAGTCCTTTATAGTCCAAATCTACAGGATTTTGAGTTGAGAGAATAACGCCAGTTCCAAAAGCCCGAGCTTGCTTGAGCAGTAAAAGCATAGGTTCTTTTGAAGGAGGATTTTTACTTGGTGGAAAAAATCCAAAAATCTCATCCATATAGAGAAGACTTTTAAGACTTGAACTTCCACTCTGTGCTCTCATCCAACTAATATAAGTGTTTAAAAGTATGGTTACAAAAAACATCCGCTCACTATCACTTAAATGGGCAATACTAAAAATAGCCACCTTGGCGTTTCCATTCTCATCATAAAGCATATTTTGTATATCTAAGGCTTCGCCCTCTAACCATGAGGAAAAGCTTATAGAAGATATAACGCCATTTAAAGCCATTGCTAATTTCATTCTCTCTTTTTGAGGATAAAATGTTTTTAAAGACATAATTCCTATTTTTTCAAAAGGAGGAGTGGCTATATAGCCTATAATCTCTTCTAGTGAGAGTGAAATCCCTTGTAGGTAGCAGTGATGAAATATATTTGAAAGGAGTAAATGCTCTTTTGAGTTTATTGGATCTGCTTCTATAGATAAAAGAGCAAGTAGAGATGAGACACTTGCGTTTATAAGTGAAGTGAGAGTGTCGTTATCTTCTAATACCTCTTGAGATGGAGCACTAAAACTCCCTAAGATATTTACGCCTACACCTGCAGAGCTTCCTGGCGTATATATTGTTTTTTCTACCTCTGCAAATTTTTGAACTCTTGAGCTATCTTGTCCTGAGGCGGTTAAACCATCTCTCCACATAGTTGCCATCTTTTCTGCCATCTCTGGTTTTTCGAGCCACGGTTCGAACTCTTTTGCCTCAAGATTGGGAAATGCCAAACAGAGGTTCCCCATATCTCCTTTTGGGTCAATTATGATAGAGGGAATGTTATCAATGGCTGCTTCTTCAATAAGACCAATGCCAAGACCTGTTTTACCTGAGCCTGTCATTCCTATAAGCATCGCATGCGTTGTTAAGTGTTTTGACTTATAAAGAGTTAAGTCTTCATTCTCATTTTTACCTAAGTAAAATAGCCCCATTTTTTCATAGAGTTCTTTCATATACTTCCCAAATTTAGATTTTAAAGTTTAATACCTATACGAAGTTAAAACTCTCATATAACTTGCTCTCTCATAAGCAGCGGGATTACTTGAGTGGTGTAGAGATATACTTCCCTTCATCTGCTCTATAGAGACATACTCTTTTTCAACCATCCACTGCGTTAAAGCATCTAATGTATTTTTAATGTGAATAGGGCCATGCTCTAAAATGGTAGTAACCATCTGTACGGCATCCGCTCCACTCATCATCGCTTTTAAAATATCTTCATAATTTTTTACACCCGTAGAGGCACAGATAGAAGCATCTACTTTTTTATAAAGTATAGCAGACCAACGCAGCGTTTCACTCAAGTCTTTAGAGCTACTTGGATTTATAGTTTGTACGCTATTAAGGTTTTCTAAGTCTATATCTACATGTACCGGTCTATCAAAAAGTACTAAAGCGTTGGCACCTATGTTTGTAAACTTTTTTGCCATATTTGCAGGAGATGAAAATATTGCGTTCATCTTTATGCTTACAGGTAGGCTAACACTCTCTCTCACCGCTTTTAAAGTATCTAAGTACATCTCTTCTATCTCTTTTCCCTCAAGTTCTAAATCTGTTGGAATATAAGTGATGTTTAACTCTAATGCGTCTACTCCCGCATCTTCAAGCTTTTTGGCATACTCTATCCATCCCCCGCGACTCACACCGTTAAGTGAAGCAATAATAGGGATGTTTACCTCTTCTTTGAGCTTAATAAGTTCTTCAAGGTAGTGTTCTGATTCTAAATTACTCAGTTTTACTTCGGGAAAATAGCCTAAAGACTCTGCATAACTCTCACTACCAGCAAACATAAAATGATCAAGTTCATGTGTCTCATGATTTATCTGCTCTTCAAAGATAGAGTGTAAAACAACTGCAGCTGCACCATTTTCTTCTAACTTTTTTATAGACTCGATAGTTGCAGTAAGTGGAGAAGCTCCGATTATTATAGGGTTTTTGAGTTTTAAACCCATGTATGTTGTGCTTAAGTCCATTTTAGTTCTCCTCTACTTTAGCAAATGATTGCTCTAGTGTTTGATAGCGTTTATACATATCTTTAGCATGATGTCTTGCTGTTTCTAGATACTCTTTAGCATTGTTCTCATCAAGTTTTTCAACCATTTTAAATCGCGTCTCTTGATACATAAAGTTTTTCACGTCTATTTGGGGACCTTTATAATCAAGAATCATAGGGTTTTTACCCTCTTTTTCTAAATCTGGGTTATATCTAAAGGTTGCCCAAAGACCACAATCAACTGCTAATTTTTGATGTGCCATTCCATAACGTAAGTCATATCCATGTGCAACACAGTGTGAGTATGCGATTATGATAGATGGTCCATCATAAGCTTCTGCTTCGACAAAGGCCTTAACGGTTTGAGCGTCACTTGCACCCATAGCAACCCTTGCTACGTAAACGTTTCCATAAGAGACAGCCATCATCGCTAAGTCTTTTGGAATTTGAGCTTTTCCATTTGCTGCAAACTTGGCAATGGCTCCTGTCATTGTAGCCTTAGATTGTTGCCCGCCTGTGTTTGAGTAAACTTGTGTATCTAGTACTAATATATTTACATTTTTACCACTTGCAAGAACATGGTCGACTCCGCCATAGCCAATGTCATAGGCCCAGCCATCGCCACCCATCATCCATACAGATTTTTTCACCAAATAATCACTCAGCTCTCTTAGTCTGTTGGCCTCATCGCCTTTAGCGTCTTTAAGTACGTCTTTAAGCTCTTTTACGCGTTGGCGTTGCGCGAAGATATCTGGCTCATCTTTTTGCTCTGCGTTTAAGATACTCTCTTTTAACTCATCAGGTATACCACTTAAGGCACTAAGTGTTTCTCTCGCATTATGAGTATGCTTATCGATTGCAAGTCTAAATCCAAGACCAAACTCCGCATTATCCTCAAAGAGTGAGTTTGACCAGGCAGGACCACGACCATCCTCGTTCTTTCTCCAAGGAGTAGTAGGTAGGTTTCCACCATATATGGAAGAGCAGCCAGTAGCATTTGCTATTATCATTCTGTCTCCAAAGAGTTGAGAAGCTAGTTTTACGTATGGCGTTTCACCACACCCTGGACAGGCTCCACTAAACTCAAAGAGAGGTTCTAAGAACTGTGTTTCTTTTACTTTTTCATGGTTGAGTTTACTTCTATCGTAAGCTGGTAGTTTTGTAAAGTAGTCCCATGTTTGTGCTCCACTCTCTCTGATAGGCTCTTGAGGAGACATATTAATAGCTTTGAGATTTGTTTGAGATTTATTTTTAGCTGGACACACCTCAACACAAAGAGTACATCCCGTACAATCCTCAACCGCAACCTGAATGGTAAACATCTCCGACTCTTCAAAGGTTTTCCCTTTTGCTTTTGTAAAAAGAAAGTTATCCGGTAAGTCCGTTAAAATTGTCTCATCTATGACTTTAGAGCGAATAGCGGCATGTGGACATACAAGAACGCATTTATTACACTGTATACAGGTGTCAGGATCCCAGATAGGAACTTCAAGTGCGATACTGCGTTTTTGATACTGTGACGTTCCTGTCTGCCAAGTTCCATCATCAGGTATTGCTGAAACAGGAAGCGAGTCTCCATCACCGGAGATGATTTTAGCTGTGACTTCTTCTACAAACTTATCAAAGTCACCTTGAACAAGGGGTTGCATCGCTTTTTGTCCTATAGTCTCTTTTGGAACAGTTACTTCAAAAAGGTTTTCAAGGGTGTTGTCTACCGCGATATAGTTCATCTCAACTATTTTTTTACCCTTAGAACTATAAGACTTCTCTATAGAGTTTTTAATCTTCTCTATCGCTTCTTCTTTTGGAAGTATGTTCGATATTGCGAAGAAGCAAGTCTGCATCACCGTGTTGATACGTCTTCCCATATTACTTTTTAGAGAGACTTTTGTTGCATCTATCACATAAAATTTAAGTTCTTTTTCTATAATCTCCTCTTGAACTCTCAGAGGGAGTTTTGAGAAAACTATATCTTTTGAAAAAGGAGAATTTAGTAAAAAAGTAGCTCCCTGTTCTGCATTTCTTAAGATATCGAACTTCTCTAAAAACACACTCTGATGACAGGCTATAAAGTTTGCTTTTTCTATAAGATAGCTTGATTTTATAGGCTCTTTACCAAAACGCAGGTGTGATGTCGTCATCGAACCTGACTTGTTAGAGTCGTATACGAAATAGCCCTGTGCATAGTTTGGCGTTTGAGTCCCTATAATTTTAATGGAGTTTTTATTTGCACCGACTGTTCCATCACTTCCAAGTCCGAAAAACATTCCTCTAAAGACGTCTTTACTTGCTAATGTAAATGTGCTGTCCCACTCAAGTGAAGTGTGGGTAACATCATCATGAATACCGATAGTAAAGTGATTTTTTGGTTTTTCTTTATCTAGCTCATTAAAAACGGCTATAACCATAGAGGGAGTAAACTCTTTTGAAGAGAGACCGTAACGCCCACCGATAATGTGTGGCATATCAAATCCAAGAGCCCCATCTGAGTCAAGTTCACTTAGAGCACTAACAATATCAAGATAAAGAGGTTCACCTAAAGAGCCTGACTCTTTTGTTCTATCTAGCACAGCTATGGACTTTGTAGTTTTTGGTAAAACTGCTAAAAAATGCTTAACTGAAAAAGGTCTATAGAGTCTTACTTTTAAAACACCAACTTTTTCATCTTGTTCAAGAAGATAATCTACCGTCTCTTCTACCGTGTCACAGCTTGACCCCATAAGAATAATTATTTTAGTCGCATCTTTTGCACCATAATAATCAAAAAGTTTATATGAACGTCCCGTTAACTTAGAGAACTTATCCATACTCTCTTGTAAAATGTCAGGAAGCTTTTCATAGTAAATATTGGAGCTTTCACGTCCTTGAAAATAGACATCAGGGTTTTGGGAAGTTCCACGAATGACGGGTCTGTCTGAACTAAGCGAGCGATTTCTATGAGCGTGCACTAAATCCTCATCTATCATAGCTTTAATAGTCTCTATATCGAGTATTTCTATCTTACTTACCTCGTGAGAAGTTCTAAATCCATCAAAAAAGTGTAAAAAAGGTATGCGGGTTCTAAGGGTTGTATCTTGAGCTATAAGAGCAAAGTCATGCGCTTCTTGAACGTTCACTGAAGAAAAAAGAGCAAAACCGGTTTGACGCACCGCCATAACGTCACTATGATCTCCAAATATAGATAGAGCTTGCGTGGCAATGGCGCGAGCCGCTACGTGAAAAACGGTAGGGGTTAACTCTCCTGCAATTTTATACATATTTGGAATCATAAGGAGTAAGCCCTGAGAGGCTGTAAAGGTTGTAGTAAGTGCTCCAGTTTGAAGTGAACCATGAACTGCTCCACTAGCCCCGCCCTCACTCTGCATCTCCATTATTTCAGGAAGACCACCGAAAATATTTCGCTCACCCCTGCTGGAGTAAATATCACTTAACTCTGCCATAGGAGTAGATGGAGTAATAGGATATATTGCTATTACTTCGTTTGTTTTGTGGGCGACTCTTGCAACTGCTTCATTTGCATCTATTGTTAACATCTGTTTCATCGATAATCTCCTTTTCTTCTCAAAAGTCGATACTTACCCAAACTATGAGTACTATTTCGCCTCTTGTTCTAAGTTGTAAAAGTAGTTTGTAGCTTCAACAAAGCCATCAACACTTCCACAGTCAAATCTTTTTCCTTTAAACTTGTACGCTATAACCATACCTTTTTTAGCTTGATCACAAAGGGCGTCTGTGATTTGAAGCTCTCCATTTTTTCCAGGTTTAGTTTTTTTAATCATATCAAATATATCTGGTGTTAAAATATAACGACCTATTACGGCTTGGTTTGTTGGCGCTTCGCCTACATCTGGTTTTTCTATCATGTTTGAAACCATAAAAACACCATCTTCTATCTCATTTCCTTCGATGATTCCATACTTATGTACGTCTTCATCTGGAACTTCCATAGTAGCTACGATGCAGCATTTATACTTCGCATATAGGTCAACCATCTGTTTAAGCACTCCATCGCCATCAGGATTAACGCAGAGGTCGTCTGCTAGAACTACGGCAAATGGATTCTCAAAGCCTACAAGAACGTTTCCTTTGTAGATAGCGTCGCCAAGACCTTTCATCTCATTTTGGCGAGTGTATGTAAAGGTACAGTTTTTAATTATGTTTCTAATTCCATCAAGCATCTTCTCTTTAGAAGTATCTTTAATCTGATGTTCAAGCTCATAAGAGATGTCAAAGTGATCTGTGATAGCGCGCTTTCCACGTCCCGTGATAACCGCCATTACTTCACATCCCGCTTCCATAGCCTCTTCAACACCATACTGTATAAGTGGTTTTGTAAGAACTGGCAGCATCTCTTTAGGCATTGCCTTTGTTGCGGGTAGGAACCTTGTTCCATAGCCTGCTGCTGGGAATAAACATTTTCTAATCATTTTCTATCCTTGTAATAAGTTTAATTTTTTAACCACATGATTTGATATGGTAACAGTTTAACTTTCTCTCTCTTAGAAACTGTTTTATTTGACAATAAATCATTCATATCTACGTCAAAGTCATCACCTAAGTCAAAATCCACTTCCTTGTTTGAGAAGTTATGCAGAGCTAAGATAGACTCGCTCTTATCCAATGACTCTTGAAAAATGGCAAAAACTGATTTATGAAAATCGTAAAACGCAAATTTTGAGTGTGGATTAAATGCTTTTTCATGTGTACGAATCGATATGAGCCTTCTATATGCTGAAAATATAATCTTCTCCATAGAGCCATCACTCTCTAGTATCTTTACCAATCTATCATAGTTAAATTTCTCTCGGTTTATAGTTCTATTTACACCACTGAGCTTAACTCCTTCATGGTAGTTATGCGAGCCTACAAGTGAATGAAAATATATCCCGGGGACTCCAGGCATTGCAAGAGCTACCGCCTGCGTTAGTAACATCCGCTTTACTTTAATGCTATCTTCTTCATCAGGATGAGAGAGTATGTCTATAAATGAGCAGTTAAGCTCATAAGGTTTTTTGCCCTCGGGCGTATCTCTAAAAGAGACTAAACCGCCATGCTCTTGCGTGTTCTGAACTAGATAGTCTAGCTCTTCATCGCTAAGTAGCCCACTTACAGGCCGTAGTCCACAGCCATCATGAGAAGCCGTAAAGTTAAAGAAGCAGACCTTATCGCTTGGAAGGCTTAGTGTTTTTGCCCAAGTTGTTAGCTTTTTTGTGTCAGATTGTAAAACCGAGTGAGCAAGCAGAGGTGGAAGGGCAAAGTTATAAACCATCTGCGCTTCATCGCTACCGCTTCCAAAGTAGGAGATATTTTCATCATGAGGTACGTTAGTCTCGGTAATCATGATAACTTCAGGTGCAACCTTGTGTAAAACCTCTCGCATTAGCTGAATAAGTTCATGTGTTTGAGCAAGATGTACGCAAGGCGTACCTACCTCTTTCCATATAAACGCTATGGCGTCTAAACGAATCAGCGTTGCGCCTTTTTCTACATACTGAAAAAGAGCATCCAATACTGATATAAGAACCTTATAGTTTGCATAGTTTAAATCAACTTGGTCCTTGCTAAAAGTCGTCCAGATATTATGGATCTTTCCATCTTTATCTGTAAACTCAGAGAGAAGTGGCGAAGCTCTGGGCCTTACCACTTCACTAAGGTTTGTTATAGGATCTAAGTCTATAAAATAGTTATCATATTTTGCCTCGCCTGCTAGATAACCCTTAAACCAATCAGAGTACTGAGAGATATGATTTATAACGCCGTCAACCATCAGTCGATAATCTTTACTAATTCCCTCTACTTCATTCCACGAACCCATTTTTGGATCAACTTCGCTATAGTTGATTACTGAAAATCCATCATCGCTCGAGTAGGGATAAAATGGCAATATATGTACAGAGTTAATAATTCCTTTGAGGTAGTTATCTAGAAACTTATTTAGCGTTTGAAGTGGTGGCTCATAAGGGAGTTGCACTTGGTCTCCGTAAGTGATGAGTATAGTATCCTCTTCGCTTAAGTGATACTCTTTAGAGTCCACTCTTGTTTTATATGTTTTTATAAGAGCATTAATCTCTTTGAGCGCAACTTCAGCTTCACTTTTTTCATAAAGGATTTCTAAACGCTCTTTAATGGTGTGTGATTTATACTGTATGTTTAGCATTATATTTTCTCGTTATCGGACTTCACGGCTTTATAAAAAGTATCTGAAAACTCTGGCATAACTGAACGCACCGTTATCCATGGAGACATTGGTGGCACTCCCATTGGGTCTTCATAGTACTCTTTTGAAGCG
Organism: Sulfurimonas aquatica; assembly: GCF_017357825.1. Taxonomy (NCBI): domain Bacteria; kingdom Pseudomonadati; phylum Campylobacterota; class Epsilonproteobacteria; order Campylobacterales; family Sulfurimonadaceae; genus Sulfurimonas; species Sulfurimonas aquatica. Next base: position 2,351,323 of record NZ_CP046072.1, read on the forward strand.
GTGCATATAGCGTCTTGAAAAGCTTCAACCGCTAAGATTTCATCTTGACGGTTATACTCTAAAGAGTTTATTTTACTCAGCGCGTTATATTTTGAAATCTCAAAACGCGACTCTTGATAGTAAGAGGAGAGTAGCGTTTTAAATGAGGCTTCTGAGAACACAATACCCTCTTGTGCAAGTATTCTAAAGAGTGTTTTTGCTATGTCGTTTGCCATCTTATAAACGCCGCCGCCATCGTCTTGTGAGCCTAACTCTTGGTGCTTATGCTCGTAACTCTCCATAATCTCTGTCTGACATATTCTTCTGTTAGAAGTATTTTTATAGACCTCAGAGAGAGTCGAGACTTCAAGTCCCCAGGTTGGCGATATCCCAATGCCACGACCAAGTGAGCGAATAAACGCGAACTCTCCTGAGAGAGCGTAACGAAAACTCTCCATATAGTCTAAGTATCTATTACTCCCAAACGTGACGCTTAACGCTTTTATGAGTGGTGTATAAAAGAGTCGCGTAACACGACCGTGAAGTTTATGTGTAACGCGAGAGTAGTACCCTTTGTTAAACTCAAAATCAAGCCCAGGGTGAACTATGGGATAAAATAGACGAGCGACTATGTCGCGTTTATAGTTTACAATGTCACAATCATGAAGTGCAAAAGCGTAATTGTCCTGTTCAGTTAAACCATACCCTATCATCGTCCATACGTTTCGCCCTTTTCCCGGAGTGTCTAAACCTGGAAAATGCTCATCGCTCAACTCTTTATAGATTGACTTTATGGCAGGTCCATCATTCCATAGTACGTCTACGTCACATTCAAGAACGCTCATCCTTTTTTTAACCTCTATAAACTGCTCTTCAGTGGCTCTATCAAGTCCTAAGATGATTTTATGAAGATATTTTACATTTTTAAGCTCATCTATTATGGTCTGCATTGCAGGTGTTTCAAACTCAGAGTAGAGCGCGGGTAGAAGTAAAACCATATTTCTGCGTTTAGAAAACTCTTCTAACTCTTTTTCTATACTCTCTAAAGAACGATCACCTACGTTTTGCAGCGTTGTGATAACGCCATTTTGAAAAAAATCTGACACTTTAATCTCCTTTTATTATTAATGCTATATCTATGACATTTGTACCACTAGGTCCTGTCATAATCAAGCTATTTTCACTTTTTAAGTAGTTATAACTGTCAAAGTTTTTTATATACTCATCTATACTAAGCATGTAAGAGTAGCTACTGCTATCCACAACTGCTCCTGCTGCATCACTGTTTCCATCTATGCCATCTGTTGAAGCTGATAAAAAAGTTATCTCTAAGTCCTGCTCTTTTATCTCTTTGAGCATCAAGAGAGTTGCATGCTGGTTTCTTCCACCCATGCCGTCTCCATCTAAGGCGACTGTGCACTCTCCGCCAAAAATTAAACATTTTTGCGGGGACTCTTTTGCAGTTTGGAGCATCTTTTTTACCATTAAAGTAACTTCACCCTCCATAGGTTCTATAACTTTTTCAACGCTTATTCCAAGTGAGATAGCATACCCCACAGCTCTATCAACTGCTTGGCTGTTTGAAGACAATATGATATGTTCGACTCTTCTAAGTGGAAAAAATGGCGATTCATCTATTTCACCCCTCATTCCTTTTAGTATACTCTTTTGAACAGACAAGGGCATTTTTGAAAATATCTCTTTTGAATCTAAAATATTTTTAACATCACCAAAGCTACTCTCATCACAATAGAGTGGAGCCGACCCTATGCTGTCGAGTGCATTGTCAATAATGTCAGAGACTACTAAAACTGCACCTTGTGCTCTGCATAGATGAGAGAGTCTTCCACCTTTGATTTGCGAGAGATGTTTTCTCACTGCGTTTATCTCATGTATCTCCAAATTATGTGAGAGCATGAGTGAAGTAGTAGATTGAAGCTCCTCTAAGCTAATTGAATCTAAGGGTAACTCCATCAATGCTGAACTTCCACCAGAGAGTAAAAAGATGTATAGATCATCTTCATCACACTCTTGCATCATCTCAACAAGTGCCTTTGTCGACTCTATGCTCTTTTTTGAAGGGATTGGATGTGAGCCAACTCTGAGCTCTATTTTTTTGAGATCTCCTTCATCTGGAGCGATTACAAGACCCTTATAAATTCTCTTTAAAAGAATATTTTCTATCTCTACAGCCATAGTATGAGCTGCTTTTCCTGAGCCAAAAACATATAGATTTTTGTATCTACTCAAGTCATATCTAGACTCTTTAAGAGTTAAAATATTTTCATCTAATCTACAATGTTTTTGCATAAAGTTTTTAGGCAGTGCTTCTTCAAGTGCACTACTAAAAATCTCTCTTGCTAACTCTTTAGACATCTAGAATCTCCATAAGTGTTTTATTCCAACCCTTTGGACCTGCATAAGGTGACTTCATAACAGTTTTATCTGCTATATCTGCGTAGGTTCCATCATGTAGAGGTATCAAAACTCCTATATCAGCGGCTTTTAACATCGTAAAATCATTGGCACTATCTCCAAGTGCAATCATTCTCATTTTTTTATCTAAAAACTCTTCAAAAAGATGGGTGAGATGCTTCATTGCATAAGCCTTATCTTGACCCTTAGAGACTAAATGAAAAAAACGCCCACCCTTTACAATGTCTAAGCCCTCTTTCATCGCCTCTTTTTTTAAGGCTTCTATATCTACTTCACCCTCGAGTATAAAAGGCTCTGTAAAATCTCTTTTCATCGCGTTTATTGCAGAAGCTTCATCTAAAGAGGTAAGCTCCATCACCTCTTTAACTTGCATATCTCCAAATCCACGAATGGTATACTCTCTTTGAACTTTTTTGAAAAATATTCTCAATTCTAAATATGTTTGGGCCTGTGTTATTTTTATGTAGGGATCATCACAATCGACACTGCTTGCTATGGGAGATGCCGAGGGGATGAAGATACCTGCGCCATTTTCTACGATAAAGGGGCATTTTATATTGAGTTTTTCTTGTAAAAGCTTCACTTCTGCAAATGTTTTACTAGTAACTATAATGAGAGGTATTGATTTTTTTTGTAAAAATGAGAGAGCTTCTGCAGCTTCAGCAAAGCTATAATCATGATGATTTAATAGAGTTCCATCAAGGTCTGTAAATACAAGATAGTCACTCAAAATAGCACCTCCATAAATTTTCTATTTGTAATGATAACCTAATAGCCTAGTAGTTCGCTCAATAAAGCTGATTAATATATATACAGGTATATTTTCACCAAAAGTATAAATTTTAATCAATCTATTTTGAGTCTGTATATTATATTTGAGTACAATACTTATACAATATATATAGGAGAAAATATGCCTCACGAAAATGCTGCAAAACAAGTCAAACCAAGCGACCTCATTAACATTCCAAGTCTAGTCTCGAGTTACTATACTCTTACTCCAGATATGCAAAACTCAACTCAAAGAGTTGCGTTTGGAACGTCTGGACACCGTGGTTCCTCTTTTAAAAATAGTTTTAACGAGCAGCATATTTTTGCCATCACTCAAGCTGTATGTGATTATAGAAAAGCACAAGGTATAAAAGGAAAACTTTTTATCGCCAAAGATACACATGCTCTTTCTATTCCTGCGGAGATTTCAGCCATTCAAGTCTGTATAGCAAATGGAGTAGAGTGTGTAATAGCCGAAAATAATGGCTATACACCAACACCGGTTTTATCTTTTAGTGTCATTGAAGCGAATAAAACTGCAAAAGAGTTATGTGATGGAGTAGTTATAACGCCATCGCACAACCCTCCTCAAGATGGTGGTTTTAAATATAACCCACCAAATGGCGGTCCAGCAGATACCGATGCGACATCGGTTATAGAAGCAGACGCCAACAAATATGTAGAGAACTCTTTAAAGGGAGTAAAGTTTGTCTCTCGTGAAGAGGCGATGAAAAAAGTGCAAATAACAGACTTTATAACGCCATACGTAAAAGCGCTAGGTGAGATTATAGATATGAAACTTTTACAAGAGAGCTCTTTAAATGTTGGTGTTGATCCACTTGGTGGCTCAGGCATAGAAGTCTATAAAAAGATAAATGAGATTTATGGACTTTCGCTGGACATAGTCAATGAAAACGTAGACCCAACTTTTAGCTTTATGTCATGCGATCATGATGGAAAAGTAAGAATGGACTGCTCATCTCCTTACGCTATGGCTTCGCTCATCTCTTTAAAAGATAAGTACGACTTAGCGTTTGCTAATGACCCTGACTTTGACCGTCATGGAATTGTGACAAAAAGCGTGGGACTTATGAACCCTAACCATTACCTCTCAGTAGCTATCTGGTACCTATTTCAAAATAGAGCCTCTTGGTCAAATAGTCTTAAAATTGGAAAAACGTTAGTCTCAAGTTCTATGATAGACAGAGTAGCAGAGTCTATAAACAAAGAGATTCTTGAGGTACCTGTTGGTTTTAAGTGGTTTGTAAACGGGCTTAGTGATGGAACTGTAGGCTTTGGTGGTGAAGAGAGCGCTGGAGCTTCGTTTTTACGCAAAGATGGCTCCACTTGGACTACAGATAAAGATGGAATCATCTTAAATCTTTTAGCATATGAGATAACCGCAAAACTAAAAAAAGATCCAGGTCTTATCTATCAAGAGTTAGAAAAAGAGTTTGGCGTTTCATACTATGAACGCAGTGACGCGCCAGCTAGCCCAGAGCAAAAAGCAAAACTCAAAAAACTCTCACCATCTGACATCACTTCTAAAACGTTAGCAAGCGAAGAGATAACGGGAATCTATACAAATGCCGCTGGAAACAACCAAGCCATTGGCGGTTTGAAAGTTACAACAAAAAATGGTTGGTTTGCAGCCCGTCCATCTGGAACGGAAGATATATATAAGATATACGCAGAGAGTTTTATATCTAGGGAGCATTTAGCTGCCATTCAAAAAGAGGCACAGCAGTTAGTTCTTAGCGTTATTGGCTAAGAACTGATATAACTTTTTACTCCAGCAGCTCTAGTGCTTCTTTTGTTAAACGAGTAACCTCATAAAATTTCTCATAATCAACAAGCTGATTGGGAACTATCCAACTTCCACCCACACAGGGCACGTTATCAAGATTTAAAAAGCTTTTCGCGTTATCTGCGTTTATACCGCCTGTAGGACAAAATACTATATCTTTAAATGGACCTCCAAAGGCTTTAAGAGCATCAACTCCGCCCACAATAGTTGCAGGGTAGAGCTTAAACGCGTCAAACCCATACTCGATACCACTCATAATCTCACTCGCAGTTGCTACTCCTGGAAGCAGAGATATACTCCCACCATCAGCAGCCTTAGCTAAGGCAGGTGTTAGTCCTGGAGAGATTGCGAACTTTGCTCCTATGTCACTTACGGCTTTAAAGCTATCTGGGCTCATCACCGTTCCCGCTCCCGTTATAGCATCTGGGAACTCTTTTACTACCGCTTCTATAACCTTTAAAGCGTTTGGAGTACGAAGGGTTATCTCAAATATATTTACCCCTCCTTCTATCAAAGCCTCAGCAAGTTGTAGCATATTTTTTGTCTCATTTACACTTATAACTGGAATGATTTTAGATACATTCATCACTTCTTTTGCGCTTAACATGATTCTTCTCCTACACTCTCAAATATCGTAGCGCCATCTTGCGCTGAATTTACAAGTCGTCTCATGTTAGAAAAAAGCTCTCGCCCAACTCCATTCATATTTTGACTCATATCTGGTAAGCTAATCTCTCGCGTTGCTAAAACCTCATCAGCAACGTCAATGCTAAGTACTCCATTATCACAATCAAGAGTAATCATATCTCCATCGGCTATTTTTCCAATGATACCACCATCTTTGGCTTCAGGAGAGAGGTGAATGGCCGAAGCTACCTTCCCTGATGCACCGCTCATTCTGCCATCTGTCACTATTGCCACATAAAAACCTTTATCTTGAAGTGCTCCCATGGATGGCAAAAGACCATGTAGCTCTGGCATTCCATTTGACTTTGGTCCCTGATATGGAAGGACTGCAACAAAGTCATGGTTGAGTTTTCCATCTGCAAATGCCTCTTTGAGAGCCTCTTGAGTATAAAAAACTTTTGCTGGAGCTGTTATAACTCTATCCTTATCTTTAAGGGCTGAAGTTTTTATAACGCTTCGACCTATATTTCCATCGAGAACTCTTAGTCCACCTTGAATGTCGAATGGATTTTCTATACTACTTATCACTGAAGTATCGCCAGACTTCTCTATGGAGTTTTTATAGACTAGCTTACCATCTTCTAAAAACACCTCTTTGAGATACCTACTTAAACCATGTCCCATGACTGTGTTTACATCTTCGTGTAAAAGACCTACATTTAGTAACTCTTTAATAACAACCGCCATACCGCCAGCGCTATGAAAATGATTTACATCAGCGCTTCCATTTGGGTACATTCTGCACAGAAGTGGCGTTATAGAGGAGAGTTCATCAAAATCTTTCCATGTTAGTTTTATACCACAAGAGTTTGCCATAGCTATAAGATGTATAGTATGGTTTGTTGAGCCTCCAGTTGCGAGTAGTCCAACTATGGCGTTTACAAAACTCTTCTCATCTATCATTTCTCCTATTGGCATATAGTTCTCACTTTGGGGTGAGAGTTCTAAAAGCTTCAAGGCTGCAGCTTCTGTAAGAGCATCACGAAGAGGCGTATTGGCGTTTACAAAAGAGCTTCCCGCTAAGTGAAGTCCCATTATCTCCATAAGCATCTGGTTTGAGTTTGCCGTTCCATAAAAGGTACAAGTCCCAGAAGAGTGATACGAGGCTGATTCCGCTTTGAGTAGTTTCTCACGAGAGACCTTGCCTTGTGCGTACTCTTGTCTAATTTTTGCTTTTTCACTATTACTTATTCCCGACTCCATTGGACCCGCTGGAGCAAATATCATAGGAAGGTGACCAAACTTCATAGCCCCTATAAACATACCTGGGACTATTTTGTCACAAACGCCAAGGAGCATAGCGCCATCGTACATATTATGAGAGAGTGCAACTGCTGTACTTTGAGCGATGTTATCACGAGAGAAAAGACTTAACTCCATTCCCGGTTGAGACTGCGTTACACCATCACACATTGCAGCGACTCCACCTGCAAACTGAGCAGTAGCGCCTTTAAACGCCAGTGCACGTTTAATAAGTGGAGGAAAACTTGCAAAAGGCTGGTGTGCCGAGAGCATGTCGTTATATGCAGAGACTATGGCGATATTCTCTTTTTTCATCCCTGAGAGATTCTCTTTTTCCATCTCGCTACAGGGTGCTATGGCATGAGCGAGATTGCTACATCCTAGATGCTCTCGTCCCACTTCTGTTAGTTTTGCGGCGTTTATTCTTTGTAGATATATGGCTCTACTTTTTTTTGAGCGCTCCACTATTCTTTGCGTTACTTCACTTATAGTTACAAGTTTATGCATGATAAACCTCCAGTATTGGATTTTCTTGTTGCATCATTGAGATGATAGGCATACTTTTATAATCATCACTCTCTAGAGCTCTTTTAAAAATCAGCTCTTTCTCCCAACCTTCAATATGTAAAATCAGAGCGGTCGCGCTAAGTAAAAAACTTCTACTCAGAGTTAAGCGCATAGTTGGTTCTACATTTGCCGTAGTAGCTAAACACAAATCTTTTGTATCAAGAGCCTCTTCAAGTTCACTCATATGTGGGAAAAAAGACGCCGTATGTGCATCCTTTCCCATTCCAAGGACAACTATGTCTAATTTTTTAATCTTCTGCAGTCTTTTTTTAATGCCCTCAACGCCTTTTTGCGCGCTACTCATCTCATTTTTTAAAGAGATAAAGTTTGCCTTTTGCGCTCTGCCTTGTAAAAAGTTTTCTCTTACTAAATGCTCATTACTTAAAGGCGAATCGACATCAACCCATCTCTCATCAACAAGTGTCACATCTACTCTTTGCCACTCTATATCTATGCTAGACATTTTTTGGAGCAATTTTTTTGGAGTTGAGCCCCCTGAAAAGGCTATGGAAGCTCTCTCATTTATTTTAAGCGACTTTTTTAGCAAATAGCATATCTTAACGCAGAGATTTTTTACTAACTCCTCGCTATCATCAAAGCCATGAAATATATGTTTATTTCTCATACCAACTTCTTCCATCTCTTTCAATAAGTGCCATAGAGGATGATGGCCCACAAGTTCCAGCCTTATAAGACTTAGGTTTTATCCCTTGAGACTTCCATCCCTCTATAATTTTATCAGCCCAAACCCATGCAGCTTCCACCTCGTCCCTTCTCATGAAAAGAGTAGGATTACTACGTACCACATCCAGTAGAAGATGCTCATATGCATCAGGTGATCGAGGTGCATCTTCTGAAATATTTAAATCGAGTTCAACCTGTCTTAGTTTCATTCCCTCATTGAGTCCAGGGACTTTATTCATGATGAACATAGAGATACTCTCATCTGGTTGTAGTCGTATCACAAGCTTGTTGCTATCTATACAAACGCCACCTTTTGGAAATATAGAGTGCGGGATATCCTTAAAATCTATCACTATTTCACTATAACGCTCACTCATACGTTTACCGGTTCTTAGATAGATGGGTACGCCATGCCATCTCCAGTTATCTATATCTGCTCGTATAGCTACAAATGTCTCTGTATCTGAGTTAGAGTTTCCTCCATCTTCTTCAAGATAACCTGGAACTGACTTGTCTCCGCTTACCCCAGAGCCATACTGTCCCCTAACTGTCTTTAATTTTAAATCGTCCCCTTCAATAAAACGCAGAGCACGAATAACTTTTAGTTTTTCATCGCGTACTCTATCGCCATCGAGTGTAGATGGTGGTTCCATCGTGATGAGACATAGGAGCTGAAGGAGATGGTTTTGTATCATATCCCTCATAGCACCATAATTATTGTAATAGTCCCAACGACCTTCTAAGCCTACACTCTCAGCAACAGTTATCTGAATATGGTCAATATACTGAGTATTCCATATAGGAGTAAAAAGCATATTTGAAAAACGCAGGGCTAAAATATTTTGTACCGTATCTTTTCCAAGATAGTGATCTATCCTATAGATTGCGGATTCTTCAAAGTATTTTGAAACTTCATCATTTATAACTTGCGATGAAGCGAGATTATTTCCTATCGGTTTTTCTAGGACCACTCTTGATGTTGGAACTATCAACTTCATTTGAGCTAAGTTCTTACAAATAATCCCAAATAGAGATGGTGCTGTTGAGAGGTAGTTTATTCTCTCCTTATCCTCATGTCCTTTGAGAACTTTTGAGAGTTTTTTATATTCAATCTCGTTAGTCAAATCTATACTTATATAGATAAGGGTTGAGATAAACTTTTGAAATATCTTCTCATCATAACTCTCATCTTTAAATGATGTCTGAAATTTTTCACTTATAAGATCTGAATACTCTTTTGTACTTAGCTTTTCACGTGAAACACCAATAATCCGACTAGACTCATCTATATGTCCATCTTGATGAAGGTGGTAAAGTGCTGGCATTAGCTTACGAAGAGCTAAGTCGCCATGAGCACCAAATATAATAATGTCACACTTTTTTAAATTATCCATCTTTCAAACCTTTGAAGGAATCTTGACATATATCTATAGAATAATATCATTTAAACTGACTATAAATTATACAGTAGCTAAAGATTATATCTCTTTTAGAGCAAATTTCTCCTCTTTAAATCCTTATTATATAATTGAGTAAGAAAAATAATCTAAAGATAAAAACTATCCTTAAAAATCACTACTACTTAATGCCCTCTAAGAATTGTTAATAATATTCAGCTAAAATTTCAGCATAATAAAACACAACACAAGGATATATATATGATCGTAACAAATCAAGCTCCAGACTTTACAGCAACAACAGTTTTAGGTGACGGTTCAATCGTTGAAGACTTCAAATTATCAGAGAACATGGGTGAAAAAGGTACAGTTTTATTTTTCTATCCACTAGACTTTACTTTCGTATGTCCTTCAGAGCTTATCGCTTTTGATCACAGATTAGAAGAGTTCAAATCACGTGGTGTAAATGTTATAGGTGTATCTGTAGATAGCCAATTTTCTCACTTCGCTTGGAGAGAAACTCCAATTAACAATGGTGGTATTGGCCGTGTTGGTTACCCACTAGTAGCTGACCTTACAAAACAAATTTCTAAAGATTATGATGTACTTTTTGGTGAAGCAGTAGCTTTACGTGGTTCATTCCTAATCGATGGTAAAGGTGTAGTTCGTCATGCAGTAGTTAATGATTTACCACTTGGTCGTAACATTGATGAAATGATTCGTATGGTAGATGCAATGCAGTTTACTGACGAGCATGGTGAAGTATGTGCTGCTGGTTGGCAAAAAGGTGACGAAGGTATGAAAGCTACAACTGAAGGTGTTGCTGAGTATCTTGGTAAGCACGAAGGCGACTTATAGTCCCCTCTCTTTTAGAAGTTATGCCATATTTGGTATAACTTCTCTACTCATCTCTAAAAACATATAACCTCAAGTTCAGCTATACTCACTCTTAAAAACCGTAGACTATCCCTGCAAATATACCATTTCCACGTGGACCCACAATACTTGTATACTCATACTCTCCTAGAAGTGCCATATGCTCACTGATTTCATACTCAACAGCAGCTGCAACAATATAACCAGTTTCATTGTTGTTTATATCTAAGCCCTTAATCTTCTCAATCTCATACTCATATCCAACTTTTGCAATTAACGCAGCTTCATGAGTTAAATGATACTTATAGTCTATATCTAATGATGTAGTAATATATGAAGCTGAGAACTCTTCACTATCTCCATTTGCTAAAGTCTCTTTAACACTATTTTCAACATATGTAGCATCTACTTCGATAGAAAAACCATGAGTAAGTTCATATCCCAAGTCGACTCCTACTCCTTTTCCCATATCGCCTTCTAGTGTTGTAGTCTCTTCTTTTATTGAATTTCCTAATGTAGCTAATGCTTTTAGGGCTATATAAAAATCATTTTGTACACTTTTCTCTTCACTCTCTATTTTTGATGCATAAACATTAATCGAAACCATTCCACTTAATGCTAAAGCCGCTAGTACTTTTTTCATATTTACTCCATTGTATTTTTTTAACAAGGGATTATATCTATATTAATTTTAAATTATAATTTAACTAATTAGCTATCTTAAGTGTAAGAAAAAAATGTAATTACGAAGGAAGTATTGGGCTACAATTCTAGTAGAACTGTATCTCTTTTTGTAGCATCAAATTTTTTACATCCACTCTCAAATGCTCCACCCTCACCAACTAATATACACTTATGCTTAGCTCGTGTTATAGCTGTATATATAAGCTTTGTGTTATGCATAATAAAGTGAGTAAAACTCATGGGAATAACCACTATGTCATACTCCATGCCTTGAACCTTATGAATAGTTAAAGCATAAGAGAGCATTAGATGAGATTTTAACTCTTCATACTCGTACACTACTACAACATCCTCATTTGGGTAAAAAACGAAGGCCTGCTCATCGTCCTCTTCAAGTTTAAATAGTAAGCCACTCATACCATTAAAGATTCTTCGAGTACTTGACTCTTCACCTACTTTAAAACCATCTCCACTCCATGAAGTCATATTTTCATTTTTAGTGTGGACTACCTTATCCATCAGACGAAACTCCATCTCCCCGCGTTTGATAAACTTACTTGGGTTTGGATTGAAATACTCTTGTAGTACTTTGTTTAGGTTTGTGCTTCCAAGGATGCCACCTTTCATTGGCGTTATAATCTGGAAGTAGTTGAGATACTCTTTTATCTGTTTGTTTTTAAGTCTATATCTCGCTTTTTCTATAGACTCCACAACTCTGTGAATTATCTCTGCCACTATCTGATTTGAGTTTTCATCTCGTAGGGCCTTGAGCTCATCTTGTGAGAGTTGGTTTTTTGCCATATAGTAATTTTCTATGCTTACGTCAACAAACTCAAAGTCATCATACTTTTGTCTGTAGTGAGGCACTTCACCTTTGCGAATATCATTTGCAATGAGAGTTATAGCCTGCTCTTCACTCTGTCTGTAAATCTTAGTCAACTTTACAATGGGTGCGAGCTCTAAAGTAAGCGCGTCACTTAGAACATTTCCAGCACCAATAGGAGGAAGCTGCGCGTCATCTCCCACTATGATTACTATCGCGTCTTTAGATATTTTTCTCATAAGCCTAGCAAAAAGGGAGGAGTTTATCATAGATGCTTCATCTATAAGTACTACAGAGTAAGGAAAGGAGTCTGTCTTTTCATGCTTAATTAAAAGAGACTGTATAGTGGCTGACTCATACCCTGTCGTATCGCTTATTCGTTGAGATGCTATGCCACTTAAGGCACAAGTCATTATCTCTTTTTTATCAAACCTTGTGTTTAAAATCTCTAGTATCGTTTTAGAAGTTGTACTCTTTCCCGTTCCCGCATATCCAACTAAAAAGAGTATGCTTGCACCCTCATTTATCTTTAGAACCGCGTCTCTTTGCTGCTCACCTAACTTTAAATCTGAATCTGCTAAAAATGAGTCTAAATCTTTTACAAAACCGCCACTACTCTTTTTTGAACGCGATATAAAATCATCATATAAAAACTTCTCAGCATCATAAAGTCTAGAGGGAGAGACTCTATCGTTTTTCATTACAACTATGCTTCCCTCACCTACTCTCTCTACGAGTGCGGCTTCATAAAGATTGTGTTTCCCGCTAAAAAGCAAGAGCTCATCTAATCCACCAAATAGTACCTCTTTAGCTATACAGCTGTTACCTTGTGCCTCACAGTAGTTCAGAAGCACGTAATCCATTGCGGAGCTAATGCGACCCTCATTTTCTCTCTCTACTCCCATCTTAAGTGCTAGCTCGTCTGCACGTTTAAAACCTATGGAGTTGATACTTGTCAAAATGTAAGGATTCTCTTTGATTTTATCGCAGATATCTTCAACGTCTTTCATCGCAGTGGCTATGGTTGTAAGAAGTGCTGGGGAGACGTCATAAGGGCTTAAAAACTCACCAAGCTGTCTCATCGAGCGAAACTGTTTCCATGAGTTTTGAATCTTTTTAAGACGCTTCTCTTTTATACCTTTAAACTCAAGAAGTTTTTCAATGTCATTATCTAAAATCTCTACTAAGCCCTCAGAACCAAAATGTTCTATAAGCTCAGCTGAGAGTTTTTTTGTAAAGCCTTTTATTATTTTATTTAAAAAGAAGAAGAGTTCGTTTTGGTTGACTTTTAGAGATTCAAACTTGAAGGTTTTACCATATTTTTTGTGCTCTTCCCAGTAACCCTTTAGAGTTATGGCAGAGCCTTTGAGGTTTTCAACCTCACTCTCGTAGTAAGTTCCACTTATCTTTTCACCATTTTTTAAAACAGCGATAAAAAACCCAGCATCCTCAAAAAGAATTTTATCTATTTGACCGATGAGTGTTTGATTCAATAAGGTTTCCTTAGTTTTAGTGAAAGTATAGGCTAACTATATTGCAGGTATTTTATTTATGACAATTTGCAACAATTACTTAGTAACTATTGCAAAGCTTAGGTCTAAAATCTCTTTATGAGATTTAATATACTCATTTAAATCTTTTAGTTGTAAATTTTGGATTTTTTCCAACTCTACAGATGAATGACCCAGTTCAAAACCTTTGTAGTACTCCATAAAAGTACGGTTAAGTCTTTGGCTCATCGTCTCTACTCTTAAAGGTTCGCTTCCAAGTAAGAACTTTTTAGTCTGCTCAAGTTCCTCTTTTTTCACGCCTTTTTTGACAAAGTCAGCTATTACGTCTTCAACTGTTTTTTTTGCTTCATCCATAGAGTCAAGTTTAGTTTGTAGGTAACCTGTCATATAAGAGTGCGACTTACTAACATGTACTCTTGCGTAAGCAGAGTATGCAAGTCCACGTTTAACGCGAATCTCTTCCATCAAACGCGAGCCAAAGCCACCAGTTCCTAAGATATAGATTGCGACTCTTGCTTTGTAAAAATCTTCCGAGTCCACTTGAATATTATAAGGAGAACCAAAATAGATATAAGCCTGTTCAGTCTCTTTTTTTAAGATACTCTCTTGAGGTTTTTTGGCAACACTTATCTCACTAAGAGCTTCAGATTTTCCCATTGGAAGTACGGAAAGTAATTTAGCAATTTTTTTCTTCACGTCTTTAACGTCTACATCACCACCTACGACAACAATAGCGCGAGAGAGAACTAAATGGTTTTGTATAAACCCTTTTACGTCATTTAACTTTATGCTTTTAACACTCTCAACCGTTCCTGATGTAGGATGAGATAGAACAGTATCTTTAAATAGCAGTGATTTCAACTCATTTGAAGCGATATAATCAAAATCATTCTCCTTGCTACTAAGCATTCCAAGAGTCATAGTCTTGATTTTACTCATACTCTCATCACTATAGTTTGGATCACTCAGTAGTGCTGAGAGATATCCAAGTCCATTTTTAAACTCATCTTTTAAGGAGCTCATCTCCATCACAAATGTTTCAGTTCCACTATGAGCAGATATACTAATTGCCTTAGACTCAAGAGTCTCGGCAAATGCGTTTGAACCTAGTTTTTTTGTGCCTTCATTTAAAAGCTTTGCTGAAAACTTTGCTAAACCCGCTTTTTTTGTATCTGCTATGCTTCCACTATTTGTAAAAACGATCTGCGCTGTAACAAGAGGTAATCTCTTATCCTCTTCAAATATAAACGGTACTTTTATACCATTTACTTCTATAGTGTCTATTTTTGCCGCCATAAGAATCTGTCCTATTATAAGTAGTGTTAAAATTATCTTCATTTATTGAAAAATTTCTAATGTTTCATATGCGGTATTTCTTACCGCAGCCGTTTCACCTAAGTCTTCAATGAGATGTACCATCTCATCTTTTGCCATACTATATGCCGCACCCGCCGAACTTACAACATTCTCTTCCATCATAGTTGAGCCTAAATCATTTGCTCCAAAACGCAGAGCCATCTGACCGATATATGGGCCTTGCGTCACCCAAGAACTCTGTATATTTGGAACATTATCAAGATAGAGACGCGCTACTGCTAGTAAACGTAGGTACCTGTTTGACGATGGTTTTTCCATATTTGGAATCTGTGCTAAAAGTTCTGTGTGCTTACCTTGAAAACTCCACATAATAAACGCGCGAAAACCACCTGTTTCATCTTGAAGACTTCTTACCATATCAAAGTGGTTTACTATATCTTCATCACTCTCAACCGTCCCGTACATCATTGTTGCCGTAGACATAATGTCTAGCTTATGCGCTTGACGATGTACATCAACCCAAACTTCAGAATCAATTTTTTTAGGTGCAATGATGTCACGTACTTCATCTGAGAGTATCTCGGCACCAGCACCAGGAATAGAAGCTAATCCTTTTGCTTTTAAACGCGAAAGTACCTCTTGAATTGTTATGCGAGAAACCTTAGCAATAAAATCAAGTTCAATAGAGCTAAATCCATGAATAGTGATAGTTGGATACTTAGTATGAATATGCTCAACTAAATCCTCATACCACTCTATTTTGAGTTTTGGATGAACACCACCCTGAAAGAGTATCTGCGTTCCACCAATCTCTAGAAGTTCGTCTATCTTAGCATCTATCTCTTCAAATGTTAACACATAAGCGTCTGCGTCTTTTTCATGTCTGTAAAATGCGCAAAACTTACAGTCAACCCAACATATGTTTGTATAGTTTATGTTTCTATCAATCACAAAAGTTGTTATCCCTTTTGGGTGTAACTCTTTTTTTCTTTGTGATGCTAAACGCCCAAGTTCTTTTAAGTCAGCATTACGGATTAAATCTAATGCCTCTTCTTTTGTTAATCTTTTTTGCATTGTCCAGCTTTTGTCGTTATTTTATTAAGTGCGTTATCAACTTTTGATACCACCTTCATCTCTTTTAATTGATGCTCTTTTGATATCCAAGTTGCATCTCTATATGCTATTTTCACATCTCCATTATCATCTTTATAGACTAAAACCTTTAGTGGTAAATCTAAGCCGATTTTCATCTCTTCATTCATTAAGATAGTGCCAACTTTAGGGTTTCCAAATATGATAAGTTTAGACTCATTCATATTCATATCTACCCCACTAGCATTCTTCTTATGGTCAACTACAGTAAAAACAGTTAAGCCTTTTTTTGTAACGATATTTTTTATATTATTAATCGTTGTATCTACACTACAAGAACTCTTTTTGATAATTATTTCATTTGCAAAAACAGTTGTCAACATTAGCAAAACTAAAACTAGTTTTTTCATTATTTCCATCCCCTATTTCTTGGATTTATTGATTTTTTCTTGATAAAGATAGTATAAACAATATAAATAAACATCAAGCTCATAAATACTATAGCAACTATCTGAATGATAGCGGAGAGATTGAGTATTTTGTTTAAGATGCTCTGATGCTCTTTTTTATCTATCTTTATATTTGCCATCTCTGCCATGTGTGCAAGTCCTGAAACAGCTAAGTTTCCTTCTGGGATATCTATATGGCAAGAGATACACATGCCACTTCTGTCTAGCTTGTCTCGCTGCTCTTTTGAAAGTGGACCTGAGAGTTTCCAGTGATGTCCAACAGTCTGAAGTTGCGTGCCATTTTCGTCTAAAAACTTTGAGTAGTCATAATTAAGATTTGCAATAGCAGGTATCTGCTCATCTATTATGGTTGGCAAGATTTTTCCATCTGCGCTCATAATATCTGTAATGGTAGTCATAGAAGGGTTTGCTGTAACACGAGAACCCATAATTCCCATCCCCATTGCCTTAGCGGAGCTGTGACATGACTCACAACTTCGCGACTCTTTAGAGATTGTATGAGGTTGAATTGGAGACATATCTATAGCGTTTTGTCCCTCTTGACCCGCTCCTTCTACGTTTGGAATTTTGTATATATGATTTTGAAGCAGAGCTTTACCATCTGTACCAATGACTGTTATAGTAGTCTGGCATCCTGGAACTGTTGGACTTATTCGTCCTTCTCCATTTTGAGAAAGAGCTGGGTCTTCCCAGCGCAGAAAACTTCTACTCTCCGTTACTTTTCCATCCACTAGATAATCTTTAAGATTTTTCATACCACCTGTTTTACCATGTATGTCATGGTCGTGGGATGCTTTTAAATAATCTATATTTTGCTTACCCTTAGAGTAGTCAATCTTTACATGACACCCATAACATTGTGGTGCCCATGTTGCATGACAGGTATAGCACTCTAAATTATCATTATGTGAAGTGATAGTATCCATAGCCAGCAGCGCTTTAGGTGAGAGTTTTTTATCCTCTTTTAGTTTTTTAAGAGGTTTGAGCTGTATATCTTTTCCGCTTGCTAAATGAATAGTTATCTCATCTCCATCTTTTACGGCATGGATAAGAGGATTTCCTCGAGCAGATAAGATGTAACCATCTTTTGGCTCATTAACGCTTCCGCGTTTAAGATACTCTGCCATAGTTTTTACAGTTCCTCGAGCTTCACCAGTTGCTACTGTAGTATTAAACTCATCACTGTATCCAAGTGGTAGTTCCCACGGATATGCAGATGTTGTTCCATGACAATCTTGACACTCAACCTCAACAGCTGCTAAGTTTGCTCCACCTAAAAAACCATCTCCATGCATATCATTAGAAGTATGGCAATCTTGACATAACATCCCTTTTTCAAAGTGAATGTCCCCTTGCATATGCATATAGCGTT
This sequence comes from Sulfurimonas aquatica, assembly GCF_017357825.1. Taxonomy (NCBI): domain Bacteria; kingdom Pseudomonadati; phylum Campylobacterota; class Epsilonproteobacteria; order Campylobacterales; family Sulfurimonadaceae; genus Sulfurimonas; species Sulfurimonas aquatica. Next base: position 2,369,038 of record NZ_CP046072.1, read on the forward strand.
TCGTATGAAGTTTAGGTTGAGGATTTCCCTCTGAGTCATATGGCCCTTCATACGGTGTTTCCATCAAACCTTGATATGAAACACCAATGCGTTTTCCACGGTTGTGACAAGTCGTACATGTCTCAACAGGAACACCTGAGTACTCTACCTCATGAACTTTTACCTTCACTTCTCGTGATGACTGAATAGAGTGGACTAAAAGATGTCCCTTCTCTTTTTTACTTATACTTTTATCATCACCCTCATAAAAGCCCTCGTTAGAGTATGGAATATGACATGATGCACACCCAATACCTCTAAAGTCACCGCGTTTTTGACGACCTTTTGAGCCAGTATGGCAACGCAGACACTCCTGTCTAAGATAGGTATAAACAGCTAATGATGGGTCTTTCATTATCTCCTCAGCCGTTGGAGCTTCTGGGAGCTCTTTCATCTCACTTGGAAAGCCCTGTGGCTCCATTAGTGCTAACTTATTCATATAGTTTTGATAACGCTCAGTTCCAAGGCGTTTATGTGGATCAGTAGGATTTGAAGTTTTATAGTTTCCTATGTTATGCTCGTAACCCTCAGCTTTTCCAAAACTCCAAAGTGCACCTTGGATTTTCCCCTGTTCAGTCATCATAAGTGAATTCATCTGAGCGTCAACTTGTTCTTGATGACACATTCCACAAGTGTTTTGATTTATCCAAGTACTTCCAGGTGCTGGGTAGAACTCTTTTGGTCCGGGGTTATTTAAGAAGTACTTGAGTGTACCTTTATGAGCTTTTTTCTTGTGTCTTGTTGCAGGATTACCACCATGACAAACTATACAACTATTTTCAGAGTATCCTGCTTCTTTTGCTTTTTGGGCTATAGCAAGAGCCATGCCTGAGAGAGTATCTCTAATATGCTCGATTCCACCATGACATTTTAGGCAGTTATTTATCGTTGTAAAATCAGTTTTACCAGATAAATAGACTGAAAACAGAATGATGAGAAAGAGTATTTTTTGCATCAAAAATCTATTTATTCACTAGATGTAGAGCTATCTTTGGAGAGTGCATCTAAAACACCGTTTATAAACTTAGGTGACTGCTCACTTCCAAATGCTTTTGTAATCTCTACGGCTTCATTTATAACAACAGCAGAATCAAGTTCACCAAACATAATCTCATAAGCAGCTAAACGCAGAGTTGCTCTTTCAATAGTTCCTATACGTTCAAAATCCCACTCTTTTAAGTGTTCAACTATTGCTTTATCACAAGCTTCAAGATTTTCCATAACGCCATCATAAAGAGTAAGCGCAAAATCTTTCTGCTTGTTTCTAATTTTCTTCTCTTCTAAAATCTCATCCGCATGTTCTGATGTGTTTCCATTACCTAAATCATATGCATAAAGTAAACTTACAACTGCCATGCGGGCATGATGTCTAGTTGCCATTACAGTTCCTCATAAAGGTTTAACATCTCTATAACAGTAGTCATTGCTTCAAAACCTTTGTTTCCAGCCTTTGTTCCAGCTCTCTCTATCGCTTGCTCAATCGTATCAGTAGTTAAAAGTCCAAAACTCACTGGTTTTTGGTACTTTAAACTCATAGTCGCTATTCCCTTTGTTGCCTCAGCAGAAACATAATCAAAGTGAGGTGTAGCACCACGGATAACTGCTCCTAGAGCACATACTGCATCATACTTTCCAGATGCTAAAAGTTGGTCAACAATCATTGGAAGCTCAAAAGCACCTGGCACTATTACTTGAGTGATATCATCTTCATCTCCACCATGACGGTCAAAAGCATCCGTAGCACCCTCAACTAGTCTATCAACTATAAAGTGATTCCATCTTGTACTAACAACCGCTATTTTTTTACCATTTAGTACTTTTAATTTACCTTCAATTAACTTCATTTCATTTCCTTATATTTTATTTCATAAAATTCAAGGGAACCTTTTCCCTTTATTTGTCCGTAAAAGGAACAAGTCCCTTTTACTCCGCTTGCGCCGCTAAGACGACTAAAGTTAAATACTTTCTATAAGTTTTATTTTTTGTATTAAGTTTTCTAAATCGTTTAGTTTTAACATATTTGGTCCATCGCTTAAAGCTACGCTTGGGTCAAAATGCGTTTCAAAAAAGAAACCATCAACACCTATTGCTGCAGCTGCTTTTGCTAAGTGTGGAACCATTGAACTGTCTCCACCTGTTTTACCATCTTGCGCCGTAGGCATCTGAACAGAGTGAGTCGCGTCAAAGATCACTGGAGCAAATTCTCTCATTATGACTAAGTTTCTCATATCTACAACCATATTGCCATAGCCAAAACTATTTCCACGTTCACAGAGATAAACCCCATGCTTTTGTGCATTTTCATAAGTGGGTTCTGAACATCCACGAGTCTGAAGAATCTTTAAAAGTGGATATTTCATAGCATCCGCTGATAAAAATTGCCCTTTTTTGATGTTTACTTCACAAGATGTTTTTGCACATGCTACAAGCAGGTCCGTTTGACGACATAAAAATGCAGGAATCTGAAGCATATCAACAACAGCTGCAACTTGCTCAACCTGAATCGACTCATGCACGTCTGTTACAATTTTGTATCCAAAATCATCTTTTACTTTTTGAAGGATTCTAAGTCCCTCATCTATTCCTAAACCACGAAAACTCTCTAATGAAGTTCTATTTGCCTTATCAAAACTAGCTTTGAAATAAAAGTCTATAGTCTCATCATTATTATATTTCTCAAGCTCGCGAGCTATTTTAAAAATATTTTCTTCGCTCTCAATAACGCAAGGTCCTGCTAAAAGTTTCATAAAATCCCTTTTTGGAATGTAATGCCATATATGATTATTTGACAATATATATGCTTTAAATAAAAGTAGGAGATTATATCTAAAATGGTATTAATATAAATTTACTTAGTTTTTGCAACCATTATTCCAGCTAAAACAATAAGAACTATTCCAAATGTTGTAATCATCGATGGTAAAGAGTCTCCAAGCAATACTCCAACCAGAATCGAAAAAAGTATATTACTATAAGACACAGCTCCAATGATTCCTGCCTTCGTCTCTCCATAAGCTTTTGTCATCAGTAACTGAGCGATAGTGGCGAAAATACCCATTCCTAGGACATAAAACCAAACAACACCTTGAGGCATAACAAACTCACCAAGCATGAAATCTAACTCAGGTAACTTAACATAAGGGGATATTAAAAACAGAACAATCGGTCCAACAGTTCCTACTCCCATGAATGAAAGTACTATTGCTCGAGTGTCATAATAGCTTTTGAGCTCTCTTACAGCAGTGTATGCGAGTGCTGCACCTACACCTGAAAAAATCCCTAAAACATCATACTTAGAAAATCCAAGACCGGTAGGTTGTGTTATAAATAGTATGCCAATAAAGCCTACAAAAATAGCTAGCCATGCTTGAAAAGATAATTTCTCTGACAAAAAAAGCCATGCGAATATCGCCGTAAATATAGGTGAAGTCTTTGAGTAAGTCATAGCATCACCGAGTGAGATATGTGCGATATTATAAAAAAATGCAAGCACTGCAACAAAACCCATAAATCCTCTAAAAAAGAGTAAAAGAGCTTTTCCACCTTTATTTTTCATAGGAGATTTAAGCACTGCGATTCCGACTAAAATCACACCTGCTACATTTCTAAAAAACACTACCTCAAGAGAGGGCATACTCAAACTTGCAAGTTTTGCAAATGCACCCATTATGGCAAATGCAAAAGATGCAATAAGCATATACTTTACACCCTTGTCTAATTTATATATTCTATTCATAGGCGAATTATATCTATTTATTAACCTCTAGTTTGTATAATTTCTCACTTTACATTAGGATATAAAATGACAAATATAATTATACTTGCAATTCTTGGATACTTTTTTTACTACATATTTAAAAGTTACTCTAAATATAGCGACTACTCTAAAGAGGCATTTAAAAACTTCTCTGTCTCACATGATTCACTTAAAAATAGTGAACTAGGTCTCTTTGTAGCACTTGTCGCGAAGGTGGCAAAAGCTGATGGAAAGATTGATGCACTTGAGGCGCAACTTATTGGTATTATGTTTGATGACATTTCAGCTGTTTTCCCCCAACCAGAAAAAACAAAACAGATACTAAAAGATATATTTAAAGAAGAAAAAGAGAGAAGTGACGACACGCAAGAGATTGCTCATGAATTAGCCAGAGTAATTAAACGCGACCGTGCAAAACAGCAGCAATTTATGGGCTTTTTAATCCAACTAGCATTTATTGATGGAGAAGTAAGCTCAGGTGAAGAGGAGGCTCTACAGACTATAGCCGAAGCTTTAGAGTTTGACCCAAATGCTTACCATGCTATATTTGATCAGTTTGAGCAGATGATGAAAAATGTTCAGCCTAAAGCAAGTATAGAGGATGCATACAAACTTCTAGGGGTAAATGCTAATGATGATATGAGCACGATCAAAAAAGCATATAGAAAACTCATCCGTGAGTACCACCCAGACATCATTAAATCCCAAGGTAAGAGCGATGAGTATATGAAAGAGGCAACTGCTAAAACGCAGGAGATAAATCAAGCCTATGAGATGATAAAAAAGGCTAAATCTTAAAGAGGTCTATCCCTCTTTAAAGTCTTTCTCCCAAAAAAACTCTACCCACTCATTTGCCTCATTTATCCAAAAGTCTGGTTCATAGATAGATGTTTTTTTATAAAACAGTGCTGCAGAAGTGAACTCTATATCACTGTATTTTGATTTTAAATGCTTCATAATTGCATCAAGTGTTTCTCCACTGTCTGCTATGTCATCTACAACTAAAACTCTTTTTTCTCCATCAAACTTACAGCTATCAAAGATACTTAACTCTTCGCGTTTACATGTTTTGTCATAGAGCTCTGTTCTTAGAGTTTGAACTTCTCTAATATCTAATCCTTCAGCCATAGAGTGAGCAAGTGTGAGGCCACCTCTAGCTATACCAACTATCATTTCAAATTCAAGAGGTCTAACTTTTTTTATTAACTTATTTGTGTCATTTTTAAAATTTTCATAATTATAATATTTCATAATTTGCATTATATCAAATTGTATGAATATTTTTAATTTGATAAATTATCAAATAAATCCTTTAGTTAATAATTATTATTTAAAATTTATGCTAAGATACATTAATACATAAAAAATTAAGGAGATCAAAATGATCAAAACTTTTTCGTCGATAGCTCTTGCAGGTTTAATCGCTGCTTCAATTTCAGGATGTGGTGGTGCTACTCCAGCTCCAAAGCAAGAAGCAGATTTTCGTTGTAAACAAGAAAATACTTTAGCTCCTACATGGACATGTACACCTATGGTTGAGGGTGCTTATGCGGGTGTTGGTACAGCTGCTAAGAGTGCTGCTGGAATGGGACACATGAGAAGAGTAGCTCTAGCTAATGGTCGTTCAGACTTAGCACAGCAGATAAAATCTCAAGTAAAAGACAAGGTAGAGGTATTTACTAGAGCAACTGGTGCTGGTGATCAAGAGACTGTTGACTCTGTATCTACTGCTGTAACTAAACAAGTTGCAAAAGTTGATTTACAAGGCTCAAAAGGAGTTGATTCGTGGACTGCTCCATCAGGTACTCTTTTTATGCTAGTAACAGTTGGTGAGTCTGAAGTAAATAAAGAAGTGAAAAATGCAGTTAAAACTAGCTTTAAAAATGATCAAGCTTTGTGGCAGCAGTTTCAATCTAAAAAGGCTTTAGAAGGTTTAGAAGCGGAATTTCCTTCTGAATAATGAGAGTAGTTTTATCTACCTTACTTTTTTTAGTCCTTTTTTTAGTAGGCTGTAACTCTCAGCCTGCCCCATCATCAAACAATGCTAAGCCATCGTGGATTATGAATCCAAACCAAGATGGAAAGATTGGTGCTGTTGGTGTTGCAAATAGAACATATGATCAAAAGCCTTCTTCTCAAAGGAAACTTGCGATTACTCGTGCTTTAGATGAACTTACGCTTCAACAAGGTGTTGATGTAAGTTTAAATATTGATAAACGTAATACTGTAGTTAATGACAAATCTAGTTTAACTATGGACACAAAAAGTAGCTACAGTGCATCATCATCAGTTACTGCACATATAGAAAAAGTTTGGCAAAATAAAATGACAAACGAACTCTATATATGGATGGTAATGGACTAAAATTCTCTTCTCTGTGAAGAGAATCTCTTTAAACAACTTTTTATCCCCTCTTATTTAGCTATAATTTCAAATAAATACTCATTTTTATATCACTTACATCAAGGTTACTCATGAAAAAAATCGCCATTATCGGTCGTCCAAATGTTGGAAAAAGTTCACTATTTAATCGTTTAATTAAAAAACGTGATGCTATTACTGCTGAGATAGCGGGTACAACTCGTGATGTTAAACGCCGGACTGTTACATTTATAGATAGAGAAGCTATGCTTCTTGACACTGGTGGACTAGATAAAGGGTGTGAGCTTTTTGATAAAATTAAAGAGATGTCACTTAAGGCTGCTTATTCAGCTGACATTATTCTCTATATGGTTGATGGAAAAAGTATACCTGAAGATGAAGATAAAAAATTATTTTATGAGTTACAGTCTATGGGTAAAGATATGGCCCTAGTTGTAAATAAAATTGATAACGATAAAATGAAAGAGAACCTTTGGGATTATTATGAGTTTGGAACAGGTGATATTTTTGGAATATCTGTTGCACACAACCGTAATACAGTTGAACTTTTAGAGTGGATAGCAAGTAAGATTCCTGACAGCGATATCATCAAAGAAGACGAAGAGCTTGATGAAGATGATGATATAACTATAATTGAGCCTGAACTTGATGATGAAGAGTTCTTTGCAAATAAAACTGAGCATGATGAAGATGATGATGGCTATACATACTGGGATGAAGACGAGATGGATGGGGTCGTTGTCGATGACACAATCTTTGGAAATAATGACCGTATCAAAGAGTTTGATGAAGAAGATCTCAATCATATAAAAATAGCTATCATTGGGCGTACAAATGTTGGTAAAAGTTCCCTTTTAAATGCTCTTCTTGGAGAAGAACGCTCAGTTGTCAGTAGCGTAGCGGGAACAACAATTGATCCAATCGATGAGACTGTGGAGTATCAAGGTAAACAACTTACTTTTGTAGATACGGCAGGACTTCGTCGTCGTGGTAGAATCCTAGGAATAGAGAAGTATGCACTAATGCGTACAACTGAAATGCTTGACAACTCAAATATGGCGTTAATAGTTTTAGATGCGAGTGAACCATTTTTAGATCTTGATGAGAAAATTGCAGGGCTTGTAGATAGCAATAGACTCTCTTGTATTATCGTTTTAAACAAGTGGGACATCTCTAAACGCGAAGAGCATGACAAGATAATTAAAGAGGTTCGTGATAGATTTAAATTTCTTGCTTATGCCCCTATCATTACTCTCTCTGCAAAGTCACATCTAAGAGTTGATAAACTTCACGATATGATCTTAGAAATAAATGAAAACTATTCTCAGAGAATTCCAACAAGCAAAATAAATGAAGTGATAGAAAAAGCACTTCGTCGTCATACATTACCAAGTGTAAGTGGACAGGTTATTCGTATCTACTACGGAACGCAGTATGAGACTCGTCCACCAAAGATTGCAATAATAATGAATAAACCAAGTGGTCTTCACTTCACATATAGAAGATATCTTACAAACAAAATGCGTGAAGCGTTTAACTTTACGGGAACGCCAGTTCTATTTAAAGCGAAAAAACGCGGAGAGAAATAAAACTCTAATACTTTACAAAGTATCAAGCTTCAGTGACCACAGCGGTCCAAGCGAGTAAAAGGGACTAGTTCCTTTTGCGGACTAAACACTAGAATGGTTTGAGTACTACCATTCCTACAATCAGAAGCATTAAAACTGTAGGAATTTCATTATACATTCTAAAAAACTTTCCTGACTTAATGCATCTATCTTCAGCAAACTCTTTTCTATACTTTTCCATTGAGTAGAAGTAAATTATTAAAAGAACTACAAGAGTTATTTTAGTATGTAGCCATCCATTTCCAGAAAATCCATAGAGATAGCTAAGATATGCTCCACTAATTACTGTGGCCCACATCGAAGGTACACCAATATATTTTAAGAGTTTAAACTCTTGTATTTTCACAACTTCAACAAAACCACTGTTATCAATATTTTCTGCATGATAAACAAAAAGTCTAGGCAGATAAAAAAGAACTGCAAACCAAGATATAAAAGATATTACATGAAACCATAAAACCCATTCGTACATTTTTATTCCTTAAAAGTTTTTTTCTATATAGAGAGTATTATAATTGGAGCCACCTTTTGTGACTCCATTAATTAATCCAAAAATACCTGAACGATGCTTGAGTGCCCATCCAAAATAAGTATCATACATAGGTTTAAAACAGATTAGTCTGCCCAGGTCAAAATCAAGGCTTATATCTAAATAATTAAGATATTTTGAGGTTTTACCATCTATTTGGAGTGCCTCTAAATACTCAGTTCTTAATATGCCATGTGTATATGAAATTCCATCAGAGATACCAAATCTAGCTCTATTACTAAAAAAATCAAGATTATAATATGCTTTTATATGTATAGAAGCACCATAAATACTTTTATATTTATCTTCATTATATTTTGACAACCCAGTTTTAATGTATATATCAATTGGCATCTCAAATACATTCTCTTTTACAAGATAGCCCAAATCAAGACTATAAACTTGTAAATCTTCTGGATGAGAGCCAATTTTTCCTATAATTACATCACCTAATGCACTCTCTGTCGCATTACCATGAGCTATACGAAGAGAGTAATCATTTTGTGCCATAAGATTGAGTGCAATAAAAAGCATTAAAAATATTTTCAAATATTTTCCTTAAAAGTTTTTTTCAACATAGAGACAATTATAGTTTGACCCGCCATCACTAACCCCGCCATAAGCTCCATGAAAACCTGACCTATGCTTGATAAGATAGCCTAAGTAGACCTCATCTAGATATTTTTGATGAGTAATTTTACCTAAGTCTATATCAAAAGTAATCTCCATATAATTCAAAAAGTTTGATTGATTGTCATTCTCTTCTATGGCTTCTCTCGCTTCTACATAAGGTACTCTATGGGCATAAGAGACACCTTCAGCAATACCGATTCGCAACTCATAACCCAAAGCTTCTAGTGAATAGTACATCTTTATATAGAATGTTCCCTCTAAAAAATCTTTTTGATGATAGTTCTCATCAAAGTAACTCAGCCCTGCTTTTAAATATATATCTAATGGTAGTGTAAAAAGATTATTATATAACTCATAACCTCCATCTATTCCATAGACTTTTGTATTATATGGGCTTGTATTAAAACCTTTAAAAGTATAAAGTTGATCAAAATCACTAGCAGAGGATTGTCCTGCTTCTAAACGCAAAGAGTATTTATCTTGTGCAACCAAATGAACAAAAAGTAAGGCGAATATAAAAAGAAGTCTCAAGTAGTTTCCTTGAAAATGAGGGAAGTAAAGAAAACTTGTATGCCAAAGATATCGACATACAAGTTTATGTATTTATGCAATTAGATTATGCGTCTAATGTTTCTAAATCTTTAACTGAAGTTGCTTTGTGAGAAACAACTTTGTCATGAAGACGACGAAGTGCTTTACTTCCTTTATCAATCGCTAAGTCGATAGCTGCATCTAAAGAGTCATCACTTTGGTTAATAATAACAGGCTGTGCATGGGCAATATGAATATCAAACTCAACATTAACACCTTTTTTCTCCGCAGCAATAACACAATTAATAGTTGTAATATCTAATGAAAATTTTTGAAATGCTTCAACAGCACCTTCGATATGAGCTTTAGTAGCATCAGTTAATGTAACATCTTTTGAACGAATTTGTAAGTTCATAATAAATCCTTTGTCTGAAGTGTCTATCGACACCTCTTATATACTTATATGGTAACAAAATAAAGCTGAGATTGGTATAATATTGATTAAAAAATCTAGGAAATTAATAAATGAAAGTATTAACAGGTATTCAGCCATCTGGAGACTTACATATTGGGAACTATTTTGGCTCTATAAAACAGATGGTAGATGCACAAAAAGAGAGTGAAACATTTGCCTTTATAGCAAACTACCATGCTATGAGTAGCGGAAATGGTGGAGAAAAACTAGCAAAACTTACTATGCAAACAGCTACAGACTTTTTATCCTTGGGAATAGACCCAAACAAGTCAACTTTTTGGGTGCAATCAGATGTAAAAGAGGTGCTAGAACTTTACTGGATACTCTCCGCGTTTACACCAATGGGTCTGCTAGAGCGTGCTCACAGCTATAAAGATAAAACAGCAAAGGGAATCTCTGCAAATCACTCACTTTTTTCCTATCCCGTTTTGATGGCTGCAGATATACTTTTATACTCCCCAGAGATAGTTCCTGTAGGAAAAGATCAGATACAGCATGTTGAGATAGCTCGTGACATCGCTGTTAAGTTTAACAATGAGTATGGAGATATTTTAACTATTCCTGACTTTAAAGTTCAAGAAGAGGTTCAAACTGTTCCTGGAACTGATGGGCAAAAAATGTCTAAAAGCTATGGAAATACCGTAAATATTTTTGGTGAAGAGAAGAAACAGCTTAAAACTATTAAAAAAATAGTAACTGAGAATGTAGCACTAGAAGAGCCAAAAGAGTTTGCCAACTGTAATGTATACAATATGGCAAAACTATTTTTAGAGGGTGAAAATCTAACTACACTTGAGAAACGCTACCAACAAGGTGGTGAGGGGCATGGACACTTTAAAATCTATCTGGCAGAAGTTATGTGGGAATATTTTAGAGAGTATAGAGAAAAACGCGACTACTATATGGCACACCAAGATGAAGTACGAGAGATTTTAAAACAGGGTGCACTCAAGGCAAGTAGTATAGCTTTACCAATGATAGAGAAGTTAAGAACTGCTACTGGTATAAAATACTAAGGGTTAAATAGAGTTATAAATATTATAATACTATTAGGGTTTGAACTAAAACTATGGGAGGAGAGATGAAAGCAATTAAATACAACTTGATTGATATTAATGTTCTCCTTCAAGATTCTAACTTAAGATTTAATATTTACAAATCAAATGAATCAAACACTAAAATGTTTCTATTTAAGGAGAAGGAAACCCTTCTCACAAGTAGAGTAAAAGAGCTTATTAGCCAATCCTCAAAACTATATATTGTGGAAGATGATCTAAAAAGCTACCAATTTATACTTGAAAACTACACCAATACACACACTCCTATAAAGTTTGAAGAGAAATCAGAAAAAATTTATAGTAGTGCCGCAAAAGCACTTGATGATCTCTTTAGTAATCCTGAAGCATTGGGCAACTATGAGAAATCTAAAGAAGTTGTTGATAATATGGTTGGAACTATTCTAGATGACAACTTTACCATCAAATCACTCATGAAAATAGCAAATCATGACTACTACACTCAAACTCATTCAATAAATGTCACTATATATGCTTTGAGTCTTGGCTCTTTTATAGGTCTTGAAGAGGAAGAACTCTCTAAACTTGGAGAGTCTGCACTACTTCATGACCTTGGAAAAAGTAAGATACCCTCTTCTATAATTAACAAAAATGGAAAGCTAACAGAACAAGAGTTCACTATAATGAAAAAGCATCCAGACCTTGGATTTCAATTGGCATTAAAGATGGGTATCAAAAATAAGAATATTCTTGGAGGAATAAGATATCATCAAGAGAAGATGGATGGGACAGGTTATCCGCTTGGATTAAAGAGAGATAGCATACCAAAATTTGCAAGGATTATTGGGCTTTGCGATATCTTTGATGCACTTACAACAAGAAGAAGCTATAAAGAGCCTATGACTACGTTTGATGCACTAAAGCTAATCAAATCAAAGATGAGTCATCATGTGGATCTCGAGCTCTTAGAAAATATAATCCATATGTTTAGCGAGCGTGCTGCGCCAGCCAAACCATAAGACCTTTTTGTGCATGGAGTCTATTTTCTGCTTCATTAAAAATGATTTCAGCATGCTGATCCATTATCTCTTCTGAAACTTCTTGTCCTCTATATGCTGGGAGACAGTGTAAAAATTTTGCATCTTTTTTAGTTAAACACATCATAAGTCCATCTACCATAAAACCTTTAAAAGCTTTAACACGCTCTTCTTTTTCATCTTCTTGACCCATAGAAGCCCAAGTATCTGTTGTTACTATAGTAGCATCTTGAATAGCTTCTTTTGGATCATTCATAACCTTAATAACTGCCCCACTCTCTTTAGCCATTTTCAGTGCATCTTCTAAAACTTTTGAGTCTACTTCATAACCTTTTGGCGTTGCAATACGAAGTTCAAAGCCAATCTTTGCAGCGAGCATAAGCCATGAGTGTGTCATGTTGTTACCATCACCAATATATGCAACAACTGCATCTTCATTAATGCCATATTCAACCATCGTCATATAGTCAGCTAAAAGCTGTACAGGATGATAAGAGTCTGTTAGTCCATTTATAACTGGAACTTTAGAGTAATCGGCAAACTCCTCTATCATGGAGTGCTCAAACGTTCTTATCATTACCATATCGCATATACTTGATATAACGCGAGCTGTATCTTTTACAGGCTCACCTCGACCAAGATGAATATCACGGTTACTTAAAAAGAGTGCATGCCCGCCTAGTTGAAACATTCCCGTTTCAAAACTAACACGTGTTCTTGTTGAGCTCTTCTCAAAAATCATTGCTAGTGTTTTATTTTCGAGTTCTTTTTTATAGATACCCGCTTTTAAATCTTTTTTTATCTCAAGTGCTAGGTCTATAATTTCTAAAATTTCTTTTTTTGTAAAATCTCTTAGTGTTAAAAAGTGTCTCATAATTTTTCCTAAATTTTCAATAAGTAAGTATTATACTATCTTTTAAGCATTTGTGCCACTTCTTTGGCATGATAAGAGATAATGATGTTTGCACCGGCTCTCTTAAATGCCACCATCGTCTCCATTACAACTCTATCATAATCTATCAAGTTGTTTAAGCCTGCGTGTTTTAGCATCGCATACTCGCCACTTACATTATAAACAGCCATTGGTAAAGAAGTCGCATCTTTTATCTCTCGAACAAGGTCAAGGTATGCAAGAGCGGGTTTTACCATAAGGATATCCGCTCCTTGCATCTCGTCACTCACTGACTCCGCAATTGCCTCACGACGATTTGCAGGATCCATCTGATAAGTAGAGCGGTCTCCAAAACTAGGAGTAGACTCTGCTACATCACGAAATGGTCCATAATATCCTGAAGCAAATTTTGTTGAGTAGCTCATAATAGGTAAATTCTCAAAGCCTGCTTCATCTAAAGCAGTTCTTAGCGTTTCAATGATACCATCCATCATTCCTGATGGTGCTATCATATCAGCTCCAGCCTTTGCATGGATAACTGCTTGCTCACCTGAAATTTCCAAGGTAGCATCATTGTTTACAGTCTCTAATTTTTCATCGATTATGCCACAATGTCCATGGTCTGTATATTCACAAAAACATAAGTCGGTCACAACAAACATATCGGGATGAGCCTCTTTTATGGTACGAATTGAAGAAGCGATAATTCCATGTTCACATAAAGAGTCTGAACCTATAGAGTCTTTTACATCAGGAATCCCAAATAAAATAATAGAGTAAATACCAAGCTCTTTTAAAACTTCGCACTCTTTTAACACCTCATCAATACTCATCTGAAAAACACCTGGCATAGATGCAACTTCCGTTTTGATGCCCTTACCACTTCTAATAAATAAAGGGTAGATAAAATCTTCTACACTTACATTTGTCTCTCTAACAAGGGAGCGAAGATGTTTGTTTAAACGAGTACGACGAAATCTTTGAAACATTCTTAAACCTTTTTTTTGCTATAATAATTTTTATAATAATATTTTACCCTTTTAAAGATTAAATAAATGAATATAGAAATTTCCGAAGTTGCCAATTTACCATCGCGTTTTGGTAACTTTAATGTAAAAGCTTTCAAAGAGGGCGAAAAAGAACACCTTGTAGTTTATGCAAAAAAACTAGATGCCATACCTCTTGTTAGAGTGCACTCTGAGTGCTTAACCGGAGACGCCATCGGTAGCCTCAAATGTGACTGTCGAGACCAACTTGAATATGCCCTCTCACTTATAGACAAAGAGGGAGGTATGGTTATCTATCTTAGACAAGAGGGACGCAACATCGGCCTTTTAAATAAGATAAACGCTTATGCCCTTCAAGATAAAGGTTTAAACACTATAGAAGCAAATCATCAGTTAGGTTTTGCGGCGGATGAGCGAACGTATGAAGTAGTGACGTATATACTAGAGTATTTTAATATAAAAAAAATAAATCTGCTTACAAACAATCCAGATAAAATGAACTCAATTAAAGACATTGAAATTGTTAATAGAGTTCCAGTCATCATAACGCCAAATGAGTTTAATAGTGGTTATTTAGATACTAAACGCGACGAAATGGGGCATCTTTTATAGTTCTTTAAAACTAATTCTAAAGGCCCTCTCCTCTACTCAGAACTCCCTTTATTCCGACATACAAGCTACTATCTGTTTGACATATTAATTTGATTTAACTATATTAAGCATCAATTGTGTAGATGATTTGAGGAGAAAGAGATGGGTATACCAGATAAAGTGGCACAGGATGCAAAAGTTCTTGCCTATCAATGGCAAAAGAAAATCCAAGTTTTTCGAAAGAGTAAAGAGCAAGATTTTCATGAGATGATGTTAAAAATGTTAAACAATCCTATGAATAAAATTTTTCTCATTGAGTTACTAGATCAAAGTTTTCGTTCTCATAATGAAAACCGTGTATCTGACCAATTAGAACATATCTTTTCAAAATACGAAAATACTGATTTTTTCTCCCAATTTGAGAAAATACTCATTTGGTTATTTCGTGAAGTTGGCATCTATGTCAACTCTATCTCCATCCCTTTGTTTATACAGTATTTACGCCGTGATATAAGCTCCATTGTTATCCCAGGGGAGGAGAATCTTCTATCAAAACATCTCAAAGAGAGAAAATCTCAAGGAACGCGAGTAAATATCAATGTAATTGGAGAGATTGTTCTAAGTGAGCAAGAAGCCAATGAGAGAACTTCTAAGTATATACATATGCTTGAAAATCCAAACATCGATTATCTCTCTATTAAAATTTCTAATCTATTTTCCCAAATCATTCCACATGCTCATGAGCACAGTGTGCAAAAAATCAGTATTCAGCTAGAGAAAATCTATGCTGCAGCTATTAAAAACAGCTATACAAATGCCGAGGGTATTCAAAATAGTAAATTTGTAAACCTAGATATGGAAGAGTATAAAGATATCGAGATAACAATCAGTGCATTTAAAAATGTTTTGTCTCAAGAGCAGTTCAAAAACCTTCATGCCGGCATAGTTATTCAGACCTATCTCCCCGATGCGATGATTTACATTCGAGATTTATATGAGTGGGCAAAACAGCGAGTTGATAGTGGGGGTGCACCTATAAAAATTCGTATCGTTAAGGGTGCAAATCAGGAGATGGAGTTAACAGAAGCATCTCTTAGAGGATGGCCAAGTGTCACTTACTCTTCAAAAGCCGAGTCAGACGCAAACTTCAAGATAGCTATGGACTTTTTACTTCATCCAGATGTAGCACCTTACATCCATACAGGTATCGCCTCGCATAACCTTTTTGACCATGCTCTCGCACATCTTTTAGCTAAAGAGAGAGCTGTAGAGGCGTATGTCAGTGCAGAGATGCTAGAGGGTATGAGTGAAGCAGCTTATGAAGTACTCAAAGAGAATAAACTCAGTGTGATTTTATATGCGCCTACTGCTACAAAAGAGACGTTTACTAACGCCATCGCTTACCTTGTACGACGCTTTGATGAAAATACAGCTGAGCAAAACTTTTTACGTCATAGTTTCGGATTAGAGGTTGACTCCGCTCAGTGGGAAACGCTTCTAAAAAGTTATGATGATGCGCTTGCTCTCATTCCATCTATAAGACAGACGCCTTATAGAACGCAAGATAGAAATCAAACGCCAACTAAAGAAGTTATTGATTTAAAACATTATCATTTTAAAAATGAGCCAGATACAGACTTTGTTCTACCTGCAAATAGAGCATGGGCAGAGGCTATTAGAGATAAATGGAAAAATATTGGCAGCAGTGGTGGATTTGACGCTCATATAGTTGTAGCAGGTGAAACTCTTCAAAGAGAAGGCGCTAAAACCGTAATTGATAAAAGCCAGTATCATGATAAAAAAATAGTAGGAAGCTACGCGCAAGCTACAGCTGAAGATATGAAACTAGCCATTGCAACTGCAAAAGCGGATCCTGATGGATGGAGAGAGTTAAGCCTAACACGTAGACAAGAAATTTTAATGAACGTCGCTCACGCTCTTTCTTGTGCGAGAGGTGATCTCATCGGAATAGCCGCAGCCGAAGTTGGAAAAGTTTTTACCGAGACAGATGTCGAGGTAAGTGAAGCAATAGACTTTTTAAACTTCTATCCATATAGCGTTTCTAAGATAGAAGCCCTCAATGGCATAGAGACTATCGCTAAAGGCGTCGGACTTGTGATTAGCCCATGGAACTTCCCCATAGCAATTCCCGCCGGGGGAATAGCCGCGTCGCTTGCAGCTGGAAATACGGTAATACTCAAGCCTGCAACAGACTCTATCCTCTGCGCTTACATGATGTGTCAATGTTTTTGGCAAGCGGGCGTGAGTAAAAATACCCTTCAGTTCATCCCCTCTAATGGCTCAGATGTTGGCGAGTTTATGATTCCAAGTAAAGATATAAACTTTACAATCTTTACAGGAGGCGAAAAAACTGCCTATGATATCATAAATACAAGACCAGATATAGCGCTAAGCGCTGAGACAGGTGGTAAAAATGCCACTATTGTCACAGCATTAGCAGATAGAGAACAAGCACTCAAAAATGTTTTAGTCTCTGCATTTCATAACTCAGGTCAAAAGTGCTCAGCTAGTTCACTTTTGGTCTTAGAAAAAGAGGTCTATGAAGATGCTAGCTTCAAGCAAGCATTAAAAGAGGCAGTAGAGTCTCTTCAAACTGGCTCTGTCTGGAACTTTGAAAATCGCATAGGCACACTCTCAAATTTACCCTCAGGCGACCTAGAAAAAGCTCTTTCTTACCTAGATGAAGGGGAAGAGTGGCTTGTTAAACCTAGTTTAGCTGACAGAGAGAACCCTTATATGCTAACACCATCTGTGAGATGGGGTACTAAAGAGAATGACTTTTGTCATATGAACGAACTCTTTGGCCCTGTGCTATCTGTTATGTACGCAGATAACTTAGAACATGCCATAGAGATAGTAAATGAAACAGGATATGGCCTCACCTCAGGAATAGAAACGCTTGATAAACGCGAGCAAGAACTTTGGAAAGAAAAGATTATAGCGGGCAACCTCTATATAAACCGTGGAACTACAGGAGCTATAGTCACAAGGCAACCATTTGGCGGTATGAGAAAGTCAGCTATTGGTAGTGGTAAAAAAGCAGGTGGTTTTAACTATGTGAGTCAATTTATGCACATATCGTGTAAAGACATTCACATAGATGAATCTAACTCTAACCAATTTACAGACCAATTAGAAAGCCTGCTTACATGTGATACCCACTTTAATGATGAGTGCCAAAGTGCTCTGCGACATATTAGTCATTTTGCATATTGGTATGATACAGAATTTTTAAAAGAGCACGATTACGTACATATACGAGGCGAAAGTAACATAATTCGATACCTTCGCGTCCCAAGCGTACTTTTGAGAGTCGAAGAAGATGATAAGCTAGGTGAAGTTATAGCATCCATAATGGCCATCAAAATGATAGGCGCGAAATTACATATTTCCATACCTTCTAAGACGCAAAAAGATGAGCTTGTTTGGTTAAAGTCTAAAGAGGCGGAGTTTCTTGATGAGAATGACTCTTTTACGAGAGATGACGAGGAGGAGCTAATAAAGTTGATTCCAACAGTCGCTAGAGTTAGGTTTTTAAACCCAAAAAACGTAACTCAAAACATCTATAAAAAGATTTCTCATGAAGCTATTTACATCGCTAGCGAGCCTTTTGTTTCACACGGTAGATTGGAACTTATGCACTATTTTGTTGAACAAAGCATATCTAACTCCTATCATAGGTATGGTAACCTCGGAATCAAAAGCTTAACAATGAAGGAGCTTTAGAGTATGCAAATAGAGATAATAATATCGTTTGCTGGATATATGATAGTTATGTTAGCTATAGGATTTTACTTTTACTTTAAAACAGAAGATTTAAGCGATTATGTTTTGGGAGGACGTGGATTAAACCCAAGCGTAACAGCGCTAAGTGCTGGAGCTTCTGACATGAGTGGGTGGCTACTTTTAGGTCTTCCAGGGATGATATATAGCGATGGTTTAGTCGGTTCTTGGATAGCGGTTGGTTTAGTTATTGGTGCCTATCTTAACTGGCACTATGTTGCAAAACCATTAAGAGTTTATACTCACCATCTCAACGACTCTTTAACTATTCCAGATTATTTGGCCAATCGTTTTGAAGATAAAGGAAATATGATTAGGGTGGTAACAGCCGTAGTGATTTTATTTTTTTACACCCTTTACACGTCTTCTGGTCTTGTCGGTGGCGCTAAACTTTTTCAAGCAACTTTTGATATTCCCTATTCCGACGCCTTACTTATAGGAAGTTTTATCATCATCTCCTATACTTTTTTAGGTGGCTATAACGCTGTGAGTTGGACGGACTTTATTCAAGGTATTTTGATGATGCTTGCGTTAGTCGTAACGCCACTTGTCGTACTCTTTGAACTTGGCGGAGTAGATAATGCTATGGCCATTATAGAATCAGTGGACCCTTCTCGCGTAGATATCATAGGAAGTGCTTCTATCATATCTATCATCTCTTTACTTGCATGGGGTTTAGGCTATTTTGGTCAGCCTCATATTTTAGTTAGGTTTATGTCCATAAGAGATAAAAATGAAGTGAGTACCGCAAAGAAAATTGGTATCACTTGGATGATAGTTTCAGTTATTGGCTCACTAAGCGTTGGTTTCTTTGGTCTTGCGTATGTAGTGGCAAATGGTATCGACTTAGCAGATAGCGAGAAGGTTTTTATAACGCTCTCTCAACTTATCTTTAAGCCTTGGATAGCAGGTTTTTTACTTGCAGCAATTTTAGCCGCTATAATGAGTACAATTGATTCGCAACTGCTTGTTTCCTCTTCCGTACTGACTCGTGATATATATCATGCTATAATACATAAAAGTGCAAGTAACATAGAGTTGGTTTGGGTAGGTCGTGCGACTGTTATTATAGTTTCTATAGTTGCTTGGCTGATATCTGCTGATAAAGACTCGAGTGTCCTCCAACTTGTCTCATATGCTTGGGCAGGTTTTGGAGCTGCATTTGGACCACTGATAATACTCAGTCTATACTCCCCAAATATTACAAAACTGGGAGCTATATCTGGTATGCTAGTTGGTGCGTTAACCGTGATAGTGTATAAACAACTAGAAGGTGGAGTGTTTGATATATTTGAACTACTCCCTGGTTTTATACTCTCTTGGATAACAATCTTAGTAATAAGTAGAT
The DNA here is from genome assembly GCF_017357825.1 of Sulfurimonas aquatica. Lineage (NCBI taxonomy): Bacteria > Pseudomonadati > Campylobacterota > Epsilonproteobacteria > Campylobacterales > Sulfurimonadaceae > Sulfurimonas > Sulfurimonas aquatica. The sequence continues at coordinate 2,388,707 of NZ_CP046072.1, forward strand.
ATTCAAGCCCAAATTCAAGTTCAATATCTAGAACATTTGATGAAGTACAAGAGCAACTAAAAAGTTAGAAAAAAGATAAATAAATAAAGGATAAAAGTGAAAAGAGTAGTAATTAAAGTTGGAAGTAGTGTTTTAACAGAGACAACAACTATTGCAAAAGAGAGAATGTTAAATTTAGTATCTTTGATTGTTGAAGCTAGAAAAAAGTATGAGATAATATTAGTAACCTCAGGTGCAGTTGCAGCTGGATACACATCAGTTCAACTTAACCGTAGTATTCCTACAAGTAAAAAAGTACTTGCTTCAGTCGGTCAGCCAATACTTATGAGCGCATATAAAAATAAGTTTGATATTTTCAACGTGGCAATTTCTCAAATCTTATTGACTGAAGAGGATTTTAACTCTCGTGTGCATACGCAGATAGTACAAGATATTATCAATAGAACACTTACTAATGACATTTTACCTATTGTAAACGAGAATGACATCTCTACAACTCCAGACCAACTTTTTGGAGACAACGACCAACTCTCAGCTCATGTCGCTTTTTATACGGGAGCGGATATGCTTGTCATTTTAAGTGACATTGATGGCTACTATGACTCTAATCCAAAAGACAACCCTAAGGCAAAGATAAGAAAGGTTGTTCATGAGATAGAAAAAGAGGAGTTAGAGCAAGTACATACGCCAAACAACCAGTTTGCTTCGGGTGGTATAGTTACAAAACTTATGGCTGCAAAATATATCATGGAGAAGAAAAGAAAAATGTTTTTATGTAATGGTTATGACTTAGCCGCCGCTAGAGACTTTTTGATACATGACAAACATACAAAAGGAACGCTTTTTATAAGTAAAGAAAAAGATAAATAATAAACTTTTTATTTATCTACTCTATTTTATATCCAACGCCAAAAACGTTTTTTATACTCTCATCTGGTAATTTTCTTCGTAGATTTTTCACCAGTGTCTTTAAAGAGTTGATTTTATTTTCACTATAATCATTCCAGAGATAATCAACTATATTATCATAAGTAAAAACCTGGGAAACCCTTGAGGCTAAAAGTGATATAACTTTTGTTTCCGTTTTAGTTAAGCTCACTAGCATCTTGTTTTCATATAGCTCCTCTTTTTCATAATCCCAAAAAAAACCCTCTTGAAGCTGAAAAATTTTATTTGCTACGACACTGTACTCTTTGATGCCATTCTCCGCTAAGACCAATGCCTCTTTTAAAGCTTCTCTAGGAACAGGCTTAACAAGGTACTTTACAAGGTTAAGCTCGACCGCTTGAAGAAGATACTTTACGTCTGCATATGCTGTGAGCATTATTATTTTTGTAGATTGGTCACTCTCTCTTATTTTTTTTACAAGATCTAAGCCATTTAGTTTTGGTAGGTTAATATCTACTATCATTATATCTGGCTGCTTTTCTCTATAAATTTTTAAGGCACCCTCTCCATCTTCAGCTTCATATACGTCTCTATAATAGCGTTTAAGATAACTAATATAATTTTTACGCGTAGACTCTTCATCTTCTACAAAAAGTAACTTATATGTAGTTAGTTTCTCATTCATACTCTATCCTTAGGCGGTCAAACTTTAAAATTATATTTATATAATTGTAGTGTAAACTAATGAAATTTTAGTGAGAAAATATTCTCAACTCTTATCGATTCTTAGGATTAAAAATCATACCTTACAATGAGAGTTAACATATCTAACTCTCCTATATCTTCATTTTCTACATGTCTTATAGCTCTAGAGTGCTCAATCCCAACTAATAGGTTACTAATTGGCGTCCATAAGAGGTTAGCTTGTGAAGCGTATGCATCTCTATTTATCTTTTTTAAAGCGACTAGATTTATCTCTTCTAAGTTATTTTTAGAACCCGCATACGACAGTGCAAGTGTTGAGCGAAGCTTCTTACTCCACCAGTGTCTATAAGCGATATGTGCGCCATAAGAAGTTTGAAGTTTTATCTCACCCTCATTATTTATACTTCCTGCAGTATATGCGTTATATGCAAAGTATCTACCCATTCCATCACCATACTGCACATCAAAACGGATATCGTCAAGAGCATTAGTTTTCATTTTTATAGAGAGATTTACTCCCCAACCAAGAGCTGATGAGCTACTATTGACACTATTTCCATCACTTAACTTTACATCATTTTGAGTGATATAGCGGGCTAAAAAAGCGATGCTTCCCTCAGTAAGTGAGGAAAAATAACGCACCCTTGTAACCATATCTGGAACTTTGTCATCTTTAGGGATAATACTAGTTCCATTGGGATCTAAAAGTGTACTCTCAGGTTGCTCAAATGCTATATCATAGCTCAAAGCATTATCATCAATAGTGTAACGCACCAGAGGCTGTCTAACAAGTGTATTATTCATAGCATATGTAATTGTATCTAGCGTTACATAGGAGTTAAAAGTAGAGTTAGTCTGACCAAAAGTAAAGCCGAACGCTTCAACGTAAGCGTGTCTCATTCTAGGACCATGTGAGTTAGAATATACCTCAGTTCCAGCCACACCTAAAAAGTCCATCTCGACTAAGGCTCGTATTGGACCATGTTCTGAGGGAGTTCTTGTTTTGATCCATAACCTACTCTCTCTAGCACTCATAGTAAACTGATTATATTCAGCTTTGCTGGAGTTTTTCAAAGGTATGCTTCCTGCATAAAATGAGCCATCTGGAGATGCCGATATGCTCTGAAGCTCTATTCTTCCACCCACGCTTAAAACGGTATCCTCACTTCTAAGTTCTACCTTTTTTGAGAGTAGTTCAACTTGGGCTTTTAGTTTTTCTATCTCTAAAGTGTTTTCATTAGCATACAAAGAGAAGCTCAAGCAAAGAAGTAAAAAAGCTTTAAATCTAAATTTTTTCATTACTGCTTTCTAAATTTAACATGACAATTATTGCAGATGGAGTCCATCGTCTCTAGTCTGTTTTCAAGCTTTTCTAGCTCATACTTTCTTGCAAGTGATTCTATCTCTTTTGCATTCTCATCTAAGTCATTTATATACTTGTTATAAAGCTCTTTTTCATCTATATCTAAATCTTTATATGGCTTGCGTTGTGATGATGTTTTCATTTTTACAACTAACTTGTGAAGCGTATCTGCCAATGTAAGCGCATATCTTCTGCGTTTATTATCTTTATCTAATTCACTTTTTAGTTGTTCATAAACAACCATGTCAAGTTGGTGAAGTAGGACGCTTAGTTTTTCACTCTCTTGCATATGTTTTTTTGTATCGTTCACACTGTTTTGTTTGAGCGAACAAGCGCTAAACGCAAGTATGAGCAAAACTAAAAAAATGTTTTTCATATCTTAACCTTTATAGATAAAGCTATCTTAGTATTTTTACTAGTAGCCTTTTAAGACATTATTTATCTGTACGTATGCTTCAATCGGACTAGTCTCAAAGTAGTTCATATTATGCTTTCTAGCAAAATCTTTTGTCATTTTTTGCACCTTAAGTAGATTAAAACGCGGTGCTTTTGGAAAGAGGTGATGTTCTATTTGTGTGTTGAGTCCGCCATAAAACCAGTGTGTTAAAATCCCACCTCGAAGTGAACGCGATGTTCTCATTTGCAACTCCATCCATGAGAACTTCTCACCAACCTCTTTTTCAAATACTTCACACCCTAAGTGGTTGGTTATAAAACCAAATGCCAACCATGGAGATAAAACAAAGTTAAGAGTTGCAAGGACAAGAAGTGCGTCCATAATTGGAAGAGAGTAAAAAATAACTCCCCAAACAAGAGGCCAATGCATAAGCATTAAAAAGAGTTCGCCCCATAACTTGCGTTTAATGACAAAGTTATAAGATTGCACGATAAACGCTGGATACATAAAAAACATCGCACCCCAAAATATGAGATACTTTGAGTTTCTAAGCCAAGTTTTATTACCCGTGTGGCCAGGAGCAAAAGCACCATCCATAGCAAGGATATCCTCATCTTTTTGAGGAACGTTACACCAGGTATGATGGTTGACATTATGTTTAAAGTCCCACCATGAAGATGAGTTAGAGAGTATAAACGCAGAAAATGGATAACTTATTTTCATTGAAAAAGATTTAGACTTAAAGTACTGTCTATGAAGAATATCATGAGAGACAAAAACTGCACGGGTAAACACTATACACATAAAAAGACCAAGAGCTATGGACTTATAGATTGAATCTATCTCAATGGCATCCCAAAAAAGGACTATAGCGTAAATAATACCCATACTAAGTATAATCGCTGCCATTTCAATGGAGCCCCTTACAGGAACGCGATCAAGCAGACCGGCTCTTCGTACTTCTTCTTTTAACTCATGAAAATTATCTGGATATGTAGCTACGGACATTCTTTTACCTATATTAAATTGTAAAATTGTAACATCTCTTTACTAAAATGCCATTTAGATACTCTAGAGTACATTGTTACTATCTTGTAACCTTGATGAAATAGATTGGTAATCTTCCTCTTTTATACTTCCATAAATTTTAAATCGGAGAATAATATGAAACTATCGACTACAATCATTCCAAGCTTTCTTGCAGCATCTTTATTACTATCTTTTACAGGGTGTGGTGGAGGTAACTCAACAACGCCTACTACAACAATCACTAATACTACTACAAGTGATACTACAAGCTCATCTACAAGTACATCTACAAAAGAGACTCTATCAGGTGAGATAACAGCAGATAAGACACTAACTGCAGATAAAGTATGGCTACTTACTGGTCTTGTTGCTGTTAAGAATGGAGCAACTTTAACTATCGAGCCTGGAACGACTGTTATCGGTAAAGCTGGTACTGGCGCTAATACTTCTTACTTAGTTGTGGACGCTGGTTCTAAGATAAACGCAGCTGGTACTGCAGCTAAACCTATTATCTTTACTTCTGAGACTTCTTATGATGGTGGAGCTGACGCTTGGGGTCAATGGGGTGGTTTAACTATCATCGGTAACGCTGGTAACGCTCAAGTTGATCCTTATGAAGTTAACCCTGCATTTGTAGCTGGGACATCTAACATGGCTGACAACTCTGGTGTTTTAACTTATGTAAAAATTCTTAACTCTGGTATTACTATGGAAGAGAACAAAGAGATAAATGGTCTCTCTCTTGTTGGTGTTGGTTCAGGTACTACTGTTGATAACATCACTGTTGATTTATCTGATGATGATGGTATTGAGATTTGGGGTGGAACAGTTAATCTTTCTAACGTAACTATTAGTAGATGTTCTGATGATCACTTTGATATTGATGATGGCTTCTCTGGTAAGGTTACTAACTTAAATCTTAACGTAACTACTGGTAATGCTGGTATTGAGATGAGTGGAGAGACTGCAGCTACTTTTGATGGCTTTAACATCGCTGTTAGCAACTCTGCTAAAGAAGGTGGTATTTACTTCAAGAAAGCTGGTATTGGTGGTCACTTCAAAAATGGTATCATCACTTACGATACTACGACTAATGGATATGGCGCAATACACTCTTCAGAGAACAATAATGCAACTAATACAAGTTTTACAAATGTAACTCTTAAGGGTTCTAACGCTGACAAGTTCACTGGTGACTCGGCTGCTTCTATTGAAGCCTCTTTTGATGCTGGTTTAAAGAACATAAAATATGTAGAGAACTTATCTGGTGAAATAACTGCAGATAGAACGTTAACAGCAGATAAAATATGGGTAATTAATGGTTTAGTAGCTGTAAAAAATAGTGCTACACTTACTATTGAAGCTGGAACTACCATACTTGGTAAAGCTGGAACTGGGGCGAACACAGCATATATGGTTGTAGATAAAAACTCTAAAATCATGGCAGCAGGTACTGCTGATAAGCACATTGTCTTTACATCTGAAATAGCTTACGACAGTGGGGTATCAGCGGTTGGTCAATGGGGTGGTTTAACTATCATCGGTAACGCTGGTAACGCACAAGTTGATCCTTATGAAGTTAACCCTCTATTTGTAGCTGGCTCTTCAGATATGGCTGATAACTCTGGCGTTTTACAATATGTCGATATCTTAAACTCTGGTATAACTATGGAAGAGAACAAAGAGATTAATGGTCTCTCTATGGTTGGCGTTGGCTCAGGCACTACGGTTGAAAATATTACAGTAAATAAAAGTGATGATGACTGTGTTGAGATTTGGGGTGGAAGCGTAAACCTAACAAACGTAACTCTTTCAGAGTGTACTGATGATCACTTTGACATTGATGATGGTTACAACGGTACTGTTAAAAACTTAAGCGTTGTAGGAACTATAGGAAACGCTGGTATTGAGATGAGTGGAGAGACTGCAGCTACTTTTGATGGTTTTAACATCACTATGATAAAGTCTGCTAAAGAGGGTGGCATCTACTTCAAAAAAGCTGGTATTGGTGGTCACTTTACAAACGGTACAGTTACTTACAATGTAGCTACAAATGGTTATGGTGCAATTCACTCTGCGGAAACTTACAGTGCTGCTAATACGTCTTTTACAAATGTAACTTTAAATGGTACAAACACTTCTAAGTTTACAGGTGACTCAGCGACTGGTTTAGAGTCAACATTTGATTCGGGGACGGGAAATATCAAAACTGTTACAAAAGAGACTCTATCAGGTGAGATAACAGCAGATAAGACACTAACTGCAGATAAAGTATGGCTACTTACTGGTCTTGTTGCTGTTAAGAATGGAGCAACTTTAACTATCGAGCCTGGAACGACTGTTATCGGTAAAGCTGGTACTGGCGCTAATACTTCTTACTTAGTTGTGGACGCTGGTTCTAAGATAAACGCAGCTGGTACTGCAGCTAAACCTATTATCTTTACTTCTGAGACTGCTTATGATGGTGGAGCTGATGCTTGGGGTCAATGGGGTGGTTTAACTATCATTGGTAATGCTGGTAACGCTCAAGTTGATCCTTATGAAGTTAACCCTGCATTTGTAGCTGGGACATCTAACATGGCTGACAACTCTGGTGTTTTAACTTATGTAAAAATTCTTAACTCTGGTATTACTATGGAAGAGAACAAAGAGATAAATGGTCTCTCTCTTGTTGGTGTTGGTTCAGGTACTACTGTTGATAACATCACTGTTGATTTATCTGATGATGATGGTATTGAGATTTGGGGTGGAACAGTTAATCTTTCTAATGTAACTATTAGTAGATGTTCTGATGATCACTTTGATATTGATGATGGCTTCTCTGGTAAGGTTACTAACTTAAATCTTAACGTAACTACTGGTAATGCTGGTATTGAGATGAGTGGAGAGACTGCAGCTACTTTTGATGGCTTTAACATCGCTGTTAGCAACTCTGCTAAAGAAGGTGGTATTTACTTTAAGAAAGCTGGTATTGGTGGTCACTTCAAAAATGGTATCATCACTTACGATACTACGACTAATGGATATGGCGCAATACACTCTTCAGAGAACAATAATGCAACTAATACAAGTTTTACAAATGTAACTCTTAAGGGTTCTAACACTGACAAGTTCACTGGTGACTCGGCTGCTTCTATTGAAGCCTCTTTTGATGCTGGAACAAATAATATAAAATAGTTTTCCCCTTGTAACTAAGTAGAGTTAAACTACTTGGTTACATTTATATACCACTTTTATAACCTTGTAACCATTTTGTCACTTTCGCGTAATCTTTCTAAAACCTACTTCATATATTCTTTCACCAATATTCCATAACACCACGGAGAAAAAATGAATTTTAAAACAAAAAAAATAGTTTATTCACTTGCTTTATCTGCAAGCCTACTCTCATCAACTCTTAACGCTAGCACAAATGAGAAACTTGTAAACTCTATCATAGAGCTTAGAGGAGATGTTGAAAATCTTTATACAGACATTAAAGAGAACAAAGAGAGTTACCACTCTCAGATGAAATCTCTCTCTATGCAGATTACAGATTCTGAGGCTCAGATAAACAGAAAGTCTACCGCTATTAAATTAGCGAAAAATGAGTTAGAAAAAATCAAGACTCAGATTAAAGAGACTTCATCTGGAAACTCTGAGATTAAACCTTTAGTTTTAAACGCTCTTACTCTTTTAGAGCAAAGTATAAATGAAGGCTTACCTTTTATGGTTGACTCTCGCGTTGCTGATCTTCATAAAATCAAAGCAGACCTTGAAGAGGGACTTATCACAAATGAAAAAGCACTCTCTCTTACTTGGGCGTCATATGACGACACTATTCGCGTTACTAAAGAGATAGGACTTTTCAAACAGCAGATAGACTTTAAAGGTAAAAAAGTTTTGGCTCGTATTGCGAAACTCGGTTCAGTCGCAATGTTTTTCTCAACGCCATCAAACGAAGTTGGATTTGTAGTAAAAGAAGCTAACAAGTACAGCTACAAACACATCACAAATCCTGAAGACATTAAAAAGATAGTTACTCTTTTTGACGCGCTACAAAAGCAGATTAGAACTGGATACTTTGAACTTCCAAATGCATTAGTTTTACAAGGAGCTAAATAATGAAAATCTTAACACTTATATTTTTAATGGCGTTTAGCCTTTTAAACGCAGATGAGCTTTCTAACGCTTATCAAAAAGAGTTCACTTTCTTAAAAGCACAAAAGTCAGAGCTTCAAACTAGACTCAAAAAAGAGAAATCTTTTCAAAAAAAAGAGTTAGCAAAAGCAAAAGCAAAAGTACAAAGCTTACAAAACAAGCTTGTAACTCTTTCACAAACTAATGAGACAATAGCAAAACAGATAGACAAATCTGCTCTAATGCTAGAAGACAAAAACTCTAACAAACAGATATCTTCATCTGTAGTTATACAAGCGAAGTCTCTTCTTGGCGAGTACGCCATAGCTGTAAATGACACTAAAGATATGGACGTAGTTGCAGTAATGGATAAGGCATTTAAAGAGACCTCTTCTTTATATAAAAAGCTCTCTTCAGTTCAAACTACTAAGGGTAAGTTTTATCTAGTAGATGGAACAACTGCTGAGGGAGAGATAGTAAAAGTTGGAAATATTGCAGCTTATGGAATGAGTTCAAATGCTAAAGGTGCACTCGCACCAGCTGGAAATGGCGAGTATAAAGTATGGAATAAAGATACAACAGCTGACGCTTTGGCATTTGCAACTGCACAGCCTAAACGCGATGTTAAAATCTTTATTTATGAGAACCTTGACAAAGATATCGAGTACACAAAAGAGAAGAGTATAGAGGAGACATTAGCAGGTGGTGGAACTATCGGTTACATTATTTTAGCTCTTGGAGCTTTAGGTGTACTTCTTATTCTTGCTAGAATCTTTCTGCTTGCAAAATCTGGCTCAAACGTAAAAGAGATCACAGATGTTGTAATCTCAAAAGTTGAAGCGGGTCAGGCTCACGAAGCTCTTGAAGCTATTAAATCATACAAGGGTGCAACCGCTCGCGTTATTAAAGCGACACTTAGAAATATTGACAAAGAGAGAGACCATATCGAAGATATCGTAACTGAGAACATCCTAAATGAGAGCTCAAACATAGATAGATTTGGCAACTTTGTGCTTGTGCTTGCAGCTGTTGCTCCACTACTTGGACTTCTTGGAACTGTAACGGGAATGATTGCGACTTTTGACATCATTACAACTCATGGTACGGGTGATCCTAAACTTCTTTCAGGCGGTATCTCTGAAGCACTTGTAACAACGATGCTTGGTCTTGTTGTAGCGATTCCTCTACTTCTTTTAGGAAACCTTATGAGTGGATGGGCTCAGAGTATTAAAGACTCTATGGAGCAATCCGCTCTTCACATTGTAAACCTGTTTGAGATAAACAAAGCGTAATGTTAGCCCTATCACTCTACTTCGATCAGTTTATTCATTTTATGAACGCTGGTGGGATTGTTATGTGGGTTCTTTTTGTTTTGAACCTGCCACTATGGTATGCATTGGGATATAGATACTTTACGCTCAAACGTGGAACTCGAGGTAATATTAGACGTCTTATAGAGAAACATGAAAAACGCAAAAGCGAAAAAGTTTATGTAGGACTTTTAGATTATGCTATTGCCGATGCACTAACAGCTGCAGAGACTGCGAAGAAGATATCTAAAAAACCTAGAGAGTATATGTATGATGCGCTGTTTCCATACATCATCATTACTTCAAAATACTCTGTTTTAGTAAAAACAATAGTTATGCTTGCTCCACTCATAGGTCTTTTAGGAACTGTTGGAGGAATGATTGAGACATTTGACGCTTTACAATCAAGCTCAATGTTCGCTCAAGGCGACTCAATAGCAGGCGGTATATCTAAGGCACTTTTTACAACTGAACTTGGTTTGGTCGTAGCGGTTCCTGGTCTGATAATTGGAAAAATTTTAGATAAAAAAGAAGAGCAATTTAGTTTAGAGTTTGAACAGATTGTAGACATAATAAGTACAAAGGATGAGAAATGAGATTTAGACAAAAAAGCCAAAATGTTGATACGGTAGACGTATCACCACTTATAGATATGGTTTTCATACTTTTAATCTTTTTTATGGTTACCACGACTTTTGTTAAAGATATGCAACTTGAACTCAATCGCCCTTCTGCGGCTTCGGCTTCACTAGCATCCACAAAGATAACTCGCGTTTACATCGATAACTCTAACGAGATTTACATCGACAACCAGCCAGTTAAACTTTGGGCGGTTCAGAGTAAACTAAGAGACATATTAAGAACTGCGACTGAAAAGTCAGTTTTAGTCATCACAGATACAGACATTCCCGTTGGAACGCTTATAGACGTTGTAGATGAGTGTCGTATGAGTGGTGCTAAAGACGTTGCCGTTTCTACTACTAAAGAGATGGGATAAGCAAGTTCATGTCTCAAAAAAAATATAGCTCAAAGGGTAGAAGCTTTTTAGCGTTTCTTGTAATGCTTGGAGGTGCTGTACTAATGATGATATTGGTAGTTTCCTTTAACAAAAGCGTAAAAGAAAAAGAGCAAGTGGTAAAAAAAGAGGTAAGACAGATAAAGTCTGCTAAAACACAGAAAAAAGCAAGTAAACCTAAGCCTAAACCAAAGAGTAAGCCTAAAAAAGCGCAACCAAAAGCTCCACTACCAAACATGAACTCTCTGCTTGGTGGCGTAGCGATGAATATACCAGAGTTTACAACTGATAATATCGCAGGAGATTCTAACCAACTCCTTGAAGATATAGCAGAAGATGCGATTATGAATGAGAACACGGTAGACGTTAAACCTAAGGTTCTCTCCCGCCCTCCTCTGGAGTATCCTGCAGATGCCGCAAAAAACGGTATTAAAGGTTATGTGGTTATTAACCTTCTAGTAGGAAAAGATGGAAGTGTGGAACTTGCTAAAGTTTTAGAGTCTCAGCCTGTTGGCGTGTTTGACGAAGCTGCCCTAAACGCTGTTCGTACTTGGAGATTTTCTCCCGCAATGTACAAAGCAAAGCCTGTAAAAATGTGGGCTAAGCAAAAAATTAGATTTCAATAAAGGACTTGATTATGATAAGCAATAAATTGCAATGCAAAAAATCACTAAATGATTTTTGTAAAAAAACAATACTAACAACTTTATCTCTGCTAGTCCTTTTAAACGTGTCTAGTTATGCTAAAACTATTGATGACAGCGTAGATCATATTGGTCTTGCGACAATGATGATATATGATGCAAGGTATAAAAAAGCTAAAGAGGAGTTAGACCTAGTAGATAAGAAATCTCCTAAATTTGATGCTGCAAATTACTATACGGTTCTTGGTGTTTACAACTCTAAACTTACAAATACAAAAGAGGCGATAGAAGCTTACAAAAAAGCGATAGAGGCGACTAAAACAAAAGAGTTTCTTGCTCCTAAAGTTATAACGCAGGAGAAGTATCTCTTCTCTATAGCTAGTTCAAAAAAAGAAGAAAACACAACTCCTAAATTTGACACGGAGGCTAAACGCCAAGATAAGATAGAGCAACTTTATATGTACCTAACGCAAGAGTACTACAAGTTAAAAGATTACAAAAACACAGTTGATTCACTCCAAAACGCAGGCGAGAGAGGAAAAAGTCGTGCTGGTCTTTATACTCTCAGAGCTGAGTGTTACTACAAACAAGCTAAGCATTCTGAAACTTTTACTGCTTTAAACGAGGGGATCAAAAGATTTCCTGATGATAGTAAACTGTTAAAACAGAAGTTCTACTACTTTGCAGACCTAAAACTTTATCAAGCGGCGATTGACGCGTCAAAAGTTTATATGGACAAGGTTGGCGTTAGCTCTAAAGAGTATGTAGCACTTGCACAAATGCTTATAGGTGCAAACCAGATAGATAGTGCCATAGCACTTTTAGAAGAGGCAAAACTAATGTTTGCTAAAGATGCGAAAATTGGCATTTTACTTGGGCATATGTATCTTAAAAAAGATATGAAAAACACAACCGCTCACCTTTTTGAAGAGAGCTCTTACTACGACAAGCAGTATTTAAAAGACGCAGTTGAGATGAACCGTCGCGCTGGAAACAATCTCCATGCACTTTACCTCAACACTCAAAACATTGACAAAGTAGAAAAACTAAAACAGAAAATCGCTATCTATCTAAACGCAGGTGAATACAGAAAAATTATAGGTTTACAAAAAGCTCTTAAACGCTACAAGATGCTTGATGATGAGAACTTAAGATATGCGCTTGCTTACTCATACTACTCTGTAGGTGATTATGAAAACTCTGAATCTCATCTAAAGTATATCTCTGATAGTGAGCTATTTAGCAAAGCGACAGTGATAAGAAAAAATATAGAAAAATGTACAAATGACTCTATGGAGTGCTTATAAATGAAAGCCTTATTTAAAACTATTACCCTACTTTTACTACTCTCATCATCAATTTTAGCAGATGAGACTGGTTCTGCTTCAATCTTCTCATTCTTAAATGGAGTGGCATTAGAGAAAAATGAAGTTCTCATCGATGGATCTTACAAGTACTTTAGCGATGAAGATGGAAGTGTTGAGCTTATCCTTGAAGTTGGAACACACCAGATAGAGATATTTGCAAAAGATGAAAATGGTGCAAACCTTGGTTATGCTAAAAAATCTATAGAGATTAAAGAGGGACGTGACACTCAAGTTATCGCTACATTTAATGATGAAGGATTAATACCTCAAATAGAAGTGGATACTCCTCTTGGAAATTCAGATACGATAACGGCAGATAAAGAGAACACTGGACTACTCCATGGTCTTGTTCTAACTTCTGATAAAAATCTTCCAATACCTAATGCTAGGGTATTTGTTAAAGGTACCTCTATAGATGCTAAGAGTGATGAAAATGGTAACTTTTATGTTGAGATACCTGCTGATGTAAACATAAGCATATCTATAGTTCACTCTGAGTACAGCTCTCAAACACTCAACAATATAGTTGTGCAAAAAGATGACACTATCAACAAAGAGATAAAACTTACTCCTGCGAGTATGGAACTTGAAGAGTTTATAGTTCTTGCACCTAAGGTACAAGGTTCTATCGCTACTATTATGGCTGAAGAAAAAGAGAATAGTGCTATAACAAACATAGTTGGTGCTGCTGAGATGTCTAAAAAAGGCGATTCAACTGCAGCTGGTGCACTTAGACGTGTAACAGGTGTAACACTTGTTGATGGAACAGATGTTTATGTTAGAGGCCTAGGTGGTCGCTACTCTAATGTTGAGATGAACTCACTCCCTCTACCTTCTCCAGACCCACAAAGAAGAACGGTTCCTCTTGATATCTTTCCATCTGCAGTAATCAGTTCTATGAAAGTTCAAAAGAGTGCAACTGCTGATATTCCCGCTTCATTTGGTGGTGGATACGTTGACATCAGAACTAAAGGAAAAACGAAAGAGAACTATTTGAAAATCACCACTGAGATGAAACAAAACTCAAACAGTGGAAAAGCTGTAAACTCTTATGAAGGAAGTACGACTGACTGGATGGGAGTAGATGATGGGTATAGATATATCCCAGTAGAAATTCTTAATGCTTCACAAATAGTTGTAGGAGAAGTAGTTCCTACTTTTGATGCACGCAACAACCAAGCATATACGACTGCAATTACAAACAGACTATTTACTTCAAATAAAGAGACTCTTCCTTTAGGTGGAAAAATGACACTAGAGGGTGCCTATAACTTAGAGATAGCAGATAAACATGAGCTCTCTTTTTTCGCGAACTACTCTTATGGTCAAGATCATACTTATAGAGAAGAGAAATACTTCAAATACTCTTATAATAAAACAACTGACTCTCTATACACAGATCCTGAACAGTATGGAGACAACTACACAACACTCAACAGATACACAAACGCAGGTATGTTTAACCTTCACTACAACTATGCAGACGTATTTAACCTCAAATACACAAAACTTTATAGTAAAATTTCTGAAAAGGTGACTAAGGTATCTGATGGTATTGCAAACTCAGATGATGACTGGAAAATCCGTTATGACCTTAACTGGGAAGAGAGAACTCTTGATGTTAACCAACTCACGGGTGATCTTAAGTATGAAGTAGCCGATTTTGAAAATATTTTTACATTTGGTAGTGAGCTTGCACTTGCTGACCTTAACCAACCATCTAATTATAAATATGCTTATCTTAGAGATGTTAGGTTTGATGGTGTTGTAGTTGGAGAACCTTACTTAGATAGGTTTTCTCCAAATGCGTTTTTAAACCTTACATCACAAGATGAGCTCTTTGCTCTCTCACTAAACAACAAGACTATCTTAGATTTTTTCAGTGAAAAAGATTACATAGAAGTTGGTCTTATTAATAGTGCAAAAACTAGAGAGTCCAGATATAACAAGTACTTAATGAACAAGAGTACTTCTGATAAGTTAACTGATGATATCGACTCTATTTACGATGCAAGTATAAGAAATAACTACGATGAAACATTTAGACTTGATATCGCGTTTCAACCAGCTTACTGGTACGATGCACAAGTTGATGAAACTAGCTACTTCACAAACTTCTTCTTAAAGCCTCTTAAAGAGCTAGAGATATTAATAGGAGCTAGACAGACTAACTTTACTCAAACTGTTTACCAATATACAAACAACAATGACGCGTTAGCGCCGATAGAGAGTGTGCCAGAGTCTTTAGCGTTTAACTCTTTACTTCCAAGTTTGGGGATAAAGTATATCTTTGATAAGAAAAACCAGCTTAACTTTGCGTTTGCTCAAACTTATATAGTTCCCGATCTAAGAGAATTTACTAGTGCTGAGTACTTTCATCCTTATGAAGTAGCTACGGTTCAAGGTAATCCAGACCTTGTAAATACAAATATCTATAACTATGATTTGAAGTATTCACACTACTTTTCTGATACTGAAAGTTTAAGCTTTGGAGTATTTTACAAGTACCTAGATAAGCCAATTGAAGATGTACAGCTACCATCATCGTCACTACCGCGTTATAGTTATGATAACGCTGACTATGCGACTCTTTATGGATTTGAGATAGATGGTCGTAAGAGTTTTAATACAATTCACAGCTACTTAAAAAATTACTATATATCAGGAAACTTCTCATATACAAAATCAGTAGTATCTCTTAGAGAAGAGCAAATAAGTACTTATACAACAAACAACCGCGAGCTCCAAGGTCTTTCGCCTATGGTCATAAATGCATCTCTTGGTTATGAAAGTAAAGGAAGAGATGTGACTCTATCATATAACAAAATGGGTGAGCGTATTCGCAAGGTAGGAATGGTAGATGGTAATGATGAGTTTCCAGACTTCTATGAAGTACCTCCTCAGGTTCTTGACTTTGTATGGATAGAGGGTTTTGACAATGGTCTTAGCCTGAAACTCAAATGTCAAAACCTACTTGATGAGGAGACTATTTGGTATCAAGGAAGTACAAACAACATTACCAATAAGTTTAAAGTTGGTAGGTTTTATAGTTTGGCAATCGCTTATAAGTACTAACATAAAAAGCGTAACCAAAAAGTAATGCAAAGTCTCTATAATATAAGCATATAAATAAGAGGTTTGATATGAGTCATAAAATAGTAATAGTTGAAGATGAAGAGGATTTACTAGATTTACTTGAATACAATCTCTCTAAAGAGGGCTTTGACGTTGTTGGGTTTTTAAACACTAAAACAGTTGAGACTCTTTTAGAAGAAGAGGAGATTGATCTTATCATCATGGATAGAAATCTTCCCGGTGTTGAGGGAAGCGAGTATATACAATCTTTAAGAGACAACGGCATTCAAACGCCAGTTATTTATCTCAGTGCTAAAGATAGCGACTCAGAAGTTGAAGAGGGTTTTTTGCGCGGTGGCGATGACTACATGACGAAACCTTTTAATATGAAAGAGCTTATTCTTCGGATAAAGTCCATCTTAAGACGTACTGTTAAAAGTACATCTCAAGGGAGCATTCGCCATAAAGATTTACTCTTAGATATGGATGCGAGAACTCTAATGGTAGATGAAATGGTAGTTGAGATAACTAAACTGGAGTTTGACCTACTTTATGAGTTTATCCTCAACAAGAACACTATTTTAGATCGTGACTATCTCTTGCAAAACGTATGGAAAAATTCTGAGCAAAACCAGTACAAAACCGTAAACGTAGCCATCACAAGACTTAAAGATAAGATAGACCCACAAAAGACAAAAAACTATATCCAGACTATACGCGGAATAGGTTATAAACTATCATAAGAGGATAGAGAGAATGAAAGAGCAAATACTTATAGTCGATGATGACAATGATATACTAGAGCTGCTAGAGTATAACTTGAGTGCTGCTGGTTATGATGTTCTTGGGTTTTTAAGCACAAAGCATGTCAGAAGCGTGCTTACTCAAGAAAATGTCGACCTCATCATTATGGACAGAAACCTTCCGGACATCGAGGGAAGTTACTATGTTGAGATGCTAAGAAGTAAAAATATCAACACTCCCGTTATCATGCTCTCAGCCAAAGACTCTAGTGAAGATATCAAAGAGGGTTTTTTAAAGGGTGCGGATGATTATGTCACTAAACCTTTTGACATAGAGGAATTGATTCTTCGTGTAAAGGCTGTTCTTAAACGCTCAAATAGAGAGTTTAAAGAGATAGTCGAAGATCTTGAGTACAAAGATATGAAGTTAGATTTAAATCTACATAGAGTTTTGATTCAAGGAGTTGAAGTTACGTTAACAAACCTTGAAACATCTCTTTTACAAATCCTAATATCCAACAAAGGAAAAGTCTTAGATAGAGATTTTTTACTTAAGTACGTATGGAAAAGCATAGAAGATATTCACCCAAAAACAGTAAATGTAGCTATGAAAAGATTAAAAGAGAAAATCGACCCACTAAAGAGTAAAGATTATATTAAAACTATTAGAGGTGTTGGGTATATGATGGTATAAAAGAAGACTCACTAAAGAGTCTTCAAGTAAGGAGAAAATGAAATCTGTTTTATTGGGTACTTTACAAAGCCAAGGAGATGACTCTGTATTTTAAGGGAGTGAAATATTATTAAAAAGTTATTATCGCGTCTAACTGCACACGCTCGTAATCTGTGTCTGCAGCTTCACCATCTTTACTAGCATAGCGTGTATTATAGAACCAAGTCCCTGCAAGATACGTGTTCTTACCAAATTTATATTTTGTTCTAATAGCATGACCTTTTGAAGCTGTACCACCACCAAAGTTATCTGAGTCAGAGTGTGCACCAAGTGTAGCATCTTCTTGCAAGTCCGTATATGAGTACTTTAGCTGCCAGTCAGTAACTTCTTTAGCCTTACCTATTTGAAAAGCTACGTCATATCCAAAATTTTTCTCTGTTGCAGCAGTGTTATAGACTACTCCTGCAGCTAGTGCAAATGGTAGACCAAGTACATCTTTGAATTTAAGTTCACTAAATGCTTCTACGATATGATAGTCATTTGCAAATAGACCGCTTACCATAGTATTACCCATGCCAGAAGTACCATTGCTATTAGAGTTATAAAGAGGTGTATTACCTTTTACTCCATCATAGTAGTAAAGTCCTGCACCTAGATTAAGTTTTGCACTCTCTAGTTTTGTTGTTCTTACATATTGTGCTAAAACAAGATTTACATCATTTTTACTTACTGAAGCCTCTGCTAGACTAGTTTGATTCATACCAAGAGTGATTATATTTGAATCATCATTGTATTGGTAGTTAATACCATCTAATGAGATATCATTATCCCAAACGAGTTGTGATTTAATAGGTCTATACATCATATATGGTGCTCTACCTACTTTTAATATAGAGTTGCCAAATGTATAATCAATTGCTACAGCATTGAATCTCATTGAGTCCACAAAGTACTCTGAAATACCTCGTGTATCCTTATTTGCCTCTACAAAAGTTTGGTTACCTGAAGTTGGATTAGCGTTACCACTTCTCATACCAACTTCAACTTGAAGATGATCTGTAATATCAACATGTGAACCTAGTCTTAAACGGTAACGACCAAGATACTGTTTTTTTTCACTACCATCAAAGTAGTAATACTCTTTACTCTCATATCTTATTCTTAAATCACCTTTGAAATGAAACCTATCGATTATGTTTTTTTCATGTACATTAGTTGAGTCTTTTACTTCTTCTATACGTTCGATAGGATGATCTATGTCCGATTCAGCTATTGCTAAAGTAGTGAGCATTAAAGTAGATAAAACTATTTTATTCATTTTAATTCCTTAAATTATTTGTTGGTGGAATTGTAAATCATTTCGGTTACATAATGATTACGTTAAATTACAAAAATGTAACCAAAAAGAAACCAACAAGTTTTATAATTTCGCCATCTAAAATATAAAAGGTATATACATATGACTCAAATGATTAAAATTGCATTAGCAAGTACAGTTTTGTTAACATCACTAAACGCTGGTGAGATTATCAAAGGTAGTGGAGCTTCATTTCCATATAGCGTTTACCAAAAATGGCTAAAAGCATATAATAAAGAGAGCGGTGTTAGAGTTGACTACATTAAAAAAGGCTCATCTAAAGGTATTAAAGACGCTAAAGCAAGAGCTGTCGACTTTGCTGGAACTGATAAACCACTAAGTCCAAAAGTACTTCGTAAAAATGGACTTTTACAATTTCCAGGTGTTGTTGGTGCAATCACTATGGGTTACAATGTTCCAGGTGTTGATGGACTTAAACTTAGCAGAAGTGCAATAGTAGCTATAGCAGATGGTTCAATTACTCACTGGGATGATGCTTTAATCGCTAAAGAGAATGCAAATGTTAAGCTTCCACATGAAAAACTTACATTTGTTCACCGTGCAGATGGAAGTGGAACTACTTACAACTTTACATACTACCTAAGTAAGGTTTCAAAAAAGTGGAGAAAAAGCTTTGGTGCTAAAAAGTCTCTTTCATGGCCAGGAGATCATCATATAGGTGGTAAAACAAACTCTGGTGTTGCCGCTTTACTTAAGCAAACAGAGTATTCTGTAGGTTACATAGACTATGCAGATGCTAAAAACAATGACATAACGATGGCAACTGTAGAAAATCGTGAGGGCAACTTTATAGTTCCAACGCTAAAATCTTTTCAAACTGCCGCTGCAAAAGCAAGTCTAGATCCGAAGAAAGATTTTTATGCTGTTATAGCTGATCCAAAAGGAGCTGAGTCTTACCCAATGGTAGCTGCAACTTTTATACTTATTCCTTCGGAAAAAGCTAAGACAAATAAAGATGTAACTAAGTTTATCGACTGGTGTTATGTAAACGGTCAAGATATAGCTATGGGCCTTGGTTTTGTACCACTACCAGACTCATTAACTGCTAAGATTAGAGCTTACTGGGATGCTAAAGGCATTAAGTAACTCTTTTTAAATTTCATACTTCAAGTGTCACTCTTTTGAGTGATGCTGCTTCTCCCTTGTTTGTAACCCTAATGTAACCAAGTTTTTATAAAATTCCATATCAAATTTAAATAGGCTATATTCTTTATGGAAAAAATATTTCAAAAACTCTCTATCAGTAGTGCGACACTTGTTTTTGTCATTCTTATTGGTATCTTCATTACTCTTTTTATTGCTGCTAAACCAGCCATAGATGAGTTTGGATTTGACTTTATCGTAAATCCTGACTGGAACAAAGAAGTTGTGGTTGAGATTACTGACACCCAAATTGCAGTAGAAGACTTGAGCGACCAGGGTAATGAAATCATCGATGAAGATGATATGGAAATTACTGATGAAGATGACATCATCGAAGATGAAGACGAAGTTATGTTTGATGAAGATGAAGAAGGTACTTTAACTACAACTATCTATGGTGGCCTTGTCCCAATAGTAGGTACACTTCTTACAACTCTCATAGCTCTTGCTTTTGCTCTTCCCATCGCTATGGGTATTGCGGTGTTTTTAGCGGAAATCGCTCCTAAAAACATCTCTCACATTGTCGGTATCGCTATTGAACTTTTAGCGGCTATTCCTTCTATCATATTTGGTATGTGGGGGCTTTACTACTTCGCTCCTATAGTTGCCGATTTAGTTGGTGGTTATCAAGTTTCTCTTTTAACGGCTGGACTTGTTCTTGGCGTTATGATACTTCCATTTATGGCGGCAATTACTAGAGATAGTATGAACACAACTCCAGGCGTGCTTAAAGAATCGGCTTATGCACTAGGTGCTACAAAATTTGAAGTTATAAAAGACATCATCTTTCCATACTCAAGAACGGGTATCATCGGCTCCATTATCTTAGCATTAGGACGTGCTTTAGGCGAGACTATGGCTGTTGCGTTTCTTATTGGTTCTATCTTTGTTCTGCCATCAGCGATTAACGACCCAACAATATCTATACCTGTTGCAATGGCAAACAACTTTGGTGAAGCAAGTGGACTCGGTGAGTCAGCGCTATTTTATCTAGCATTAATTCTTTTTGTAATAAGCTTTGCCGTAATTTCAATAGCTAAATTTTACTTCCTAAAAAAGGCTCACTAGATGCGATTATTAGCAAATAAGATATTTTTAGCGCTTTCAGTTCTCTCAGCGATGATAGGCCTTGCTTTTTTAGCTTGGATACTCATCACTCTATTTATAAAGGGCTTAGGTTCTTTTCACTTCAACCTATTTTTAAATGACCTTATCAATGGTGGTCTTAGAAACCTTATCATCGGTCAGTTTATCTTAGCAGGTCTTGCTGCGGCTATTGGTATTCCTTTAGGGATGGCAGCTGGTATCTACTTGCAAGAGTATGGCCGTGGAAAATACGCTTCGCTAATTCGTGACCTGAGCGACATCATGATGTCTGCGCCATCTATAGTTATAGGTGCGTTTGTATATGCGGTAGTTGTTGTCCCAACTGGCGGAACAAGTGGTTTTGCGGGAGCCATAGCGCTTGCAATCATGATGATACCAGTCGTTATAAATACAACTGACAATATGCTTAGCCTTGTTCCCCGTGAACTCCGTGAAGCTGGAATCGCTCTTGGCGCTTCTAAGTATCGCGTTATTTTAGATATCGTTATTAAAGCCGCTAAGGTTGGAATTATGACGGGTATACTGCTAGCGTTTGCTCGTATTATCGGTGAGACTGCACCTCTACTTTTTACGTCTGAGACGTCTAACTACTTTAGTCTTGATCTGACTGAGAGTTTTCCATCTCTCACGGTTAGTATCTACGACTTAGCAAACGAACCTGAAGAGTCTAGCCGTGATTTGGCATGGGCTGCTTCATTTATACTTACAGTTTTGGTTTTAATCATAAACCTAACTGGAAGATTTATCACAAGAAATAAGGACTAATACAATGCCAGTAATGAACATCAAAAAATTCTCTTTTACTTATCCTGGAGTTGAGCATCCCTCTCTTCGCAACATTACTCTTCCAATAGAGAAAAATAAAATCACTGCGCTTATCGGTCCAAGTGGTTGTGGAAAGTCAACACTACTTCGTAGCATGAATAGAATCCATGACGTATACCCTGGAAACAAGTACGATGGAAAAATAGAGCTTCTAGACGCCGTTACGGGTGAGCGAAACAATATCTTAGAGATCCAAAAAGAGAATGAACTTATCAAACTTCGTCAACAAGTTGGAATGATTTTTCAAAAGCCAACGCCATTCCCAATGAGCATATTTGACAATGTCGCTTATGGTCTTAAAATAGCGGGTTTAAAAAATAAAACAGAACTAGCAGATAGAGTTGAGCAAGCTTTAAAAGATGGAGCACTCTGGAAAGAGGTTCATGATAGACTAGGTAAATCGGCAATGGGTCTCTCAGGTGGACAGCAGCAGCGTTTATGTATAGCACGCGCAGTTGCCGTTAAGCCAGAAGTCATCCTTTTTGATGAGCCTACATCTGCACTTGATCCAATTAGCACCGGAGCTATTGAAGAGCTTTTAGTTGAACTTAAAAAGGACGTAAGCATAGCGATTGTTACACATAACATGCAACAAGCTTCACGTATAAGTGACTATACGGCGTTTATGTATCTTGGTGATTTAATCGAGTATGATAAAACAGAAAACATCTTCTTAAACCCTAAAGAGAAAAAGACTGAAGATTACATCACTGGCCGTTTTGGATAGAATCTTAAACTTTAAACTATATATAAAATAAATTGAAGGAAATAATAGAATATGCTACCAACATTTCAAACTAATTTAGACGGAATAAAAAGTAAACTCTTAGAGATAGGCAATGGACTCCTAGAGTCAAACAAACTTATACTCTTAGCTCTTAATGATTGTGATAATGAAAAGTTCATTGAAGCCAGAGCTCATATAAAAAACATCGGGGCAAAGACTGATAAGATTGACAATGAAATCATAAAGGTTCTTGCACTCTATACACCAGAAGCAAGAGACTTAAGACGTGTTATCGCTTACTTAAAAATCACAAATGAACTTTCACGTGCTTGTTCAAACACAAGAAGCTTCATCAGAGGTTTTACAGATGTATGCGTTGATGTTGATGTTGCTACTATTAACGAGTATGCAGTTCCTATGCAAACATCAACAGTAAAAGCGATAGAGCTCACTCTGAGTATGATTGACTATGAAGATGAAGAGGAGATTCAAGAGATTTATAATGATGTTCTTATAGAAGAGAACAAGACTGATGATTTGTATGAAATGGTAGAGAGAAATCTATCTCTTCAAGCAGACTCTTTGCAAAATTTTGAGAAGTTTCATAAGATGCTTAGAGCCCTTAGAAAAAGTGGTAAAATCGCTTCACGTGCTATAAGCATAGCAAATCTTCTAGTATATGCAAAGGTTGGTGGTAACTTTCATAACTAAAAATTAGGCGACATTTGCTACAATAATGTCATGAATAAAACAGTATTAATCGTTGATGATGAAGAAGATATTTTAGACTTACTTGAGTATACCTTGAGTAGTGAGGGCTATGATGTCATTACATGTGTAGATACGTCAAATATTAGAGACATACTTGATGAAGAGGATATCTCTCTCATACTTATGGATAGAAACTTACCAGGAGTCGAAGGCAGTATGTTTATAGAGAGGATTCGAACTGAGGGCTACAACCAGCCTGTTATCTATGTAAGTGCCAAAGATTTATCTGATGATATCGTAGAGGGTTTTGAACGTGGCGGTGATGACTATATAACAAAACCTTTTAATATTAACGAGCTTAAAGCTCGAGTAAAAGCTCTGATTCGTCGTACAAGTAAAACTCAAGATGTCCTCAAATACAAAGACATCTCCTATAGTCCATCAAACAAAACTTTCCAAATTGATTCTAAAGAGATAAAACTTACAAGTCTGGAGCATGATCTTCTTTTGGAGTTCATGAAAAATCAAAATATTTTGCTCTCGCGTGAGACCCTGCTTGAAAACGTATGGAAAGACAGTATCAATAAGCAACTCAAAACCGTTAATGTAGCCATCAAACGCCTCAAAGAAAACATAGACCCAACGGGTGAAAAAAACTATATTCAAGCAGTCCGTGGCGAGGGCTATATATTTTGTTAAACTTTCACCAACTTGTACTTAGAAAATTTCTTCTTATCTTTTCGCTACTTTTTATAGCTCTTGGCATAGTTGTATACTACTGGGTCAAAGAGTTTCAAATAGAACAGACAAAAAATGCCCTTATAGATAACATCAAAGTTTTATCTTTGAATCTTCCTCGCTGTGAAAATTTGGATAAATTAGCACAAGATATAAAAAATGATTTAGGGCTTAGACTCACTCTTATAGATTTTGATGGAAACATCATTGCAGAGTCCCATAAAGACAAAACAAAAATGGGAAATCATAAGTATAGAGATGAAGTTGTTGCATCAAACGATAAAGAGTATGCATATAAAATAAGACGCTCTAATACCCTCAAAAAAGATTTTCTTTATGTAGTCAAACGCTACGAGAGTTTTAAAACTCCTATGTACATTAGACTCTCGCTTGAGATTAAAGGTATTGAGCAAGATATCCTCTCTTTAGGAGAGGAGATACTTGTTTTACTCTTACTTTTTTTCATAGTTCTATTTTTTGTTACTTATAAAATAAGTAAAAGAATAGAAGAAGAGGTGCAAAAAATCGTAAACTTTTTAACCTCACTAACAAAAAAAGACAAAGAGACTTATATAAGTTCAAACTTCTCTTTAGAGTTTCATAAGATCACTTCACTTCTAACGAAAGTATCACAAATCCTTGTGAAAAAAGAGAAACAAAAAAGTAAGTTTACACAGAAGCTTCAGATTTCCAACAAACAAAAAGATGACATCATATCTGCAATAAGCCATGAGTTTAAAAATCCAATCGCTGTCATAAACGGCTACTCACAAACGCTAATGGATGATAAAGATATAAACCCTAATATTAGACAGAAGTTCTTAACTAAAATCTATAAGAATGGCATCAAGCTTAGTGAACTTATAGACACGCTAAGACTCTCTTCAAAACTAGATAGTGGCCAACAAGAGATGCAGTTTAAAACTATAAATATTTATGAACTTGTGACAGAGACTGTAGAAAACATACAACTAAACTATCCTAAACGCCAAGTTATTGTAAATGGGGATAAGGATATAACCCTAAAAGGAGATAGTTCGCTTTTTAGCGTAGTCATTACAAACTTGGTTGAAAATGCTTTTAAATATTCTGAAGATGAAGTAATAATCGAATTTGATGCACAAAAGATAAGTGTTATCGATACGGGGATTGGGATTTCTAAAAAGAACTTAGAAAATATTACAAATAAGTTTTACAGAGTCAATGAAAATAGTTGGAATAACTCTTTAGGGTTGGGATTGTTTATCGTTAACAATATACTGAACCTTCACAACTTTAAACTTGAAGTTCAAAGCATAGAAAATGAAGGTTCAACATTTAGCGTTAAGTTTTAGAGTAAAACTTATTTTTTCTTTGAAGTTGTTTTTTTAGCAGCTTTTTTAGGAGCTGCCGCTTTTGTAACTTTCTTAGCTACTTTTTTAACTTCTTTCTTTGCCGTAGGCTCTGCTTTTGTAGCAACTTTAACTACTTTTTTTGTAACTTTTTTAGCCGCATCTTTGGCAACTACTTTTTTAGCTACCGCTTTTTTAACTGCTTTTTTAGCAACTGCTTTAACCACTTTTTTCTTTAATACTTTTGCCATGATAAAACCCCTTATTTTAAACTTACAAATCTATTATAAAACTTTTAATAACAATTGTCAATGATAATCGTAACCATACTGTAACAATTGAGTAATCTAAAGTTTCTATAATCTATCTAAATTACTTATAGAGGTTTTATATGATTAATGTTCAAATGATGATAAAAGAGAAATACCCTAAACTTAAAGATAATAAAATAATCAAAGGTGCCATTAACAAATTTGCCGATGCGATAGTCCATCAAGAGGAGATAAACAGATTTCTTGAAGAAAATATACATTTGGGAAGTTTCGAGTTTATTGAAAGTGCCTTAGAGACTCTTGACTTCACATACTCATTATCAAATAAAGATATCCAAAACATTCCTGCTACAGGAAGAGTTGTAATAATCTCCAACCATCCACTTGGCGGACTGGATGCCTTAGCTCTTATCAAGGCTATTAGCACAGTACGAAAAGATATTAAGATAGTAGCAAATGACTTTTTAAATGCTATCAAACCGCTTAGCCCAATTATAATCGATATAAACAACTTCCAAAGTAGGCAATCTAAACACTCTATTAATAAGATATATGATGCTCTAAATTCTGAAGAAGCACTCATCATTTTTCCAGCTGGAGAAGTAAGTCGTGCTACACCAAAGGGAGTAAAAGATGGGCATTGGCATAAAAGCTTTCTAAAGTTTGCTTCAAGAACTTCTTCACCTATTCTTCCCATACTCATCGGCGGCAAAAACTCAAAAACTTTCTACTCTGTCTCCGCACTTAGTAAACCTCTCTCAACTATACTCTTATCACATGAGATGTTCAAACAAAGAGGAAATGAGATAGAGTTAACCATAGGAGAGATTATTCCTCATGAGAACACTCATCCTCACTCAATTCCAAAAGATAAGCTTATTAGCCTTTATAAAAAACATCTCTACTCTTTGAAAAAAAAGGTAAGTTACTTTGTAACACAAAAAGCCATAGCACATGCAGAAGATAGAAGAGAGATAAAAAAAGAGTTGAAAAACTCTAAACTTCTTGGTTCAACAAAGGATGGTAAAAAGATTTATCTTTACGAGTGCTTACAAAACAACTCTAGTGTTTTAAACGAAATAGGAAGACTAAGAGAGATCTCTTTTAGACAAGTAGGAGAAGGTGTAAACAAGAGTAGAGACATAGACAAGTATGATAGATACTACAAACACATAGTACTTTGGGACAATGAAGACTTAGAAATAGTAGGTGCATATAGAATCGGCATAACAAGTGATATTATCACTTCATACAACGAAGAAGCACTTTATACAAACTCTCTCTTTCAATATACAGAAAATTTTAATAAATACCTCGACAATTCCATAGAGCTAGGAAGAAGTTTTGTGCAGCCAAAATATTGGGGGAGTAGAGCACTTGATTATCTATGGCAAGGTATAGGTGCATACTTAAAAAGCAACCCTCAGATAAAATATCTCTATGGAGCTGTCAGTATTTCACAAAGTTATCCTAAAGTTGCAAAAGATATGATTTTATATTTTTACAGTACATATTTTTCTGTAAAAAAGGAACTGGCAATAGCAAAGATTCCATATATATTTGACTTTAATGATGAGTATATGAAAACATTTCAAGCTGAGTTAGTTCTCAATGATTATAAAAAAGACTTTAAAACACTCAAAAAAGCGCTTAGTTTTTTAGAGTTAAGTGTGCCAACCATGTATAAACAATATGCCGACCTTTGCAATGAAGATGGAGTAAAGTTTTGTGCATATAATATAGATGCAGAGTTCTCTGATTGTGTAGATAGTTTTATCATTCTTGATGTTAACAAGATAAAAGACAAACAGAGACAGAGATACTTTGGTGATTAATAACTTATCAACTTGTTTCATCTTTTTGATCATCGATGTAATGAGTAATTGCATCTTTAATATTCGTTAATTTATTTGGATTACCTTGTAAATTTTTAAAATGCAGTGAAGGGTCTTCATTTTTCTCAAGTTTTAAATCTGCAATTTTTGAGCAGACTTGCAGAAAAACTTCATAGGGAACATCATCTCCGCGTTTTAAAAAGTAGATGGCGCGTTGGAGCGAAACAAAAGGATTAAGACTTACCCTTTGCAAATGATTTATTCTTGTATTAATGTAAGTCACAAACTCCTCTCTCATATCACATGCAACTATTGTAAAGAGTCTCTTTTTTGTATTGTAGTTACACTCAAACGCTATTTTAGTTGAGTCAAAGTCAAAACCACTCACTAGTTCTTCAAGTGTGGCGTTATCAAATCTTTCTCTGTATACAAGTTGATATATGTCATTTTTATAACTATATGTGTAGGAGTTATTTTCATACTCAAAATAGTCTTGATTCATTGCACTATTTATAAGTTCTCTATCCTCTTTAGAAGGGAAAAAGAGATCTAAGTCTCTAAAAGTATCAGCCTTCAAACAAGAACCAGCAAGATAGAGTTTAATATTTTGCTTTTTAATATTTTTAATAATCAATCTTTGAAAAAAGATATTTAATTTTATTGCAATACTATCAAGTCGATAATCTAGAAGTGACGCTTGGTCATATGAGAGTAACTCCTCATACTCCTTAAAAAATTCATAAATCATAAATCCTCCATTTATCCCTAGTAAGTTAAATTAAAATATTATATCTTAAGAAAGCCTCAAGATACTCTAATGGATTATAAATAAGTATCTATATCACTATATGAAACAAATCTTGCAGTTGATGAATATTTAATCAACTATACTTCTCTAGGTAAATTTAAATAAGATATACTTGTGTAAATATAATTTCAGGAGAATTAAATGGGAAAATTTGTTAATAACGTAGAAGAGTTTTTTACTTTTTGTGAAGAAAATGATGTTCAGTTTGTAGATTTTAGATTTACAGATATCAAAGGTGCATGGCACCATATTAGTTACAGAATGAGTGCTGTAAGTGCTGGTCAACTTGAGAACGGTCTACCTTTTGATGGTTCTTCTATCGAAGCTTGGCAGCCGATTAATAAGTCGGATATGCTTCTTAAAGTTGACATAGGAACTGCATTTTTAGACCCATTTACTGCTGATCCAACTATCATTGTTTTTTGTGATGTTTATGACATCTACAAAAACCAAGCTTATGAGAGATGTCCACGTTCAATCGCTAAAGCGGCACTCAAGCATGCTGAAGATTTAGGTATTGCAGATGCAGCTTATTTTGGTCCTGAGAATGAATTTTTTATGTTTGACTCTGTAACTTTTGTTGATAACATCAATGAAGCTGGTTACAAAGTGGATACTGAAGAGGGTGAGTGGAACTCAAACAATCCTTACCCAGATATGTACAATACAGGTCACAGACCAGGAACTAAGGGCGGTTACTTCCCAGTAGCTCCTACAGATTCTGCTGTTGACATCCGTGCTGAAATGATGCAAGTACTAGAGCAAGTTGGTCTTGAAGTTGTTCTAGGTCACCACGAAGTTGCACAAGCTCAACACGAACTAGGTATAGTTTTCTCTGACATCATCGGTGCAGCTGATAATGTTCAAAAATACAAGTATGTTGTAAAAATGATAGCACACCTTAATGGTAAGACTGCTACATTTATGCCTAAGCCACTCTATGGTGATAATGGTAATGGTATGCATGTTCACCAGTCACTATGGAAAGATGGGAAAAATCTTTTCTATGCGCCAGGTAACTATGCAAACCTTTCTGAAATGGCTCTTAACTATACTGCTGGTATATTCAAGCACGCTCGTGCAGTTGCTGCGTTTACGAACCCAACAACTAACTCGTACAAAAGATTATTACCAGGTTTTGAAGCTCCAAGTATCTTAACTTACTCTTCTCAAAACCGTTCTGCAGCTTGTCGTATTCCTTACGGTGCGGGTGAAATGGCTACTAGAATTGAGATGCGTTTCCCAGACTCTACTGCTTGTCCTTATTTAGCATTTGCTGTAATGATGATGGCTGGTCTTGATGGTATTAAAAACAAAGATATTCCTGTTGGTCCAATGGATGAAGATTTATTTGAGCTTTCTCTTGATGAAATTCGTCAAAAGAAAATCCCTCAAATGCCTCACACTCTACGTGGTTCACTTGAAGCACTTATCCGTGACAACGACTTCTTAAAGCCAGTATTTACACAAGAGTTTGTTGACGCTTACCAACAATACAGATTTGAGCGTGATGTTTTCCCAGACGAAGGTCGCCCTACTGCTTACGAGTTTAAAACTACGTACCAGTGCTAATCTAAGTAGAGATTCTATCTCTACCCTCTTTATCCGCTCCTTTTTTATGGGAGCAAGAGCCAATTTAAAAATAAACCTTTTATATATTTTTTGGTATAATATTTCCCATGACACCAACCTCCAATCAACAAACTATTGATGACATTGTTCAAATCAGCCAGTCATGTGATAAAACATTAAAAAGTAAGTTAACAAAACTTATCATAATGTACAAAAAGCAAGAAGAGTACTGCAATAAAATATATGATGAAAATCAAGCTTTTATAAAAAAATGTAACGAAATGCATAGTCTTTCAAATGAAGAAAAAGAGAAAAAAGACAAACTAATTGAGCAGAGTGCCCGTCAAGCTGCCATGGGTGAAATGATAGATGTCGTTGCACACCAATGGAAACAACCTCTTAACTCCATAAGTATGATAATGGACATGCTAAAAAACGACTTCGAAAGCAGTGAAGTTGATAAAAGATACATTGAAGACCTTAATCAGACTGTGCATATGCAAATTGAGCACATGGTAAATACACTTGGTGAATTTAGAAACTTTTTAAGACCTTCAACTAAAGATGAGACTTTTGTACTCAATAATGTAATAAACAATGTTCAGCTCCTTCTAAAAGATGAACTTCTATCTCAAAATGTAAAACTCACTGTTGATATTGAAGATGATATTTCCATTTTAGGAAATAAAAATGAGTTTAAACATATTTTTATAAACCTCATAAGTAACTCTGTAGATGCTTTTAATGAAAATGATTCTACTGATAGAAATATCTTTATCAATGCCTATAAAGTAAGTGGTTATATCTATATAGAGTTCCAAGATAACGCTGGTGGAATTTCAAAAGAGATAATTTCACAAATATTTAAGCCTAACTTTACAACTAAAGCTGAAGGAAAAGGTACAGGTGTAGGTCTCTATATGAGTAAACAGATTGTTAAAAAGAACCACGGTAGCATAAATGTACGCAACTCAAATATAGGTGCTTTGTTTACAATTAAACTAAGAGAACAAACTATTTAAATTAGGTATAATTTCGAAATAATAACAGATGTAAGAGTGTGTTATTTAAATTTCAAGTTAAAGGGTTCATAATGAATCACATTCCTAATGGTAAGTATAAGCCTTATCCAAAGATAGATTTGCCAAATAGACAGTGGCCAAACAATAGTATAACAACTGCTCCAGCATGGTGTAGTGTTGATTTAAGAGATGGAAATCAAGCTCTTATCAACCCTATGACAATGTCGAAAAAACTTGAACTTTTTACACTCTTACTTAAACTCGGTTTTAAAGAAATAGAGGTTGGTTTTCCATCTGCTTCAAAAGTAGAGTTTGACTTCTTACGTCGTCTTGTTGATGATAAACTAATCCCTGATGACGTAACTATTCAAGTACTTGTTCAAGCTCGCGAGCACCTTATACAAAAGACGTTTGAATCATTAAAAGGTGTAAAAAAGGCAACTGTTCACCTTTATAACTCAACCTCAGTCGCACAAAGAAAGATAGTTTTCTCAAAATCTCAAGAGGAGATTATTGCTCTTGCCATAGAGGGTGTAGAACTTGTAAAAAAATATGAATCTTCTCATGATGGTCAGATATTTTTAGAGTACTCTCCTGAGAGTTTTACAGGGACTGAGTTAGAGTTTGCTGCAAAAATTTCAAATGCTGTAACAGAGTGCTGGGGAATTAGTGACAAACGTAAAGTCATCATCAACCTTCCTGCAACAGTGGAGATGTCTACACCAAATATCTATGCTGACCAAATAGAGTGGATGGCAATGCATCTTAATAATCGTGAAAATGTAATCATCTCTACACATACACATAACGATAGAGGAACATCAATAGCTGCAACAGAGTTAGCTCTTTTAGCAGGAGCGGATAGAGTTGAGGGAACACTTTTAAGTAATGGTGAGAGAACAGGTAATGTAGATATTATAACCCTAGCTCTTAACATGACAACGCAAGGTGTAGACTCAAAACTTAACTTCTCAGATATTACTGAAGTCTTAGATGTAGTTGAGAGATGTACTGAGATGGATACACATGCTCGCCATCCATATGTTGGTGAACTCGTATATACTGCATTTTCAGGTTCACACCAAG
This sequence comes from Sulfurimonas aquatica, assembly GCF_017357825.1. NCBI lineage: Bacteria > Pseudomonadati > Campylobacterota > Epsilonproteobacteria > Campylobacterales > Sulfurimonadaceae > Sulfurimonas > Sulfurimonas aquatica. Next base: position 2,420,590 of record NZ_CP046072.1, read on the forward strand.
ATGCTATAAATAAAGGTCTAGCTTATCAAAAAGCTAAGGATGATGCATTTTGGGAGGTTCCTTACCTTCCTATCGATCCTGCAGATGTTGGACGTACGTATGAGAGTATCATCCGTATTAATTCTCAATCTGGAAAAGGGGGAGTCGCTTATATTTTAGAGAAAAACTATGGCTACCAGCTTCCAAAAACAATGCATCCTGAGATAGGAAAAATTGTTCAAGCTCAGACTGATATAGAGGGGCGTGAACTTAGTGCTGATGAGATATACGAAATATTTTGCAATACTTACTTTAAGCCAATAGAGCATATAACTTTTGTACACGTGAACCTTTCATCAAAAGATGGGCTTTCAAAATGTACTTTAACATATGAGTATAATGGAGAGAAGATTGTTGCAAAAGGAAGTGGAAACGGTCCTATTGATGCATGTAAACATGCTCTTATGCAAAACTATAAAAACCAGTTCACTATTAAATCTTATGCTGAGCACTCTTGTGGTGATTCTAGTGAAGCAAAAGCGGTTGCTTACATTGAGATACAAGCGAAAGAAGTTTACTCATGCTACGGCGTGGGTGAAGATAACAACATCGCTACAGCTTCTATAAAAGCGATGTTTTGTGCTTTAAATAGAGCCTTTAGTTAAGAAGCTCTATTTAAAATAGTAACTCTTCTTCTGAGTCTGAAGTCATTTTCATTCTTGGAGGTTTAGAGATATCACTAAAGTACTCTTTTCTATTATCTACTTCGACTTCTATAATACCTTCAGGAACATCAAATTCTCTTTTAATCTGAGGATATAACTCAAGTACTCTTTTATAATAATGCGCAAAAGCTGGACCAGATATTCGTCCACCCGTCTCTTTTTTATACATAGGAGTGTTGTTATCATTTCCAAACCAGACTATAGTTCCAATAGTTGGTGAGTAACCAGCAAGCCAACCATCTACATTATTATTTGTAGTTCCAGTTTTACCAGCAAGTTCAATCCCTTTTACTCTAGCACGTCTTGCCGTACCACGATTTACAACATCTCGAAGTATCGTAGTCATGATAAATGACTGAGTCGGACTACTCATCTGCTCTCTCTCATCCATCTTCTCATATATAGTCTTGTTTGCCTTGTCTATGCTAAGTATCAAGTGTGGTTGCACTTGAACACCAGCATTTGAAAATGATGTATAGTATTTTGCAAGTTCAAGAGGAGACATAGACATAGTACCAAGTGAGATAGAAAGATCATGTGGAATATTCTTCACATTAAACTTTTTGAGCTCTCTTACAAGGTTGTTTAGTCCTATCTCATTTACAAGGTTTATCGTTGCTAAATTTCTTGAGTGTATAAGAGCTTCTCTTAGAGTGACCAAACCCTTATAATTTTTTTCATAATTTTTTGGCTGCCATTTCATCTCTTCACCATCTTTTTCGTACTCGTATGTCTTTGCTATATCAACAAGTTCAGAGGCTCCTGAGTATCCTAAATCAAGAGCTACTTGATATATAAATGGTTTAAACGCGGAACCAGGTTGGCGTTTACCTTGTGTTGCGCGATTATAAGAACTTTTTTTATAATCTACACTTCCTACAAGTGCCAAAATATCTCCAGAAGCGGAGTCTAAAGATACAAGTGCACCATTAAGTTGCGATACATTTACATCTTGAAGTTCAAACATCTCATTTTCTGAAGGATTATCTATTTTTTGAAACTCTGCTAATTTTTTCAGCTCTTTTTCTTTGTATTTTTCGATTCTCTCTAATGATTCATCATATGCAAATTTGAGAGACTCCTTAGCTGCACTTTGAAGTCTTAAAGATATACTCGTATATATCTCATATCCACCAGTTTTTAAGTCCTCGATTCCCATATCTCTAAACCTACGAGAGACTTCATCGACTATAAATGGTGCCTTGTTTTGAGTGAGTGTATCATCATAAACAGCAGGAGTTTCTATAAGTGCAACTTCATATGTTTTATCATCAATCCAGCCAAGAACATGCATTCTCTCTATTACACGGTTTGCTCTTCCCATAGAGATATCATAGTTTTTTGTTGGTGCATATGTACTTGGTGCTTTTGGAAGTCCAACTAAAATAGCCATCTCTTTAAGAGTTAAATCTTCAAGGCGTTTATGAAAATACCCATCAGCTGCAGTTTTAACACCATAATAACCATGCCCATAATAGATCTCATTTAAGTATCGCTCTAGAATTTGCTCCTTACTCAGATGTCTCTCTAACTTAATTGCGTAAATCGCTTCTTTAATTTTACGAGAGAGTTTTTTCTCGCGTGTTAGTAGGACATTCTTCACTAACTGTTGTGTTATTGTACTTGCACCTTCAACTGCTCTACCAGCTCTCACTACCTTTATAGCTGCACGAAAGATTGCGTCAATATTTATACCAGGGTGCTCAAAAAATGTCGTATCTTCAATGGCTACAAGCGCTTCAACAATACGTGGAGGTATCTCATCAAAAGAGGCATAATATCTGTGTTTCTTGTCAAAAATATTTGCTATTTTTTCGCCATTTCTATCATATATTCTACTCGTTACCGATGGCTTATAATCTACTAATGATGAGATATCAAAATCATCATTACTTAAATAGTAGCCGACAACCACAAAGGGAGATAGAACTCCTAAAATAAATAGTAGTATAAATAATCGTTTTATAAATTTCATGTTCTAAATTCCCTATTGGCAAAACTTGCCTCTATTAAAGTTTTTGTATACTCTTCTTTTGGAGATTGCATAACGCTCTTCATATCTCCACTTTCAAGAATCTTTCCATTTTTAATAACACAGATATTTTGACATAAATTTTTAGCTGAAACTATATCATGTGTTACAAAAAGCATTTTAAAGTTCTCTTTTTCTTGTAGATTTTTTAAAAGGTCTATTATCATCACTCGCGTTTGAGGATCAAGTGCTGTAGTTGGTTCATCAAGAAGCAATAACTTAGGTTTAGACTCTAATGCGATGGCAATTACAACACGTTGAAGCTGTCCACCTGAAAGCTCTGGTGGAAATCTATCCAACAAATCATACTCTAAACCGACTTCATCAAAAAGCTCTTTAACTCTACTCTCATCTACAAAAAACTGTTTAGAAATTTTAGTCAAAGGTGAGAGTGCAGTGAAAGGGTTTTGAGGAATAAAAGAGATATTCTTTCCAGCTATAAGCTCAAACTCTGCATCATGCTTCAACTCTAAGCTCATGTTGTAAGGTAACATACCTAAAAGAGCTTTGAGTGTTAAACTTTTACCACTCCCACTCTGACCAACCAAAGCTAATGAAGACTCTATGCTAAACGCCACATCAAGCAGTGCTTTATTCTCATATATGATTTTTAGCTTGTTGATATTCATTGTTTTATTTTAGCCAAATTTTTACATACATCTCTTAACTCATTTTCACTTTGTCCCAGTCTTACAATAAGACGTATGATAGCACTAGGAACTGTCGGCTGTCTTATAGCACCAACTCCAAAACCTAAAGCTAATAGTTCTTTTTTTATCTCTACAACTCTTTTATTGTCACCTATCAAAATAGGGACGATTAAACCCTCTACATAAACTCCAAGCTCTTCATAAACAATCTCTTGTCTTTTTTTTATCTCTTCTTTTAAACTTTTTGTGTTGTGTAAAATATATCTAAGTGCATTGTGGGCTAAAAGTGTGTCATACAGTGAAAGAGAAGTCGCATATACTATAGGTTTTGCACGGTTTATAAGATACTCTACTATATGCTCAGATGCAAGGATAAACGCACCAAAACTTCCATAAGCTTTTCCAAGTGTTCCCATTTTGATATGGTTTGCTTTAATCTCAACGCCATAATAATCAAACACACCCATAAGCTTCTCGCCTATTACTCCACTACTATGCGCCTCATCCACTATTAAGATGGCGTTTGCTTTGTCGACCAGTTCAAAGACCTCTTTAGAGCATAAATCTCCATCCATAGAGTAGATGCCTTCAACCGCGACTATCTTGCGTTTAGCAGTTGAATTTTTTAATAGTTCTTGTAACTCTTTCATATCATTATGCTTAAAAAACACAACATCTAAGTCATTAAGATTTGAAGCAAGAACACCCGATGCATGGTAAAGTTCATCCATAAAAAGAGTATCTCCCTTTCTCACAAGCGACTCTATAAGAGCAATGTTGGCGTTAAACCCACTCCCTAAAACTACTCCCGCCTCAAAACCATTAGCTTTGCAGAGTGCATCTTCAAAATCTTTATGTATTTTGTGATAACCATTAACAAGGAGTGAGGCTTTTGAACTATGTACTTCTAATGATGAGAGTTCCTTGCAGGTTTTTTCATGAAGAGTTTTGTTGTGAGAGAGTCCTAGATAGTCATTTGAAGCAAAATCTTTGAGCGAATAATCAAGTACTTCTCGAGTTCTATAACGCCCCGATTTTTTAAGTGCTTTGAGTTCATTTTCATAAAACATTAGATAAATCTTTGGAGCACTTCTACACTTAATCCCATAGCCGTACTCTCATAACCTCTCACCTCTTTTATATAACTCTTACAAAAGCCCTCTACCATACAAGCACCCGCCTTGCCTCTCCACTCTCCACTCTCTAGATATTTATCAAGTGCATCCATATCAAACTTATCAAATAGATAATCAGTTTGAGAAATGTCAATGAGTTTCATCTCTTTTGAGTGGTAAATCATACAGGTAATAATGCTAGTAATATTTCCACTTTGTGTCATTAAAATATTACGAGCGTCATCTATGCATTTTGCTTTTCTGAGGATTTGATTCTGTGAGGTTACGACGGTGTCAGCGACTAAAAGAGGATACTCATCATATCCAAAAGCTTTTAGATTCGCTTCATATTTTCCCATTGTGGCTTGATAAACAAAGTTTTTTGGGCTTGAGGCTATAATCTCTTCTTCATCAAAATCCACACTCTCTTGCACAAACGCAACTCCTGCGTTTGAGAGAAGCATATGTCTAGTTTTAGAAGAAGAGGCTAGTCGTATCATTTTATAAAACTGAAGAGAAGTATGAACCTATGAAAATAGCTATTACTCCAAGAGTGATATTGATGGGAACCATCACCGCTCCAATAAGTCCAAGTTGATTTTTAGCCAAGACAAAGTCACCCTCAGCTATGGCTTTTTGTGCTCTGTTTCTTCGCATAACCATAACGATATATGCGACAAGCATTACACTCCAGATACCCTCTTTAGCATACCCAAGAACTTTATAATCACTCGCAGAGATAGAGTAACCTTTGATCATAATGATCGCCGTAATAAAAAGCGTAAGTATGAAAGGAGCTACTATCATAAAAAGATTTTTAAGCGCGTGAGATACTCTCTCTAAGCGATGAGCAGGTGATTCTATCTGCATAAACGATGGGTGTGCCGCAAAACGCAGAGCTATCATTCCACCAACCCATACAACAGCGGAGATAACATGTAAAAATACTATAATCGTTTTATATTCAGCAAAAAACTCAGACATTATGAAAGTGCCTCCGTAATAAATTTAAGCGCTTCTTCTTTTGCCTCAGGCAATTTTGAAGCGTCTTTTCCACCAGCTTGAGCGAAGTCAGGACGACCACCGCCACCGCCACCTAAGATAGGAGCGATTTTTTTAATCCAATCACCCGCTTTAGCGTTTGCGTCTTTAACGCCGGCAGCTATTAAAACTTTATCGCCTTTTACTTGAAACAGCATTGCACAGAGTTTCTCGTTTTGGTTTTTAAGCTCATCAATTTTATCTTTAATATCTCCAGCTGGATACTCTTCAACTACAACGCTAACGCCATTTATCTCCTGTGCTAATACTTCAACTTTAGAAGACTCTTGAGCCTCTTTAAGTTCTGACTTGAGTTCAACTATGCTTGATTTAAGTCTTGAAATTCCAGCGATAAGGTCTAAATTTTTCACCTCAGACTGAGCCTCTTTTAAAAGAGCTCTCTGCTCGCTAAAGTATTTATAAGCCGCGTTTCCACAAACTGCTTCAATACGTCTAACCCCAGCTGAAACGCCAGACTCTTTTGTAATGATAAACGAGCCAATGTTTGCAGTGTTGCTTACATGAACGCCACCACAAAACTCTATAGAAGCATCAGCAAAGCTTACTACGCGAACTTCATCACCATACTTCTCGCCAAACTGAGATTTTGCGCCGCTCTTTTTAGCGTCTTCGATGCCTAAAACTTCCGTCTTAGTTGGTATTGCTCTCATAATTTCATTGTTTACTCTGTTTTCTATTTCTGAGAGTTCCGCTTCACTTACAGCCTTTGGATGAGAGAAGTCAAAACGCAGACGAGTAGCTTCATTTAGTGAGCCCGCTTGAGATATGTGATCTCCTAAAACGTCAAAAAGAATGGCATGTAATAGGTGTGTAGCTGAGTGATGTTTAATAATCTCTCCACGAGAAGTGTCAACATGAGAGTCAACAATAGTTCCAACTTTTAACTCTTTAGCAACTTCTATTTGTGCAAGAGAGAGACCAAAGAATTTTTTAGTGTCAACTACTTTTGCAAAACCCTCTAACTCTCCACTATCACCAGTTTGACCACCAGACTCTGCGTAAAAAGGAGTGACGTCTAAAAGAACCCAACCTTTCTCGCCAGCGGCTAAAACTTCTGCATGCTTAAAGTTCTCATCAAGAAGTGCTAAAACTTCTCCGGAGTGCTCAGTAAAATCATAGCCAACAAAAGCGTTCTCGCCAAACTTCTCTAAAAGCTCTTTAAAGTCACCTTGAGTTGCAGCATCTCCACTACCTTTCCAAGCAGCTTTTGCGCGAGTGCGTTGCTCAAGCATCAACTCTTCAAACTTAGCAGTGTCTAGTGCTAAGTTTTTCTCCTTTAACATATCTTCTGTAAGGTCAAGAGGGAAACCACAAGTATCATAAAGTTTAAACGCCACTTCACCTGAAAATACGTCTTTTGTATTTTTAAGCTCTTCATTAAAAAGCTCTATGCCATTTGCAATAGTCTTAAAAAATCTAGCCTCTTCAAGTTCTATCTGCTCTTTAACCGCATCTGCTTTTGGCGCTAAGTAATCATACTCGCCACCCATAATAGTGATAAGTGTATCTACGAGTTTATACATAAAAGGAGAGCGAAAACCTAAGAGGTAACCATGACGAACCGCGCGACGAAGAATACGACGAAGTACGTATCCACGACCTTCATTTGAGAAGTTTACGCCCTGAGAGAGAAGAAAAACAGCCGTTCTGATGTGGTCGGCTATAACGCGGTAAGAAGCGCCAGTCGTATACTCATACTTTTTACCTATCATCTCCTCTACTTGATTTATCATAGGCATGAAAAGTGAAGAGCCATAGTTTGAAGTTTGTCCCTCTTTTATAGCTACAACGCGTTCAAGTCCCATACCAGTATCGATAGAAGGTTTTGCGAGTGGAATTCTCTCTCCACCTTTTTCTTTTACTTCGTACTGCATGAAAACAAGGTTCCAGATCTCTAAAAATCTATCACCCTCTCCACCCATCTTATCTTCAGGGCCATTAAAATTCTCTGCGCCTTGATCGTAAAAGATTTCAGAACATGGCCCACATGGTCCAGTATCGCCCATCGACCAGAAGTTGTCTGCGTCGCCTAAACGCATGATTCTATCTTTTGAGATATGCTTCATCCAAAGTTCTTCTGCTTCGTCATCTGAGTCATGCACTGTTACCCAAAGCTTATCTACTGGTAGTTCAAGCACTTCAGTTATAAATTCCCAAGCGTGAGCGATTGCTTCTTCTTTGAAGTAATCTCCAAAAGAGAAGTTACCCATCATCTCAAAAAAAGTATGATGACGAGCAGTGTGCCCTACGTTTTCTAAGTCGTTGTGTTTTCCACCTGCGCGGATACAAGTTTGACATGAAGTTGCTCTAGGGTTGGCAGGTCGTGGGATTTCACCTGTAAATATAGACTTGAAAGGGACCATTCCCGCATTGTTAAAAAGGAGAGTTGCATCATCTGGAACTAAAGGTCCTGAGGCAATTCTATCGTGTTGTTTTGATTCAAAAAATTTTAAATACTCTTCTCTAATATCCATAATCTATACATCTCTCTTATAAAGTTGCGCGATTATATCTAAAATGGGCTAAAAATATAGAGTTTTTAGCCCTTAAAGCTGCAGCCATCCATTAAGCGTGGAGATACCTACTATAAGCAGTAGCAAACCTGCCGTTTTTTCTATAATGTTTTTATATCTTGAAAACTCTTCCACTACGCCTTTAGCCATCTTGGAGAGTATGATTCCAAAGATTAAAAACGACGCGCTAACCGCGCCGATTCCAAAAACTATTCCAAACGCCATCGATTGGTAGAGGCTACTCGCGTTTATGCTCACAGAGACCAAACTCATTACTGGTATGCAAGGATTTAAAGAGATTCCAAAACCTAACATGAAATAGCCTATTTTTGAAGAAGCGTTTTTGGATGTCGTTGAACAACATGCCGAGGTTCCCTTAAAAGCATTAAAGAGTATTATCGAAGCTATGATGATGGTAGTGGAACCTAAAATTGTTTGTGAAATTGTTTCGTTATTTATAATCCCTTTTATCCAAATGGCACTATAAAAAGCTGCTGTCGCTATAAAGGTATAACTTACTATCCTACCAATGGAAAATGGCGTTAAAACTGCAAAACTAGAACGGATACTCGAGGAGTTCGTAAGCATAAGTGGGCTCAAAAACGGCATACACGTAAACATGCATGCGGTTGAGCCATAACTAAGACCTAGTAAAAACAGAGAGGTAAACGTAGCAAACTCCAAACTATTTTTTCCACCATTTATCTATTTTCACGCGTTTTTTAAAGTATGGCTTTGAAGAACTAAAAACTGGCATTGGAGCAAATTTAAATGCCATAATATCGTCATGAGGACAAAACTCAACGCACTTTCCACAAAGAGTACAATCAGTAAATGTTATGTTTTGATTTACTACGGGTGCTTGTATCTCATAGATATCCATCGGACAAGCGCTCACGCAGCTTGAACATGTATCACATTTACTTGATCCATTTTTAACAAGTCTTAAAAGACCAAACTTTTTAAATACCGCTTGCATAGGCAACATTGGGCATATTCTACAAAATGGCTGTTTTATAAATAGTGCTAACGCTATCATCAAACCAAAAAGTAGGTCTGCAAAAATCGAGAAAGTCATATAACCGGCGGACGCGTTATCGACAACTATTTGAGAAGCGTCTCCTACCGCTAGGGTAGTTAAAATTCTACTAGGGCATATTCTACAAAAAGCATCGCCAAACTCATGTCCTAAAAAACCTAAACCTGTTAAAACAGGAAAGATAAATATAAAAAAGATAAATATAAACCACTTAATAACTCTTGTTTTTTTAACCACTTCAAATGAGAGAGAATTTACCTGTTTTATTTTTAGTTTTGTCCCTATCATGCTTATTACTTCTTGAAAAAAACCAAGTGGACAAGTCCATCCACAAAACGCTTTGTTAAGAACAACTATAAGAATAAAAAAAGTCGCTAATGTAATAGCCGTTCCCATAAGCCCAGCCATTGCCGAACTTGTTCCATCTATAACACCAGCTACGCGGTGGTCCATCTGATGTTGCAAGGGAATTAAAACACAATAGTCCCCACCATCTTGATCATAAGCACATGAGAGAGATGGGAGTGCTCCGGTGAGTTTATCTTCTGAGTAAAAAGTAGTCATAAAAAGACTTCCATAAACCAAAATAACAAAGAAAAAGAGTTGTGAGATACGTCTCAGAACTGTTAGAGTAAGTAGTTTATCCATTTTTTGACTTCCTATATATTAATATTCCAAACACTAAACCTAGTAGTGCCACTAATCCACCATACTTGCTGTTTTGCCAGTAGTCATTTGGGTTTACATGATATGGCATAGTAAAGCTAGTTTCATACTCTTTAGTATTCTCTTTTATCTTTGAACTTAAAATAAAATGCGATGGTCTGTTAGCTCGTTTTGAGTTCTTCACATCCTTAAAGTCATTTGGCAGGATTACTGAAAATCTTCCATCTTCATCGCTTGTGTACTCTACTGTAGTTCCATTTAGCGTTTGAAGGTTTATCTTTGTAGATATGGGTTTAGCGTTTAGAGTAACTATAAAGCCATACTTCTTTGAAGTTTTATACTCATCATGCTCTTTTGGCAGGGGATTTGGTTTTATTTCAAAAGCCAATTTATCTAAAAGAGTTATTTTTGTCGGTGAAACATTTGATGGTTTTCCATATTTGTATATATAGTACGAGGCTCCAACAAACTTCTCATTAGTATCTGACTTTGCGATGATGGCATGGTAGTTATCATTCTTTCCTCTTGGCATCTTCACAGGCTTTCCACTATACTCTAGATCTATTTTTTCTAAGTTTGAGAGGTAGTATGAAAGTTCTACCTTAGAGTTTTCATCCACGTCCATTAACTGATACAGAGGCGCTTTTCGCATATGCCCAGAGTGTGTGCCATCTTCTTTTTTAGCGCTCTTTTCATGATAGGGGAGAATATGCATCGCGCTACTCTCACTCACCATAAAAACGAGTGAACAGATAACTAAAAGTATTAATTTATTCATAATCATTTTCCATCTAGATTTATTTAGTCTGAAATAATAGTAAAAGAGTGTTACATAAGTGTTAAGTTTTGAGTAAATATTAAATGAATATAAAAATTATGACTTAACACTTATGTAACACTCTTTCGTTAAAGTTCCATCAATAATTTAAACCAATCAGGAAACAAAATGAAAATAAAACACTCATTAATGGCACTTCTTGCCATCTCATCACTTAATGCTCAGGAGTACTCTTTAGACTCTATGAGTATCACAGCAACTAAGATAGCTACTTCAACTAAAGACGTATCACAATCTATTGCAGTTGTAGATGAAAAAACTATTAACGATAAAAACATATTAAATATTCAAGAAGCTATAGAGAATATTCCTGGTGTAAACGCAGAATCATCATCAAACACTGCAAGTCCAAGACTTATCATTCGTGGAGCTGGACTTAAGGCTAGATATGGCGTTCGTGAAATCATGATTATGAAAGATGGTGTTCCTATGACTGACCCTGATTCATTTACAAGATTTGACTTTATAGATATGCAAGATGTATCAAGCATAGAAGTGCAAAAAGGACCAGGTTCTATCAATGCGGCAAATGCAACGGGTGGCGTTATCCAGCTTGTAACTAAGTCAGTATTTCAAGACCAATCAAACAGAATAAAAGTAGGTCTTGGAAATGATGGTCAAAGAAATATCAACTTAAAAGTAAGTGATCAACTTAGTGAGAATGATTTTATAGCTGCGACAATATCTCACCGCGCGATAGACAATGCTTGGAGAGATAACAATGAGTTTGACTCAACGCAAGCGACGCTTAGATATGGGCATATCTTCTCAGATGACTCAACTATAGAGACTGAACTCTCTTATACTGAGTCAAACTCAAACTTGCCAACAAGTATGACGGCTGCTGAATTTGCAGAGTTTGAAAAAACTGGTGAGCAAAAAAATACTTCTTACCAGTGGCAACATAGTGCAAGAGATTCTAAAATATTTTCTTTAAACGCGAAGTATGAAAAAGAGATAGGCGACGTACTTTTAAAGCCACGCGTTTATTTTAATACTTGGGAGCACTTTCACCCAGTTACGGGTATGATAAATGATAGTAGTGACAACAGCGTTTATGGTACTGATTTAGAGCTTAACTACTCGCATAAACTATTTGGAAACAAAGCAACGCTGGTAGCGGGCGTGACTGCTAAAACTGATATTACTAATAATGCTGAGAAATACCAATATGCAGACGTAAACACAACGTCTACTTTACCAGCGTTTGGTGCACCAATTCCATATGACGTAATTAACTTTACAACATCAAATAGAAAAGGGGTGTTAGCTGAAACGGAAGATAGTGCAACAACGCTTATCGGTGCTTACTTTATGGAAACACTCTCACCTACAGAGAATTTTATAGTAGATCTAAGCGTAAGAGCTGATAAGCTGAGCTTCAACATAGACACCAATGAAATAACTAGATACGACTATGGCACAAGAAGCTATAAAACTGGACAAGGAGAGTTCTCAATCAACAAAGATTATCAACTTCTATCTTCAAAACTTGGCCTTTTATATAAACTAACTAAAACGACTAATATATACGCCTCAATAGCAAGTTCTAATCAAGCTCCAACTGGTAGTGAAATTGCTGCCGCTCAAGATGAGGGCATCTCGCTTGATAAAACGACTAGCACTAACTATGAGATTGGTCTAAAAACAAGAACTCAAACCTTTTCTTATGATGTAGCAATTTATCAAAACGACGTAACAAATGAGATAGTGCAGATTCAAGACGCAGGTGGTAATGTTATATACGACAATGCTGGTGAAACACAAAAAAGAGGTTTAGAGCTTAATGGAGTTTATCAACTAATCGACTCGCTGCAACTTGGTGCTTCATATGCATATAGTGATTTTAAATTTTCTAAATTTGAAGAACAGGTTGGATATGGAAGCAGAGCAACTTGGGAATCTAGAGATGGAAACTATCTTCCATACATTCCACAGCAACAATACTCTATGTTTGCGGCGTTTAATATGGAAAATGGCTTTAAAGCGAGAGTTACGACAAAAACATGGGGTGAGTACTACATGGATAACGCAAACACGCAAAAGTATGATGGATATCAGTTTGTAACTGACCTGATGTTAGGTTATGAGTATAAAGCACATAACATTCAGTTAAACGTAAGAAACATTACAAATGAGTACTATGCAATGTCCGCTTCAAAAGACGCAAACGGCAATGAGACATACAAAGCAGCAGCTCCGATGCAAGGTATGATTACTTACAGTTACACATTTTAAGCACAACTAAAACTTCTACTTTTTATAGTAGAAGTTTAAAAATCTAACTCACTCTCTATTTTCACATCCTTGTAATGTTTTTCAAACATACTAGCAGCTATTCCACTACCTAATTTAAGAGTCTCATTTTTATCATTTAAAATAGGTGTAGTTTCATATCCACAGCTTGGACTTTTTGACTTGAGAATAATTCTATCTATATTTTTATGTAGTTGCATAAAGGAGTTTATCTCATCTTCTAAAAGTGAAGTTACGTCTTTTTGAGTAGAGTCTGTAACGATTCTATTTTGTCCATCTACCTCAACTACACTTATCCTCTCTCTAGGAGTTCCAAAAAGAGGTGCTTCGGGGCAAAAAGGAACTATCTCATAATCTTTAAAAGCATCTATGACTGCGTTTACTTCTTTTGTTTTTCCATCATAACGACACTGCTCGCCTAAAAGGCAAGCAGAGATAATGACTCTTTTTCTAGCAGATGACAACGCTTTTTATCTCTGTCATCTCTTCAATTGCAAAACGAGGACCTTCACGCCCAACTCCACTAAGTTTAACACCACCATAGGGCTGTATGTCAAAACGCAGAGTTGGCATGTCGTTTATAACGATTCCACCAGCGTCAAGTTCTGATATAGCTCTTTGCGTTAGTTTTAAGTCATTTGTAAAGACTGAAAACTGCAAACCATAAGGAGAATTGTTCATACGAGGAAGAGCGTCATCAAAAGAGTCTACTTTTACAAGACTTACTATAGGCGCAAACACCTCTTCACAGACTATGGCCATGTCGTCAGTTACGTTTGCCATAACGCAAGGATGAAACATTCGCCCTTCTCTATGAGGCGGTAGAAGTGGTACGGCGCCCTCTTCTATAGCTGACTCTACCCAACCCATAGCACGACTTGCAGCCTCATCATCTATAAGTGGTCCCATAAAAGTATCGTCATCATAAGGGGAACCAACTACTAGTTTTTTTGTCTCCTCTGCCATCAGTGAAGCAAACTCATCGTATATATCCGCTTCTACATAAATACGCTGTAGTGAGATACATACTTGACCAGAGTTTACAAACGCGCCAAGAGCGCACCTGTTTGCCGCAAGAGCTAAGTCTGCCGACTTCTCTACGTATGTAGCTGCGTTTCCACCAAGCTCTAGTCCTACCTTTTTTATCCCTGCGTTTTTAGTGATAATCTCACCCACTGGAACGGAACCAGTAAAAGATATAACGCGAGGAATGTCTGAAGTGATAAGCGCGCTTCCAACTTCAGCGTCTCCATAAACAACGCTCAATGCATCTTTGATAGCGTATTCACTCTCTATGAAAAGTTTTGCAAACTTGTAAGCAGTAAGTGGCGCTTCTGGCGTTGGCTTGAGTACTACTGTATTTCCAGCTACAAGTGCAGGTGCTAGTTTATGTGCGACTAGATTAAGAGGAAAGTTAAAAGGAGTGATGGCTACTACAACGCCTACTGGTTCACGAGTAAAAAATGCCGTAGTTTTTTTGCCACTTGGCATAGCGTCCGTGTTAATAGTTTCGCCATGCATAGTTCGCATAGTCTCAGCGGAAAGCTTAAGAGTCTCTATACAGCGTTCAACTTCTACACGAGCGAAAGTGATAGGTTTACCTACTTCATCAGTAAGCGTTTTTGCGATATCTTCTTTGTTAAGACGAAGCTTTTGCGCAACGTCTATTAACCAGCTACATCTTTGTGAAAGCGTTGAAGCTTTTGTTGCCACTTTTGCTTCTTGAGCAATCTTAAGAGCTTTTCTTGCATCTTCCGCACTGCATATCGGTGCAGTTGAGACAACTTCCCCAGAGTATGGGCTTACTCTTTCACTAAAGGTATCCGTAACGGCTTCTGTCGAGCCAAAAAATATTTTTGCTTGCATAAAATCTCCAAGTTTATAATGATAAAATTATAACATTTATAAAGTAATGTTTTCTACTAGCTCTATACTCTTTGGTGTTACAACTACGGCATCTAACATAAAATCAACATCCAAGCTGTTTTTTTTCATGTAAACATTTGCAGTCTTAATCAAACGCGAGAGTTTAGTTGGAGTGATATTTTGAATGGCGAGCTCATAATCAAGAGCACTTTTAACTTCTATGAAGTGAAGGACTTTATCTTTTGAAGCGATGATGTCTATCTCGCCAAAACGAGAGTAGAAGTTTCTCTCAAGTATAAAAAAATCTTTAGAGCTAAGAAAATCAGATGCCTTATCTTCAGCAATATTCCCTTTAGCTCTACTCATATTTATTTCTACTCAATCTAATTAAATATATTGATTATAGTCGTTATGCTTTAAGCTTATTCATTTTATGAGTGATTTTATCCATGGCTTTGTCTATCTGTTTGTAAGTTCCATGACTTGTAGCTTCCGCTTTTTTAATTGCAAGGTTCTCTTGTACTATTTTTAACTCATCATAATTATCACTTAACTTACCGTTAAGAGCATTTTTCATGTCTAGTTTTGCTTCTTCTGATATTTCCATTTTTAATTCCTAGTGATTATTTTACTATATATTTGAGAGTATATTTATACGCACTTATGCGCTAACAATTTCAACTTGTATAGACTTAAATGCAGCCGTCATAATAAGCTCATCACTCTTATCGCCAAAGATATGGTTTAGTTTTGAGTTTGCATGGTGAAACGTTGTATAGAGTGTTTTTGGACGGACTTTGTCTGTAAACTTCACCGTAAGTGGATTTGTCTCTCCATACTCAGTTTTTAATATAACCTTCTCACTTGTAAAGTCAGCTGCATCATCCTCATGCACAAGTAGTAAGTCTTCAGTGTGGCGTTTCATCAACTTCTCAGTGTACTTAGTCTGAGCGGAGTTGTTGTAGTGAGCCATAATTCTACCAGTTGTAAGGTGATACCCTTTAAGCTTTTTGTTTATGATCTCCTCTACCATGCCCGAGAGAGTATAACCATGGTATCTAAACGCGCCTATGCCATCTTGCGTTCTAAAGTCTTCACGATGAAGAACTGGAGTACCTGTTCCATCATCTTTAATTGGCCATGATATTCCCGCTTTTTCATTATCACGAAGGACTTTATATGAAGCTCCGCTAAATCTGTTTGTAGCAGTTTTTCTCACGTCTTCCCAGATATCTTCAGATGAGTTGAAGTCATAACCACCACCCATCTTCTCATCAAGAAGCTTAATAACTTCCCAATCATCAGGTAGGTCTGATTTTACTAGTGGTGTTGAAAGGTGTACTTTTCTCATAGCGTTTATGTAAATACCAGTCTTTTCATAAGCAGACTTTACACCTACAACGATGTCAGCGCGCTCTGCTATATCTGTCATAAATAGCTCTTGCACGAAGATAAGTTCTAAGTTTTCAAAAGCTTTGATAAGCTTGTTAAGATTTGGATGAATATGCGTTAAATCCTCTCCTATGTTAAGCACGCCCCTGATTGTACCATCAAGCATTCCATCTACTAGTTGAGGAGTCATAAGACCGACCTCTTTTGGTGCTTGATAATCTGGCGCGTAATAAGGAAGCATACCCATATCACATACGCCTTGAACGTTTGTCTGACCTCTTAAAGGCATAACGCCGGCACCATCTTTACCAATGTTACCAGTCATAAGAGCAAGGTGAACTATCGCCATAACAGCGTACGAGCCATCAACGTGTTCAGTAATTCCAAGTCCCCAAAGTATTAGAGATTTTTTAGTAGCATACTCACGAGCTATCTCTGGAAGCATATCAGCTAAGTACTCATAGCCTGCAACATCTCTGAAAAACTCTGGATTTGCATATGGGTCAGCTAAGATATTCTCTTTAAAATGCTCAAAGTTTTTCGTTCTATTTTTTATAAAGTCCTTGTGATACAACTCTTCTGTGATAATCGTGTAAGCTATCATATTTAAAACGAGTAGGTTTGACTCATGCGGTGTTATGGCTTTGTACTTTGAAAATTTGTGAAGCTTTATTTCACGCACGTCAAAACAAGCTATCGGCGTACCATTTTGTGCAGCTTTTATCATGCGATTACCAACAATAGGATGCGCTTCAGTCGTATTTGAACCCATAACTATCATGAACTCTGTTTTATAGATATCGTCAAATGGATTTGAAGCAGCACCTTCACCGATAGTTAAACGCATGCCCTTTAATGATGGAGAGTGACAAACGCGAGCACAGTTATCAACATGTGGAGAGTTTAGTGTAAAACGAGTAAATTTTTGGAAATAGTATGCAGATTCACAAGAGCTTCTAGCACCACCAAGAGAGCATACAGACTTCTCTCCATATTTTGCTTGAATGTCTTTAAGCTTCATCGCTCCAGCAGTTGTAGCAGAGTCTAAATCAGACTCATACCATGTATTATCTAACTCTGTAAGTGAAGTAGCTATCACTTCTTTTATGTGAGGGTTTTTCTCTAAAAAACTTTTACGGATTCTAGGTGCATTGATTCTCTCTTTAGCATCAACAAAATCGTATCCATAAGTACCCTTAACACAAAGCTTTCCTTCAGATGTAGCTCCATCGGGATGTGCAAAGATTTTTTTGATCTTATTCTCTTTTATATCAACATGAGCAGCGATATCGCAACCAACTCCACAGTATGCACATACACTATCTATAGTTACAATATTTTCCATCCCAAACCCTCAGACTTTTAGTTGAGGAATTCTACAATTTTCTCTCTTAAAAAGCTTGGAAGAATATTTAAAAATCTAATAATTAAGTAAAACCTAAATGGAAAAGCATAAAACTTTTTTTCTCTCTCTATTGCATTTTTTATTCGTCTTACTCCCTCATCAGTTTCAAGGAGAAATGGCATATTAAAGTCATTTTTGTCTGTAAGTTCACTTTTGATAAAGCCTGGAAGTATGTTTATAACCTTCACTCCATACTTACTATATTTGTAGCGCACTCCCTCTGCATATGCATTAAGAGCACGTTTTGAGGATGAATATACTTTAGAACTTGGCATAGAAAATAGAGAAGCGAGAGAGGAGATAAAAACTATCTTGCCACTCTCTTGAGCTTTAAAGTGGGGCAAAAGAACCTCAAGGATAGCATGGTTTGAGAGCACATTTACATCATAAAGATTTTTAAACTCAGCTATTGTTGGAATCTCATCAGAGTGGCCTAAAGATATGCCAGCATTTAATATAACCATATCAACGCTACCTATCTCTCTTATCTTCTCTTGGAGCATTTCAAACTGAGTAACGTCTGCAATGATTATATCAACAGATTTTGCACTCTCAAAAAGCTCGCTTCTAAGTTGAAAAAGCTTATCTTCTCTACGAGCTAAAAGTATCAACTCATTCTCTTTTGTTGCATATTGACGAGCAAGCTCTGCACCTAAGCCAGAACTTGCTCCTGTTATTAATATTTTCATTGAATTAATTGCCTATTAATATTAAGGATATATAACTTCTCTTGTTTGTGAGCTTACATTTGGTGTATCTAAAGTCTCTGTTGTAACTGGAATATCAGGAGTTTCTGGTGTTTGAGGAACTTCAGGAGTCTCCTCTACTATATCCTCTTTAATTATCTCATCTACTCTATTTTGAATGACGGTATCTTCAACATTTTCTATAACTACTATCTGATCATCTTCTTCAATCTCTTTGATCTCTTTATATCGTTTTTTATCTATTTTTTTTTCTATTTTTTTTTCTCTAAATAGACTATTTTTAAGAACCTTCAACTCTTTAGTTCCCAGGTCATTTTTTGATAGTTCAACACTCATCCCAGCATCTATAGTGCTAATAGCATCAAGATAGTCTATGGTAATCGCACCACTATAGCACTTAATAATCTCTTTGTCGGGTCGTATATCTCCAGAGAAGTCAGTTCCACGTATACCAATAGTTGCAGATGCGGTTTTCACCTTAAACCTCTCCGGAGAGAGCTTACCTATCTTTCCTGTAACAGATCTAAAAAAACCACGACTTGCATTCATTGTAACTTCTGATTTATCAGTTCCATCAAAATAAAACTTCTCAAAAGTAAATATTGCATTTTGACCTATAGTTAAGATCGTGTCATCATTGAGTTTTATCTGAACTCTTGTTTTATCTTTAGTTATAAGCTTATCATCTTTATAGACTTCCATTAGGTTTTTTACCGGAATTTCAGCACCTGCCCTATCTATATATGCTTTACCTTTCATAGCCATAACTTGACCTATTTGTGCCCAGAGTGAGACAGCTAACAAAAGCGCCAATAATATTTTAATCATAGTTAATCCTTAATATTTTATTTCTAAACCAAGCATACCAACATATTTCCTATACTCTGCGGGAACATAGTTGGAACTATTTTGGGCATACTCAAGAGATGTAAAGAGTTGAAAATTTTCATCAAAATCATGAAAAAGCTTCACTTTCACTTGGTTGTAATTGTCACTTCTTTTTGTATCACTAGCTAATAAACTATCCTCATACCTCGAACCTCGATAAAGATAATCTACTCTACTACCAAGCCATTCATTAACTCTGTAACTCATTCCCAAAGAGAGTGAATAGAGTAACTTACTCACATAAGCACCACTGTTTGAAGTTTTTGAAGAGTGGTTATTTACTTTTGCGTTTAGATAAACAAAGTTGTTTTCTAAAAGATAGTAAACTCCTAAAGAGCCGCCTATGGCACTATATCCTCGAGACTCATACTCTGCTTTTAAATATGAACGATTCAAATAACTTATATTAGATAACAAAATGAAGTTTTGATCTAATGCATAAGTGAGCTGTGGGTTTAGACTATACTGAGAAAACAGATCTGTCTCTAGATAGTGCAGTCTATTATATGCCAAAGGAATATAAAGGTTATAGTTAGCTCTTGCATATCCTACTCCAGCTTCTACTCCTCCAAAAAACATATCATAGTAGTGTGCATCTAGATTGTTTTGATAGAAGAGATTTCCCTTTGCTTTTACATACCACTCATCCTTACTTTGGAGCTCATTTTTATACTCTATCGCTCCATTTACTGTTCCAAAGAGTGTTGACTCTGCTCCTATGTTTCCGCCTACTCCGTAGTACTTATTTAACTCATCAACATCTGCGGAAACATTTATGTTTGAGTCATATCCTACTCCAGCTAAAGCTCTTAGGGAGTAAGTTTCAAGCTGTCTGCCTTGTATCTTAGAAATATACTCTTTTTGCACTTCACTTATATCTTCTTGTTCTAAAGTTTGTAGCATACTCTCACTCAGCTCAACTCTTCCACTCTCATCATAAAGTTTCAGTAATGCCAACTCAGCTTCAACATTATGCTCATCAAATATCAGTGCTCTCTCAAACGCAGCCATCGCTTCATTTGTATTTCCCAATCCAAGTTCACACTTTCCCCAGAGCAGATGTAGTTTTGCATTTTCATAGTTTAGTGTATCTTTTTTGATGTACTCTATAGCCTTCTCATAGTTTGCAATTTTATAATAAAAGTTTGCGAACTTATAATTATTGGCATATAGTGTGCCTAAAAAGACACATAAAAGTAAAATTATTTTTTTCATTTAATCCCTTTTTATTCTATTGTTATAAATACAGCACCTAATGCAGTTCCACCATTACCATCATCTACTACATAGCCGAACCCACCGAGTCCTAAAGCACTTGGAATAAATGTAATAATACCATCAATTGGTAGTGAGACAGTCCCATTAACACTCAATAAAGTATTTGTTATAGTAAGAGTATCTCCATCAGCATCTGTATCGTTTGCTAAAAGCTCTGCTACACTTATTTCAATAGGTAGAATGGAACTCGTAACATATGTAGGAATAGTTTTTGTTACAGACACTTCAACTTGTGAAGAGTCTAGCACTTTTAGTATAGATGCATCCGCATCCCCAGCTAATACTTCACCAGGACTTGAGATATATGTTGTTCCATCACTCATATATAAGTCTCCTCCAGTGTATGTTGCTTCGTAATATGTAGCAGCCGCATCTATGACTACTTCAATAGCTACATCTCCATAAATAAGACTTCCAAACACAACAGTAGAATCAGAATTGATTTTTTGCGTATAGACTTCATTTTTACCTGCATTTATCACTCTATCGACTGCTAGTGCATACTCTTCATTATTAAGTTCTGCTATTTTAACTACAACACCTTTATCAAGTTCTGTAGCCCCACCACTCAATGTACCGTTTGCATCAAACATTTGAGTGTATATATAATCTTGTGTTCCTCTTTCTCCAAACCAAGCTAGAAGCATTTTCCCATCAGGACCAATAGAGCTGATATCTGGTTTTGTATCATGTTGGTCTGTTGTACCTATAGCTTCATGTATACTTACACTACCATTTAAGGTTCCATTTGAGTTAAATATTTGAGTATAGACTGAGTTATCACCACCTTCATCTTCACCTGTCCATGCTACTGCATAAGCGCCATCTACACCAAGAGCGGTTATGCTTGGTGTTGTATCCACTTTATTTAGTACATTTATTGCTTCTAAATGAACTACAGGACCATCAAATGAGCCATCAGCAGCAAATTTTTGAGTAAATATTGAATAATCCCCACCATCTAAGTCTTGACCAGACCAAGCTACTGAGTATGCTCCACTAGTCCCTAATCCAGTTACAACTGGCATAATGTCTTGTTTTTGAATCACATCTGAGACAAGCTCAGTTACATTGCCATCTAGGCTTCCATCTGCATGAAACTTTTGTGAGTAGATAGTTAGATCATTTGTACTATCTTTACCCGACCACACCGCTACATAAGAGCCATCACTCCCTATACTAGCAAGTTGTACTTCACCATCATCTTTGTCTGTGATTCCTGTTGGTTCCAACCTTGTAGCATTTCCATCAAGAGTTCCATCCGCTGCGAATCTCTGTATAAATACTGACCAATCACCACCCTCTGATCCATCTTCTTGACCAGTAAACGCCACTATAAAAGAGCCATCCGTCTTAGGAGCAAGTATAGTAGGAAACTTATCATCTTTAGTTGTTGAACTTGGAGCTTCTAGTATTGTTGTAGCTCCATCTAAACTTCCATCAGAACTAAATTTTTGCACAAATACAGAGAATTCCCCTCCTCCATCGCTATCTTCACCATACCATGTAACTGCATAAGAACCGTCATATGCTAAACCTGTAACCTGAGGTTCAAGGTCGTCTTTATTAAACTTATTGATAGCTTCAAGGATAGTAGTATTTCCATCACGTGTTCCATCTGGATTCATCTTTTGAGTAACTATAGAATAGTCACCATCCAAATCATCTCCTTGCCATACAATGACATATCCACCAAGGTTGTCAATTTTTGCTATGCTTGGATTTGTCCCATTCATTGGACTAAAACTAAACTCTGCATTTTGTTCTAAATAGCCATCAATTCCTGCCACAGGTGCATCATTAACTCCAGTTACCGTAACCTCCACTAAACCAAGCACACTAAGGTTGCCATCACTAAGTATGTAAGAAAAAGATGCTAATCCACTAAAGTCTGCATTTGGAGTAAAAGTTATATCTCCATTGACATCATTAAATGATACTACTGCATGGATTGGATTACTCACACCTGTGATACTTATCGTATCTCCATCAGGATCACTATCATTTGCTAAAAGTGAAGAAGAAGGAATTACGAGTGAAGGGGTGTCTTCTACAGTTGTATTTACATCATTCACTGCAATCGGTGCATCATTTACAGCTGCAACTGTAATCGTTAAAGTACCTGTATCACTAAGTAAACCATCCGTCACGGTGTAGTCAACTGTATCAATTCCATTGAAGTTAAGTACTGGTGTATAAGTATATGATCCATCACTAGCAAGAACAAGTGAACCACCATTACTTGTTACTAATGTACCAGGAGTTACAGTTAATATATCTCCTTCTAGATCTGTATCGTTTGCATTTAAATTAACCGTTGAAGTAAAGAGTATATCTTCACTTGTGTTTACTACATCATCTACTGCAACTGGTGCATCATTTATAGATGCAACTGTTACAGTTACTGTTGCTGTGTCAGTAAGATTGCCATCACTTAGAGTATAGTTAAATGTAGCTTCTCCATTAAAGTTAGCATCTGGAGTAAACGTTATATCTCCGTTTGTCTCTAAAACTACAGTCGCGTTTAGAGGAGTATCTACTGCTGTGATACTTAGAGTATCTCCATCTGCATCACTATCGTTTGCTAGAAGTGTTGCTGATGTTATTGTAAGTGGATTATCTTCATCTACTGAAGCTATATCAGCTACTGCAACTGGTGCATCATTTAGTGGCGTTACTGTTACATCTACTGAACCTACCGTTGTAGTATTACCATCACTTAGAGTATATTTAAATGTTGCTACTCCATTAAAGTTTAGAGTTGGTGTAAAAGTTATATCTCCACTCACTAAAGTAACGCTACCACCAGTTTGAGTTGTTACCGCTGTTATACTTAGGGTATCTCCATCTACATCTGTATCGTTACTTAGAAGTGTTGCTACTGGTATTACTAAAGCTAAATCTTCTGTTGTACTAGCTACATCATCAACTGCAACTGGTGCATCATTTATAGATGCAACTGTTACAGTTACTGTTGCTGTGTCAGTAAGATTACCATCACTTAGAGTATAGTTAAATGTAGCTTCTCCATTAAAGTTTGCATCTGGAGTAAATGTTATATCTCCGTTTGTCTCTATAACTACAGTCGCGTTTAGAGGAGTATCTACTGCTGTGATACTTAGAGTATCTCCATCTGCATCACTATCGTTTGCTAGAAGTGTTGCTGATGTTATTGTAAGTGGATTATCTTCATCTACTGAAGCTATATCAGCTACTGCAACTGGTGCATCATTTAGTGGTGTTACTGTTACATCTACTGAACCAACTGTTGTAGTAGTTCCATCACTTAGAGTATATTTAAATGTTGCTACTCCATTAAAGTTTAGAGTTGGTGTAAAAGTAATATCTCCACTCACTAAAGTAACGCTACCACCAGTTTGAGTTGTTACCGCTGTTATACTTAGGGTATCTCCATCTACATCTGTATCGTTACTTAGAAGTGTTGCTACTGGTATTACTAAAGCTAAATCTTCTGTTGTACTAGCTACATCATCAACTGCAACTGGTGCATCATTTATAGATGCAACTGTTACAGTTACTGTTGCTGTGTCAGTAAGATTACCATCACTTAGAGTATAGTTAAATGTAGCTTCTCCATTAAAGTTAGCATCTGGAGTAAATGTTATATCTCCGTTTGTCTCTAAAACTACAGTCGCGTTTAGAGGAGTATCTACTGCTGTGATACTTAGAGTATCTCCATCTGCATCACTATCGTTTGCTAGAAGTGTTGCTGATGTTATTGTAAGTGGATTATCTTCATCTACTGAAGCTATATCAGCTACTGCAACTGGTGCATCATTTAGTGGTGTTACTGTTACATCTACTGAACCAACTGTTGTAGTAGTTCCATCACTTAGAGTATATTTAAATGTTGCTACTCCATTAAAGTTTAGAGTTGGTGTAAAAGTAATATCTCCACTCACTAAAGTAACGCTACCACCAGTTTGAGTTGTTACCGCTGTTATACTTAGGGTATCTCCATCTACATCTGTATCGTTACTTAGAAGTGTTGCTACTGGTATTACTAAAGCTAAATCTTCTGTTGTACTAGCTACATCATCAACTGCAACTGGTGCATCATTTATAGATGCAACTGTTACACTTACGGTTGCTGTGTCGGTAAGATTACCATCACTTAGAGTATAGTTAAATGTAGCTTCTCCATTAAAGTTTGCATCTGGAGTAAATGTTATATCTCCGTTTGTCTCTATAACTACAGTCGCGTTTAGAGGAGTATCTACTGCTGTGATACTTAGAGTATCTCCATCTGCATCACTATCGTTTGCTAGAAGTGTTGCTGATGTTATTGTAAGTGGATTATCTTCATCTACTGAAGCTATATCAGCTACTGCAACTGGTGCATCATTTAGTGGCGTTACTGTTACGTCTACCGAACCTACCGTTGTAGTAGTTCCATCACTTAGAGTATATTTAAATGTTGCTACTCCATTAAAGTTTAGAGTTGGTGTAAAAGTTATATCTCCACTCACTAAAGTAACACTACCACCAGTTTGAGTTGTTACTGCTGTTATACTTAAGGTATCTCCATCTACATCTGTATCGTTACTTAGAAGTGTTGCTACTGGTATTACTAAAGCTAAATCTTCTGTTGTACTAGCTACATCATCAACTGCAACTGGTGCATCATTTATAGATGCAACTGTTACAGTTACTGTTGCTGTGTCGGTAAGATTACCATCACTTAGAGTATAGTTAAATGTAGCTTCTCCATTAAAGTTAGCATCTGGAGTAAATGTTATATCTCCGTTTGTCTCTAAAACTACAGTCGCGTTTATTGGAGTATCTACTGCTGTGATACTTAGAGTATCTCCATCTGCATCGCTATCGTTTGCTAGAAGTGTTGCTGATGTTATTGTAAGTGGATTATCTTCATCTACTGAAGCTATATCAGCTACTGCAACTGGTGCATCATTTAGTGGCGTTACTGTTACATCTACTGAACCTACCGTTGTAGTATTACCATCACTTAGAGTATATTTAAATGTTGCTACTCCATTAAAGTTTAGAGTTGGTGTAAAAGTTATATCTCCACTCACTAAAGTAACGCTACCACCAGTTTGAGTTGTTACCGCTGTTATACTTAGGGTATCTCCATCTACATCTGTATCGTTACTTAGAAGTGTTGCTACTGGTATTACTAAAGCTAAATCTTCTGTTGTACTAGCTACATCATCAACTGCAACTGGTGCATCATTTATAGATGCAACTGTTACAGTTACTGTTGCTGTGTCAGTAAGATTACCATCACTTAGAGTATAGTTAAATGTAGCTTCTCCATTAAAGTTAGCATCTGGAGTAAATGTTATATCTCCGTTTGTCTCTAAAACTACAGTCGCGTTTATTGGAGTATCTACTGCTGTGATACTTAGAGTATCTCCATCTGCATCACTATCGTTTGCTAGAAGTGTTGCTGATGTTATTGTAAGTGGATTATCTTCATCTACTGAAGCTATATCAGCTACTGCAACTGGTGCATCATTTAGTGGTGTTACTGTTACATCTACTGAACCAACTGTTGTAGTAGTTCCATCACTTAGAGTATATTTAAATGTTGCTACTCCATTAAAGTTTAGAGTTGGTGTAAAAGTTATATCTCCACTCACTAAAGTAACACTACCACCAGTTTGAGTTGTTACCGCTGTTATACTTAGGGTATCTCCATCTACATCTGTATCGTTACTTAGAAGTGTTGCTACTGGTATTACTAAAGCTAAATCTTCTGTTGTACTAGCTACATCATCAACTGCAACTGGTGCATCATTTATAGATGCAACTGTTACAGTTACTGTTGCTGTGTCAGTAAGATTACCATCACTTAGAGTATAGTTAAATGTAGCTTCTCCATTAAAGTTAGCATCTGGAGTAAATGTTATATCTCCGTTTGTTTCTAAAACTACAGTCGCGTTTAGAGGAGTATCTACTGCTGTGATACTTAGAGTATCTCCATCTGCATCACTATCGTTTGCTAGAAGTGTTGCTGATGTTATTGTAAGTGGATTATCTTCATCTACTGAAGCTATATCAGCTACTGCAACTGGTGCATCATTTAGTGGTGTTACTGTTACATCTACTGAACCAACTGTTGTAGTAGTTCCATCACTTAGAGTATATTTAAATGTTGCTACTCCATTAAAGTTTAGAGTTGGTGTAAAAGTAATATCTCCACTCACTAAAGTAACGCTACCACCAGTTTGAGTTGTTACCGCTGTTATACTTAGGGTATCTCCATCTACATCTGTATCGTTACTTAGAAGTGTTGCTACTGGTATTACTAAAGCTAAATCTTCTGTTGTACTAGCTACATCATCAACTGCAACTGGTGCATCATTTATAGATGCAACTGTTACAGTTACTGTTGCTGTGTCTAATGATCCATTTACATCACGAATAGTATAAGTAAAGTTATCTGCTCCGTTAAAGTCTGCAGTTGGAGTATAAGTAAACACACCACTACTCTGCACTAAACTTCCATTTGCTGCTTGAGTGTAACTATCTATAGATATAGTATCTCCTAAGTCATTTAGTAGGACATTAATATTGATACTACTATCTTCTAAAACTGAGGCAGTATCATCTGTAGCTACAAGTCCTGCATTTATAATTACATTTAAATTCACTGTAACTATGACACTCTCAAATGTATCATTAATCGTATATGTAAAACTATCAGCCCCTAAGAAGTCACTATTTGGAGTATATGTATATGTCCCATTTGCATTATCTACTAAAGAGCCATTTGTTGGTTGAGTAAAACTCTCAATAACTATAGTGTCCCCATCTACATCACTATCATTTACTAGCAAAGAAGCACTATTAATCAATAAATTAATATTTTTATATGTACCAAAAGCATCTGTAATACCTACTGGTGCATCGTTTACTGGCGTTACCGTTACACTTACTGATGCAACTGCTGTAGTTACTCCATCACTGATTGTGTAGTTAAATGTAGCTTCTCCATTAAAGTTTGCGTTTGGAGTAACTGTTACATCTCCGTTTGATTCAAGAACTACAGTCGCGTTTACTGGGCTACTTAGTGCTGTTATGGTAAGTGTATCTCCATCTGCATCTGTATCATTTGCTAGAAGTGTTGCTGAAGTTATAACTACTGGTGTATCTTCTAGTGTTGTTGCTGTATCTGCTGTTGCTAGAGGTGCATCGTTTGTAGTTGTAACTGTTACACTTACTGTTGCTGTGTCAGTTAGATTACCATCACTCACACTATAGTTAAATGTTGCTACTCCATTAAAGTTAGCATTTGGAGTAAACGTTATATCTCCGTTTGTTTCTAAAACTACAGTTGCGTTTATTGGAGTATCTACTGCTGTGATACTTAGAGTATCTCCATCTACATCACTATCGTTTGCTAGAAGCATTGCTGATGTAATGGTTTTTTGAGTATCTTCACTCGTTGTTGATATATCATTCGCTGCAACTGGTGCATCGTTTACTGGCGTTACCGTTACACTTACTGATGCAACTGCTGTAGTTACTCCATCACTGATTGTGTAGTTAAATGTAGCTTCTCCATTAAAGTTTGCGTTTGGAGTAACTGTTACATCTCCGTTTGATTCAAGAACTACAGTCGCGTTTACTGGGCTACTTAGTGCTGTTATGGTAAGTGTATCTCCATCTGCATCTGTATCATTTGCTAGAAGTGTTGCTGAAGTTATAACTACTGGTGTATCTTCTAGTGTTGTTGCT
Organism: Sulfurimonas aquatica; assembly: GCF_017357825.1. Classification (NCBI taxonomy): domain Bacteria; kingdom Pseudomonadati; phylum Campylobacterota; class Epsilonproteobacteria; order Campylobacterales; family Sulfurimonadaceae; genus Sulfurimonas; species Sulfurimonas aquatica. The sequence continues at coordinate 2,448,726 of NZ_CP046072.1, forward strand.
GTATCTGCTGTTGCTAGAGGTGCATCGTTTGTAGTTGTAACTGTTACACTTACTGTTGCTGTGTCAGTTAGATTACCATCACTCACACTATAGTTAAATGTTGCTACTCCATTAAAGTTAGCATTTGGAGTAAACGTTATATCTCCGTTTGTTTCTAAAACTACAGTTGCGTTTATTGGAGTATCTACTGCTGTGATACTTAGAGTATCTCCATCTACATCACTATCGTTTGCTAGAAGCATTGCTGATGTAATGGTTTTTTGAGTATCTTCACTCGTTGTTGATATATCATTCGCTGCAACTGGTGCATCGTTTACTGGCGTTACCGTTACACTTACTGATGCAACTGCTGTAGTTACTCCATCACTGATTGTGTAGTTAAATGTAGCTTCTCCATTAAAGTTTGCGTTTGGAGTAACTGTTACATCTCCGTTTGATTCAAGAACTACAGTCGCATTTACTGGGCTACTTAGTGCTGTTATGGTAAGTGTATCTCCATCTGCATCTGTATCATTTGCTAGAAGTGTTGCTGAAGTTATAACTACTGGTGTATCTTCTAGTGTTGTTGCTGTATCTGCTGTTGCTAGAGGTGCATCGTTTGTAGTTGTAACTGTTACACTTACTGTTGCTGTGTCGCTTAAGTTACCATCACTCACACTATAGTTAAATGTTGCTACTCCATTAAAGTTTGCATCTGGAGTAAACGTTATATCTCCGTTTGTTTCTAAAACTACAGTCGCGTTTATTGGAGTATCTACTGCTGTGATACTTAAAGTATCTCCATCTACATCACTATCGTTTGCTAGAAGCATTGCTGATGTAATGGTTTTTTGAGTATCTTCACTCGTTGTTGATATATCATTCGCTGCAACTGGTGCATCGTTTACTGGTGTGACTGTTACACTTACTGATGCAACTGCTGTAGTTACTCCATCACTGATTGTGTAGTTAAATGTAGCTTCTCCATTAAAGTTTGCGTTTGGAGTAACTGTTACATCTCCGTTTGATTCAAGAACTACAGTCGCATTTACTGGGCTACTTAGTGCTGTTATGGTAAGTGTATCTCCATCTGCATCTGTATCATTTGCTAGAAGTGTTGCTGAAGTTATAACTACTGGTGTATCTTCTAGTGTTGTTGCTGTATCTGCTGTTGCTAGAGGTGCATCGTTTGTAGTTGTAACTGTTACACTTACTGTTGCTGTGTCGCTTAAGTTACCATCACTCACACTATAGTTAAATGTTGCTACTCCATTAAAGTTTGCATCTGGAGTAAACGTTATATCTCCGTTTGTTTCTAAAACTACAGTCGCGTTTATTGGAGTATCTACTGCTGTGATACTTAAAGTATCTCCATCTACATCACTATCGTTTGCTAGAAGCATTGCTGATGTAATGGTTTTTTGAGTATCTTCACTCGCTGTTGATATATCATTCGCTGCAACTGGTGCATCGTTTACTGGTGTGACTGTTACACTTACTGATGCAACTGCTGTAGTTACTCCATCACTGATTGTGTAGTTAAATGTAGCTTCTCCATTAAAGTTTGCGTTTGGAGTAACTGTTACATCTCCGTTTGATTCAAGAACTACAGTCGCATTTACTGGGCTACTTAGTGCTGTTATGGTAAGTGTATCTCCATCTGCATCTGTATCATTTGCTAGAAGTGTTGCTGAAGTTATAACTACTGGTGTATCTTCTAGTGTTGTTGCTGTATCTGCTGTTGCTAGAGGTGCATCGTTTGTAGTTGTAACTGTTACACTTACTGTTGCTGTGTCAGTTAGATTACCATCACTCACACTATAGTTAAATGTTGCTACTCCATTAAAGTTAGCATTTGGAGTAAACGTTATATCTCCGTTTGTTTCTAAAACTACAGTTGCGTTTATTGGAGTATCTACTGCTGTGATACTTAGAGTATCTCCATCTACATCACTATCGTTTGCTAGAAGCATTGCTGATGTAATGGTTTTTTGAGTATCTTCACTCGTTGTTGATATATCATTCGCTGCAACTGGTGCATCGTTTACTGGCGTTACCGTTACACTTACTGATGCAACTGCTGTAGTTACTCCATCACTGATTGTGTAGTTAAATGTAGCTTCTCCATTAAAGTTTGCGTTTGGAGTAACTGTTACATCTCCGTTTGATTCAAGAACTACAGTCGCATTTACTGGGCTACTTAGTGCTGTTATGGTAAGTGTATCTCCATCTGCATCTGTATCATTTGCTAGAAGTGTTGCTGAAGTTATAACTACTGGTGTATCTTCTAGTGTTGTTGCTGTATCTGCTGTTGCTAGAGGTGCATCGTTTGTAGTTGTAACTGTTACACTTACTGTTGCTGTGTCAGTTAGATTACCATCACTCACACTATAGTTAAATGTTGCTACTCCATTAAAGTTAGCATTTGGAGTAAACGTTATATCTCCGTTTGTTTCTAAAACTACAGTTGCGTTTATTGGAGTATCTACTGCTGTGATACTTAGAGTATCTCCATCTACATCACTATCGTTTGCTAGAAGCATTGCTGATGTAATGGTTTTTTGAGTATCTTCACTCGTTGTTGATATATCATTCGCTGCAACTGGTGCATCGTTTACTGGCGTTACCGTTACACTTACTGATGCAACTGCTGTAGTTACTCCATCACTGATTGTGTAGTTAAATGTAGCTTCTCCATTAAAGTTTGCGTTTGGAGTAACTGTTACATCTCCGTTTGATTCAAGAACTACAGTCGCATTTACTGGGCTACTTAGTGCTGTTATGGTAAGTGTATCTCCATCTGCATCTGTATCATTTGCTAGAAGTGTTGCTGAAGTTATAACTACTGGTGTATCTTCTAGTGTTGTTGCTGTATCTGCTGTTGCTAGAGGTGCATCGTTTGTAGTTGTAACTGTTACACTTACTGTTGCTGTGTCAGTTAGATTACCATCACTCACACTATAGTTAAATGTTGCTACTCCATTAAAGTTAGCATTTGGAGTAAACGTTATATCTCCGTTTGTTTCTAAAACTACAGTTGCGTTTATTGGAGTATCTACTGCTGTGATACTTAGAGTATCTCCATCTACATCACTATCGTTTGCTAGAAGCATTGCTGATGTAATGGTTTTTTGAGTATCTTCACTCGTTGTTGATATATCATTCGCTGCAACTGGTGCATCGTTTACTGGCGTTACCGTTACACTTACTGATGCAACTGCTGTAGTTACTCCATCACTGATTGTGTAGTTAAATGTAGCTTCTCCATTAAAGTTTGCGTTTGGAGTAACTGTTACATCTCCGTTTGATTCAAGAACTACAGTCGCATTTACTGGGTGTTATGGTAAGTGTATCTCCATCTGCATCTGTATCATTTGCTAGAAGTGTTGCTGAAGTTATAACTACTGGTGTATCTTCTAGTGTTGTTGCTGTATCTGCTGTTGCTAGAGGTGCATCGTTTACTGCAGCCATATTTACATTTGCTGTAGCAGTAGTTGTAACCTCTCCATCACTTAAAGTAAAACTAAATGAAGCTAATCCAACAAAATCTTTATCTGGAGTAAACGTTATATCCCCATCCGTATTTAGACTTACTGTTGCATTTGTTGGATTACTAACATTGATAATAGATAATGGATCCATACCTGAGTACTCGAGAATAAGGTCTGATGCTTTGATAATCAGTACCGTGTCTTCAGTGTTACTCAAAGCACTGCTGCGTACAACTGGTAATACGGTCGGATCTTTTACAATTTCAAATGTTTCAATACTTCCTTGTGCGCTAATACCAAACATTACATCTTTTAATTCACTATAATATATGTCACTCGCTATGATAGATGAGTTAGTTTCTATATAACTCTCTTTAGTTAATAAAGAACTATATACATCTCCTATAAGTATTTTATTATGCGAAGCTCTAAAAAATACTTTTGATGTAAAACTTTCATCGTTATAGGTATTTAATATTTTAGATTCTGACAATACACTCATTCTGCTTTTCAAGTTTGTGCCATCTAATGATGCTACAAAAACTTTACCAAGCGAGTTTAATATCATTAAAGTAGAGAGTTCAAAATGTTGATCCTTAATAATCTCTATATTTTTCACACCTCCAGGTATGCTAATACTGCTTAAAAGAGTTAAGTTCTCATCATATATAATGACACCCGAGTCATAATCTGCAAGATATACCCTTCTCTGCCCATTTTCATCTATGGCAGTTGTCACATCAAGCATAATTCCACTTGCATCTAACTCATTAAGCAGTGATGCAGTTCCATTACTCTCAAGTGTAAACTCTTTAAGACCATAATCAACTCCAACAGCATAGACCTTGTCAGTACTATTTGTATCTAAGCGACTTAGTGTGATATTTTGGATGTTATATGTAGATGCAAAAATCTCTTTTTGAACTACTTCTCCCTCGAGTAAATCTAAAAAGTGTAAACCACTACTTTTAGTTGCAACAACAAGAGAGTCACTATCTATCCACTCTAGTGCAGTAATGGTTGAGGGGAGCTCATACCTATGCAGCTCTGTAACATTTTGCAAAGTTTTATTTAAATACTCAAAAGAGTAAAATAGAAGTTCATTTGCAGAAGCTACACAGATAAGAGAGTCTGCTCCATTTTGAGATATTTTTATAAGTGAAGTAGGATGATTTAGCTCAACAGCTTCGACCTGTTGGTATGTGCTGTTTGCTTTTATGGCACTCACTTCATCTATTGCTCTAAAAGTCCAACTAGTCATATTTGTATCGAAAGGGTTTGAGTACATATCTTCTATAGTCTCAAGTAACTCAATTGTATACTCTTTGTTATACTCTAGGCTCTCTAGAGGCTTAAAGGTCAATGTGGAGTTTAGAACCTTTGTACTTCCGTTTATCTCTACTCCATTTTCATCTAGCATCTTAAAGACTTTTGTTCCAGTACTAAACTTTGATAAAAGACGATTAAACTTAAGTGAAAAGTCCATACCAGTTCCCACAATCGAGCCATCTCCTGGCTTTATATCTACCAGCACTAAGGGAGAAGTCTCAACAGCATCGTCTCTAGTCTCAAATGAATGTATAAAATCCTCTTCAAGTGATAATCCAGAGAGATCTTTTAAATCTCTAGTTACAAAAAGAGTATAAGTGCTGTTAGGGTGAAAATATTTGTATGGAGTAAGTAGTACTTTATCGTTTTGCGCACTTAGTGCTTCTACAGATAAAGTAAAAGGCACTAACTGTTGCTCAGAGTCTACAAGATAAACTGTTGCATTATTCACACTGCTTGGATCTAACTTTGAGCCAAATTCTACTGCAATCTGATTAAATGTAGATACATCAAAAGAAGCAGGTGCTTTTTTGATTGATAGGTATCTTACTTCTGAAGATGGACTAGTCTCGTTTTGCAAAGAAGTTACTTCATTTTCACTAGTACATCCAATAATAAAAAAGCTAAGCATTAAACTCAATAATAAATTATACATATTTTCTCCTATTTAAATTAAAACTATATTTTTAATTATAGCGCTCTTTAGTGATTTTATGGTGATGAAAAAAACTACTATTTTCTTCTCATTTTAAATACAGGGCTAAACTCTTTATTTGGGTTTTCTATGTAGTCAAGACATCTTGCTATATAAAACTCATAAAGCTTACTAGGGTTCTCATTTTCCAATCTAAGAAAAATATCATATGCTTTATTTAACTCAGCTGAACGAAAGAGCTTTAATGCCTTAGCATACAAATCAAGCTCCTCATCTGGAATAAGCTTATTGCTACAAAGGACTTCATAAATCTCCACTACCTTATGTCTTCCTTTTACTTCAACAAAATCTATAGGTCTGATTCTGTATTCTCCCACTAGTTCTTGAAAAGTTGCATTAGAGATTAAAATTTGTGCATTATATAGTTTTGTCAAGCCCTCTAATCTCGATGCAAGGTTCACATTATCTCCAATAATAGTGTAATCAGATCTACCAACTGAACCCATGTCACCAGCTGTTACATTACCAGTATGTATGCCAATACCTATCATAATTTCCACATCATATTTAGGTTTTATAAAAGTGTTTATCTCTTGGAGCTTTTCTATCTGCTCTATTGCGCTTTGGACTGCTTTATCAGCATGGTTTTCAACCTTTACAGGAGCATTCCAGTAAGCCATAACGGCATCACCTATAAACTTATCTATCGTACCCTTATGCTCTACAATATTATCTACCATTGGGGTCATGTACTCATTTAACATCTTAATCAGCTTATCAGGAGAGCCAACTTTTTCAGAGATAGCGGTAAAGGAGCGGATATCACTAAAGAGTATACTTACCTCTACCTCTTTAGACTTTGTCAATTCATCACTAGAGTGCTTAAGTAAATAGTCCATAACCTCAGGAGAAACTTTTTTACCAAGTACTCTTTTTACCTCTTCTTTTTGTCCAGAGACCACAATGTAATCAATACCAACTGAGACAACTAATGTTAAAGAGTAAGCCATAAGAGGGAATAATATATTTATAAGTATTCCCTCTCCAAAAAGTAGCCAATAATAGAGTTCATAAAAACCGTATATACTTACAACAGCAATGGGAATTATAAACCATGAGCGTATAATGGCAAAGAGTATAGTAAAAAGAAAAATTGTTCCCCAGATAATCATTAAATCATAAACAACTATCTCAGCAGGTTTTCTTAAAAAATCACCTTGTAAAATATTATCAATGGCGTTGGCATGTACTTCAACTCCTGCAATTGCACTATCAAATGGTATAGACCGAAGATCAAAAAGTCCAACGGCAGAGGTTCCAATGATGACAAATTTATTTTCTATATCTGTAGAATTAAAATCTCCACTTAATATATCTGCCGCACTTACATGCTTAAAATACTTTCCTTTTCCCCTGAAGTTTACACTCAAACGCCCAACTTTGTCTAGCGGTACATTGTACTCACCAAAGACCACATTGCTCGCTCCAGCATCATCGCCAAAAACTTCTACCTTAGTTACTCCACTATATATACGGATCATCTCTAGCACTAAAGAGGGATATAAGACACCATCATATTTCATTAAAAGAGGAATACTTCGAATCATCCCTCCCTCATCGGGTGTATTATTAAAAAAACCACTTGAGTACATTGCATCTTGCAGGGTTTCTATATTTAAGACTATGCCCTTAGGCTGTAAAATAGTATCTTTTGTCATCCCTTTTTCTAAAAATATTGCTGGAATCATAGGTGTATTTTCTTCATCATTTTCATCAAAAGTAAAGATGAATCCACCTATTACAGGTGTTTGACTCAAGGTTGCAGCAAGTATTTCATCATAATTTTCCAGCTCATCTGAAAGCTCTGGAAATTTTTTCTTAAACCTATGGGGTGAGGTTCTATCCTCTTCTGCAAAAACTATATCTAAACCTATTATTCCAGCTCCTGCATCAGAGAGATTATAAAGAAGTTCAGAAACCAAATCTCTTTGCCAAGGCCACTGGCCATGCTCCTTAAGAGCTTTTTCATCTATATCAACTATAACTACTTGATTATTTTTTGGAAGCTCTCCACGTATTATAAATAGAAAATCTCTAAGTCTATTGTCTAAAGAGAAAAATGATTGTGGCATGTAAAGATATGCAAGGGAGAGAGAAATAGCCAAGAGTATGGCTATTAAGATTTTATATATGTAAATTTTCATTAAGCTGTGAGTACCAAGTTCCCTTATTTTATTCCTAGATTATAGAACTTAGTAAATAAGAGAGTACTTAATATATTAAAGTGGCTAAACTATCCTAATCATAACCGGACGAGCATTAACGAACTCTAGTCCTTCAATCTCATCTATCATTGATTGAATGTCAGACTCTTTTGCTATGTGTGTCGATATCAGAAGATTTGCAGACGTATCAGTTGATTTACGCTGTAGCATTGTTTCAACTGAGATATTATGCTCTTCAAATATCTTAGTTATGCGAGCTAAAACGCCTGTCTTATCTGAGACATTTATACGTAGATAATATTTTGATTCAATGTTAGCAGTTGGTTTTAAAACTAACTGACTCCCTTCCATTGGCTTATCAAACCCTAACATTGGTGTTGATTTTCCACTTCTTGCTATGTCTATGATGTTTGCGACAACAGCTGAAGCCGTAGCATCTCCACCAGCACCAGCACCATAATAAAGTGTTTCACCAACTTTATCTCCCACAACTGAAATACCATTCATAACGCCATCTATTTTAGCAATCATTTCATCTTGAGATATAAGAGCGGCATGAACGCGAAGTTCTACTTCATTGCCATCTTTTTTAGCGATTCCTAGAAGTTTTATAGCATAGCCAAACTCTTTAGCAAACGCTATATCTTCGCTTCGTACATTGTCTATTCCCTCTATGAGGATATCTTCAGGTTTAGCGTCTATGCCATAAGCGATAGAAGCTAAAATGAGAAGCTTATGGGCCGCGTCAAAGCCGCCTACGTCAAAGGTAGGATCAGCTTCTGCATAACCTAATTCTTGTGACTCTTTTAAAATAGCATCATATGAAACGCCATTGTTTGTCATCTCTGTCATCATATAATTACAAGTACCATTCATGATTCCCATAATCGATTCTATATGATTTGCAGAGAGTCCATCACGTAGAGCGGTAATGATAGGAATACCACCAGCAACCGCCGCTTCATACTCAAACGCTATATCTTTTGCTATGTCTTGAAGTTCATATCGGTGATACGCGAGTAGCGCTTTATTTGCCGTAACTACAGCTTTTCCAGCTCCAAGTGCACGCTTAACAACTTCAAACGCTTCTTCAACGCCACCCATAAGTTCAACTACTATATCAATCTCATCATCATTTAAAATATCATCTACATTATCGGTGATGCTAATATCTAGCCCTCTGTCTTTGTTTAAGTTTTTAACAACTCCGCTCTTAACTACAATATCAACACCTGCACGTGCGGAGATAACATCAGCATTATCTCTTAATATCTCAGCGACACTTGTACCAACTGTACCAACGCCAATTATTCCAACTTTTAACATACTATTTTCCCTCTACTTCTGAGTGCTTCTCTTCACTTTGAAACTGTTTTAAAAACTCTTTAATATTTCTTGCTGCTTGACGGATACGGTTGTCGTTTTCTATAAGAGCTATACGAACGTATCCCTCACCATACTCGCCAAATCCGATACCAGGAGCAACAGCTACACCAGCCTCTGTAAGTAAACGCTTTGAAAATTCTAAAGAACCAAGATGCTCTACACATTCAGGCATTTTTGCCCATGAAAACATACTCGCTTCATTTTTTTCTATATGCCAACCAGCTCTATCAAAAGCTTCTATAAGAACCTCTTGACGATGATTATATTTGTCAGTGATATCTCTTACACACTGTTGATCACCATTAAGTGCTACAGTAGCGGCAACTTGAATAGGTGTAAACATACCGTAGTCTAACCATGACTTCATTTTTTGAAGTGCACCTATAAGCTTAGGATTTCCAACAAAGAAACCAACACGCCAGCCAGCCATGTTATAACTTTTAGAGAGTGTAAATGACTCAACTGCAACATCTTTTGCCCCAGGAACCGACATGATAGATGGAGTCTTATAGCCATCAAAAGTGATATCACCATAAGCAATATCTGAGATGATGTAAAACCTTTTCTTTTTAGCCATTGCAACAAGTTTCACATAAAACTCTGGCGTTACCGTTGCTGTAGTTGGATTATGAGGGAAGTTCACTAAAACATACTTTGGTTTTGGAGATGACTCCATAAAAACACGATTTAGATTTTCAAAAAAATGATCTTCATCAATACGATACTTCTCATCAAACTTGATACCAAACTTTACAACATTTCCACCCGCTAAGATGAAAGAGAACTCATGAATTGGGTAAGTAGGATCTGGAACAACAGCTACATCACCTGGGTTAGTTATGGCATATGTCAAGTGAGCATAACCCTCTTTAGAACCCATAGTTGCAACACATTCTGTCTCAGGGTCTAGTACACAGTCATAACGTCTCTCATACCAGTCTGCGATAGCTTTTAGGAGTTTAGGAATACCTTTAGATGTAGAGTATCCATGTGTTTTTGTCTTCTGGGCTGACTCAATAAGTTTCTCACGAATGTGTTCTGGAGTATCTCCATCAGGATTTCCCATAGAGAAATCTATAACATCTTTTCCTGCACGACGCTCTGACATTTTAATATCATTTACTTCTGCAAATACGTACTTTGGAAGCCTTTCTACTCTATTAAATCTTATCTCATCAAACATTTCTAATCCCTAGTAAATTATTAATGCTATTTTATCTAAAAATATTTAGAATAAGATAATGTTTTAGAAGTTATTTAACCTCAATTGGATAAACAACAAGCTCGTCTTTGATATTTTTCAGAGTATATAAATCACCTACTTTTATATATTTAGTAGTTTGTGGAATGTTTAATCGTATTGACTTATGTATAGTTTCTTTTTTAACCACTTTAAGTAGATGAAGCGACGCGTCATAATATGCAATATCAGGGTACCATCTATTTCGCCTAGAACTTTGAATTTCTAAGCTTGCAACTTCAGATACGTCTAACCAATGTACGTATATCGAGTGCTTTAGAGTTAAACTCTCTTTTGCATCAACTTTAGTAACATTTAAGTAACCCCCAACCATATCGACTATATATGTCCACTCAACTTGCGAGTTTCTTTGCAGGTCTATTATTTTACATCCAGATTTTGCTAACTCTTGTTGTAGAATTAAGGGATCCGTTACATACTCTGACATAAGATTAATATTCCATGTAAACTCTGAAGCATCAAGATTTGATGCTACAGTAACATAACGATAATAGCCTATATTTCTTAGTGTATCTTCCATTATTTTTACAAAGAAAAGAGGTGACCCACTTGTTTTGAAGTTAAGTCTAAGCTCCCTTGGTGATTTAAAAAATAGCTCGAGTAACCCATTCTCTTTTAGTGTTTGAACAACCTTAACACTATCTACTCTGTTGTTTACATAAAAAGAGCTTTTTGGCTCAAAAATTACATTTATAAACTCTTGGTTTTCATCATACGTAGCTTTGTCTAAAAAACTTTTAACCTTTTTTGTGAGTGGGTCATCTTCAACGATAACCTCTTCTAAAAAATCTATCTCATTTGAATAAGAGAAGCTAAAAGTAAGGAAAAAACAGATCAGTAACCTTACCATTTACGGCCTCTGTTTAATCTCTTAAACATTTTAATGCTAATTGCTTTTAGCTCTCCATCACGATATGAAAAACGTTTGTTTCCAGTAGAGTTAAAACTCTGTTTCTCTCCATCTACATATATATCTATAAAGCTATGACCAAAAAGAAGTAGCCAATCTTCATTAGGGTCCAAATCAAATTCACCTTTAAAAATTTTTTGGTTTTTCTTATTTGTTTTGATATTAATATAACCAAACCAAACTTTCTTACTGCTCTTGATTTTGAAAGATTTTTCTAGCTCTACAGCCTCTTGCATCTCTTCTACAGCACTATTTTCATTAGTGACTTCAAGAAACTCTGTAGCATTAGTTTCTGCAATAGCCTCAACACTATTCTCTTGCATAGTTTTCTCTTGAAGTTGAGTCGAATTCTCATCACCAGTAACCGTTGTAGTAACTGTCTCCTCTTCTATCTCACTATTATCTGTTATAGCTTTTTCAACTAAAGGAGTTTCTATTTTCTCATTGTTAGTTAGTATGCCTGAACTGTAAAAGTAAACACCTACGATAAGAAGAAGAACTATAAAATATATTGTGATTTTATTTTTATTCCCTTTTTTAGGGGCCATAAGATTAGTCTCTTTTTCTACAGTTTTTATTTCATTAAAGTATTTTAAACCAGCTGCTTTTAGTAGTGGCAATTCCTTTGCATACTCTCTTTCAAGTATGGATATAAAACCTAAAAACTGTACTTTTGCAAACCCTTCGAAGCTTCCATGAATTAAAGCTTGAATATGTTCAAGAGGAATATGTGTATCTTCATATATCTTCTGTGCACCTAGATTTTTTAAATCCTCTAACTCTTCATTCATTATCTCATCCTATCCATCAAAATAGCACCTGCTACACTCACATTTAGTGAGTCAAATTCATGAGCCATTTTTATACTTACTGCACAGTCAAGCTTTGAGACTACACGAGAAGTAAGTCCCTCTCCCTCGCTTCCTAAAACTAGTACTTTTTTTCTATCAATTCGAGTCTCTTTTATATCCATTCCACTCATATCTGCACCATAAATTGTAAACCCTGACATCTTCATATCATTTAAAACATCATGTATATTATTTTCTATTGCAAAAGGCATATCGTACAATGCACCCGTACTTGTTCTCAAAATAGTCTCCATTGGAAGCTGTTTTACTCCACAAGCGATAATTGCATCAACACCAAAGGCATAAGCACTTCTAACAAGCGCTCCAATATTACCAACATCAGTAAGCCCTGAGAGAATCAGAACAAACTTTTTTTCAAAAAAGAAGTCATAAGGCTGGAGTTTATAATCATCGACTTCAGCTAAAAAACCCTGATGAGAAGCATTTTTACACATTTTTTGTGCTGCCTCATTAGGTATACGTTTGATCTCAAAACCCATTTTCATAAGACGTGAGTACTCTTTTTTTTCTAGTTCTTTTGCTAGATAGAGTGTCTTGATTTTATTTGGATAATTTTCTATAAGGTAGTAAATTGGTTGTTTTGCATAAATTAACATAGAGGTATTTTAGCTAAAAAAAGCGTTACATTTGCAAGTTAGATAAAAAAACTTATATAAACTATAGTTGAAGCAGTCTTTGATAGCAAGCTTTTGTATTTTCGCCCGTGATTTTACTGATGAGTTTAGCCTGCGTTTTCTTTGGTAAATCCAATTCCAGTATATCTTTTTGACTTATTGCGGAGTCTGCTTGAGCTTCGCCGCTACTGAGTACTACAACCCACTCACCACGAAAGTTTCCACTAAGTTCATCTAGAGCTTCTCTAGCGGTTCCTCTAAAGTATTTTTGATACTTCTTCGTCAACTCTTTTGCAAGAAATATCTCGCGGTTAGGCTCTTCTTCTTCTATCTCTAAAAGTAGTTTTTCTAAACGATGAGGAGATTCATAGAGTATGGTAAAAAAGCCATTGTGTAAGGCTTTTTGCAGTCCAGCTGAACGCGAACTTCCCTTATGGTCTAAAAATCCAAAAAAGAGCATCTGAGTCTCGCCAAATCCACTTGCTACAAATGCAGTTAGCAGAGCGTTTGCGCCAGGAAGTACGTCATAAGCGATACCGTTTTTTATACAGTATGAGACTAAAAGCTGTCCAGGATCACTTATGCCTGGCATTCCAGCATCGCTTGCATAAACAATATTTTGCTCAAAAAAAGATGGTTCTAGTTTTTCAACAAAAGATTTTTCATTGTGTGAATGTAGAGATATAAACTCTTGATTTTCTTTAAAAGTAGTGTTGTATCGCTCTTTTAAAATATGAATAAGTTTTTTTGTAACGCGAGTATCTTCGCAGAGGAGTATATCAGCCTCACTCAAAGCTTCAATAGCTCTAAGTGAGATGTCGCCTATGTTACCAATCGGAGTTGGAACTAGACTAAGCAAGAAAAATCTTGACTATTTTTTAGCGTAACGTGCGTTAAACTTCTCGATACGACCAGCAGTATCTACCATTCTCTCAGAACCTGTAAAGAATGGGTGACACTCATTACAAATGTCAATTTTAAGCGTATCTTGAGCCGCTTTGTTCTCAAATGAGTTACCACAAGCACATGTTACAGTACAAGTTACGAAGTTAGGGTGTAGTTCTTTTTTCATTTTTTTGCCTTTTGCATCGCGTCTCGGTGCGCAATGCTATATATTTTTTAAATCCGTATGGGTGCAGATTTTTGAACTGAAATTATATCTAAATAATTCTTAAAGCTAAAGCTAGAGTAAAATCTTACTTGCCACCGCCATAACGGCAGACTCAGAACGAAGAACCATCGCAGAGTTTAGTCTAAATACCTCTTGCGTTTTAAGTAACTCTTTTTCATCTTTAGAAAAGCCGCCTTCACACCCTATAAGTACTCTTTTAAAGTCGCTATCTCCTTTTAATGTTTTGTCTGTAAAGTCAAAAACTTTTGTATCGGGAAACTCTTTTATAAATTCTTTTATATTTTTGTAAGCATCAAATTCCATAATTGAAGTTCTTCCACTCTGCTGCATAGAAGCTTCCACAATTCTATCGAGGCGTTTAAAATCTAACTTGAAGTTCTTTTGAGAGCGTTCACAAGAGATAAAAGAGATTCTACTTACTCCTATCTCACAAAGTGAAGGAAGCACTTTTTCTATAGACTTAGATTCTATAACGCACCAAGCTACATGAAGCTCTTTTTCACTTTTTACCTCATGAGTCTCTGATGAGACCAATCTAAGTTCGACTGAACGTCCATCTAGCTCATTTATCTCATAATTATAAAGTGTTTTTATATCTTCTTTTGCTCTTATGGAGATCTTATCACCCTCTTTATGTCGGCGAACTTTTATAAGATACTTGTACAGTTCCCCTTTTAATGTTAAACTCTCTTTGCCTGCATTATCGTCAAATATATATATCAAATCAACCACATCCATAAAGAGATAAGTAGCGTTAAAATAAATTCAACTTGTAAAATTCTACGAGCAAATGGTCTATATGCGTCAAAAGCTCGCTCTTTAGTTTCATTCATATGTTGTAAAGACTTTATGCGCTTAAACTCTAAAACCATATAGATAAGTGAGATAATTATCATCACAATATTTTCTAATGTAAAATCTAAATGCTTTGCCGCCATCATAATAATACCTGTAAAAACAAGAATTCCAAATAGAGTTAAAGTGAGAGGAATCAAAAAAATGCTCATCAATCTTTTGTATTTTTTCAACTCATTTGTAGATATTAAAAGAAAAAGATTCAAAAAAATAACCGCCAAAACAGCTATCGCACCGACGCTATGTAGGGATAAGCCCAAACTATACATTTCATTCATAACGAAATTATATTATAATATGTCCAACTAAACAAAGGCTTCAATAAAATGTCAGTTAGCGTAGAACAAGCACTCGAACTTATTTATACAAATACAAGTAAAAAGTCCCTAAAAATTTTGCCCATTGAGCATGCTCTTGGCTCAATCCTTGCCGAAGACGTCTATGCTACTCACAACCTCCCTCCTTTTGACAACTCTGCTATGGATGGCTATGCGGTAAAGATTGAAGACTCAAATAAAATAGTAAACGTTAATGCGACTATCTTTGCGGGAGACAACTTCAACGGTGAGCTTCAATCGGCTCACGCCATAAAAATAATGACTGGGGCTAGGATTCCTATGGGAACTCAGACTATTGTTCCCATAGAAGATATTATCCATCAAGAAAACGGCATCAAACTTCCTGATAATCTCACAATGAGTAAACATATTAGATTAGCGGGTGAAGACATTAAAAAAGGGGAGAAACTTCTCTGCGTTGGTGATAAAATTGATGCTCATCAAATGACCCTTTTAACTTCTCAAGGCATAACTCATATAAAGGTCTATAAAAAACCAAGAGTAGCGCTCTTTGCCTCGGGAAATGAGCTGAAGATGCATTTTGAAAACGTTACTGACTATCAACTTTATAATACAAATACACCTACCCTACTTTCACGAACTTTAGAGCTAGGCTGTGAGGTAGAGTTTATAGGTACAGCACAGGATACTCTTGAAGATATACATACTCATATAAAGAGTGCTCTAGAGTGTGACTTCATCATTACAAGCGGTGGTGTAAGTGTTGGCGATGCGGACTTTACCAAAGAGGCTTTTGGAGAGTTTGGATATAACATCCTCTTTGACAAGGTGGAGATTAAACCAGGTAAACCAACAACATTTGGCAAAATTGGTAGTACCGTAGTCTTAAATCTTCCAGGAAATCCTTTAGCCGCCGCTCTTAACTTTGAGCTTTTTGGTCGCAGTATTATCTATGCTCTAAGTGGAGCAAAGTCGAAGTTTATAAACACCATAAATGCCAAGATGAAAAGTAAGTATAAATTAAGAGCTGGTAGAAGGAGTCTAATACCTGGTTTTTTTGATGGAGAGTACTTTACAATCTGTGAGCAGTTCTCTCCTGGAATGATATCTCCACTCGCTTATGCAAATGCTTTTATAATGGTAGATGAGAGTTGTGAAATACTTGAACCAGAGAGTCCAGTTAAAATAATAAGTACTAAATTTAGCTTTAGTATGCAAAAGCCAAAGAGTCTAATTACTCTTTAGGCTCTTTGAGTTTGAGTATATAAAAATTTCTCTGTATATCGGTTATATCTTTAGATTTCCAGTACTTCAAAAACATACTCTCCCCATTTGGTCCTTTTCCATGCGTTAACCAGCGTTTCCATATAAAAACGTCAAAATCTTCAAGCTTCATATCATCTGGTAGTTTCTCTTTAAACTCAGAGTATCGATTCTCTCCGGGAATAATAAGAGAGTTGCCTTCTCTTAAAAAAGTAAAAAGTTTCTCCTGCGTATGAAGACCCACTACGTCATGTCCAAGCCAAGTGTTAAGAGAACCATATTCATTCCAGTAACTCTTGTGAAGATTGTAATCTCCTAGAGCTTTAGTGATGTTATTTTTCTTTATATACTCTTTTGCAGGGAGCATCTCTGCCTTACCTATCATTCTCATTGTAAAACCAAGCGTTAAAAAGAGTGGTATAAATGCCACAACCAAAAGTACAGGACCTCTTCTAGCTACATTTTTACTCTCATAAAAGATAAATCCTAAAGTAAAAACAAAACTAAATAGCGCTAGAGGGAAAAGTATCTCTGGCCACCACTCAGGCATAGGCGACAGGTGAAGATACAGTGCAACAATCACTAATGGAACTATGCTCAGCACGATCGCACTTAAACGCATCATCCAAACATAAACATCTTCATACTGTTTTACATAAGCTCTCCAGTAGAGATAGGCTATGAGAAGTGTAGCACTCACAGCTGGCAATGCATAAATATCTCCACGATATGGATGGATAGTAAAAAATGCCAAAGTTGGGAGGAGAATACTAAATGCCAACTTTATAAGCTTCATCTCTTTAGCATTTAAAATACGGGCTTCCATGCTAAATATCGTCTTTAATGCTATAAGGTAAGAAAAGACTGCTGCAAACATCCAAGGTGCGACAAAATATGTAAAGATCGGGAAAAAGGCTTCAGTCCAAGGAACACCATTCGCACCCTTACTCATAGACTCTTTGATTATATATTTCTCTATAAAAACTTCACCATCGTAGATCAGTATAGGTATATATGCCGCAAAACCAATCAAGATACCGATAAAGAGAGATATCCATGTATTTTTATCTAGCACTCTCTCTTTAATCTGCAGAGTAATTACCCAGTAAACTAATACACTAAAGCCTAAAAAGACACTATATGCAGGGGATTTAAACCAACCTGTCATACCTATAAAAGCCCAAAGTAAGATATTTATAAAGAGTCTGTTATCATAATCAAGACGATGTAAAAGGTACATGACAATAGCATAAAATATCACTAGTTCAGCTTCCATCTGAGAAGCGAACATATGCGAGTAGAGTCCGATACTTACAGAAAAACTTGAAGCGTAAAAAAGTCCCCAAGATTTGTCATCTAACTCTTTTACAAACATCTTATACAGAAGTAAAGTAGCTGCTATAAGGCCAAAAAAGTTCATATATACAGTTGCAAACATACTATTTGTGCCAAAGAGAAAAAAGCCGATTTTTAAAAAGATAAGATGAAGAGGACCTTTGTAGTAGTCTGGCTCGTCAAATAGAGTTTGCATAAACCAATGCCCATCACGTTGCATCTCAAGTGCCTGCGCTACATAAGTTTTTTCATCACCTGTTGTACGAAGAAGCATATCGAGTTGGAAGTATAGATAGACTATAGATATTATAAGTACAAGTGTAGTCTGTGGATATTTTAAAAGGAGTTCTCTAAGTTTATTCATACTTGAGTTATACACTTAAAGGGTTTAAAAACTTTTCACCGCGTTTCATCTTTTCAAAGAGTTCACTATCTGCCCACTCCTCTTTAACGTCTTGAGAAAAAACTATATCTTCAAGAGCTATAGTGCCCATCTGTTTACTATATGCATCATCCACAAAACACTGTGCGTATCCCGTCTGCGTTTCATGCACTATAACACTTGAGAGCTTTACCTCTTTTTCGCCATTTACACTTGTAGTAAGTTGTAAAAGTTTATCTATCATCAAAAATATAACACGAGAAAACTGCTCAGCCGAAGGAGAAACTGGAAGTTCTACCCATCTAGCAGAGTGTTTTTTCATATCTTTAACGTACTCTGCGTTATCTCCACTCCAAATGGCAATAGCATGGTCAAAACTCTCAACAAGAGCTTTCATATTTTGCTTCATCAAGCCAAAGTCATAAACCATCTGACCATTATCTAAGAAGTTTGATTCAAAAAGGAGTTCTATTTTATAAGAGTGTCCATGAACCGAGCTTCTACATTTTTCGCTTGAGCATCCACGCACTATATGAGCATTTTCAAATTTAAAAAGTTTTCTGATTATCATTTTCTGATTCCTTGAAATTCAGTTACTTTATGGATCTGTTTTAGAGACCCAGAGCGAAGCGAGGATTCGTTCTCTAAAGCGGATCCATAAAGTAACTCAAAGCTATACACCCTTGTTTTGATCCCAAATCCGTATATGAAGCCTATCGCTAAAATTATACCCTTTAGCCTTGCAAAACTCAATAAGAGGCTCAGTATTTGCCTCCACTTCAGCCTTTGTCCCACCTAGTGGCATACAGTAGACTTCCGTTTTTAAAGAGTGAATGACTATGTTAGATATCTCCTCTTCTAAACCTAAGTGAATAGATTCAAAATCTATTGAGAACTTAAAAAACGCCTCTTTAGCGTTTGATGCCAAGTTATGTATAACAGCACCATTTACACGCTTAGATTCACTCTCATTTGAGTTTGAAAGTTTCACTGAAAGAGCAAAGACGCACTCTTTATAAACCGGATATTTTTCAAAATCTACATTTATGGAGCCATTTGTCTCAAAGGTGATTCTGTGTCCATTCTTTACAAGAGTCTCTAAAAACGTAACAAAGACTTCATCATTTGCATATATGAGAGGCTCTCCACCTGTAAGTACTATGTCGACTGCTCCAGGAAGGTCGTAAAGATTTAAAATATTTAACAGCTCTGAGGCTTTTTCTACTGGAGCCCAAAGGTGCGAAAAGTTCTCTTTATTTACCGCATAGACAGTATCGCATCCTAAAACTTCAACGCCATTAGGCGCTTTTTCTTTGCAGCCAAAGCCTTCACACTTCATATTACATCCACCAAAGCGAAAAAAAAGTGAAGGCGCGCCTACATGTTTTCCTTCACCTTGTATAGAGTAGAAGTGCTCCACTAAATAGAGCATATATGCTCCGTAAAAACTTTAGTTTTTGAGCCTACTGCTGAAGTAAACCTAGCGTTAATGTAGTTACTTGGACTTTGTTCAAGTAATGTCAAAATAAACATTCTCAGCCTCCAGTCTCGTAAAATGCACGAGATGATGACTCGTCGTCTTCTCCACCCCAGCGATTTTTCTCAGGTTTAGTTCTTACTACCTCTTTTAAAACAAGAGCAGCACCTTTAATGTCTCCGCGTTTAATAGACTCGCTGATACTCATAGCCTCGTCAAAATAGAGACATGGAATAAGATTTCCCTCAGCAGTCAGACGAATGCGATTACACTGCTTACAAAAGTCATCTGCATAAGGCTCGATAATGCCAAACCTATACCCATCGTTCATACGATAATAGTGTGAAGGAGAAGTTCCATCAAAACCTTCGTCTACAAACTCGTATTTCTCTCGCAGTATACTCAGGAGTTCATCTGACTTTAGTCCAGCTATCCCCTCTTTTGCATGTTTATTTTCCATATACTCTATAAAGCGAATGGACATACCTTTCTCTTTACAGTATTCAAGTACGTCTATAATCTCATCTGCGTTTACTGTCTTCATTGGAACCATGTTTACTTTTACTTTGAGTCCAACTTTAAGCGCTTCTTCAACGCCAGCTAAAACATTTTTAAGAACGTCTTTTCCTGCAATCTCTTGAGCAACGCTTGGTATGAGAGTGTCTATACTCACATTTATGCGCTTAAGTCCCGCGTCTTTGAGTCTCTGCGCCGTACCTTTTAAAAGAAACGCGTTTGTAGTCATAGCAAGGTCAATTGATGGCTCGTAATCATAAATCATCTTAATGAATTTATCTAGATCCTCACGAAGTAGCGGTTCACCACCTGTGATACGAATCTTTTTAATGCCCTCGTCAATTGCGACTTTCATAAACTCAAAAAGCTCTTCAAAAGAGAGTAAGTTCTCTTTTGGAACCCATGAAAAGGGTTTTTCTGGCATACAGTATTGACATCTAAAATTGCAGCGTTCTGTTACTGAAACACGTAAGTAGTCTACGACTCTATCATAGCTATCAATTAACATATATTTCCCTGATTATTATTTATCTCGCAATTATATCCATTAGAGTTGAAAATATCTTGACTTAATTTAAGTAGTATTAGAGTTTATCTGTACATTCACATATTAGGCTTTCTTATTTTAAACTCTTTAACTTATTTTGTTATAATTCGGCCATGAGATTCCGCAAACTAAAACAGCAAACAAAACAGACAAAAGAGCCAGAACAACGCTATATATATGCATCTTATCCTTTAAAAGTAAAAGCTTTTATAGTAGATATGTTTATGATATATGCTCCCATACTTTATATAATTACATATGCATTTATGGATGGAAAAGATGAGTTTCAATCCTCCCAATTAGCTCCATTAATTGGCGTTAGTATCTACGGACTCATATACTCTACGTTACTGGCAAAAAATGGACAAACACCAGGGAAAAAAGCTTATGATATAAAAGTTGTAGATGATAAAAGTTTTGAAAATATTTCATTTTTAAGAGCTATTATGAGATTTATAGCATTTCTGTTTTCAGCAACCATCTTAATAGGTTTACTGGTTCCATTTTATAGAAAAGATAAAAAAGCCTTGCATGATGTTTTATGCTCAACTATTGAGATTGTTACAGAAGAGTAGAAATAGCTTGCCACTAAAGAAGTGGAAAGCTTTATATCTATCTAAATTTATTAATAAGTAAATATATATCTTACAATTGTTTCAACACCAGCTTCATCATTTTTTTGACTAAAAACGGATGAAAGATTAAATGTGTCATTATCTGAAAATATCCCTTTAAAAATCACATCAAAACCATATATTGGATCTATACTAGACATATAACCACCTACTTCTACATCTGAATCTAATGATGTACTCTTATTTGTATAGTTATTAACATCTAATGCTAAAAAAGTCGATGCTCCAACAAATCCAGATAATCCAAAGTTTGAAATAGGATAAAATGTTCCACTAAGTACTGTACTAGGCTTTACTCCTACTCCATAACTTGTTTCATCGTAGGCATAATTTAGGCCATTGTTATTATTAACAGAAAAGTCACCGCTTAATGTGTATGCGATTGCATGTAAAGCTGTTGAATTTTTCAATTTAAACATATCACCATCATATATATTTACACTAAAAGATGGTCTAATTCCCAAATAAAATCCATTTTTTTCATAACTATTATTATATATGTTTCCACTATCTGTAAATCGCCCATTCTTAAGCTTACTATCAATAACACCTGCAGTATATGAAAGTTCAAACATCTTTCCTATCATAGTGCTTGTATTAGCAGGAAGAGTTACTATTATCCCTTTATTATCATAATCAACATCACCTATTTTATCTTCAAAATAAGCATCTTCCAATGATAGTTTAACATTAAACTGAATATAACCAATACCAATCTGATTCTCGTTCATTTCAAACACTTCAATTGGTGTACTAGAAGGTAAATCCATCCCCTTGTCTTTTGCCATTAACGATGTCAACATCAATATAGATGCAAATACCAACTTCATTATCTTATTCATTTTAAACTCCTAATATTATCTTAGCCTTTAAAAATTATATTAATGGCTTATAACTATTATAGCTATTCATTAATTCATATAAAATAAAGTATATTAAATATTACTAGATTAGAGAGAAGTAAACTGTATGATTATATATCTGTAAAGAAGAAGAATGGCAGTAAAATAAAAATTAAACTACCATTAAAAGAGAAAAGAAACTCTTTTCTCTTATTGTATTATTTAGTGAAGATCTCTCCAAACTTGTTTTTTCCATAACAGTGCAAGTATCGCAAATATAACAATATAAATCATTACATTTCTACCAACTTCTGCACGTTCATGGCGTTTAGTATCTCCAGCGTCTAGTAGGTACTCAACAACTTTCTCAGCTGCATGAGCATTTACACCAACGCGAGGCATAGCGGTACCAGGTAAATAGTTCTGTGGATTTTCCACGAATGTGCTTACATAGTGCTCTCCGCGAGAACGGATATACATACTTAAGTCTGGTGGTAATGAACCCATATAAGCTTTAAGTGAATCTTTATAATCTAAGACTTGAATGTCAAACGCCAACTCATCTCTTTTATGTTTAAACGTAGGTTTAGTACCTATCTGAGTCCAGTTTTCATATCTAACTTCATGACATCTTCCACAAGCGTTCTCAAACGCTATCTCAGGAGTTAAATCTTCAGCTTTAACGGCAATGGACTGAAGGTAAGCAACCATATCTGCTACTTCTTGGTCTATATCTCCACCTGCTCCATAAAATGCCACCATTGGATGCATTTGACCTTGATTAACGTCAAACTTGTGCTCAACATTCAGAGCATGTGCAGGATTTTTGATTAGGTTCGCTAAGAACTTTGCATCATATACTGCACCGGCGTTACTTAAATCAGGAGGATTAACACCATAAGAAGCTGCTGCGGTAGTTGCATCCATAGAAGCTGGCATACCTTCAACTTCTATAGAGTGACATCCAGCACAAGCACCAGCGCCCATAACTAAATCTTTACCATTAGCCACATTGCCAGTTTTAGTGATAGCAGGCAGATCAGCATAAGCAAAAGCTTCACTCTCAATATGTTTATGCATCTGTGAGTGAGCAAATGGCTCAACAAGATAATAAGTTACAAGAGTAAAAACTGTTACGACTACTAATATTAATAATTCTTTCATTCTCTTCTCCTTATATCTTTTTTTCAAATTTTGTGATGATCGGAAGCGCTATCCATAAAAGGATAAACGCTATCGCCGCTACAAAACCTATCGTGCTAAATATTCCCTCAGGAGGGAGTTTACCCATAGCTGTCAGTACTATCATATCTACAAGCATAGCCCAGAACCAGTACTTAAACAGCCCTCTACGAGATGCTGGAACTGTGTTTGGACTTCTGTCTAAAAATGGGAGTCCTATAAAGATAACTTGAGCAAAACCAAACGCTATAAGACCAACGTCAACAGAGAAAGGACGAAGAATCTCATAAGACCACAAGAAGTACCACTCAGGGTAGATATGTGCTGGAGTCTTAAGCCCGTCTGCTGGATCAAAGTTTACAGGGTCCATTGCAAAACCATAATTATAAAATACAAGGTAGAAAAAGAAAACAAGGTAAACGCCAACAACCATCATATCCTTAGACATAAAATCATTTGCGAATCTAATAACTTTTGAACCGGCTTTATCACCTGCTAAATACTTTTTACTCTCAACATCAAAATCAATCTCGTCACCATCTTGATTGTTAACATGAGGTATACGAAGAGCTGCAAAATGAAGCCCAATAAGACCCATAATAGCTAATGGTAGTAGAAGTACATGAAGCATAAAGAATCTCGTTAAGAACGCTTGAGCGGGAACGTAATCCCCACGAATCCACTCTACTAAAAAGTCTGCATGCAGAGAACCACCAGAAAATAGATTGGTTATAACCATACCAGCCCAGTAAGACATCTGACCCCATGGAAGCATATAACCTGAAAACGCTTCAGCAGAGAAAGTTACAAAAAGAAGCATTCCAGAGATCCAAATCATCTCACGTCCCTTTTTATATGAACCATAGTATATACCTGTAAACATATGTATGTAGATTATTAAAAACACTACTGACGCAGCTACACCATGTACATGTCTCCATAACCAACCAAAGTCTACTTCTCTCATAATTGTGTAGTTTACACTATCAAACGCAGTTGCTACATTTGGTTGGTAGTACATCAAAAGAAATATTCCAGAGACTAAAAGAAGTACGAAGGTCATTACAAGAACCATTCCCATTGCCCATAAAAAGTTAATATTTTTCGGAATCCAATACTCCGACATCATTACCTTTTCTACTTTTTCGATTGCTAAACGCTGGTTCAACCAATCTTTAATACTTGTCGCTTTTGTAAAATTTGCCATTCTTTCCCTTTTAAAGCGTTATGCCAGTGTCTTTCATAGCTTGATACTCAGGTCCAACTTCGCCAAGTACTAACTTATTGCCATCTATTTTAAACGGAGGAATATCTAGGCCACGAGGAGGTGGAACTTTTGTTACTGCACCAGAGAAGTCAAACTGACCACCATGACATGCACATAAAAAGTCTTCTGTACTTGGCTTGTATGCAGGTATACATCCTAAATGTGTACATAATCCAATAGCTATCATATAGTGAGAGCCATCTATCATTACGTCACGTTCTGCTTGTACTGGAGTTTGACTAGAAACCATTTTTGCAGTTTTTTTCAAAACAAAAATCGGCTTACCTCTCCATTTTTCTACTACTAACTCATTTTCTTTGTATGCAGACATATCTAGAGTTGTAAAACCTGCTGCTTTAACACTTGGAAGGGGATCCCAAGATTTTTTCATAGCATACAATGAAGCCACAGCGCCTACTGCTGCAAAGCCACCAAATGCCTTTCCCATAAAACCTCTACGGCTGCTATCTTTCATATTTACTCACTTCTTGTGAAATTTATGAGCCTATTATATACTATTAAATTTATATTAATTATTAATTCAAGTTCTTTTTTTAAAAATTTGTAATTTACTTAGCATCTCTTTTTGCAATTTTGATATAAATGTGTAGTATCTCAATAGCCGCTGGCGTTATACCACTAATGTTCATTGCCGCCTGAAGAGTTGGTGGAGCAAAGCTTTTTAGTTTTTCTTGAACCTCTTTTGAGAGCCCACTTACTTTTGTAAAGTCAAAGCCTTCTGGAATGGCGATTTTAAGATACTTTTTCATTCTCTGTATCTCTTCGCTTTGCTTATCTATATAGCGAGCGTATTTCCCTTCAACGAGAATTTCCTCTTTTATATAATCATCAAATTTTTCTAGTTCAGGCATAATTTTAAGCATCTTTTGCACGTCAAAAGTTTTTCTTGCAACAAGTTGTTGCGCTGTTGAGACATCTTTTAAAGGTGGCTCATCCATAGATTCCAAAAGTGCGTTAAACTCTTTATTTGGAGTAAATTTTGTATCTTCTAAAAGCTGCGCTCCATACCTAATCTGCTCATCTTTTAACTTTATTCTCTCATATTCTGCATCTGAAATTAGTCCCAGTTCATGGCCATATTTACCAAGCCTCGTGTCTGCTGATTCTTCACGAAGCAGAAGTCTATACTCCGCACGTGAGGTAAACATCCTATAGGGCTCATTTGTCCCTTTTGTAACAAGGTCGTCTATTAAAACACCTATATATGCTTCATCGCGTCTAAGCACCAAAGGCTCTTTTCCTTGGAGTGAAAGTCCTGCGTTTATACCAGCCATAATACCTTGAGCGGCTGCTTCTTCATAACCAGTTGTACCGTTAATCTGACCGGCGCAATAAAGTCCACTTATCTTTTTAGTCTCTAGTGAGTGTCTAAGCTCGCGTGGATCTACAAAGTCATACTCTATTGCATATCCATAACGTACTATTTTTGCATTTTGCATTCCAACAACCGAGTGAATCATCTCGCGTTGAACTTCTGGAGGGAGAGAAGTTGAAAGGCCATTTATGTAGCACTCCGTATTGTCCCTCGTTTGTGGTTCTATAAAAAGGTGGTGTCTCTCTTTATCTGCAAATTTACTTACTTTATCCTCGATACTCGGACAGTAACGCGGTGAATTCCCCTCTATCTGGCCGGTAAAAAGTGGTGCACGGTAAAAGTTTGAAGAGATAATCTCATGCGTAAGAGGATTTGTATATGCGATGTAGCAAGGAAGTTGCACCTTATTTGCACGAAACTCTTCACGATTAGTTCTAAAAGAAAAAGGGGATGGCAACTCATCACCACCCTGCTCTTCCATCACAGAGAAGTCAATAGTTGAGCTATCTATACGTGCACAAGTTCCTGTCTTTAAACGCGATAAGTTTAGCTTAGCGTCGTTCTTAAGTGAAGCAGAGAGACCTTCACTTCTCTCCTCTCCATAACGCCCGGCTTTTTTTTGAATCTCACCAACGTGAATGATTCCATTTAAAAAAGTTCCTGACGTTATGATGACTTTAGAAGCCATATACTCATTTAAGAGATCAGTCTTTACTCCTTTAACCACATCTTTTTCAATGATTAAAGACTCAACCGTCTCTTGAGCTAAGGATAAGTTTGGAGTATTTAAGATGACGTTACGAGCGATAACTCTGTACTTGTCCATATCTATCTGAGCGCGAGATCCACGAACTGCTGGACCTTTTGTCTGGTTAAGTATGCGAAACTGTATACCCGCTTCATCGGTAATAAGACCCATCTGCCCACCAAGAGCGTCAAGTTCACGAACCAAATGCCCTTTTGCAAGTCCACCAACAGCTGGATTACAAGAAGTAGCGCCTACATTTTCCGCAAGCATAGAGATTAAAAGAGTTTTATGTCCCATTCTTGCCGCTGCAAGGGAAGCCTCAACGCCAGCATGACCACCACCAACTACTATTACATCATAATTCATTATTTATATCCTATCTGATTTCTTGCGACTGGTTTATATAAGTGGCTGCATTAGCGGATTTTGACAATCAAAAAAGAATTCAAGGATGAATTCTGATTTTCAACCCTCGCAGAAATCACAGGATGTGATTTCGAGAATGAGCTGATGAAGTCACTTATATAAACTTACAACTTTTTATTAAACCGAATTTTATCATTTTTGAGTATCATTTGCATAATATAAACAAAATTAGTAAAGAAAATCAAACTACTTTTAAAAAACTAATCAAAACAAAAAATGAGGTCACATGATAGAAGAAGCAAACGCAGCTTATAATGCAAAAGATTATGACAAAGCATTTAAGTTATTTACAGAGCTTGCAGAGCAAGGAAACGCAGATGCGCAGACGTCTTTAGGGTTTATGTACCAAAACGCTCAAGGGTGTGAGCAAAATGAAGCGAGAACACTAGAACTTTATACTGCAGCGGCAGAGGCAAAACAGCCCTATGCCCTTTTTAACCTTGCAATTTTGTATGAAAATGGAATTGGTGGCGTTGAACACGACCAATTTAAAGCGCATGAACTACATATGGAAGCAGCAACAAGAGAAGTTCCACCCGCTATGTATGAAGTAGGATTAATGCTTGAACGTGGCCTTGGCTGTATGCAAAACTACTCAGAAGCTGCTTTTTGGTACGAAGAGGGGGCTAAACGCGGACACTTACAGTGCTTTAATAACCTTGGCGTTTTATATAAAGAGGGTCATGGTGTGCCTAAAGATGATGCAAAATGTTTTATCTGCTTTACGCGAGCGGCCAATGGCGGTCTTGCTCAAGGTTACTATAATCTAGGTCTTCTGTACGACCAAGGTGTAGGGTGTGAACAAGATAATGATAAAGCGCTCGACTTATGTCGTAAAGCGGCATATGCAGGACATGAAAAAGCAAAAGAGATCATCAAAGGCCTTCAAGAAGAGGGTAAAATAGTCTTTTAGGTTTGATACATAAATCGGAACAAGTCCCGATTTACTTCGCTTCACCACACTTATGCTTTAGCAACGATGGTGTCGTCATTTAATGACAGAGCCGCTGAGGCACTAAAGCTTGCCTCTTTGAGGCAGATAAAACTTTACGATATTAAGGAAAACATTTGTTTACAGGACTAATAAGAGAAATTGCAACTGTTAAAAGCTTAGTTGGAAGTACTCTGAGCGTCAAAGCTAAACATCAGGCCTCCCTTGGTGATTCTATCGCTATAAATGGTGCATGTTTGACGGTTATTAAAGTTGCACATGATGGATTTAGCGTTGAGTTATCTCCTGAGTCACAAAGTGTCCTTGCGATGGAGAACTATAAAAACGAAGTACATATAGAGCCTGCTATGATGATGGGTGATAGATTTGAAGGTCACATCGTCCAAGGTCATGTTGATACTATTGGAACTGTAAAAGAGATAAAAAACAGTGGAAACTCTTTTGACGTTTATATAGAAGTAGATAAAAAATCTATCCCCTTTTTAGTTCCTAAAGGCTCTGTAACCATAGATGGAGTCAGTCTTACTATAAATGACGTAAACGCTAATGTTTTTAGACTGACTATCATCCCACATACGATGAAAGAGACGCTTTTTAAGAACTATAAAAAAGGCTCAAAGGTCAATGTTGAAACAGATATGTTTGCCCGCTATGTCTCTCATATAATCACTCATCAAAAACAGACTACTCTCTCTTGGGATGAAGTAGACGCTATAAACACTAGCTATTAGGAAAACTCTTATTAAACACCAAGTACTAAAAGATAGCTTTGGACACAACAGCTTTAGAGAA
Source organism: Sulfurimonas aquatica (assembly GCF_017357825.1). NCBI lineage: Bacteria > Pseudomonadati > Campylobacterota > Epsilonproteobacteria > Campylobacterales > Sulfurimonadaceae > Sulfurimonas > Sulfurimonas aquatica. The sequence goes on from NZ_CP046072.1 coordinate 2,477,434, forward strand.
CTTCAAGAGGATGGTGTTGACGCCATCTTAGAGAACCGCGACCTCTTAATGATACTGCCAACTGGTGGTGGAAAATCTCTAGTCTTTCAGCTCCCTACACTTATGATGGATGGGATAAGCATAGTTGTCTCTCCTCTTATAGCTCTCATGCAAGACCAAGTAGCAGCCCTGCAAGCTCAAAATATTGCTGCTGCTATGATCTCATCAGCTCAAAGCTTTGATGAAGTAGATGAGATCATTCACTTAGCTCAAACCAACAGGCTCAAGTTTTTATACCTCTCTCCTGAGCGTTTAAATAACGGCTCGACTATCAATATGCTCCACTCACTCAAGATAAACTTTTTTGTCATTGACGAAGCGCACTGTATAAGCCAGTGGGGGCATGAGTTTCGTGATGATTATAGAGCTCTTGGAAATTTAAAAGAAAATTTTCCTCACACTACCATAGCTGCGTTTACCGCCACTTCTACAGATAATGTAACCTCAGATATACTCAGAGAACTTCGCATGGAAAATCCCCTTTTACTCAAGGGAAAAATCTTTAGAAAAAACCTCTTTATATCTGCTCAAAGAAGAATAGCTAATGGCCATGCACAACTTAAAAACTTTCTCTTAAGACATGTCGATGAGAGTGGCATCATCTATGTAAGTTCTCGAAAAAAAGCCGAAGAGTTGAGCTCATTTTTAAATGTAAATGGCTATAAGTCTCTTCCTTATCACGCAGGACTTCCTCAACACGTTCGTGAGCAGAACTTCAAAATATTTGTCAATGACAAAGTTGACATCATGGTAGCTACCATCGCATTTGGAATGGGAATAGATAAGAGCGACATTCGCTTTGTTGTGCATATGTCCCTTCCAAAATCTCAGGAAAATTATTACCAAGAGATAGGACGAGCGGGACGTGATGGAGAAGATAGTGAAGTCCTACTTCTATTTAACGCAGCCGATATGGTAATGCAAAAACGATTTCTTTTAGAGATAGAAAACGAAGAGTATAAGACTCATCTAGATCAAAAAATAGACAAGATTTATAGCTATGCCACAAGTGAATTATGCTTTCATAAACAACTTGCCGAGTACTTTAACGATACGCTTGATGAGTGTGGCGATAGATGTGACAACTGCTTAAACTCTGATGATAAACGCCAAGATATAACCAAAGAGGCCCAGATGCTTCTAAGCGCTATCTACAAAAGTAACCAGAGTTTTGGAAAGAACTATATCATAGATATACTCAGAGGCTCAAAAGAGCAAAAACTCTTAAGTAATGAAGCAGATAAACTATCGGTCTATGGTATTGGAACTCATTTGAGTAAAAAAGAGTGGTTTGTCATACTAGAGCGTTTAGTAGAGTTAAAGATACTTTCGCTTGGTGAGTTCAGCGTTCTAAAACTCACTAATAGTGCTATAGAGATACTCAAGTCTCAAAAGCAAGTAGATATTAAATCTTCGCGTTTAGACATAGATGTAAAAGAGAAAAAAATCAAACAAGAAAAAGAGTTTGACTACGATGACGAACTTTTTGAGACTCTTCGACTTAAACGCAGTGAACTTGCAGCTGAGCTTGGCGTTCCAGCTTATTTAATATTTAGCGATAAAACACTCAAGCACTTAGCAAATGACAGACCTGTTGACAAGCTCTCTATGCTTGAAGTAAATGGCATAGGGATGAAGAAGTATGAGCAGTTTGGTGAAGAGTTCTTAGAAGTTTTAAACTCTTAAAAAAAGAGTTTTTAATCCTTTTTAATTAAATCGTACACAGTCCCTTCCACCATCTTTTGCTTCATAAAGAGCATCGTCTGCCCTTTTAATGAGCTCATCTTTGGAATCATTAGCATGAAACTCGCTTACGCCAATGCTTACTGTCTGCTTACCAACATCTTTAAAAATATGGTTGGCGATTAACTCTTTTAATTTGGTAGCAATTTTTATCGCTCCCTCTTTAGTAATCTCTGGCAGTAAAACTACAAACTCTTCACCACCCCAACGTCCAAACTTATCAGTGATGCGTATGGACCTAGAGATTATCTCTGTTATCTCTTTAAGTACATAATCTCCCTTGTCATGTCCATAAGTGTCATTCACCTTTTTGAAGTGATCAACATCAATCATAAGTAGAGCAAAAGCCCTTGCATATCTCTTATAATTTGCTATCTCTATATCAATCTCTTCATTTATTTTATGTCTGTTGTAGATTCCCGTAAGGGTATCTCTTGTTGCTAATGTTTTGAGCTTACTCTCAAGTTCCATTCTATTGGTTACGTCCTGTGCTGTAACTATAAAGTTATTTATCTCACCCTCTTCATCTCGCATTGGGGTGATTGTCATCTCTTGATAAAAATTTTGCTTATCTTTTTTAGTATTAATGATTATCTCTCGAAATATATTACCACTAAGTACAGTTGTCCATAATTTTTTATAAACTTCATCGCTATTGTGTCCTGACTTAAAAATTTTAACATGCTTACCGATGAGTTCTGATTTTTTATACCCTGTATGTGCTACAAGTGCTTCATTTGCATATTTAATAATTCCATTCAAGTCGACTATGCTTACAAGCTCATCCGTTTGCTCAACTGCTTGACTCAAGAGCTCAACTCTTTTTTTAATATTTACAACATCAGTGATATCAACAAAAGATACAAGAGCTGTTTTTTTTCCTTTATAGTTAATTATGCTTGAGCTTGCCCTTGCAATAATCTCTTTGCCACTTTTAGAAACAATGCCAAAATTATCATACTTAACAGTTGCTCCGCTTCCATGAATACGACTTTCTAGAAGCTCTTTAGTCTTCTCTTGCAGCTCTGGTCTTACTAACTCCCAAAGCGAGAGTTTATGCAATTCATCACGACTATAACCTGATAACTGACACGAGAGATCATTAGCGTAGACTATCTTTTCATTGTACATGAATATACCCACAAGGGAGCTCTCTACTATACTTCTAAACTTACTTTCACTATCGATTAAAGCTTTTCGTTCTTCATTTCTTTGAGAGATATCCTGTGCAATAACAATAAAAACCTCTTCATCCTCTAGCTTCATTTTATGGAGTCTAATTTCTACATCATAGACACTCCCATCTTTACGTTGATGGAGTGTCTCAAAAACTAAATGCTCTACTTCATTTTTCAATAAAGGTTTCATAAGTTTCATAAACTGTTTTTTGTTATATTGAGGTTTAAGATCATAGGGACTTAGTGTTTTAATCTCTTTGAGTGTATAACCGATATTTTTATGTGCAGACTCATTCATATAGGACATTTTAAATGTCTGAGCATCAAAGATATAGACCTCATTCATACTATTTTCAACAATAGTGGAGAGGGATTTAATCTGTTTATCTTTAGTCAAACTAAGACTTTCATCACTATACGAAACAATGATGTCACCATTTTCTAGTCTATTGACTAAATTTTTTCTCCATCCACTGATACGCTCATCTTCATAAAAGTTTATCTCTAGCTCTTTTTCAACGCCATTTTTATGTACATCCAAAAGCACATCAAAGAGTCCAAATCTTTTTATACCTGGAAAAACAGCACTTAACTTTTTATCTAAAACATCATCTAGCTCTAAGTTTTCTGTCTTAAGCGCAGATTTGTTAAAACATATAACTCTGAAATCATTCTCTTCGTAACGATATATTGCTATATTTATAGGTAAATTATCTAAAATTGTTCTAAGTTCTTGCATGCTTAATATCCATATCTATTTAGTCTACTATCATTTTATCAAAAAAACTTATAATGATATATAAATCTTTTAATCCATTAGAGGTTTGATACTAGGATTGCAAGATATCTTATGCTCCATATCCACATAATCAAAAAAAGTTAGCTGGCTAAGTGATGCAACCGTAGCGGCTCTAAAGCTCTCTCCCTTATTTAAATAGATATTAAATCCATTCTCATACAGAGCGAGTCGTGTCTGCAGGGCTATTGAGTAAGTTGTCAAAACACCCTCTTTTTTTATGGCGTTTGCTATGTCTTTAAAGTACTCTTTTGTCCAAAGAGTGGGATTTGTAGTTGGAGAAAAGGCGTCTTGATAGACTATGTCAAATTTGTTTTGAAATCTTCTTACATACTCTCTTGCATCACCTAAAAAGAGTTCTATATATAGAGTGTCATCTTCATAAACGCCATCTATAGAGATGGCGTTTATTATCTCCCTAAATTGTTCAAACTCTTGAGGATAAGAAAAACTTGTAAGTGACTTTATCAAAGAAGCATCGAGTTCTGGTGAGTATATTTTTAGTTTTGTTTGTGGAGAATTTTGTTTATAATATAAAAGAGTACAAAGAGTGTTAAAACCCAAGCCATAACAGATATCTAAAATAACAACTTCATCTTTATTGCTAAGTGATTTAAATGCAGGTATGACATGTTTTTCATAGGACTCTTTTAGAGCCCCATCTTTTGTGGAGTGATAATGCTCATCATACTCTTTAGAGTAAGCAGTATAAGAGCCATCTTCACTGAGTGTCAGAGTATGTGTTTCATCATTAAAGTTTTTCAATTATGACTTAACTTTAAGCACTATGCGTCTGGGGAGATACTATCGTAAACAGCGACTTGGTTCCTGCCGTTTTCTTTTGCCGCATAAAGAGCTGCATCGGCTTTTTTATAGAGCACATCTAAGTTATTTATATCTCCATCTGTACATGTTACTAAACCACTAGAGATGGTTAAAAAATCCGAAGCGTCGTTCTTTTTATGCTCAACTGCCTCAAGAAGAAGAGCCTCTTGAAGTCTACTGACTCTTTCTAAGAGGTCTTCTTTTTTGTTATGAGTTATGAGTACGGCAAACTCCTCTCCACCTATACGAAAAGAGAGTTCACTTGCTCTTTGAAATGTTGACTTTATCACTCTTGCAACTGTTTTAATTGCCTCATCTCCAGCTTGGTGGCCATAAGTATCGTTATAGCGTTTGAAAAAATCTATATCCATCATAAGCATACTAAAGCACAAGCCTTCGCGTTTAGCTCTATTTATCTCGAGTAAACCTTGCTCATTAAAATATTTTCTATTGTAAAGACCAGTAAGTTCATCCGTGACAGCAATGTTTGCAAGATTATCTGCCATCTCATTAATCTGAAGTTCTCTTTTTCTACTCAGTACTTTCCACATAACAAGCAGAAGTACCGTAAAGACTCCTATACTAATAGAGAGTATCAGCATCATTTTTATAAAAAGTCCTCTCTCAAATGTAGCATTTGTCAAAAATATAAAATAACCAATATCTGTACCTTGAATATCTTTTATAGGATTCACTGATGTATGGTAGTATTTCTCATTCATCTCAATATGTAAATCTATCTCCATATTTTCAGCACATAGCTTTTGCATCTCATCTGGAACAGCAACAGTATTATAAACGATATAATAATCTTTAGTCTCAACACAATCGTGAATCTCTTGCATTATATGCGTGGATGCATCCCTATATATCTCTTTCTTAACAGCCATCAAAACTTCAACATCAATGATTTTAGAGATAGCACTCATTATCTTATCTATCTCTTTACCAAGCTCTATATAGCCTATTAATTTACCATCAACAAACCAAGGATGAACATTGCGTAGAGTAAAATTCTTTTTGATACCAAACTCAAGTCCACTAAAAGGTTTTTGTAGGAGTTTTGCTTGCTTAAAAGTATATCTATCAACTATATCTGAATGGCGATTTTTATCATGCACTCTTAAGATAACTTTTCCGTTGATATCTAGAAAATATAAATGTGTAACATCCATTTTTTCATTTAATCTATTATATATTGGTTGCATAAAATCGAAAAGTTTATCAGTTTTCTTGGAGAGAAATAGCTCTTGTATCTCTTTATCATACTTAAGCAACTCTATAAGTACATCAAAGGCATTTACATTGTTTTTTACACGATTTGTAAACTCCTGTTCAAAATTAGGAGCACTCATCATCTTTCGCTCTTCTATTGCAGCGAACTGTAAATATAAAACTATTGAAAATACAGATGCAGCCACGATAAGTATGCTTATACTTACCGGAATAAAAAGATTGAGTTTATAAGATTTTGAGTTCATAGATTTAGACTAATCTTAGTTTATCTGTTTGAGTTTTTTTGCACTTAACTGAAGTGCATCATTATCCATAACACCTATTTTATGACTAAGAATATCATTTGCAATTTTCTTAGCATTTTTAAGTGAGTGCATTTTATATGTTCCACACTGGTAGAGGTTCAACTCAGGAATATCACTTTCACTTTTTACTTCTAAAACATCTTTCATAGATTTTTTCCATGCTTTTGCTACTTTTTTCTCAGCTGGTTTTCCAAGCACAGACATATAAAAACCTGTACGGCATCCCATAGGAGAGAGGTCGATTATCTCAACGTCTTTGGCGTTTAAGTGATTACGCATAAAACCTGCAAAAAGGTGTTCAAGAGTATGTATACCCTTTCCATCCATTAAGCCTTCATTTGGCTTGTAAAAACGCAGGTCATAAACGGTAATATCATCTCCTGATGGAGATTTCATTCCCTTTGCACGGCGAACTGCCGGTGCTGGCATGATAGTGTGGTCAACTGTAAATGAGTCTAGTAATGGCATATTTATAATTCCTTAATTGTATTTCATAAAATGAAGGAAACCTCCATCTTATACTCCCGTAAAGGAATAAAATCCCTTTACTCCGCTTGCGCCGCATGAGACGACTAAAGTTATTTAATTACAGATATTTTAGCGAAAAAGTTTGATTGTAAATTGAAGTCATTTTCTCTATGCTCTATTTTGCAAAAACTTCACAGCTTCTAATGCATTATCAAAGATGATATCCGTATGTTCTTGTAGTGTTTCTAAAGTGTCATACCCACTCAAAACTCCTATGGATTTTACACCTGCGTTTTTAGCACTAATGAGATCGAGTTTAGTATCCCCTATCATCCATATCTCTTGCTCCTTCGTATCAAAAGATTCTAGTGCTTTTAAAATAGGCTCTTCATGTGGTTTTGGATTCTCAACATGTTCTCTTCCTATCAAAACTCTAAAGTACTCCATAAGTTTTAAATGCTCCATAATCACTTGAGAATACTTTCCTGTTTTTGTAGTAACTATACCTAAAGAAGCAAAGGAGTGAGCTAGCATTACCGCTTCTCTAGCAGACTCTATAAGATATGTCTTTTGTGTAGATATCTTTTGATAATACTCTTTATAAGTGTTCACATAATCCCAGACAACGTCTTTCTTAACCCCAAGTTCACCATACATCACATCTAGGGGATACCCTATAAGAGCTTTTATATCTTCATCGCTTGGACATTTAGCCTCATAAGTATCAAAAGTGTGGTGAAAACCCTCTAAAATTGCATCCGTTGAGTCTATGAGTGTTCCATCTAAATCAAAAAGTATTATCAATTAAAAACTCACTTATATATCTTTAGTGTATAACGCAATAGAGTTGTTGAGTTTTTGAATCTCAACCGAGTAATCTTGAACAAACTTAGGAAGAAACTCATACTTTTTATAAAGGAGTTGCTTGTGCATCTCTGTTGCTAAAGTATTCATATCATATGCACATATAGAGCCAGAGAGACCTTTTAAGTCTAGACATAGCATTTTAGCTTGCTCATATCGATGATCTTCAATCAACTCAGCAAGGAACTCATCACTTTTTCCATATGCATCCTTAAACTCCATCAGTAACTCTTTATAGAGCATAGTATTTCCTTCTATCTGCTCAACTCCATGCTCTATATCTAGTCCATCATAAGATACTTTCTCTTGGATACCCTCATCTGTCTCCTCCACTACTTCGCTTTTTTGCATAAACATGCTAAATGCACTAAAGAGTTTCTCTTTTTTGAGTGGTTTTGCGATGTAGCCGTTCATTCCAGAGTTAAACATCTGTCTTACTTCGTCTGTTGATGTAAGTGCACTTAGTGAGATAATTGGTAACATATCAAACTTAGGATTTTCACGAATGATTTGTGAAGCTGTATAGCCATCCATAAGAGGCATATTTATATCCATCAGTACTAAGTCAAACTCTTTGTCGGAGTTAACAATCTCTACGGCCTCTTCACCATTGTTTGCTATGGTAATGCCTATACCTGATTTTCCCAAAAGACTCACAATTACTTTTTGGTTGATTAGATTATCTTCAACAAGGAGTAGTTCTCTACCTTTAAACTCAGAAAATCTCTGCAGTGTAACATTTGGAGTACTGTCAAAAACACCCCTGTTTACTTTTAGTTTTTGAGTCCTAGATGCATGTTTAGTCTCATCTAAGAGATCTTTTTTCTCTTGAGGAATGTAAGCTTCACTGAGTATATGGTAAATTCTCTCTTGAGTAAATGGTTTGTTCAGGTGTTGCACATCTAAGCCATCTATGTTTAGAGTTGAAGAGCTAAAGAAATTCTCAACTGAAACAACCTTACAATCACTCTCTTTTAAACTTGCAAGTGCTTTAGTTGTGAAGAGTCTCTCATCAATTACCACCATATCATACATGGAAAAGTCATATAAGTTTTGAAGGTACTCGTTTCTATTTTCTACTTTAACGCTGTACTTGAAGTTTAAAAATATCTTCTCTAATGCGAGTGCAGAATCTGGGTTATCATCTACAACTAAAACTTTTTTATTTGCCAATCTTTTGTCAAGCTGTCTTCTGTACTTTTTCTCAGTATCTTTTGCTGAATGAAAAGGAATCGTTAAAGAAAACTCAACATTTTTACTCTTGGTATTTTTAACACTTAACTTGCCGTCCATAAGCAGAGATAAATCTTTAGCGATAAAAAGTCCAAGTCCCTCATACTGGTTTGTCTCTTCGTTATAGTTGTAGTTAAATAGAGACTCATCAACATCAAATTTAATATCCGTAGTAATAGTAAAGTTGAGTTTTTTCACTAATGAAAACTCATTTACCTTTGTCACATGCATGAGTGTCTTTCTTGATTTGTTATACATACTATACTCAAGAATATTTCGTAAAATATTACCAAGGTTCAGAGTGTCACCCATAAGTATGTAGGGAATATCGCTATCTACATCATAAATAAGTTCGACATTAGAGTTCTTAAAATCATTTATCAGGCTACCCGAGATATCATTTAAAAGGTTTACAAATGTAAAGTTGTTATTTACTATTTCAACTTTTTTAGATTTTAAACGCAAGAACTCTATTAAGTTCCCTGTCATGTCATAAAGTTTTTTCTCTGAATCCATAACTTTTACTAAATCTCTATCTTGAGGATTCTCTTCTATTTTTTGAGATAAAAGTCCCTCTTTACTGACCACATCTTGCACTACGCTATAGATATTTTCACTCATATCAGAGATTATTTTATCTTGAGCGTCCTTGATGACGTTTTGTCTCTCTTTGACTTTAGAGTACTCTTTTTTTAACTTTATAAACTGATAAGAGGAGGATATAAGTGCTATAAGACTGGCAATACTTAGCAGTATCCAAAGAACTCTTTCAGAGTCGTTCATAAATGTCTGGTCAATTAACTCTTGAGAGAGAAGTAGCGTACTCATGCTGAGAAAGATAAAAAGGTATTTCATTTTCATGCCTTAAAAATTAGGTTTGCTTATTGTACTGAAAATAAGTTTTACTAATCTTTAGTCCACTCAATATAGTTATGCCATATACCGCCAAGAGCTGGTTTTATATTTTTTACATTCTTATTTACTGCTGATATCTCATTTGGAATATACAAAAAAAGATAGGGATTATCATCTGTTATAAGCTCAAACATCTCCTGCCAAACAAGAGAGAGTTTCTCTCTATCTATCATACTTTGAGACTTCTCAATAAGCTTGTTCACCCTAGGGTTATCATAGCCTACAAGATTAAATCCGCCCTTTGTATCACTATCTTTATGCCAAAAAAGGTATGGATCTGGCGTTGGCGAGAGTCCCCAGCCTAAAAGAACCGAGTCAAACTTATGAGGAAATACGACCATATTTAAAAATGCTTGCCACTCCATAACACGAAGATTTACCACTACTCCTGCTTTTTTTAACTGATGCTGTAAAACTTGTGCTGCATAAGGGCGAACTGGCGATGAGTTTGAAGTAACTATCTCAAATGTAAAAGGATTATTCTCATCATAGCCTGCCTTTTTAAGAAGTCTTTTTGCCTCTTGTATATTTGGCGTTGGAACTTTTACACTCTCGTTAAACGCAGAAGTTCCCGGCAAAAAAGGGCCACTGCATACTTTTGCATGTTTAAAAAAAAGTATATCTACTAACTCTTGTCTATCTACCGCTAATGAGAGTGCCTTTCTTACATCAGGATTTTTGAACTTTTCTACTCTAAGATTAAATCCAAGATAAGTATATGAGAGACTAATTTTCTCATAAATGTTAAACTTGTCAAAAAAGTCTTTATCGAGTTGTCTCTCATAAGCCATTGGCTCAACTCCACCAATGTCAAGTTCAGATGACTTGAGCATCAAAAAACGGGTCATCTGGTCTGCGATGACATGAAAAGATATCTTATCTATTTTAGCCCTGCCCTCAAAGTACTCATCAAAAGCGCTCAGTTCTATATTTTTTGAGTACTCAAGTTTTGAGAGTCTATATGCTCCTGTACCTATGGGGTTTGTGTTAAAGCTTGAGCTCATAAAGTTTTGCTCATCCCTTAAGATATGTTCAGGCAGTATTCCCATCATCCAAGTCTCTAAGGCTTTAAAATAGGGTTTAGTATACTTTACTTCTACTCTATACTTATCTAACACCTTTACACTCTGCACAAAACGAAAACCAGTGCTGTAGGGTGAAGATATTTTATCAGATATAAGGACTTGGTATGTAAAAAGAACATCTGCTGATGTAAACTCCTCCCCATCATGCCACTTTACACCTTTTTTCAGCTCAAACACTAATGTTTTATCATCAAGAAAATAAAATTTCTCTGCCAAATCACTTATAATATTTTTAGAGTCTTTATCAAACTTTACGAGACCATTAAATAGATAACCAGCTATTAAAGAGGAGCTAGAGTCAGTTGCTAGGATGGGGTTTAAACGCGATGGATTTGATGATGTCGCTAGGTGGAGCGTTGATGCAAAATAAAGGGTATAAGCAAATACTAGTAGGAAGATGGCTCTCATTCATTTACCCTCAAATTATAATTGAGGGTATTATATATCAATAGAGTTAATGTAGAAAAGCTCTTAGTTAGCTTCTACTTTTCTGTCGTGAAGTTCTTGAACTGGGCGTTCATTGTCAACATAAAACTTTCTAAAGTGTTCTATCTGCTCTTTTGAAGCAGTTATAGGTTTTTTCAATAAGTACCACTGTACATTTTCAGAACATGGTGGTGTCGTTAGAGAACCTATATAGTGATAGTAGTGAGAAGTATCTAAAGGCATGAAGTCTTGTGGATCAATCTTTACAGTTGAGCCAACATTATTTATAATTTTTTCTAAAACAACACTTTTTTCTCCCGCTTCAAAGAAAACTGCTACAACAGCAAGTTGCTCTGTTTTAGGGTTTTGATGAACCATATGAGCGACCATATCAAAACGCTTGCCATCTATAGTATGCTCACTCTTACCATGAAAGTGAAACTGTAAAAGATTAAAATCTTCGCCATGAAGAGTAATCGCTCCACCATGCTCAGGAGTTACTTTTATAGAGTGCCCATTATCTATAACTTTTGCCATACCTGTAATATCATCATGCATACTTAAATCATACTCATGATTCATAGACATAGTCTTACCTGGAATAATATTTATAGGTGATTGGTGAATCCCCTTGCCGCATGTTTTGGAAAACTCCTCCCAATGGGCAGGACCATTATGACTTCCATAATCCCAATGCTTGTCGTGTGCTGAAGCTTCTTTAGGTTTTACATTCTGCGAACCATTACATCCAACTAATGCTAATGTTACTATAGCTGTTGCTAAAAGTGTTTTTTTCATATACTTTCCTTAATTAAAATTGATAGTTTGCTATAGCTCTATACTGAGTTAATTTATCAGTCTGAGAAATAGAACCTAATTCACTTGCTAAAGTGTCATTATAAGTCAAAATAGCTTTAAGTGCAATAGAGAAGTTTTGAGAGTGTTTGTATGCTATAACTGCATTATAATCATTTTGATCTTTAAAAAATCTACTATTTGAGCTATTTAGGTATGCAAGAGTAGTGCTTAAGCCCTTAAAACCAAAAGAGTCATATTTTTGATTATAAAATATTTTCACACCCTGAGTTCCACCAATATATACACTATCAGCCTTAAGAGCATTTCCGTAAATAGATTGAAAAAGATTGTTTGAAGTAATCATATTTGTAAATAGAGGTGTACCATCCCATGGAAGCACTAAAGAGTCATGTGCATTGTCATTACTAATAACTTTTGAGTAATCAATTCCAATTTTAGCACTTTTAATGGCAAGTTCCGCCTTAAAAGCCACTGCATTTACTACAATTATTTTACCGCCAGTAAGTGAGCCTGTATTTTTTAAATTCTTATCTGCATTACCTATACTGTCTTGACGTATATACTGTGCACCTAGAGTTAGTTTATTATCAGCAATTTTCATATCTAAAGTAGAGTCAAGATAGATAGAGTTCATAAAATGATTTGCATAGTCATCATAAACTCTAAAGTTAAAATCATCACGATTATATATCACACCAACCTGTGCAAGATAATCATTTTTCGACTCTGTTATCGCATCTCTATTTGCACCTAAGGCATGTTCAATTATGCCCATAAACCTATTTGAAGTTCTCTGCTTAAACTTGTTAATAGCCACAACTTCTATTTTTAGATTTTTATTTTTTGTATACGATGCAAAAATTCCTGAAACTGCAGAGGGAAGCATTCTTACATCTTTAGCATTCATAAGTGGAGATTTAATAACTTTTCTCCCTGCATCAATGTTTATATTGGCATTTTTATAAGAGATATAAAGTTCACCAAGGGTTGAGAATCCCTCTGTTGCATCTCCACCCAATGCCCCATTATCTTTAGCGATGATAGATGTGTCTACATTTGGTGAGAGTAAAAATGGGTTGGTAGTCATAAATGTAGTGCTGGCGCTAAAACCGTTAAGAGTTGCAGTTTGCATATTAAACTGGCCACCTACAGAGTTTGCATATGCTGATGTACTTGGCAGATTTGTTTTTTCTTTATCTGTTTGAATATAGTAATATTTTATCTTTGCATTAACATTTGCCTTGTCGAAAAGCTCTGATATGTTTTGCGCTTGTGTCGCTGCAAGTAGTGTTGATGAGAATAATAGGAGTGCATATATTATATATTTCAAGGTATTCCTTTTTTTGAGAAGGAAATTTTACAACTAATATAATAAAATCTAAATAAATCTATAAAATAAATTGATAGTGTATCTTGAGTGTAGGGAGAAGTTTACCCAGAGAAAACTCTGGATAAAAAGTTTGAAAGTAGAAATATTAACGTTTAGAGAACTGACGAGAACGACGAGCTTTTCTCTTACCTGGTTTCTTACGTTCAACAACACGTGAATCACGAGTCATCATACCCTCTGGTTTAAGGATAGCTTTTATTTCTGGGTTGAATGCTACAAGTGCACGAGATATACCGTGACGAAGTGCATCAGCTTGACCACCAAAACCACCACCTAAAGTAGTAGCAACGATATCAACTGAACCATCTTGCTTAGAAAGAACTAATGGTTGTTTAACACGAAGCTTTTTAGCTTCAAGTCCACCTAACCATGCATCTAGTGAAAGACCATTAATAGTCATGTTACCAGTTCCTGGAGTTAACCATACTTTTGCGATTGACGCTTTACGGCGTCCTGTTGCATATATTGTTTTTGCCATCTAGTAAATCCTTACTTAGCTATTTGTGCAGTGTGAGGGTGTTCAGCACCTGCATATATTTTTAATTTCTTAAGCATTTTAGCACCTAACTTAGTCTTAGGAAGCATACCACGAGCTGATAACTTATAAAGTTTCTCAGGGTTTTTCTCTAAAAGTTCAGTCATTTTAACACTCTTAGTAGAACCAAAGTAACCAGAATGAGAGAAATACTCTTTGTTAGCTATTTTACCAAGACCATTAAATTTAGCCTTAGAAGCATTAATGATAACAACATAGTCACCACAATCAATATTTGGAGTCCAGCAAACTTTGTTCTTACCACGAAGAAGTGTTGCTACTTCTGTCATCATACGACCAAATGTTTTACCTTCAGCATCAATCAAAATCCATTTTTGATCAATTTGTTCAGCAGATGCAATTTTAGTAAATTTCATTTTGAACCTTTATTTGAGTAATTTGTTTAATAAACGCGAACGCTTATTTAAGTGGCGAAAGTATAGCTATATAAACTTATAAGAAGCTGAATTTAAGGATATTGTAAGTTTTTAGGATTCTATAGTAGTGGATCAATATTTATAAATTATTTTAGAAATATAATTATATCTAGATTTTTAAATATAGCCCTACTCATTACTATCTAATCAGATGAAATATGATAGTATATTCACATGAAAAAAGAATTCAATCATAATAAATTCAAATATGAAGTAGTCTCCCCAGCATCTCCTAGTAGTCTAGAACTTATGTACTATAAAGACTATCATAATGCAGATGGTATTTACTTAGGCTGTAATGAAGCTTTTGCAAAGTTTTTAAACCTGCCTATGGAGGAAATTATTGGCCATACTGATATTGAGATACTTGGCGAGAGTACTGGAGCTATAGTTCAAGCACTTGATAGAGAACTTATAGCCCAAAAGATAGCAAAAAAGAGTCAAGGGTGGATTAGACTTCAAGATGGTTCAAGTGTGCTACTCAGTACCTCAAAATCTCTTATTTATAATGCAGCACAAGAAGTCATTGGCCTTATGGGGATTAGCATTAATATTACAGACTCTTATGAAAATGAAAAAAAACTCAAAGTACGAGAAGAAGAGCTTATCAACTCTAATAATCTTTTACATACAATCATCAACACAGTTCCGGTGCGCATTTTTTGGAAAGATTTAGATTTAAACTTCCTAGGTTGTAATGAACTCTTTGCAAATGATGCACGGAAGAAAGATGAGAGTGAGATAATTGGCAAAAGCGATTATGACTTAAGCTGGAAAAATGAAGCTGAAATATATAGAGCAGATGATAGAAGTGTTTTAGATTCACAAATCCCAAAACTATTTTTTGAAGAACCCCAAACAAATTCTGATGGGGAAGAGATGTGGCTAAGAACTTCTAAAATCCCTCTCTATGATAGTGAGAATAAACTCTTTGGGCTCTTAGGTATGTATGAGAATATTACACATGCTAAAATTTCTGCTAACAAACTCAAAGAGAGCCAGCAACACCTCCAAGCTATCATAGAAAATGAGCCAGAGTGTGTAAAGCTTGTAGATCCAAATGGTAGGTTGATTACAATGAACCCTGCGGGACTAGCTATGCTTGAAGCTGAGTCTCTTGAAGTGGCACAGCAGCAAACTCTAGTAAACTATATGTGTAAAGAGTGGAGAACTCCTTTTTTAGAGCTCCATCAAAAAGTCATGCAAGGTCTAAATGCTAGCTTAGTGTTTAAAATCAAAGGATTAAAAGGAACCTCGCGTTGGCTAGAGACAAATGCAGTTCCTATGAGAGATGCAGATGGAGATATAACTGCTCTACTTGGTATAACGCGAGATATTACTCAGAGAAAAAAAGATGAAGAGAACATAATATATCTTGCAAATTACGACTCCTTGACTCAACTTCCAAATCGTGCAAACCTAGACACTACTCTACACAATACCCTAGCAAGAGCTAAACGCAACACAGAAAACTTCGCTTTGATGTTTTTAGATATTGACAACTTTAAAGAGATAAATGACAACTTAGGACATGATACAGGGGATAAACTTCTTGTTGAAGTTTCAAGATGTTTAACTTCTATACTAAGAGAAGAAGATACTGTAGCTAGACTTGGAGGGGATGAATTTATCATTTTATCCCCAAATACAAATGCGAATGGAGCACATGAAGTAGCAAAAAAAATACTCAAAGAGATTCAAAACCCACGCTACATTGATGACAATACACTTAGTGTGACTGCATCCATAGGCATTGGAATCTATCCAGATGATGGAGAAGATAAGGAGACTCTTTTTAAAAATGCCGATACTGCTATGTACAGGAGTAAACGAGAGGGGCGAAATAACTACTCATTTTTTACAAAAGAGATGCAAATTAGCTCTAAACGCAATCTTGAGCTTAGTCATGCTCTAAGAACTGCTCTTAACAACAACGAACTTCACCTAGTTTATCAGCCTCAAATCTCTCTGCATAATCAAGAAGTTATAGGTGCTGAGACTTTACTAAGATGGACACACCCGGAGTTTGGCAATATCTCGCCTGCTGAGTTTATTCCAATAGCTGAAAATAATGGACTTATTATAGAGATTGGTGAATGGGTACTTCGCAGCGCTACAAAACAGTTGCAAATATGGATAGATGAGGGAATAAAGCCCTTTGTAGTATCTGTAAATCTCTCAGCCATTCAGTTTCGTCATGCGAACCTTCCAGAGTCTATATCTGAGATACTCAAAGAGAACTCTCTTGAGGCAAAATACTTAGAGTTAGAACTCACAGAGAGTGTTACGGCAAAAGATCCGCATCAGGCTATAGAGATCATAAATGCCATCAATGAGATAGGCGTAAAAATATCTATAGATGATTTTGGAACAGGCTATTCAAACCTTAGTCATCTTAAAAAATTCAAAATCTATAAACTAAAAATTGACCAATCTTTTGTTCAAGACATAAAGGATGACCAAGAAGACAGAGCCATAGTCTCAGCCATCATAAATATGTCAGATGCACTAGGACTTAAAACTATAGCTGAAGGTGTAGAAACAATAGAGCAACTTCAGTATCTTCGCTCTCAAGGATGTCAAGAGGTGCAAGGCTACTACTTTAGTAAACCTTTAGTTGCAGAAGATTTTATCTCATTTATAAAAAAGAGTTAAATTAAAGTAGTTCCATCTTCTTTTCATACTCTTCGTTTATCTCGTCAAGCTCGCTTTGAGCTATTTCGAGTTCTTCAAAGAGCTCTTCTACTTCAGATTCCTCTTTACTTACTAGTTTAGAGAGTTCTATTAAAGAGGCACTATCGCCACTGTTTGAGACCTCAACCAACTCTTTGTGATGGAGTTCAAGCTGTTCTTCTATCTCCATAATATTTGTTTCTATCTTTTGCACTTTTTTCTTTAGAGGCGAGGTTATTTTGTTTCGCTCTCGCGTTAAATCTGCTTTTAGTTTTTTATTCTCTTTGGTATTTGATTTAGGAGCAGGTTTGTTTTTTTCAAGTTTTTCATCTTCACCTTCATCCCAACCAATTTTTTCAAGAAACTCATCATAACCGCCATCAAAATACTCAGCGCCCTCTTTGGCAAAGATAACAAGTCTGTCACAAACTCTACGGAGTAACTCTTCAGAGTGGGTTACGATGATAACTGCCCCCTCAAAGTTTCTTATGGCATTTGTAAGTGCTTCTATGGAGTCCATATCAAGGTGATTTGTAGGCTCATCCAAAAAGAGTAAGTTTACTTCTCGTGCTAAAATTTGTCCTAACATAACGCGAGACTTCTCTCCACCCGATAAAAGTGAAACCTTTTTATCCGCGCTATCGCCACTAAACATCATAGCCCCAGCTATACTTCTTATACTCTGCGTTGGGAGTTTTGTATTTGCGGAGTGTATCTCATCTATTACCGTCGCGTTTGCATGAAGTCTATCTATGTTTGTTTGACCAAAGTGGGCAAACTCTACTGATGGATGAGAGCTTATGGTTCCACTAAGTTGTTTTAACTCTCCGGCTAAAGTATTTAGGAGAGTTGATTTTCCTTTTCCATTTTTTCCGATGATGCCTAAACACTCCCCACGTTTAATAGAAAAAGAGATATTTTTAAAGAGTATGTTTTCTGGTGTATATCCAAAGCTAAGATTTTCAACCTCTAACATTAACTTTGCAGGCGTCTCTTTAAAGTTAAAGTCAAATGCCAAAGTGTTGTCAAACGCCAAGTCATCAAGAAGTTCCATCTTTTCTAATTGTTTAACCTTAGACTGTGCAAGAGACGCAGTAGACGCGCGAGCCTTATTTTTAGCTATGAACTCTTCTAACTCTTTTACTTTTTTATCTTGTGCAATTTTCTGTTTTGCATAGAGTTCATCATTGGCATTTAACTGCTCATAAAATTTATGTGTATCACCTTGGATTATCTCTATCTTTTTTCTCACGATTCCCATGGTATGGGTACAAACACTGTCCATAAAGTCACGGTTGTGTGTTATAAGAATAACCTCACCCTCAAAAGCTCTTAAAAATGACTTCAGCCAACGCAGAGAGACGATGTCAAGGTAGTTGGTAGGCTCATCGAGTAGAAGTAAGTTAGGTTCGGTCACAAGGAGTTTTGCAAGGTTGATGCGGATTTGATATCCACCTGAAAATGAGAGTGGATCTTTTTCTAAGTCCTCTTGAGTAAACCCAAGTCCAAAGAGTATCTTCTCCACTCTATAAACGTCATACTTCATCTCGTCTTCTAATGCTAAAGCCGCCTCTTCTCTAAGTGTGCTCTCACTAAACGTAAGGTGCTGTTTTAGCGTGCCTATCTTGTAGTTTTTTGGGATGATTATCTCACCGTCATCGGCAGACTCTTCACCAAGTATGAGTTTGAAAAGTGTTGACTTTCCACTTCCATTTCTTCCAACTAGTCCAGTGCGATTTCCTGCATTTAGTTTTAAGTTGAGATTGTTAAAAAGTTCTTGGGAGGCGAAATTTTTAGAGATGTTTTGTAGTTGTATCATAGGACTCTTTTTATTTATATCTGCCGTATTATATCAAGACAAAATAGTCAGTTTGCTTATTACTTTTTGTGTATTAACGAGACATTGGTTACTCTATTTCTTCCATTGAGTTTAGATTTATATAAGGCTCTATCTACAAGTTTTAAAACATGGTCTACATTTTCGCCTTCAATTATGGAAGAGTGATAGAGTCCACAACTTATTGTCTTTGAAAAACTAATATCATCAACGCTAAAGACATGTTGCTCAATGAGTTTTCTTATTTTCTCGGCAATATTGCTTACATCCGTATAATCGATACGATTGAGCAGTATCACAAACTCCTCTCCACCAGCTCTATAGACCTTATCATTTTCACGTACTGCTTCTTTTAATATCTTTGATATCTCTTTTATGACCCTATCACCAATATCATGTCCATAAGTATCATTCACATCTTTAAACCAGTCTATGTCAAACATTAAAACGGCATAAGGAGCCTTATGATCTCTCTCATGACTTATCGCTCTTTCAACATCTTTTTCAAGTGTAAGGCGATTTCTCAGTCCTGTCAGAGGGTCATGCAGTGCCAAATCTTTGAGTTTGACATTTGCATCTTCAAGTTTCATCGTTCTTATAAGCACTTCATTTTCTAAATTATTTAAGATACTTTCATTTTTACGATAGAGGTCGACTATCTCTCGTGTGAGTGGTTGAAATATAAAAATAACCTCTAGGAGTAGAACAATTATTATGAGTACCCAAGTAACAACTTCAAGCCATCTTAGATCTTTTAACTTCTCTTCGCCCTCTTCTTGGTACTCCATTACAACTCTATCTATATCTAAAAGTAAAAGTTCAGATAATCTATCCACTTTTTCTATAAGTATATCTACATCACTATGCTTACTCATTTTAAAAATTTCATATGCACTCTCGAGATACTCATCAACTCTTTTTTTTAGATTTACATCCCCAAAGTAGGTCTCATCAAGCACCCTTGAAAGTTTCACTTTACTGCCATTTGGCAAAAAACCAGTTGAGAGGATTCTATTAGCTTCTGACATCTCTTTTATATCTGCCATAAGTGTTTGGACTAAGATATTGTTATGAACAATACCCTCATTAATCTTGGAGTCCTCTATATCTTTATGTAATCTATGGAGAGCCAGAGCTATATGCTGAGAGAGCATTCGCTGTTTTCCTGAAATATTTACAATGTAGGCAGTATTTTTAGACTCTTCTAATGCTTTAAATAGGACGTAAAATGAAGCACTTGATAAAAGTGCGATTAATAAAAGCGCCACTACATACTTAAGAGTAATACTTCTTTGTAGCGATAAAATATTCATCTATCTTCCTATTTTTTAAAGAATAATTCTAAATTATATCTACATAATTAATAAAGTATACTAAATTTTAACAAGTTTAACACTATCGGCTAATATATAACAGATATATCCATTTACTAACTCTGCAGTTATATCTTCTATAGCCCGTTTATAGTAACGGACTTGTTTCACATGGTGTTCAGAAAAACTTAGTGAACTTTTATAATCAAGTATATTCCAAGAGCCCTCTTTATGTTTTACTAAAAGATCTACATAACGCAGGTTATTTTTATAACGCAGAGCTTTT
Organism: Sulfurimonas aquatica; assembly: GCF_017357825.1. Taxonomy (NCBI): domain Bacteria; kingdom Pseudomonadati; phylum Campylobacterota; class Epsilonproteobacteria; order Campylobacterales; family Sulfurimonadaceae; genus Sulfurimonas; species Sulfurimonas aquatica. The sequence continues at coordinate 2,497,837 of NZ_CP046072.1, forward strand.
TCTCTGTAACAATCGCCATCTATAAGCTTAAGCACCTCTTCATTTTCTACAAACATCTCAACTCGACGGACTATATCTTCTATCTCATCAACTTGGAGTTCAAAACCAAACTTATTTATCATCATATCTTTGGCGTTTGGTATGGACTCTTTATTAAAGGAGCTCATCATCTCCAGCATATAGTGAAGAGCTAAACCAAAATTAATGGCGTTTATATTTTCCGCTTGCTCACTCTCTAACGCCAGTATGTCACTCTGTGTTCCATAGTAAAGCTCTTTGTGTTCCAAAGGTTGAAGATCTTTTTTCTTCTCTTTTTGAACTCTTTCACATTGCAACTCACCACTACTTTTTGCATCTAACTCTAGCAGATCAAAAGAGGACTTTTTAGACTTTTTAATTATGATGAGATTCTCTCTTGCCCTTGTAAACGCCACATAGAGTGCATTGAGACTATCTTCACGCACAAGTTTCTGCTCTTTATGGAGCGCATTTTCATAACTTCTGTCTATCGCTTCTCTATTTTTAGTTCTTAGATATACGTTTTGCAAAGCTATTCCATCATATTCATAAATGATACTTGAGCGAGAAGCTGGTGGGTTTTTAAGCCTATCCATCACGATAACGTGAGCGTATTCCAAACCCTTTGACTTATGAACGGTGAGCACTCGCACGCCATTGAGGTCTGACGCTGCTGCAGAAGTATCGAGTCTTTCATACTCAAAGAGTAGTGCTTCTATGTCTTCATACCCTTTTATGGCATTTAGAAAACGCAGGAGATGAAAGTCATGCTCAAAGAGATTATATTTCTCTATGGCGCGTTTGACAACGTCAAAGAGTTTGACCTTATTAAAGTCCACAGAAGATATGCTCTGTATCTCTTGGGATATAAGCGCGAAGAAGTTATGTTTATAGATATCTTCTTTAAAGTAGAGATACTTCAAGTACTCCAAAAGAGCCTTCACGCTTCTTTGGTTTATGAGTTTTGTCGTTGTCTCTGTTACAACTTCAATCTCATTTTCTTGAAGCGAGAGCTTTATGGCTTCTCCATCCCCATTAGTCGCACATAAAATTGCAATCTCATTTAAATCAGCACCAAGAGCTATGAGTCTTTGCACCTGTGTTAGAGTCTCTTCTAAAAGTTCGTCATTCTCTAAGACCTCTACATATCCGCCTTGAGCCTCTTTGCGAACAAGTTGGTCGCTATAACCTTCTATCTTATCTCTAAAAGTAGCGTTTACAAACTCTATGACCTCTTTTTGTGAGCGGTAGTTTGTTAGAAGTTTTTCAACCTCAGTATCATTCTCTTCTACCACCTCGCCAAAAAGAGCCGAAACGCCACCACGAAACCTATAAATAGACTGCTTCACATCCCCAACAAAAAAGAAACTTCCATTTTCAAAGATTCCATTTCCAGAAGTTATCTCTTCAATGAGAGGTTTTAAAATCTTATACTGAAGTACACTCGTATCTTGGAACTCATCAAGTAGTATATGTTCTATCTTAGCATCAAGACGAAAGTATAAAAACTGACTATCGTCATTTTTATGCAGTATCTCATAAACAAGAGAGGTTACGTCTGAAAAACTCAGTTCGCTATCATCCATATAAAGAGCTTTTTTTGACTTTTGATAGATCTCAACAAGTTCATTAAGTGCATAAAAAAAGTTCTGCTCTTTAGCTCTATGATGATTTGCCACGGTAGTTTGTATGGTATGAAGGTAATGATTCATCTCAAGAGTAAAACACTTCTTAAACGCCCAGTACTCCAGAGACTCTTTTTGCACCCATGTTTTATCTTTTAGCTCTGCAAAACTCTCCACTTTAACGGCGCCTTGAAGTTGTCCACTTGCCTTGTCACAGTTGGCCACTATCCCTTGAAGTCCCGATAAAGCGCTCATGGCTTCGTCTTCAAAGGCTCTCAAGTCGATTTTTGTAAAACTTATGTTTGAGAGTTCCTCTTTTTTTATGTAAAACTCATCTAAAAGAGTAAAGATGTCACTGATTCTTTTTTTAGACTCCAAAGAGAGGTTTATGAGAATCTCGCGTTTATTGGCAGCACTTACTTCACTTAAAAAACGCGACATAAGTTTGAGCTCATGTTGAGAACTAAAAGTGGAAAAGTCTGGCATCAAAGAGGCATAGAGAGAAAACTTTCTAAGAACTTGCGTAAAAAAACTATCTATTGTCATTATTTTCGTGTGTGAGTTTAAAAACTCTTGGAGTATTTTTTTTCGGTTAGCTAGAAGATGTTCACGAGACAAACCGGTTACCTGCATAATGACATCAAGTTCACCACGAGACTCAAGCTCTTCGAGTGTTTCAACTATTCTCTCGCTCATCTCTGAAGCTGCTTTGTTTGTAAAGGTAAGTGCTAGTATCTTTGAAGGCTCCGCTTGCATAAAAAGCAGGGAGAGATAACGCACAACAAGCATAAAAGTTTTGCCACTTCCAGCACTCGCTTCGTAAGCTAGGTTATTTTTAAACATTTCATTATTCAATAGTAAACTTTCCTATTATTCCCTTTATAGAGAACATCATATTTAGAAGATTATATCAAAATTAGAGCAAAGAGAATATTTGAAATTTTTAGGCTCTTAAAAATAGTAAGCGGCACCAACAAGCAGAAGGATAGTTCCCAGCCATAAGATAGGGATTATCCTATAACTTAGCACTACATCTTTTAGTTGCATAAAATGTTCTATGACTAGTAAGCCTTTTATAAATGTGCCCAGGAGTAAGAGAGTGATGATTGCATCACTTACAAGTTTAAAGTATCCTACTAAAAAAGTAAAGCTTGTAAGTGAAACTAAAATAATCCATATTTTATCTATATTCATATCATCTCATTATATATATAAGTGGAAATAGAACTATCCAAAGTAGGTCAACTAAGTGCCAGTAGATTGCACCTGTTTGTAAACCTCTATAGTCTTCTAGTGTGTATCCACCATTCTTAGCTTTTTTTTGCATGTTAAAAAGAACTATAAGACCTAAAAGTACATGCATAAAATGAAAGACTGTGAGCATAATGTAAAACATAAAAAAGGTATTTGTACTGAGGTCTATACCTTGTTCAGACTTTTGCATAAATTCAACAATTTTGTTTATGATAAAAAAAGAGCCAAGTCCCATTGCCCCAAGTAGCCATCTTGAAGTAATATAATTTGCCTTGTCTCTATCTTTTAGTTGTATAGATTCTACAGCTTTTACAACAAAATAACTACTAGTGATTAATATAATTGTATTTACAAAGCCAAACCTCTGATCAAGCAAAAGTTGAGACTCATTAAAGAGTTCAACCTCAAGTCTACGAGAAAAGGCATAGCCTAAAAAGAGTGCACCAAAAGTCACAAGCTCTACATAAACAATTATCCATACTCCAAAATCACCTGGAGGTAGTACTTGTTTTACTCTCACGAACTAAAGTGTAAACCAATAAGTTTTCGCAGTACTTCTAAAACCTCATCTTCATCACTTAAAGACTCAACGATAGAGTGCATACAAGCTTGGTAAGGGTCAAAACCATTTACTATTAGTTTCGCACTATATACAAGTAATCTTGTTGAGACTGCCTCTTCTATATCGCTATCTGTGAGTTGTCGAATCTCTCCTGCTATGTTTACAAGCTTTTGTGCGACTTCAGCGTTTACTCCACTCTCTTTAATGATTATCTCTTTTTCTATTTCAGGTTTAGGGTAATCAAAACTAAGAGATATAAAACGCTGTTTTGTACTTGGCTTCATTCCCTTGAGTACATTTTGATATCCAGGATTATAAGAGACTACCAACATAAAATCAGGATGTGCTTCAATAAGTTCGCCTGTTCTATCTATGGGTAAAACACGACGATAATCAGCAAGTGAGTGAAGAACTACAGTTGTATCTTTTCTGGCTTCTATAATCTCATCTAGATAACAGATTCCACCCTCACGCACTGCTTTTGTAAGAGGACCATCTTGCCAAAAAGTTCCATGCTCATTTATAAGGTGACGCCCTATTAAATCTGCTGCACTCAGATCATCATGGCAAACTACAGTATAAACCTTTCTATCTAGTTTTTCGCCCATCGACTCTATAAAGCGAGTCTTTCCACATCCTGTTGGTCCCTTGATAAGTACAGGAAGATTCATAGAAGCCGCTGCTTGGAAAAGTTCAACTTCGTTTGATTGTGATAAGTAGTAAGTATTTGACATAATTGTTCTCCTTATTTTGTTAAGTTCATATATATTTCTGGCACTATAGTCGGTAGCTTTTTAGGCTCTCGTATAACTGCATAACCATTTCTTCCAAAGAGATATGGTAAGTACTCTTTGGCCTCTAAATCAATCGTGATACAAAAAGGAGTGAGTCCCATTTTCTTAGCCTCTATAATCGCTTTTTTAGTATCTTCTATACCGTAGCGACCATCATATCTATCTACGTCGTTTGGCTTTCCATCGCTGATAATCAACAGTAGTTTATTTTGTGTTTTTTGTTTTGCTAGTATCTTTGTAGACTCTCTAATTCCTGCACCCATTCTAGTGTAGTATCCAGGCTTAATGGCATCGATTCTTCCACGGGTAAAGTCACTATATTTTTCATTAAAATTTTTTACAATTTCATATCTTACATTTGTATTTTTCAGCGATGAAAAAGTATAGATGGCGAACTTGTCTTGTAGTTTCTCTAAAGCTTCTGAGAAAACTATAAGAGCATCTTTTATCATATCTATCACTCGTATCTCTTGCGTTATACCCGCTTCGGTTGAGAGTGAGACATCTGCTAATATAAGAGTAGATATATCACGGCTTTTTCTCTCATAACTTTCATAAAAATTCTGATGATGCCCTGATTTATTTAGATGTCCCTTGTAATCTATCCATGTATCTAGATTTATCTCATCTCCATAGGGAAGACGACTGTTTTTAACACGCTCAAGTTCCATGAGGTCTAGTTCTCTCTCTATTTTTTTGACCATTTTCTTTAAACGCAGAGGAAGCTTTAACTCCTCTATATTTGTAATGATATGTGTATTTATACAGACATAATTTTTAAGATAGGAGTCTGTTTTATAGTTATACTCATCTATAAAGTGACCATCACCTACTGGATACTCCTCTTGAGAGTGTACTGCTAAGTCTAAGTCCATTTTGAGTCTAGCCGAGAGATTTGCTTTTTTATTTCCTAAAGTAATCTCATCTAAATCTTCTGCATTATAAAGAGCGTCTTCATCAAAACTATCATCTTCACTTCTATCTACATTGACCTTATCCATTATACTCATCATAGACTCTGGAAGAAACGCCACTAAACCATCTGTCTCTTTGTCATCATCCATCTTCTGAGATTGCTTTTTCATCTTTAGAGTTTCAGTTAGCTCCGGCTTTTCATCTCCACGAACTGGCTCATCCTCATCGTCAAAATCACTATACTTACTTTTTGAATCCTTAGGAGGATATATCCACATCACAAATGGGTAAGCGTTAAGACTATCTATTGATTGTGCATCTACTAAAGCTTCTTCATTAAAAGATTTAATATATGACAATTTTTCATTCTGCTCTAAAAGATAAGCACTAGCAGATTCATAAAAAACTCTAAAACCTGGATATCTATTTATGAGCTCTTGTGCCGCATTATTATTTTTATAAAAAAGAGTTCCTCTGTAATAGTCTGTTTTTGTAGCCATTGCAACCAGCCAAAAGTAGAGCATCTCGTTAAGCTCTTTTGTAGCAAAGTAAGCGAATGATGCAGGCAAGTAAAGTGCCTTTTCATCTTGAGACGCAAGAAAAAAACTATTTCCTGCATTTGATATTTTCTCATACAGTGAGCGAGAAGTATCTATATGGCGTTTATCTGTAACTTGGAGCTCTTTAGCTCTTTGACCACCTAAAAGGTGATAAAAAACTTTTAAAGCTTTAGATTTGTCTTCAAAAAAAACACGCTCACTCTCATGAGACTTACTTGTTTTTTTATCTAAAAATTTGTTCCAAAACTTGCCAATAGTCTCTTCAAACTCAAGTATTGAGAGTAACACAGAACTATTTTCCTTCTTCTTTTACAAAGAAACTATAGAAGTAAGCCAAAAGTCCAGCTAAAGTCATAAGACCAAAAAGAAGACGGACTGTGTAAACTGGGATTATCTCAGCTTGAGTATCCATAAATGAAAGTACGTCTACACCAACACGCTGTAAAAATACCTGCATTGTTCCGGCTATTACGAGTGCTGATGTAATGCCAAGCATACCAATAACCATCATCCAAAAGCTTGCAAGTTCAACTTTTTGTGCCTTTACACCATTTCCATGAACTCTTCCTCTCATAATTGGCATTGCATAAGAGATGATTGTAAATAAAATCATAATATACGCGCCAAAAAACGATAGGTGACCATGAGCTGCTGTTAGCTGCGTTCCATGAGTAAAAAAGTTTACAGGAGCAAGAGTATGTAAAAATCCTAGAACACCAGCACCTAAAAATGCCATTACTGCTGTACCTTTTGCCCATGTAAGTGCTATTTTATTATCATGGTCTATTCTTCTCTGTTTTGCCATAGTAAATGCATACAAAATCATCATAAAGAATGGTAATGGCTCCACAGCAGAAGCAATAGACCCTATCCATAACCAGTAATCCGGTGTACCAATGTAGAAGAAGTGGTGACCTGTTCCTACGATTCCAGATATTAATGTCATAGCAATAATCAGGTATAGCCATTTATCAATATGTTCACGGTCAACACCAGTCACTTTAATAAGTACAAACGCAAGGATAGCCCCTAAAATAAGCTCCCAAACACCTTCCACCCATAAGTGAACTACATACCACCAGAAGAATTTATCTAAAACAAGATTATCAGGTACATAAAACGCGAATAAAAAGAATACCGCTAGACCTAAAAGACCAGTAAGTAAAACAACCGTAATAACTGTTTTTCTACCCTTAAGCACTGTCATGCCAATGTTCAAAATAAAAGAGAGAGCTACTATAACTATACCTATCTTAGTAATAGTTGGTTGTTCTAAAAACTCTCTACCCATAGTTGGCAGTAAGTTGTTATATGTGAGCTCCGCTAAGGTTGCATAAGGAACAAGTAAATATCCTAAAATTGTAGCAACACCCGCTGCAGCAAAAATCCAAAAAGTAACTTTTGCAAGCCAAGGACTCCAAAGTTCCCTCTCAGACTCTTCTGGAACTAAATAATAAGCAGCACCCATAAATCCGAATAAAATAAGTACTATAAGCAAGTTAGTGTGAACCATACGAGCAACATTAAAAGGTATCTCAGGAAATAAAAAGTCACCAGAGATATACTGAGTACCAAGTATTAGACCAAAAAGAACCTCTCCTGCAAGAAGAATCAGTGCAAAAATAAAATAATTCTTTGCAACCATTTGTGAACTGTATTTCATCTATTTATCCTTCAATGTTTGGTGGCCATTCGTTATCATCGATACGAGATGTCCATATTAAAAAGTCAGCTAAGTCGTTAACCTGAGTTTGCGTTAGGTTGAACTGTGGCATTTTTCTTCTACCAGGTTCACTAAGAGGCTGTGCAGCCATCCATCCATTTAAATACTCTTTAAATGAAGCTTCATCGCTAGCTCCGCGACGATCAAATACATTTGCAAGCTCTGGTGCATAGTAAGCACCCTCACCCATAATAGTATGGCAACCCACACAGTTGTTTGTCTCCCATAAGTTTTTACCACGCGCAACAGACTCTGTAATCTTATCTGCGTTTGATAGTTTGGGTACTTTTTGTACTGTATCTACGCTCAGGCCGGCAAATACTAAAATAGCAAACAGTCCCCCACCGAAGTAGATATTTCTAGCCATATTTTTATTAATACGTTCAGACATTGATAACTCCCTTATTTAATTCTACCTATGAGTAGTATATGAAAGTTTAGCAGAGTTATATTTAATTCTACCTTGAAGTAGTATTTAAAAGTTTATTAATATGATTAGAGTATACTTAGCAAAATAGTTGGAGAGAAGATGCAATTACACAAAACATCACAGTATGCTATTCGTATACTTTCATACATAGCTAACTCTAGTGATACCCTGCTTAGTGCTAAGGTGCTCTCAGAGACTTTAGATATCTCATATAAATACTTAACAAAAATAATGACTGAACTTGTAAATGGTGGATTTATACTCTCAATAAGAGGTAGAGAAGGTGGTTACAAGTTAGTAAAGAGCGCTTCTGAAATTACTATACTTGAAATTTTAAATTATTTTAAAGAGCTTGAGGAGTATAACGAGTGTATCTTAGGTACAGGATTTTGTAACCCTAATAACAAGTGTATCTTGCATGACCAGTGGCTTGAACCAAAAGGCCTTATAACAAAAATGTTTGCAGAAACTACTCTTGATAATTTTGATAGCGAACATTTTAAAATCTAAACTTATTCTCTACCACACATAATTTTATACTCACAGTAGAGACAATTCTTTATATCTTCGCACTGCTTAGTATCAATCTCTTCAAGTGCTAATAAATCTTTTATATGAGATTGGAGTATCGATAACTTCTCAGTTAAAAACAGTTCAGGAATAATGGTAGACTCTTTTAAATCATAAAATCCGCATCCAGTCACATTTCCTAAACTTCCCGAGAGTATATGATAAAACTCTAACTGAAAGTCTGTAGCCTCAGTGAAATTATTTTTATTGTAAAGAGTGTATGAGCCTGTTTTATAATCTAGCACTTCTATATCATTGTCTAGTTTATCTACTCTATCTATCTGTCCCATTAGAGTCATGCCATGATAAGGAGCTTTAAAACTCTCTTCCGTTGCGACTACTCTATACCCTTGAGCAAAACGCTCTATTTCATTTTTTGAAAATGCCCTAAGTCGTTTTTTTTGTATGGCTATCAAGTACTTGTCTAACTCGCTTCTACCCTTAACACCATCAAGTTCTCGCTCAAGGTCGCTTTGTAACTCTTTTTCATCTGTGTAAAAATTCTTTTTAGAGTAGAGATTCTTTAAGGCCTCATGAACTGCATTTCCTATTTCATGTTCTTGGGGCATGTCTTTAGGAATAATATGCGAGCTTAAGCGCTGAATGTATTTATGGTAATACTTGCGTTTACATGTAAGGAATGTTTTAAGTCTTGTACTTGATAGCTCCACGCCTTTAAAACTATAGGCAATAATCTTATCTTCAAACTCTACTCTTTGCTTATCCTCTCTTGTAAAGAGTAGTGATGCAACATCTACTTCTTCATGTATATTTTTATCTTTGATGCCGAGTTGTTTTAAGAACCTAGAAGCACTACTCTCACTTGAGGCTACAAAAGAGATCGCTACCTCTTTAGAGGAGTTTATAAGCATCTCATAGTAGTGGCGTTGGAGGTTCTCTCTATCACTCATGGTTGGCAAGTTTGCGTTTTCCCTAACTTGTGAGTTTAAGAACATATCTTTATCACTGCGTTTAGGCACATTTTTATCATCAAAGTCTACGATTATGACCGCATCAAACTTCACAGAACGAGTTTCAAGCACTCCCATAACGGTAACTTTACCACCCCTAACGTCATCTAAACTTCTAGCGGCCAACCTTTGCAAAAAGAGTTTTAACAAAGACTTCACACTCATATCTAACATAAAAGGGATGACTTTTTTAAAGCTATGAACCTCTTCAGCAAACACCTTTAGTTCGCGTTTATTAGATATCAGCTCTTGAATGGTTTGAAGTAGTTCTATAAAGTCAAACTCACTCGCTTTTTTACCAAAGATTCCCAGTAGTAAGTTTTGAACTTCTCTGCCCACTCTCTCAACTCTGGCATAGTTCTCTTTTGAGTCTTGTTCAATCTCTTTGAGTGACGCGTTTAACTGCTTATAAATTTCGCTCTTGCTAAATGACTCACCCATAGCAAGGTTAAGGTTTGATTTATCATCAAAACTTTTAAGAGTATCTGCCATCTTCTCATTAGGAAGTATTACGGCTATATTTTCAGGCTGATACCCTTTTTTCACAAACTCATATATTTTATTTTTAACAAACGCCACTTGAATGATAGACTCGCTAAAACTCTCACAGCTTACGTTTGTGTTTTTAACAATCTTCTCTTTTGAACTGACATCTTTTTCATTAAGTGATATTTTATACTCATATCCACTCTCAAGCCTTATACCTAACTCTTCAAATCTACTCTGCATTTTAGAATTAAATTGACTTGTCGTAAAAACTAGCTCCACTCTGCAAAACTGAGTACATTTTTCTAAAAGTTCAAACTCAAAGTTAGTCAGATGTCCATCCACTTTTATAGTGATACTACTGTGTGTTTTAGCATAAGAGTCGTTAAACTCATAAAGTTTTGGTAAAAATATTTTATCTAAGTACTCTCTCTCCTTACACAGTTTTTCATAACGTTTATAAAGCTCTTGAAGTATACTGATATGCTCTTCATACTCAGCATAAGTATCTGCGTTTAAAAGATTTTCAATCTCATACATCTCAGCGCTAAGTTCTGCAAAAAATTTAAAGATATAAGTAGAGTTTTTAGTAAAAGTAAAAAAGTTTCTCTCTATCTGAAGATTTGAGAACTCTTTGAAGTCAGAAGCCTCAAGAAGAAGTAAAACGCGACTATCATCATCTATATACTTATACCCTTTTACGATGCACAGTTTAGAGATAAAATCACTCATAGTGATGTAGTTAGGTAAAAAAAGGGTTTCTTCTTCTAAGGAGAGTTGCTCGTGGCGAATTGCACGAGCTGAGGGTAAAACTATAGTAGTCTCATCCATTTTCTAGTATTCGTATGAGGTTGGATTTCTAGTGTCAGATTTTATATTTAAAAATCTATAATTTTTTCCTATTTCTACTTTTAAAATTAGGTTCCATACGCCAGCCTTGCTAAACTTAGCATCTGTAAATGTATAGACTCCATTCTCAACAATAGTAGGACTAAGGGTTTGATCTAATTTATTTGTTTCAGGTCGACTTATTGCAAGAGTTAAGACAGCATCATTTACAGCATTCCCATTTTTATCACTAATTTTATATGAAATATCCGTATCTTCTTTTAATGTAGTGCTATTTAAATACTTTACATTATACTTTTTATCAAACTCTATTTTTGCCTGTATCAATATATTTGCATTCAGATCGGCTACTTGATACTTGCTCATATATGCATCACTCTCTTGTATCTCGGCACTCTGTGTAACAACGATAGTCGCAACACAAAATCCAAATACTAATATAATTGATGCCGCAATTGAATATGGCCAGATTCTTCCTTTACTCATTCTCTTTTCTCTTTCTTCTCATGTAAATTTTTCTCTTAATGTACATAAATACTCCATAAACTATGAAACTATAAAAGAAAAACTTCACAGCCAAAATCACATAGTCACTATTCTTACTAGAAAATGAATCTAGCCTAGTCCCTTTACTCACAGCAACCTGTTCTGCTATATCAAGATATCCATTAAACATAGAGCCAGAGTACTTTCCAAGTAGTTCACCTTTTTTAGCTTTAGAAGCTAAAAGTGGTAAAATACTTCCTCCATAATCGCTACGCATCTCATTAAAATCATCCCATGATTTTGTGTAAAATATTGCCATGAAATAAGCTTGAACGAGAGAAGCCGATGGGCTTAGTACCTGTTTTTTATTAAAATAGTTATATAAAGACATATCATTTACTGCGATATCAACCCTTGAATCCATTTCCGAAAAAGTCAGTAAAATAGTAGGCTCATTGAACTCTTTTAAGAGCTCCTTTTCATAATCTACAACATTAAGACCATTAGGTAGTTCTTTAAGCATTACAAGACGTAAAGATATACCAGTTTTTTTATAAAGTTCACTACCAAGAGATTCTATCTCTTCATTAAACTTTGGATTAAAAATCACTTCATCTTTATATAAATATTCTGCAAATAGTTGAGTTTGAAAAAACAGGGTAAGGATGAGGGCCGCAAGCCCTCGTGAGTATTTCAATAAAACTTCCTAACCAACAAAGAGATGATTTGGAGTTACGACAACATAAATTGTGTAAGCTGCCATAAGTACGAGACCAAGTGCAATAATTTTTTCCATTCTTTTCCCCTCTACTTTACATCTACAATGTGATTAACTCTACTTTGAGTATCAAACATTTTAATTGATTTTTCATCTTTTATATCATAATAGTTCGTAGCACTTTCTGTTTGATAATCATATGACAGATAAGCCAATGTCAAAACAACTACAACTAGAACTACAGTAGCAATTAAAAAGCCTACCATTCCATCAAGGACCATTAGCCCTCTTTTAGTATTTACGCGATCGTCATTCATAATTGCCTCCCTTACTTACTTAGGCTAGTGATGTATGCACCAACAGCTTCTTTTTGTTTAGCATTTAGTCTATCAATAGCTGGCATAACACCTATTGCACCCTTCATACCATGATTAAGCACATTTGTAACAAGAGCAGTGTCAAATGAAGCAATATTTGGAGCAACATACTCCATACCCATTCCTGTTTCACCATGACATGAAGCACAAGTACTAGCAAATACATCGCCACCAGCTCCATTCATACCATTTGCTACATAAGCAGATACAGCATCGATTTCAGCATCTGTAATTAAAGCACCTGTATTCATGTTGAAGAGGCCATTACGGTCTGGCATAGGATTTTCAGATCCCATTAGCATATTGTTAGAGCCATTTTCAATTACATGTTTAACAGATTTTGCTGCGATTCTTTGATTAAGATTTGCAGCTTTTCCATCAATTCCATCAGCAGCAATACCGTGACAAACTTTACACTCTGCTAAAAATACAGACTCACCCATCTCAATTAGTCTATCACCAGTTATTGAGGCATACTCTTTTTCAAATTTAGCATTATGAGCTGCTGTATCTTCATTATACTCACCAATTTGTGAATACGAATTTACAGGATAACCCATAGTAAAATACCACATTGCCCATACTAAGGTAGCAAGAAAAATAATTGCCCAACCCATTGGTATAGGATTTTTATACTCGCCAATATCATCCCATGACTCATCCGCTAATTCACCATCAGCAGTATCAACTTGCATTTGGCGAACATATTTAATTACAACAAATACTGTAATTATTACAAGTGCAATTGCACCTGCAACTGCAAGCATATTTACTATATCACCATTAAAGCCACCCTTAGAGCCAATTACTGAAACGTAAGTGAAACCAAGCATTGCAGCTGTTATTATAATTCCCCAAAGATAAATCTTATTCATATATCTCTCCTATTTCTCTTTTTCTTGCGATTTAGCGTTTACCGGAGTATCCCCTAAGTCATCATGAAGTGCAAGGTCAGCATACTCTTCATAGTCGTGACCATCTGCATCTTTTCTGTTTTTATATAAGTGATATATATATGCATACAGAGCGACTGTCATAAATACAACCACTGCAAGATAAGCATAAGCTTGAAATTCAGCAATATCCACTTTAAATCCCTCTTATTTTAGACTATTCATATAAGCAATAATAGCAACAATTTCAGGAATCTGACCATTTGCAACTGCTTCTTTAATGTTTTCGTCTTTCATATCAGCTACGATTAATTTTGCTTCTTCTAAAGCTAAACTTCTCGCATCCGCAATATTATCCCCAATTAATACTATAGATGTACTACCATCTCTCATAGGTATTAATTGTGCTTTATCTGTCCCTTTATCTTTGTTGAAAGTATAAGGTACAGCAAATACACTTTCAACTGTTAATTGCTCTGCATAAGCAGTATCAATATCAGTCATATTATCATATAACCAACCATACGGAGGCATAATAGAACCAGGTACAACACCCGCTGGATCTTTCATGTGATTTTCATGCCAGTCAGTAGTTCTGTAGTTACCAACTCTCATTAAATCTGGACCAGTACGCTTTGATCCCCAAAGGAAAGGACGATCGTATGCATACTCACCACTTAAAGAGTAGTGACCATAACGGTCAGTCTCAGACTTAAATGGGCGAATCATCTGTGAATGACAAGCATTACAGCTATTTTTAATATATATTTGACGACCAGCTAACTCTAATGTAGAGTAAGGCTTTGTCCCAACTAGAGGACGTGCAGACTGTACAAAGTTAGGGATGATCTCAACTAAACCAGCAAAAGCAATTGTAATAAATACACCTAGCGCAAAAGCAAAGGGATTTTTTTCTAACCAATGAAACATAATATAATCCTTTTATTAAGCGCCCATAGGCGATGCATTTTGTAGCTCTGACTCTTCAACACGACGAGCAGATGTAGTTTTATAGATGTTATAAGCAAACATCAAGAAACCAACTAAGTAAAGTGTACCACCAACAGCACGAATTGTGTAGTATGGGTGAAGTACTGTAACTGTATCGATGAATGAGTAAGCAAGGTTACCAAACTCATCGTGAGCACGCCACATCATACCTTGAGTAATACCTGCAATCCACATAGAAGTAAAGTAGAGTACTATACCTAATGTTTGAACCCAAAACTGTGTAGCCATTAATGACTTAGAGTAGATCTCGCGTTTAAAGAAGCGTGGAGCCATGTGATAGATTGCAGCAACTAATGTAAATCCAACCCAACCAAGTGCACCATCATGAACATGACCAACAATCCAGTCAGTAAAGTGAGCAATAGCATTTACAGATTTAATAGCTTGAATCGGACCTTCTAATGTAGAGAACATATAGAATGTTGAACCAAGAATCATAAACTTAATCAATGGAGATGAAGCAACTTGTTGCCACTCACCCTTCATTGTAAGAAGCATATTAATCGCTGAACCCCATGAAGGTAGGATTAGAACTACTGAGAAAATAGATCCCATAGTTTGAACCCAATCAGGAACAGTCGTATAAAGAACATGGTGTCCTCCAGCCCATAAATAAACAAACATTAAACCCCAAAACGAAAGTAATGAGAGTTTATATGAGTAGATTGCTTGACCAGACTCTTTTGGTAAAAAGTAATATATTACCGCAACGATTGGTGTAGTTAAAACAAATGCAACTGCATTGTGACCAAACCACCACTGAACTAATGCATCATTAGTACCAGCATACATAGAAACAGAGTGATACCATGCACCAATCATTGTCTCACCTGCTGGTGATGTAGCAAACATTGTTGGAACTTCTAAGTTGTTTAGAAGGTGAAGCATTGCCACTGCTAAGAATGTAGCAATGTAATACCATATAGAGATATAAAGTGATTTCTCACGTCTCATACCAACTAAACCAGCTATTCCAGCACCCCAAAGCAACCAAATTACAGTAATACCAAGATCTAATGGCCACTCAAATTCTGCGTACTCTTTTGATGTAGTAATTCCAAGTAATAAAGATATAACGATGACTGCTGAAGCAGCAAAGTAAATCCAGAAATGAAGTTTCCCGATAATCATAAGTGTTTTTGACTCAGCCATAGAGACTTTTAGTACACGTTGACCAACAAAATACCAACTTGACCAAACGGCACTTAGCACAAAACCATAGATAACACTATCTGTATGAAGCACTCTTAATCGACTAAAGTTTGTATATTCAGCCAAACCTTCACCAAGAAATGAGTTAAATTCAGGATAGGCCATTTGCCATGCCATTATAACCCCTACCAACATACCAACTGTACCGACGAATATTGCATTCATCATAAACAGTTTAGCTACTGTATAGTCATATTCTAAAGGACGATTTTCCATTTAGACTCCTCAAAGATTGAAATATAAAGATTTAGCTGAATATAAACTAAAACTAAATTTTTATGTTTCATATTTTATCGGTTAATTAATTTAATAATCCTTAAAAGCTGTTATTATATTCACTATATGTTTTTCTTATCTCTCTTTAAAGCTTCAATTAAGTCTTTGTTTTCAATCTGCATTTCTTTAAAAGAATCTTGTAGGTATTTATGAAGATTATCTTCGTTTACTCCTTCTTTAATTGCTTTTGAATAATAATCAAAAAAATTATTATAAGGCGTAATCCCTGATGAGACTACCATCTCTAAATCAATCTCTTTAAAGTAACTATTCCAAGATGGAGTGATCTTTTTCACTACACTCTTTTTTAGTTTCCATGTTATAGCTGCAACAACCATCATTAAAATAGATGAAAGTACTATGTAAAGTACAATACAAGTTGCAATACCTAATTTATCAAATACATATTGGTTAAAGACAACAAAGTATTCTATGACAGGGAGGGAAATAAAAAAAAGTATGTATACAATGTTACTTAATCCACCTATTGGGGCAGAATTAAATATCATAAGCTTTTTTCCGGATGAAGATGTAAATGTTGATAATATCTCTTTTAATGAGAACTCAGGATTTTTCATAACAATTCCTTGAAAATATGTGGGGTTGAAGAGAGGCTGCAACAAAAAATCTGTTGCATGATGAAGCTTAGACTTTTAAGAACTCATCTATGCTTACTAATATAATAGTTGCTAAAAAAGCACCATTAATCTGATAAAAAATAGCTCTTGCTTTTTTAAGTACAAAGTTTTTACTAAGTAGCTGTAAACTACTAGCAAAACCAAGTATAGCTGTAATTATAAGTAAGATATTAATAGTCATACTAGCAGGTTCAAATATACTAACCATAAAATAACCTGTCTGTATAGTGAAAATCAACCATACAAAAGTTAGCTTTTGCAAAGTATTTTTTCCAAAAAGACGCATAGCAGTTGGATAGCCACCATTATCATAATCACCGTAAAATAGCATTACCAATAACCAAAAGTGAGGTATCTGCCATATAAAGTAAAATAAACCTAGAGCGTAAAACTCTACTTCAAGTAGACTATGCCCAGCAGCTAGCCAGCCAATTGCTGGAGGTATCACACCAAGTAGGGCACCTGGTACAACCGCTAAAGCACTAGTCTTCTTTAATGGTGTATAAACAAGGTTATACCAAATAAATGCAAATAAAAATAAATTGAACCCTATCATACCTAGTAGGTTGTAAATAATAACTAGTGAGACAAGTATCAGTAAAGATCCTATGTATATACCACTCATAGGAGACCATTTACCAGAAGCTATTGGTCTATTTTTTGTACGTTCCATTAGTGCATCTGATTTATATTCTTGTACTTGATTAAGCGTAGACACACCCATAGCAACTAAAAGTACAGCAAACGTTGCTATATACATATCAGTCCCAGTTTCGCCCTTTGCCATTATATATGCAAAGAGAGCCGAGAGGCTCACAGCAAAAGATAGAACAAACTTAGTTAATGATATCAAATCTTTAATCACTGACAATCCTTATTTTAATAATACATCTAACCATAGTTAATTGTTGGAATCATACCATGAAACCATTTTGTTAACTTTAATTATAAACTTATATAAGATCATTCACATGAGCTTAAAAAAGTCTACAAAAAAAGTCCCCTTACCTATGTAGTAAGAGGACAATTCTTTATAAATAAGGATAAAATCCTTTAATTATTTTGTGCTATTGAGATATTCAGCAATTGCTGAAATTTCTTCTTCTGACACATAAGGGAATGCTGGCATAGTACCCATCATACCCTCTTTACCATTCTTCAATACATTACGTAAAAGGTCTGCATCGTATTCTACAAGATTTGGAGACATACCGTACATACCTTTACCATCTTCACCATGACATGAACTACATGCTGCAAATGAAGCTGGTTGATCACCTTTCATACCACTAGCAACATAAGCTGCAATCTCTTGAGCATCTGTACCAGTAGCCATACCAGCTGGCATCGCACCCATAGCATAACCAAGTTTATCTTGACCATTATTGATCACATCTAATACTTGCTCTGTAGTCAATCTTCTAGTGTTAAGAGTTGGTCCTATAAGTTGTTTATCTGTTCCAACTGCATGACAGCTTTTACATCCATGTTGTTGTAATACAGCATCACCTGATTTACCATAGTCACCTTTTGGTGTATCATCACTACTATTGAACCAAGCATTATATTCTGCTTCTGGAAGTACAACAACTCTAGAGTACATATATGAGTGATCAGTACCACAGTACTCAGCACACTCAACATCATATTCACCAATATTTTCAGCTTTAAACCACTGTTTTGTTACACGACCTGGAACCACATCCTCTTTTATACGGAAAGCTGGAACATAGAATGCATGTAAAACATCATCAATTGGTGCACTCATCTCTAAGATGATATTAGTATTAACTGGTACATAAAGTGCCGATTTACCCATTGTACCTTTTTCAAGGACATTTCCTTTGTCATCTTGCTTAGGCTTAGTAAATGCTCCACCAAGTTTGTGAACAAAACCATTTGCATTTGCTGGATATTCATATCTCCATTTCCACTTAGAGCCTTCAACTTTAACTGTAATACTTTGATCAGCATTAGGTAAGTCTCTTGCTACTGTCATAGATGAATAACCATAATAAAATAGTACAAATAGCATAGCTGTTGGGATAGCTGTCCACAAAATCTCCATTAGAGTATTATGTGTTACATTTTTGATATCTTCATTTTTAACATTACTCTCACGGTATTTCCATGCGAAATAGATCATTGGCAGTACAACAGATGCAAAAAGCACTATTGAAACTATTAAATTTATATATAAAGCTTCGTCAATACTTGCCCCGGTGATAGTACCACCAGAATCAAATCCTTGAAGAGTGTTTGCAATAACTTCTTTAGACATTTTTATGACTCCTTAGTGTTCTGCATGTGCTTCTGGAGCACTGTGTGCTGCTGGAGCACTTTTTGGTGAATTAGTGATATGTGACTCTTCAGCAAACTGAAAATTACTCACATCGTATATAACAACTAGAAAAAAGAAAATAACTAAGAAAACTGAAAACACTACAGACCATCCAATTAGTTTTTCACCTTTAAGGTGCATGTAATAGAATAGAATCATTAATGCTTTGATAAGACCAATTAATAACTGGATACCAAATATATTTTCTGTTAAGAACATTGTTGGCTGAATAAATGTTACAGCCGTTAGAACTAAAAGTCCAATAAGAACTTTATAGTATCCACCCTTCTCTGCTTGATAATCTACTTTTACATTAGTGTCCATGTGTTACTCCTCCTGTTACGTCGCCTGCACCTATCATATAGAAATATGGAAATACAAATACCCAAATTAAGTGAACTAAATCCCAGTAAAGAGCTATATTCCAATGCAATATATGGTGACCTGGAGTTACTTTGTTTGCATTAATACGTTTGATTAACCATATCATAAGACCAATACCTATAATGATGTGAAAACCGTGAAGACCAGTCATTGTAAAGTACATACCAAAGAAAAGGATTTCACCAAATGCTTTAGAGTGTGCATTTCCTGACTGAAGTGCATCAAGACCTAAAAACACTCCGTGATTATACTCAGCAGTCCACTCAACAGCTTTTACACCTAAGAAAACTATAGCAAGTAATATCGTAGCCCAAATCATAAGTTTTGCACCCTTAACATCACCACTACGCATTTTTAATAGACCAAGACCCATTGTTAGTGCTGATATCAACAGAACCACTGTATTAAAACCACCAAGGTATCTGTTAAGACTAGCAGATGCATTGATAAAATCTGCATGATGCAGTGTAAAATAGTAAGTTAATGTAAGGAACATAGCTCCAAACATCATTACCTCAGTAAGCATGAATAACCAAAATCCTAACTTACCACCGTAAAAATCACCTTGCCAACCTTGAACTTCGTATTCTTTCCCATCGCGACTAGTCGCGATTTCTGGTACATATTCGTGTCCCATTAGTCAATCCTTTTCATAGTTTCATAATCAAATTTTACCACTGGCTCACCATGGTGATACTCATAAGGCTTAAAGTCAACATAAGGAACTTTAGAATGGTTCTCTAATGGTGGTGGTGATGTTGGACAGTGCCACTCAAGTGTAGTTGCATGCCATGGATTAAGACCTGACTCTTCACCATTTCTCCATCCAGCAATTAAGTTTAAGAACATTACCGTTAAACCAACAAATATAACTACTGCACCAACTCCTGAAATTTGATGATAAATTTCAAACTCTGGTAAATAATCAAAATAACGTCTTGGCATACCGTAGTAACCAGCGATAAACATTGGGAACCAAAGTAAGTTAATACCAATAAAGTTTAGGTAAAAAGCAATTTTAGCCGTTCCTTCATTGTACATTTTACCAGTTACTAATGGGAACCAATAGTGAAGACCAGCAAATAGTAAGAATACAACACCACCAAGAATAGCATAGTGGAAGTGAGCAACTGAATAGTAAGTATCCTGTAAGTGAATATCAGCACCAATCATTGCAATTGTAACACCTGTAAGACCACCAATAGCAAAAGTAATAATTGTACCTAGTGCCCATAACATTGGTGATTTAAGGATAATTTTACCCTTATACATTGTAGCAATCCAGTCATAAAACTTAATACCAGTTGGAATAGCAACAAAAAATGTTAGGAATGAGAAAATAGTTTTAGCTATATCTGACATACCAGAAGTAAATAGGTGGTGACCCCAAACAATATAACCAATACCTGCGATTGATGCAGATGAAAGAGCAATTGTACGGTAACCAAAGATTTCTCTTCTTGAAAACACTGGAATGATTTCAGACATAATACCAAATGCTGGAAGAATCATAAGATAAACAGCTGGGTGAGAATAAATCCAAAATAGGTGCTGGAATAAAACTGGATCTCCACCTTTTGCAGGGTCAAATATACCAATACCAAAATATTTCTCTAAGATAGCAAGAACTAATGTAATACCTACAACTGGAGTCGCAAGAAGTTGAATCCATGCTGTAGCATAGATACCCCATACAAATAGTGGCATTTTAAAGAAGTCCATACCTGGAGCACGTAAACGGTGAATTGTTACAAGGAAGTTAAGACCTGTAAGAATTGAAGCCATACCAAGAACAAATGCTGCAACAAGTGTAGTAATAACATTTGTACCAGTATTTAAACTATATGGTGCATAAAATGTCCAACCAGTATCTGCAAAATTAAAGTCTAAGCCTTCGCCTGTAAAATTAAACAGTGAAGTTAGAGCGATAATACAACCTACGATGTACAACCAGAATGTAAACCAGTTAAGACGTGGGAAAGATACATCTTTAGCCCCAATCATTAATGGCATAACAATATTTCCAAAAATAGCTGGAATACCTGGAATGATAAATAAGAAAATCATAATTACACCATGTAGTGTAAAAGCCTGATTAAATGTATCCCCATCCATAAATTGTGCACCTGGTGCAAATAACTCTAATCTCATTAGCATTGCCGTAGAAACAGCAACTAAAAAGAATGTGAACATAAACAACCGCATACATAATACCAATACGTTTGTGGTCGATTGTCAACATCCACTGCCAAAATGTGCTTTTTGGGTGACCAATAGCACAGTGTGTTTCGTCGAAATAAGTTTTACTCATTGTTTTCTCCTTTTTTTTGATGGTCGTCCTCTTTTCTTCCAGACTTAACTAGAAAGTAGAAAAAGCCAAATACTAGCGTTAACATTATTATTGCTGCAAATTTTTCCCAAGCAAAGATATATGTCTTTCCTTTAGCATCATATGCAAAACAATATGGTAATGCTTTAGCGATTGTCGAGCCGATTTTACCCTCTGCAGCATCTATTAATGATATTTTAGCATTGAATGGAAGTTGCTCAATACCATTTAAGTATCGAGTCACTTTTCCTTCAGGTGATAAAACAATTAATGCAGCAGTATGAATATAATCAACTTTTCCATTATCAGCTACTGTTTTTTGGAATGAAAATCCTACAGTATCTGCCAAAACTCCCGAACTATTGTTCTCGCCAATAACAAAATGCCAAGCATCAGCGACATACTCTCTAGTCATAGATGCAAGTAAGTTTTTACGCTTTGCCGCTGCTAAATCTGCTGGTTCATCCTCAGCAAAACTAACAGTAAGAACTTTATAATCCGTGTTTTCAGCTAGGTCTAATCGACTAAGCATTTTTGCTAAATCATTTAGTTGTGGAGTACAGATACCTGCACATCTAAAATAATTAAGCGTAAGAATTGTTGGTTTTCCATCCATTAACTCTTTTAAGGTTTTACTTTTTGATTCTTCATCGATAAATGTTAAATCAAGTGGTACCATCACCCCTAACTTCTCTTTGATACCTATAGTATCTGCATTTGCAAAAGTAAGAAGTAAAGATAATACCAATATAAATTTTCTCAAATGTACCCTCCTGTAGAAAATAACGCAGAAGTATACAAAAGTTTTGTTTAAATCAAACTTGAACTAATTTATCTATTTTAGATTGATTTAAGTTTTATAACTGATAGTGATGTTGGTCGTATTAATATAAGTGTAACTAATGCTATTAACAAAAACAGATAGAAGTATAAAATCTCCCCTGAGACCTTGTATGCGATAATACCAAAGACTGTATTGCCTTGGGGTATAAGAAAATACAACAACTTAGTATGCTTTTTTATTTTTAAGTTTAAGTCATAATTATTATTACTTTTACTTAAGTCACTATTAGATTTACTTAATTTTCTGATATATCTATACATTAGAATATAATATAATACAGGTAATTCGATTAGCTTATATATAATAAGAAAATAGATAATAAAAATATTGTACTTTCCATCAAAATAAGTAACTGGATCTAATGAAAAGTTTATGTGAAAGATAAAACCAATAATGGCTATGATGAAGATTGCAGATATCATAATGATTCTGCGTTTATGAAGGTACGTAACTAGTTCTTGCATCTGCTTTAGTATAGACTTCTTATACTCACACCTATATAGATTGCAATAAGTCCAAGCAGGATGTTAATTGGTAAAAGATGTTCACTTACTAGCCACATACAGTCACTCTGTTTTTGTGGCTTACAGAGTCTACAATTTGCCTTACTTAATATCCATGTCATCAATATCATGTTCATAACCATGACTATCCAGATAATAAACTTTGCATTGATGTATTTATATGCTTCAAATTTACTACTATCTAATATAAAACCTTCTGCATCCATAGCTTCTTCTCTATAGCCCAATCCCATTAGTATTGAAGTTAGTAATGAAACACTAATAAAAGGAATTAAAGCGATAAAAAACTTTTTAAAGAGTCCTGCCCTACTTGCAAACCTACGATCTACTTGAGTATCCTTACTTGCAGCTCTAGTTAAAAAGTGAAGTGCAGCCATTCCCCCTACCCATACAGAAGCAGTTACAACATGTAAAAAAATCACTATATTTGGATAATTATCCATAATAGCATAAATTAGTTCTCTCATAAAATTCTCCACTCGATATTATATAAACTGAATCATATCAGCTAATATATTCAAACACTCTTAAATATCAACTTCCACATTTTCCAGATGCACAGCCACTCTCTTTTGAGTCCATAGCTTTCATAGTGGAGTTTGAGTTATGTAGAAATTTATCATACTGCTTGTAAGCTTTAATAAGAGTCCATCCACCATAAAAAATAACAGTTATCGCAGCTAGATTTAGCATAATTTGTCTAAATCTATTTTGTGTGAAAAGCCCTACTATAAATGCAAAGCTAAAGAGTGTTGGAATAGTAAAAATTCCAAATATAAACATTACTATTCCGCCAAGTAGTGCTGATTCAGTTGTAGTTGCGGTTACTAGCATTGTGTAAACTAATCCACACGGAAGAAGTCCATTTAACATTCCAAGTATAAAAAAACTTTTTAGGGTAGCTGAGCTAAGCTGAGCTTTGAAAATTCTCTTAAACCAATTATGTTTTGTAATAGGATACTCAATAGTGTTTAAAAATTTCAACTTACCTGCAAAGGAGAGGCCCATCAAAATCATCATAATACCAGTAAGTCCAAATAAAATTGCTCTTGAAAGCGGGGTTACATCCCATAAGGAACCAAAATATCCAAATAAAATACCCAGAAGTGTATAAGAAGTAACCCTTCCAATGTTATATAAAAAATGAGAAAATATTTGTGCTGTTTTTGAATCTTCAGGTTTGATTTTTGCAGTAGTGTATGTAACTATAAAGCCTCCACACATTCCTATGCAGTGACCGATAGAGCCTAGTAAAGCAAAACTAATAATCGCAGCTAATTCAATATTTTCCATGTGTATAATTAAGCTTTAATCTAACTATCTATTTTCTTTCATAAGAGTCACAAACTCAGAAAATATATATGCACTCTCTTTTGGACCAGGGCTAGCTTCAGGATGATGCTGTACTGAAAATATTGGAGAATCTTTATATTTCAGTCCTTCTATTGTGTTGTCAAAAAGATTAGTATGAGTTATATCAGCAATTTCAACTATATTATCAGGAACATTATAGTTATGATTTTGTGCAGTTATCTCAATAAAGCCACTCTTTTCATTTTTAACAGGATGATTTCCACCATGATGGCCAAACTTTAATTTAAAAGTATCATAACCATGTGAGATGGAGAGAAGTTGATGGCCCAAACATATACCAAACATTGGTATCTTTGCTGTGATCAGCTTTTTAATCTGCTCTTGTTCTTTTTTAAGTACAAGTGGATCACCAGGACCGTTTGATAAGAAAACACCATCTATTGACTTCTCTTTATATGCTTGTATTAAATCTTCGGCAATAAAATCATTTGGTATTACTTCTACTCCTATTCCCGCTCCAACAAGTTCATTTAAGATATTGCGTTTAACACCGAAATCTATAACTGCTATTTTTACTTCTGTTTGTGGAGCTTCATTATATTTAAACTCCGTAGAAGAGTATGTGCCACTTGTATGTTTATAAACTTTTTTTGTACTTACTTGCTCTATATAATTAATATCTTCAATACGAGGAGATGATTCAAGAATCTTTTTCAGTTCATCTTTGTCGCTTATTTCACTAGAAGCTATCATCATCATGGAACCTTCGGCTCTTAACATTTTTGTTAAATATCTTGTGTCAATATTACAGATACCCATAACATTGTGTTTAACTAAAAAACTATCAAGCGATTCTTCCGCTCTAAAGTTAGAATAACGTGGCTGGTATTTTCTTACTATCATGCCTTTAGCATGTGCGCCTGCGCTCTCCATATCCTGCTCGTTAGTCCCTACATTACCTATTTCAGGCATTGTAAATGTAACAAATTGACCAGCGTATGATGGATCAGACATAATCTCTTGATAACCGCTAAGAGAAGTGTTAAATACAATTTCACCCACTACCGTATTATCTGCACCAAAGCTATTTGCTTCTAAAAATGTTCCATTTTCAAGGTATATCCAAACTTTTTTCAATGCATCACTCATTTTTTACTCCATACCTCTTTTAGTCATCTCTTCACGATAGAGCTTTTCATGTAAAATTTCAAACTCATCAGTTCCTGGAATAAACTTTCTCTTATATGAACGAATTTTATCCATTACTGCGTCTTCAATTTCTGAAGTATCTGCAAGAAAAGACGTCATTGCGTTATAAATAATATTTTTAATGCGATTTTCCGTAACGTCAAAATGGATTAAATCTTCTTCATATAGTTCATCTAAAACTTTATGAGCAATATCTGAAAATCTCTCTTCATAATTTAAGATTACGTCAAATTCTGGAGCTAGTTTTTTCTTAATCATAAAAAAGAGTTGTCTCTCATCTGCGAGCATAAATTCTATCTCTTCTTCATTATCATCGCAGATGTCATTTACCTTATCTTCGAGTGCCATCTCTTTTTTAACATTCTCTTCAAGAATTTTTTGAGCTTCAAAAGCAACAGGCTCTAAGCCCCTAGTCATAGTTACAACACCACTTTTATTTAAATCAATCGCTATTTTATTTGATATATGAGGAATAGTTTTTAGTGATATTTTCATCTGTGTAGGACCCTACTTATTAATTAAATTTGGACATTTTACACTAATTAAAGTAAAAGTTTGATTACTTACTTAAAAGTTGTGAGAGGAGTGATGCTTTTTGTGGATCCATTTTAGTTAAAATTTTTCCTACTACTTTCGGTTTAAGTGATTGTAAAATAACTGAGGCTTCATTTGCTTGCATCTCAGAAAGTATATTGGAAGCTGCAGCTGGCTTCATCTTTGCAAATGTTTGAGCAATTTTACTCATTTTAGTATCTCTTAGCTGCTCTAAAATAGCCTCATTTTTAGCTAACATCTCTTTTATACTCTTCTCTTTTTGAGATACTTCTAAAAGCTTAGAATCAACGCCTTCTTCTTGGATAGCCAGTTTCTTCTCTTTTTGTTTTAGCAACTCTTCTGTTGCAGTTTTAAGTGCACTTAGAGACTGTTTTTGTTCATCAATTCTTTCTAGTTCAACAAGAAGTTCACTTTTTCTTTCTTGAAATATCTCTGTACATTCAAACAATCTATCACTAGTATCAAGTGAAAATAGAAGTGAATAAAAGAGAGATAAAAGTAGTATAATTTTCATGAAGCTTCCTCTATATTTCTTTTATTATCATAAGTAATAAGTGCTATATCATCTAACTCTTTGGACTCTTTTACTTTTTGAAGTTTAATCATCATTTTTATCTCTTGAACGTCAAGATAGTTAAATTTTTCAAACTCAATCATATCTAACTTTAGTCTCTCTTTAGCAGCTCTAATCTCATTTTTAGCAAAATCAACCCACTCTTCATTATGCTTTATCAATGAACGCTGAGAATCTAAAAGGGTTCTTGATGATAAAAATTCTGATATTGTGCCAGATTTAGGAGTATGTATGTTTTGAAGTTGTGTGTATGAGGATTCAAGTGCCTCTTGTGCATTTTTTAAATTATTATTAGCAGACTCTAAAACTCTCTCACTCTTTTGCATTATGTTTTTTTTAACACTTACAAGAGAGGTATATCGAGTTTTCATAACGAGTGCCTTAAAGTTTGAATTACATTAGAGTATTATTGTGTCTTCTCTCTCAGGTGATGTTGAGATTATACCAACTTTTGTTTTACTAATCTCTTCAATGATTTTTACATACTCTTGAGCTGTAGCAGGAAGTTCATCAAAAGTTCTAGCGCCTACAGATTTATCCCAGCCTTTAAAAGTTTTATAGATTGGCATTACATCTTCAAGGTTTGATGGAAGATAATCAATCTCTTTTCCATCAAGTTCATAAGCTATACATACTTTTACTTCATCAAAACCATCAAGAACATCAAGTTTCATTAAAGCTAACTCATCACAACCATTTAAACGCGAAGCATATCTAGTAGCTACTGCATCAAACCAGCCACAACGACGAGCACGACCAGTAGTAGTACCAAACTCATTGCCTTGTTCACCTAAACGCTTACCAGCTTCACCTAAGTCTTCACTTGGAAATGGTCCATTACCAACACGAGTACAGTATGCTTTTACAATTCCTGTCACTTTACCAATATCTTTTGGATTGATTCCAAGACCAGTACAAGCACCAGCACTTACAGTTGCGGAAGATGTTACATAAGGGTACGTACCATGGTCAATGTCAAGCATAGTCCCCTGTGCACCTTCTAGTAAAATTCTTTTGTTCTCGTCCAATGCTTTCCATACCATTTGTGTTGTATCTGTAATAAAAGGAGCTAACTTCTCTTTATAACCCTCAAGTTCTGCTAATAACTCAGACTGAGTTGGAGTAGGAATCTCATAAATATCAAAAATAGCTCTATTTTGCTCAAAATATTCTATGATTGAAGCAGCTAGTTTTATAGGATTTAAAAGTTCGCCAACTCGAAAACCAGTACGATTGATTTTATCAGAGTAGGCAGGCCCAATTCCTTTACCAGTAGTACCAATGGCCTTATCACCTTTGAGTCTCTCTTTGGCTTGGTCTATTAAAGCGTGATAAGAGAGGTTTAAGTGCGCTTTATCAGAGATGTATAAACGCCCTTCTAAACCTTCAAACTGTACCATCTCTTTTATAATTGATGAAGGAGAGAGAACGACACCATTTCCTACAACATTAATAGCATCAGGGTTTAAAACACCAGAAGGAATAAGATGAAGTGCGAACTTAACGCCATCTACCCAGATAGTATGACCCGCGTTGTGACCACCTTGGCTTCTACAAACCATATCGTACTCTTTTGCTAATCTATCAACTATCTTACCTTTACCTTCGTCACCCCATTGGATTCCTACAATTAAATCTGCTTTCATTATCTCTTTCCTCTTTCTCTAATTACTTCGTTAATTCTTCACAGATAGTATCTGTGTATATTGCAAAACCTACTGATGTGAGATTTTCATTTTTATATCTTCCACCACGTGCATAAACTTCATTACCATTAATACATCTAAAAAAGACTTCATCATAATAGAGCATTTTTGCATAATACAGAGGTGCAATTACCGTATTTTTACATGATATTTCAGAACACAATTTCTTCATTTTTTCTAGTTCTTCTTTTATTGCTTGTGGCGCCAAAGCTATAACATCATCTATCTGCTTAACATATTGTAAATATACAAGTTTTGTAAGCCATTCTACTTTTAAGCTTATAAACTTATCGATATTTATATGTATAAAATCATCAATACTTAGTTCATCAAACATTTCAACTAAAAGTTTAGGAATCATGATATTTGATATCTGCGTTAATGGATTAATCTCTAACTTATCAAAAATATCTATCGCTAAATTTAAAACAGTTGATAACTTCTGCTCACCCATGTACTCCACGCCAACTTGATACTGTTCATGTGTTGGATAAGTTACAACCGGCTGAATGTAAAACCACTTTTTCTGCTCTGTATTTGCTCCTAGACGCTTCTCAATAATACGAACCACGTCAATGGTAGAGTCAGCACGGAGTGATAAAGAGTTGTTCTTTTCATCGTTTACTCTAATAAGCTTTTTTTCATCAGCAATACTTAGATGCTGGTGATATGAAAAGATTGGAGTTACTATCTCTTCATATCCATCTGCATATAAAATTTCACTAGCGACATTTTCTACATGGCGTTTAACTCTTGCACTTTGGCCAAAGTAAAGTTTTGAGCCATTTGGAATTTCATGTTCAAGTATCATTATTTAGCCATTGCAAATGTAATTTCATTAAAAATTCGATTTGCAGTTCCATCATACTTTCTTCTGCCAAGCTTATCAAGTGAAAGCTCAACAGCGTTTACAACCCATGCCATTTCATAGTTTGAGATAAGCCCCATTTGGTTAATGCGAAATATTTTACCTTTTAAGTGGTCTTGCCCACCTGCTACATTTACGTCAAATTTTTCTTTTAATAGATTACGAATTTCACTAGCATTTTCATCATCTATTGTTGTCATTGACTTTGCAGGAGACTTAGGATAAATGTGCAGTCCTAAAGCTTCTAACGCAGAGCCAACGGCATTTGAGCGAACTTCAGTATCAGCATAAAGCTTATCTATTCCACCATCAACTTCAATCATTTTTAAAACTTCTAAAAGGCCAATTATTAGAGTTGTAGCAGCTGTCCATGCAGTTGTATTTTCTCTTTGCTTAGCTATTTCGGTTGCAAGATTTAAATAATAACCTTTACCTGCTCCTATTTTTTCTATAGCACTATTTGAGAGTCCTAAGATTGATAAACCTGGTGGAAGCATAAGCGCTTTTTGACTTCCAGCAATTAAACAGTCAATATTTGTAATGTCAATTGATTCAACGCCAACAGCTGTGATTCCATCAGCTATTATCATAATATTTGGGTTTATCTCTTTTGCCGCTTTAGCTATCTCTTCTACTGGGTGGCGAAGTCCACCAGCTGATTCGCTAATTTGTACCGCAATCGCATCAATACTTGAATCACTTTTAAGAGCACTAACAATAGCTTCAACACTTACAGGCGTATTCCATTCATTTTTTATCTCTTGTGAACCCAGCCCATTTGCTTTTGCTATCTTTCCAAAACGCTCACCAAATTTTCCAGAGTTAACATTTAAAAGTGTGTTATGACACAAGTTAATTACAGCCGCTTCCATAGCACCCGTACCACTTGAAGCTATCATTACAACTTCATCAGTTTTAAAAAGCTTAAAAAGATGCTTTCTTGTCTCTTCGAATATCGCTTCAAATTCAGGAGTACGGTGATGCATCGTCTCATCACTCATTGCATTACGAACATTTTGTGGAACTGGAGTTGGTCCAGGAGTAAAAAGTAACATTATAAATTCCTAACAAGGTTTAGTGTTTCATACAGATAAAAAGGTCTTCTCTATCATAAAAACCTCGTATTATATCGAAATAAGTTTAAATATAGTTCCCTGTTAATCCACTTTGGCATTCTAGCCCTCATTTTATATCTATTGAACTATTTTGATTAGAACTATAACCTCAACTATTAAGGAACTTATTTTGATGCCATTCTTGCTGTTATTTTGTCTAATGTTGTAAAAATTGTATTTTCGTTAAATGGTTTCACTAAATAACCATTTGCCCCTTTTCTTATCATCTTTAGTACATCTTTCTTTGTACCATCTGTTGTTGCCATAACTATACGTATTCTATTCCACTCTTTATGCTCGCGAACTCTATCGACGACCTCTTCACCATTCATGTTTGGCATATTCCAATCAAGAAACATAATATCAATTCGCTCTTTTTTCATAACCTCTAATGCTTCAATTCCATCTTGCGCTTCAAAGGTTTTAAATGCTTTCCAATGAGATTTATCAAAATAACGGCTTACTGCACTTGATAATACATGTCGGCTAATCTTACTGTCATCTACAATTAGTATGTTCATGCTTTTGCCTTTGTGCTATTATAATAAAATATTATCACAAATAACTACAATTGCAAATTATATAAACTCTAACCTCAAAAAGTCAAAAGCTTTTTTAGATAAAATTTGTAAAAATTAATACAAATATAAAAGTAATAAAGGATTATAATGGAGATATTTGACTCTGTCATTTTAGGTGCGATTGAAGGGTTTACTGAGTTTTTACCTATTTCATCTACTGGGCACTTAATTGTAGCTAGTGAATTTTTGGGCATAGATCAGACCAGTGTAACTAAAGCTTACGAAGTAATTATCCAGTTTGCTGCAATTTTGGCTGTAATTTTCAACTATAAAGATAAGTTTACATTTAAAAAAATAGATTTATGGAGTAAGGTTTTTTTAGCCTTTATTCCTATTGGAGCTGTTGGTTTTGTTTTTTCAAGTCAGATAAAAGAGCTTTTTACCATAAATATCGTTGCTATAATGTTTATAGTTGGTGGTGTAATTTTTTTAATAGTTGAAAAGTTTTTTATCAAAGAAAATGCAAAACTCATCGATGATGTAGAAGATGTTTCACTTAAGCAATCTTTAGTGATAGGTTTTGCACAAATTTTTGCTTTAGTTCCAGGGACGAGTAGAGCAGGTTCTACGATTATAGGTGCGTTATTAGTAGGTCTTAGTAGAAAAGCGAGTGCTGAGTTTAGTTTTTTACTTGCGTTTCCTGTGATGAGTGCTGTGACAGCTTATGACTTACTTAAGCATTACAATGAATTTACATCTGCAAACTTAGATGCATTAGCAGTTGGTTTTGTTATCTCATTTTTAGTGGCGTTTGTTACTATTAAACTACTTCTTAAATTTTTAGAAAAATTTACTTTTGTTGCATTTGGAGTCTATCGAATAATTTTTGGAGTTCTTCTTTTAATACTTTTTAATTAAGAGAAAATGGAATAAATATTGCTTAATAATCCTTGACAAATTAAATGTTAAAGGAGATATCATGAAAATAATTATTCACTATATTAACCAATTACATCTATTTTTAAAAAATCTAGAAATAAGGTTTTGTAAACTTAGTCTTAAACTCCTATAGAGTTTTTATGATTTTAGTTGCAAGACTTAATGCTTTTGAGCGGTGAGATAATTTCTTTTTTATCTCATCACTAAGTTCACCTAATGTTTTATCATAGCCACTTGGTACGAACATAGGATCATATCCAAAGCCACCCTCACCTTTTGTCTCTGTTAATGCCGTTCCATACATCCAGCCATGCACCGTTCTCTCAATCCCTTTCGTTACAATAGCAATAGCAGCTGTATAGTGTGCAGGTGAACTACTCACACCTTTTTTCTTTATATCTTCTATGAGCTTATGAAGGTTCTCTTTGTCCGTTGCATCCTCGCCTCCATACCTTGCACTATATATACCAGGCTCCCCATCAAGTACATTAACACTTATACCGCTATCATCAGCAATCACGATCACATCATCATCACCAAGTGCATTATAAACTGCTCTAGCTTTTATAAGTGCATTATCCTTAAAACTGTCTGCATCTTCAACAATGTCAAACTCTTCCATCAACTCTACATAGGGCACAACTTCATAATCTTGACATAAGGCTTTTATCTCTCGCACTTTGCCTTTATTAGATGTAGCTAAAACTAATTTCAAATTCATTTCCTTATATATATGTAACAAAATTTTGTAGTATAATCCTGCAATTATACTATAAAGGGCTTCATATGTTTAAAAAAGTGTTACCACTTTCATCCATTATCTTTCTAAGGTTTTTAGGACTATTTTTAGTTTTACCAGTTCTCTCCGTTTACGCGCTAGATCTTGAGGGAGCAACTCCCTTTCTCGTTGGTATTATTGTAGGTGGTTATGCGCTTACTCAAGCTATCTTTCAACTTCCATTTGGAAAAATGAGTGATAAGATAGGAAGAAAACCAACTATTCTTTTTGGTCTCATAATCTTTCTAGTTGGTTCAATTATTTGTGCATACTCTACAGATATTTACACTCTAATGATAGGACGTTTCCTACAAGGTGCCGGAGCAATTGGTTCAGTTGCAACAGCAATGGTTTCAGACTTAGTTGAAGAAAATAGCCGTGGAAAAGCAATGGCAATCATGGGTGGATTCATAGCGATAAGTTTTGCACTTGCAATGGGACTTGGTCCAGTTGTTGCATCATCATTTGGTATAGATACAATATTTTTAATTACAGCGGGACTAGCAGTACTTTCAATTATACTTCTTTTTACAAAAGTACCAACACCACCAAAGATTAAACATATTTATCATAATGATTCTAGAACTTTAGATATCTTAAAAGATAACAACCTTTTAAATATGATAGTTATCAACACTCTTCAAAAAGGTCTCATGACAATGGCGTTTGTATTGATTCCTATTATTTTAACAAAGCCAGAGTATGGTTTTAATTGGGAAAAGTCTGAGTTATGGATGGCATATCTTCCAGCTATGATAGCTGGTCTTATAGCTATGGGCCCAGCAGCCGTATTTGGTGAGAAAAAAAATATCCCTAAACAGATTTTCTTAATCTCTATAGTACTATTTTTAGCATCATTTTTAATTATGGGCTTTACTAGTTCAAGCACAGTGTTTGTAGTTGGTGTTGTATTTTTCTTTATCGGTTTTAACATGATGGAACCTCTTGTTCAATCTATGATTAGTAAATTTGCAAAAGTACACCAAAAAGGTGCGGCATTAGGAATCTCAAACTCTTCTGCATACTTTGCAACTTTTTTAGGTGGTACATTTGCGGGAATTTATTTAGACTTTAGTGACAGAGAGACACTAGCAGCAAGCATATCTATAGTAGTAGTACTATGGCTTATCTGGACCGCACTTAAGTTGCAAAACCCTATTAGACACTCTCATCTTTATATTTCACAAGACGAGGTAGATATGGATAAGTTAAATAAACTAGAGCATGACCATATAGCAGAGTGGTATCTTAATGAAACAGAAAATTTAGCCGTAATTAAATATGTACCAGAAGCAATTACTGAGGATGACTTAAAAGCTAAAATCATAAAATAATATACTCTTATATACTTTTAGATATAATTTTTTAAAAGTATATAAAATAGGAGTTTTTATGAACAAAAGTATGTCTTCTCTAACTAAGATACAGTATGCAAATATAATATCTTTAGGTATATTTTTCATCGCCCTTATCGTTGAAATATATAATTATGGCTTTGACATAATGAGAGTAGTTAATCTTGCCAACTTTGCTTTAGCTTGGTACATGTTTATTAACATTCGAAAAGTACAGTCAAATATCCGTCTTTTTAGCACTGCTATGGCAGATGCACAATCTGGTATCTTACATAACGAGATAAAAGATTATAAGGAAGGTGGCGAGCTTGAAGATCTACGTAACCACTTTAATTCACTACTCGTTCAACTCAATGCTTTTGTTACATCAGTATCGGCATCCATTACTGAAGCCAGTGCCAAGTCTTCATATCCTCATATAGATGAAGATAAATTCTCAGGGCAATTTCTAGAAAATATAAATATCACCAATAATGCTATAGCTAGTATGCATACAGATACAACACATATTGAAAATGCTGAAGTAAATGCTGTAATATCTCAAATAGGCCAAGGTGTTTTAGGCGAGCTAAGTATTCTCCAAGTTGATTTAAGTAAATCACTAGAAAGTATAGAAAAAATAGTAGAAGTAAGTAAAGATACA
Organism: Sulfurimonas aquatica; assembly: GCF_017357825.1. Lineage (NCBI taxonomy): Bacteria > Pseudomonadati > Campylobacterota > Epsilonproteobacteria > Campylobacterales > Sulfurimonadaceae > Sulfurimonas > Sulfurimonas aquatica. The sequence goes on from NZ_CP046072.1 coordinate 2,532,204, forward strand.
GAAGACTCTGTCTCAGCTAGTAGTGGAGCAATAGATGATGTAAGTGAAAACCTACAGCATCTCACAGAGGGAGTACTCCAAGCTTCCCAAAAGATAGATGAACTAAATCAAAAAACTGCAGATATTAACTCTGTCGTAGATTTAATAAAAGACATCGCTGATCAAACAAACTTGTTAGCGCTTAATGCAGCTATAGAGGCTGCACGTGCAGGTGAACATGGCCGTGGCTTTGCAGTTGTGGCTGATGAAGTAAGAAAACTAGCAGAACGCACTCAAAAAGCAACAGGCGAAATATCTATATCAATACAAACATTCCAACAAGATGCTTCTGACTTACAAGATGGATCCGCTTCTATGATTGAGATAGCTGAAAAGTCGAGTGAAACTATTAATAACTTCAGTAGCACATTAGAAAGCTTTAGACATGATGCTAAGGTAGCATCATCATATGCTGTAAATTTAGAGAATATGGTCTTTGTTGTTTTAGCTAAAATAGACCACACTATTTATAAGTCAAATGCCTACTCATCAGTATTTAGACGAAAAAAACGTATTGACTTTCCAGATGTACATTCATGTAATTTAGGTAAATGGTATTTAGGTTCCGCTAAAGAGAAGTTTTCTTACTCCCCTATTTATAAAGAGATTGAAAAACCTCATATCAAAATACATCAATTAGTAGATAAAAATATCTCTTATATTGAACCAGAAGATAGGGTTTTAGAAAATAGTGATGAGATAGTAGAGAATTTTCAAAATATAGAAAAACTTAGTACTCTACTCTATCAATTAATGGAAGATATGTTGGAAAATGGCCGTAAAGACTCCTTAGCAGGAACTCATTAAGTAAAATATATCTTTATAGTCTTGAGATTAATACTTCATTAATCTCATTAAAAATATCTTCTACAGCTTCACCGCTTTTCGCGGATGTTTTATAGATATTTATAATGTTATCAGATAATTTTCGTAAACTCTCAATTGATATCTTGATATTTGTTTCTAAATCATTTTTATTTAATGCTATACAAATAGGTGCATCTTTGGATGATGATAAACATAACTTTATATGATTAGGCAATGCTCTTATACTGCTCTCACAAGTCAAATCAGCTACTATTATAAAAGCTTTAGCTCCTAAAAGATACTGTTTAAAGATAGACTTCTGCTCAGTTCTTCCTTCTATATCCCACAGCATAGCGGTAGAGTCTATTTTAGTATGCAATAATTTTTTTGATATTGACACACCAATACTACTTAAATACTCTTCACTAAAACTATTATCAACAAAACGCTGGACCAAACTAGTTTTTCCAACTCCAAAGTCGCCAACCATTACTACTTTGTATATAAACATTGACTCTCCCATAATTCTTAGAGTATTATAGATTATTATAGTTAAATAGCTAGTTAAAAACACTATTTTTTTGCTATTATAATAATAAAGAAAGTGAGAAGATAAATTTTGAGTAATACAAACTATAAATCAAGTTTAAATCAAACTTTAGCAATTTTATATGCTGAATCTAATGCCGATCAAGACTACAATAAAGCAATACTTAGCTTTGTATGTAAAACTCTTGAGAGTTCCTTAACATTAGATAATATCCTTGCTCAATACATAATTTATAAAAAAAGATATGGGTATTATTTTGACTTTGTAATAGTAGATAATACATTTGACCTAAATGTAGTTGAGAAAATATTAGAAATTAATCCTCGACAAAAATTTATCATGAATGTTAAACTAGATACAGACTTTAATAAGACTGTAGATAGTACTCATGGCATAGAAAATCTTATATATGAACCCATAAAAACATCTATTATTAGCAAACTTTTCGTAGACATATTAAAATTAGAAGAAGATAACTCACTTTTAGCAAGATATTTCAGAGAAAATGAGAAAATTGAACAGGCAAATCTAGCAATTGCTGATGATAATCACAAAAAAATAATGCTATTGGAAAATAAGCTTAAATCTCAAGGTGACTTTTTTGCCAGCATGAGTCATGAAATACGTACACCGATGAATGCCATTATAGGAATGAGTCAAATACTTCTTGATGATAGCTCTTTATCCAAAAAACAAATCCAGACCGTTAAAACAGTAAATAACTCATCAAATATGCTTCTTGGAATTATCAATGACATATTAGATTATTCAAAGATCGAAGCAGGTATGCTTAAATTAGAAAGTATCTCATTTGATTTAAATATGATTTTAGATTATGTAGCAGATATGATTGGATTAAAGATACAAGAGAAGGGTTTAGAGCTCGTATTTGATGTAAACCACAATGTAAATAAACAATTTATTGGTGACCCTCTAAGAGTCTCTCAGATACTCCTAAATTTAGTAAGTAATGCTGTCAAATTTACAGATGAAGGAAGTATCCTGCTGCAAGTAAAAACCTTACAACACAATGAAAATGACTCTTTTCTTAGCTTTGAGGTTAGAGATACTGGTATAGGCATAAAAAAAGATAGATTAAACTCTCTTTTTGAAAACTATACACAAGCGGATGATGAAACAAGTAGAAAGTATGGTGGAACTGGTCTAGGTCTCTCAATTTGTAAGCAGCTTGCTACGATTATGCAGGGGGATGTATGGGCTGAGAGTGACTATGGAAATGGGAGCTCCTTTTTTGTAACATTAAAGTTACAAAACGAGTTTGATAATTCTAAAAGAAACTATAGACTTCCTTCAAAAGATTTAACCAATAAAAATATACTACTTGTAGACTCCCGTGTTAAAACTATAAATGCGCTTAAATATATGCTTGAATATTTCAAAATGCAAGTAGACTTCACACATAATATAGCTGAAGCTAAAAAGTATATAAAAGATAATAAGGTTGATATACTATTTATTGATGAAGATATATATAATCAAACTGCTTGGGATGATATATATGTTGATAAGATAGTGCTCATTGAGGACTGGATGGTTAGTATTAAAAAGAATGAAGATGAATACCTAGAACATCTTACTTATTTAAAACGACCATTTAATCAACAGATGCTATTTGAAACTATCTTAAGTCTTTATGGCTACAAAGACAAAGAGACTTTAGCAAAAGACAAAAAATATACAAAAGATGACTTAAAGAAACTAACACCACAAAAAATTCTACTTGCAGAAGACAACCATATCAATCAGGCAGTTATCAAAGGTCTACTCACTGGGACTAATATAGAGGTTTTTTGTGCTAATGATGGTGAAGAGGTTTTAGAAGAGTTGTTTACATCAGAGTACCCATACAAGCTGATTCTTATGGATATAAATATGCCAAACTTAGATGGCTATGAGGCTACATCAAAAATTAGAGAAAATTACAAATACGATGATATATCAATTATTGCACTATCTGGGGATGTATCAACTGAAGATATTGAAAGAACTAAAAATAGCGGTATGCAGGAGCATTTAGCTAAACCTATAGATATACAAGAGTTCTATAGAGTATTAATTTCTACTCTATCTTAAAGGAAGAGTAACTCAAGAAAAAATCTTGAGTTGTTAGAGTTCTACTTCTGTGGTGTTACATACATATTGAAGTAACGACCCTCAAATTTAGGTGGCTTTTCCATCACACCTATGTCTTCAACCATTGGCCAAACACGAAGAAGAACTTCTTTTCCAGCTTCAGGATGAGCCATTTCACGACCACGTAAAAATACTCTAAACTTAACATGAAAACCTTTTTCTAAAAATTCTCTTGCATGTTTCACTTTGTACTCTATATCATTTTCAGCAATTTTAACAGATAGTTTAATCTCTTTTACAACTATTTTAACTTGATTCTTACGTTGTTCTTTGAGTTTCTTCTCTTCTTGATATCTGTATTTACCGTAATCCATAATCTTAGCAACAGGTGGTTTTGCATCTGGAGCGATTAAAACTAAATCTTGTCCTAACTCATTTGCTTTTTCCATAGCCTCATCAAAAGAGATGATTCCTAGAGAATCTCCTCCATCTACATTACATCTTAACTCTGTCGCACGGATATCGTCATTCATGATGACGCGGTTTTTCTTTTGAATCAAAAATTTACCTCATTAATTTTAGTTTGTATAAGTGTTAAGAATTCTTCTTCACTTATATTGTATTGTTCTCTTGTTCTTCTATCTCTAATTGCTACTGTTTTGTTTTGAATCTCTTCATCACCAATAACTACTATCATAGGAACACGAGTTTTTTCAGCCGTTCTGATACGTTTATTTAACGAATCGTTCTTAGCGTATATTTCACTATCGGCATTAATATCAATAAGTTTATCTGATAATTCCTTAGCATAATCTTTATGACTCTCCGCAACTGGCACAATAGCTACCTGCGTTGGAGCGATGAACATTGGAAATTCTCCAGCATAATGCTCTGTTAAAATACCAATAAAACGTTCAAATGAACCTAAGATAGCACGGTGAATCATAACAGGTTGTATCTTGTCATTATCTTCACCATTATACTCAAGTTTAAATCGTTCAGGAAGATTAAAATCTAACTGAATCGTTCCACACTGCCACTCACGCCCGATTGCATCTGTGATTTTAATATCGATTTTAGGACCATAAAACGCCCCTCCACCTTCATCAATCTCATATGGAAGTTCATTTTTATCCATAGCGTTTTTAAGCGCTTGCGTTGAAACATCCCAAACCTTATCGTCACCAACTGCTTTTTCAGGTTTTGTAGATATCATCATCTTGTAATCAAACTCAAATGTTGACATTATTTTATCTACAAAGTCTACAACTTCTATAATCTGCTCTTCAATCTGATCAGCCGTACAGAAGATATGTGCATCATCTTGAGTAAATTCACGAACACGAAAGAGTCCATGAAGTGCACCTGTAAACTCATGGCGGTGAACAACGCCATACTCAAAGTATTTAATAGGTAGATCACGATATGAGTGTAAATCATCTTCATAAACTTTAATATGACCAACGCAGTTCATAGGCTTAACGCCAAACTCTACGTCATCAATACTAGTAAAATACATGTTTTCACCATAGTTTTGATAGTGCCCTGAAGTTTTCCAAAGATCTGAACGCAGCATTTCTGGACCACGAACTGGCTCGTATCCGCGTTTACGGTGAGCTTTAAAGAGTAATGATTCTAAACGAGCGCGAAGACGTCCACCTGCAGGAAGCCAGATCGGAAAACCCGCTCCAACTTCTTCACGAAAAGTGAAAAGTTTCATCTCGTTTCCAAGTTTTCTATGGTCGCGTTTTGCAGCTTCTGCCAACATGTCCATATGAGCCTTAAGAGACTCTTTATCTGCAAATGCAATACCGTAAATACGCGTTAACATCTCATTTTTAGAGTCTCCACCAAGATATGCACCAGCTATTTTTGTAAGTTTAAAGTAGCGAATCAGTCCAATATTTGGAAGATGTGGCCCGCGGCATAAATCTTCAAACTCGCCTTGCTTGTATATTGAGACAGTATCTGAGGGTATTCTCTCCATTACAGATAATTTTAAATGATCATCTTTAAACTTCTCTTTTGCTTCGTCCATGGAAATAGAGTACTTTTCTATCTCATACTTTTTCTTAGCAAATGAAAGCATCTGTTTTTCTATCTTTTTAAGATCTGCTTCACCTACTTCTTCGTTTGTTTTGAAGTCATAGTAAAAGCCCTCTTTTACAACAGGCCCAACATAAAATTCAGCATCTTTATAGATAGACTGGATAGCTTGTGCCATAAGGTGAGCAGTTGAGTGACGAAGAACTTCTAATGAGTCAGCTGAATTATCAAGATGAATTTGCTCACCCTCAAATCCAAGCTCTTTAGCCGTTTGTAGGTCAATTATCTCTTCATTATGTTTTATTGCAATTACATTCAAAGTAATATTTTCCTTTTTATAATTCTGTTTTTAATATAGCGCCGTTAGACGCGTTTGAGACTAAAAGCTGATAGCGTTTTAACCATTTAGACGTAACCTCATTTTTGTAAGGTTTCCATTTCGCACGACGTTCTGCAATGATATCTTCACTAACATTTAGCTGGAGTAAATGAGCATCTACATCTAACTCAATCTCATCACCATCTTCTACTAATGCTATAAGGCCACCTTCAGCAGCTTCAGGAGAAACATGTCCGATAGATGCGCCACGAGTAGCACCAGAGAAACGTCCATCAGTTATAAGTGCAACAGACTCACCAAGACCCATACCCATAATGAGTGAAGTAGGTGCAAGCATCTCTTGCATTCCAGGTCCACCTTTTGGTCCCTCGTAACGGATAACTACAACGTCTCCACCTTTTACTTTATGACCCATGATACCAGCTAATGCTTCTTCTTGGGAGTTAAAACATACCGCTGTACCTTTAAACTTTCTCATATCTCCTGTGATACCAGCTGTTTTAACAACCGCACCCTCTAACGCCAAGTTGCCAAAGAGTATAGATAAACCACCAACTTTAGAATAAGCGTTTTCAGTTTTATGAATAACAGCTTCGTCTAAAATCTCACAACCTTCGATACGTTCTGCTAAAGTCTCACCTGTAATCATTAAAGAGTCAAGGTTTAGGCTACCGTTACGTTTAGAGACTTCACACATTACTGCGTTTACTCCACCTGCACGGTTAACATCATCCATATGAACATCACTTTTTGATGGAGATATTTTAGCTATGTGTGCTACTTTATCTGCTATCTTATTGATATTTTCAATTTTATAATTTATATCTGATTCTCTTGCTATTGCCAAGAGATGAAGAACAGTGTTTGAGCTTCCACCCATTGCCATATCTACAACGAAAGCATTGTGAATAGCTTTTTCATTTAGAATATTTTTCATTCTAAACTTTTCATTGTTTTCCATCTTAGCTAACTCAACAATACGACGAGCTGCTTTTTTTACGAGTTCTATTCTCTCTGGTGTCATCGCTAAAATTGTTCCATTACCCGGAAGGGCTATACCCATAGCTTCACAAAGAGTATTCATTGAGTTTGCAGTAAACATACCAGAACATGAACCACCTGATGGACAAGCTTCACACTCAATCTCATAAAGTTCTTCGTCAGTCATCTTCCCTTCAGCATGTTTTCCAACAGCTTCAAATGCAGTTGCAAGGTCAATAGGAGTACCATCTTTCTTATGTCCAGCAGCCATTGGACCACCTGAAACAAAAATAGTAGGAACATTCACACGAAGTGAACCCATAATCATACCCGGAACAATTTTGTCACAGTTTGGTATACAAATCATTGCATCTAGTTTGTGAGCATTCATAACTGTTTCTATAGAATCAGCAATGATTTCTCTTGAAGGTAGAGAGTAAAGCATACCATCATGACCCATAGCGATTCCATCATCAACACCAATGGTGTTAAATACGAATGGAACTCCACCAGCTTCACGAATAGCCTCTTTAACTATCTCTCCATATTCATGTAAAAAGAAATGACCTGGAATAATATCAATATAACTATTCGCAACTCCGATAAATGGTTTATCGAAATCTTCATCTTTTAAACCTGTAGCACGTAACAGCGAACGATGAGGGGCTTTATCAAACCCCTTTTTAATAGTATCACTTCTCATAAGTATCCTTATAATTTATTATAAATGTGATTATATCATTTTTTTTGCAATTTATATTAAAAACTCTTTACAAATGAAAAACAATCGGCTATAATTCCGGCTCACTTACAAACTTGTATTGTAAGAGTATGGATGCGGGAGTAGCTCAGTGGTAGAGCATAACCTTGCCAAGGTTGGGGTCGCGAGTTCGAACCTCGTCTCCCGCTCCATTTAATTTAACATTATAAAAACTGTGATTTCATAGCAGATGCCCGGGTGGCGAAATTGGTAGACGCAGGGGACTTAAAATCCCCCGGTAGCAATACTGTGCCGGTTCGAGTCCGGCCCCGGGCACCATTGATATGAAAGATATAATTGACTGGTGCCATCGCCAAGTGGTAAGGCCGCAGCCTGCAAAGCTGCTATCCCCAGTTCAAATCTGGGTGGCACCTCCAGTTTTATGATTTTATAACAAACTACACGTGGATCTTTGGCAGAGTTGGTCGAATGCACCGGTCTTGAAAACCGGCGAGGGTTACACCTCCCAGAGTTCGAATCTCTGAGGGTCCACCACTTCATTATCCCTTTAAACACCCTAAACAACGACATCATAAGCGACTTTAAGCTTTAACCTAATTATGCATTGGTAACCTATTGGTAACCACTATTCATATTAACAATCTTTTTACTATTATCAAACTCTCTACGCCTGAGAAAGAAATTATATTTTTTCGTCCTTCTACTTACTCATTGTAATTTTACACAATGGAAGCTGTCTATAATTTCCATATTGCTCATCAAACCACTCAATAACATTTTCAATAGCTACATTTATAACTTTATATTCTTGCTCTTCATGTAAATTTATGAGATTTTGCATCTTCTGAGAAAACTGTCCAATGAATAAATTGTTTTGAACTAAGTTGTATGGTTTATTTGGATAGCGTTTTTCAAGTGAAACCTCTGAACCAGCAATTAGGGTAACTTTATTCTTATCATGTTGAGATTTATAACTCATATATAAATCGGATAATCCCATTACAAAGGTCTTCTTGTTTGGTTGTGCATAGTTCTTATTATTATCTAGATTTTCTGTAGATGTCGTTTTCTGTTGAGAGAACACTTCATTATCAGTTACAATAATCAATCTTTTCTTCGCCCTAGTCATTCCTACATAAAAAAGGCGAATGAAATCATCGTTTAATTTCATTTGATGTGCAACTAAAACTACAGTATCAAACTCTTTACCTTTTGATTTATGTATAGTAGATACCAAGACTTTATTATAAGTTGAGATAAGTTGTTCTGAGGATATTTCATCTAAATATATATGCCAAAGAGATGGAGTATATACTTCATGATCATCTATAAAGCCTTTAACTATTTTATACACAATGGTCATATTTTTGGAGCCAGCATATCTCTCTTTAACTTTCTCATAACACGCCCAAAGAAGATTTTCAGTTAAGTCTTCATCTTTTAAAAGTTCATCTAAGAACCTGATTTCTACAAGTGAATTTAGCTTAAAGCCTTCATTATCTAATAAATAATTTACCTCAATATTTCCTTCATGTAAAAGAGCATAGATATCTGCCACTTCATTATTACTAAAAGCAAGTACAGCACTACTACTCTTAGGTTCAAGATACTTTTTAATCTCTTCAACTGCAGGTTGCTGTAGATGGGGTGAAGTACAGTTTACTATAACAACTTCACCAGCTTTTTTTGAATATGCACTTAAAGGATGCTGTTTGTATCGAATGGCAACATTTTCGATGAACTTGTTTGAATAGTCGACTATATTTTGAGAGCTTCGGAAGTTTGTTAAAAGCTCATACTGAGCATAGGACTTACTATTTTCATCATCAAATCCAAATTTCTCTTCAAACTCTTTTATAAATTTTATATCTGCACCGTTTACATTGGATAAGATACATTGATCATCATCACCCACAGCAATGATTCGTTTTTTATTTTCATGTGCATTAGAAAGTGCTTGTATTAGCTTAAATCCATCACTATTGATATCTTGGTACTCATCTAATACTACAACTGTTTTAAATGGGATATCAATCTTGTTATCATTAATGTGTTGCGCTGCAAGTGCTACAACATTTTTAAGGATACTATCATTGTTGGTAACTTTTCTTCCTATGAGTTGCAATGCAAATCCATGAAATGTAAAAATATCAATATCGTAAGCGAGTTGTCCTATCAGCTCAAATAGTCTAGATTTGAACTCCATCATTGCGGTACGAGAGTAAGTTAGCATAAGGAACTGATCAGCTTTAATATCTTCTTGTAAAATCAGAGAAGCTATTTTATGTACTAAAACCTTCGTCTTACCACTTCCTGGCCCGGCTAAAATCATCATAGCTTGAGACTCTTTATCGTCAATAACTTTTTTCTGTTGGTCCGAGAGTGAATTGAATATTTTATTATAACGATACTCTGTCATAGGTCTTTTAAACTTCTCTTTTAATTCACCGTATTTATTAACAAACATTCGATACGAAAGCGTAAAGTAATCTTTCATAAAAGCTTGAGCATGTTTTGAGTTTTTAACCAATCTCTCAGAGTATTCACCGACTATATGTATGGACTCCATTTTCCTCTGGTAGTAAGGCTCTAGTCTAGATTTATATTCAAGCTTTGTATATTTTTTATTTGGAACTAACATCTTATCTAGCTTTTTTATATTCATAGGAGCATAGTAAATAAATCGTCCATTACCTAGTTCTAGTATTCTGAGTTCATGTAAATGCAATAATGCTTTATCGATAATTTTTGTACTGTGTACCTCTTTTAAATCTAATGCTTGCTGAAGTTCTAGCATAGAGAACTCAACAACCTCTTTAGTATTGTACTTTTTCTCTTGAAGGTTCGTTGATAAAAAGTTTATAATTTTCAGACCGATGTAGTGCTTGTAATCAATAATACTTTTGACTTTTTCACTATCAATGAACTCGAAGTACCACAAATCTTTTTGTCTATCAAGTCGGTTAAATTTAAATTGATGCTTGTAACCTATCCAGCTTTTAAGTAGCATTTTTATAATCGATGTAATATTTTCATCTTTTATATTTAAACTTTCCTCATCTAGTAATACTTGGTTTAATTCACTCATTCTGATACTATGGCTATGTTCTCTCATTAAATATTCAAACAATATCTTCTCTATTTGAGTATAGCTTTGATATAAGGACAAGCTTTCTTTACTAATCTTCAAACTTAAGTCTTTTGCATCTGAGACTATTTTCATATCTTTTAATTCTAAGACAGACTGAGTTACGAGTTCATGAGGATAACCAAGTATTTCAGTTAATTCATCAAGCTGAACAGCTTCTGGTTTCCCACTCCCAAGTAAGGTTTGAAGAACTCTTGATAATCTTGTTTGAGATTCTTCACTATACTCTCTGGTTTTAAATGCTTCATGTAAGATTGCTAAAGAGTCTTTTGCTACAGCATCTGCATAATATTGAACTTTATTTCTAGAACGTTCTAAATAGTCTTCTCTTTCCAGTTCAAGCAGAGCAGTTTTAACTTTCATATCGTAGTCGCTAGATTTATCTTCCGTGTCCCATCCAGCTTGAGAAGCAATCTCTCTGGTTGTAAGAGTTACTGGATTTCGACCATCATTTTTAAGAACTCTAAAGATTGCATTTATCTCATCCGGATTAATTTTAGAGCGAGTTAATGTAGTGAAGTGTTTATCTAAATCATTTTGTGAGAAAAGTAGTGGACAAGACGCTCGAATATTTTGATCTCTTGCCCCTCTTCCTGCTTCTTGAGAATAGTTTTCTAAGGATTCTGATATCTCGTAGTGGATGACATTCTTAATATTTGGCTTATCTACTCCCATTCCAAATGCAGTAGTAGCTACAACGATATCTACTGTGTCATCTATATACTCTTTTAAAATTTGCATTTTAATATCAGTATCAAGCTTTGAATGGAAAGATTTAACATTTTTACCTGTGTCTACGGCCAGCTGTTCTGCAATCTCATCGCACTTTTTCGTTGAAGATGGTATATATATAAGTGTCGAACCTTCTTTAGTATTTATAAGCTCTAGTAAGTTCGTATATTTAGCTTTATCTCCATCTAGTTCATATCCTTCATAATCAAGATTTTTTCTCTCAGGCACTGCAATATAACGATTCATTTTAACATTTAAAGAGGATTCAATATATTCAGTTATATCATCCATAACTTTTGGTTTTGCAGTTGCAGTAAAACAAGAAACTGGGATACTGTCTTGAAAAGGCTTTTGATCCAAGAGGTCATTTATAAATGCACCAATATAAAAATAGTCATGTCTAAAATCATTTCCCCATGTCGAAAGACAGTGGGCTTCATCTATTACAAATCTCTCTATAACTCTATTCTTAAGTAGATTAAACACTGCATTAGAACGTAAACTCTCTGGAGCCAAATATAAAATATCAGCATCACCATTCACAACTTTTTCCATAGTGTCAGCTCTCTCACTTGGAGACATATAGCCACTTAAAGCTACAGCTTTATAATTAGCTACTGTTTCATGAAAACTTTCCATATGATCTTTTATAAGAGCTTGTAAAGGAGAGATAACAACAGTAAGTGTTTTTAGTGATTTTGCTTTTATGATGGATGGTAGCCAGAAAGTAAAGGTTTTTCCTCCACCTGTCGGTAAAATAGCTAGAAATGATTCATTTTTAAGTCCTGCTGTTACAATCTCTTTTTGAGAGATAGTAGTTCCTGTTTCAAGTGTAGCATCTTGGCGAGGAAAATCTCTAAATGTTCCAAACCCAAAAATATCTTCAGCAGTTGAGCTAAGTTCATCTACGGAACTTTCATAATCAAAGCAAAGTCTTTCTTGTAAAGATGTTATATCTCTATAATCGTACAGCACTTTAGGCGGTTGGGCATTTACTTCAAGCTCAGGCATACGGATGGCTAATATAAAAGCAAGTTCAACTCTATTGTTTTCAAGTGCTTCATTAAGGACATCTGCACTTTTAATAATAGTTTTGAAAATATTTAATATGGAACCTTTGAGAATTATTTCACTCAGTTCTTCAAAGAGTTTTAATTTAAGTATAAGTTCAAAGAAACCTTTAAATACCTCTTCCTGTTTAAGTAAGGTATATAAAATATTTCTTTGTAATGTTGGAAGTGTTTTGAATTTTTCTACTGATTTTAAAAGTAGCTCTTTTGATAATTTAGCATCTTTAACCGGGTTATTTAAAAAATTGTCTTCACTCTTATAATTCTTTGGTAGATTATGAAATGTTTTTTCATTAAACAGTAGCATTGAAATCGGAAGTGTATCTACGAATATTTTATCATCTAGTAACTGATTAATAGAAGTGCTTTTTAGTAACTCCTTATCAAAAGCAATAACATTATGACCAGCTATATATTTAGTTGGGGTATTGTGAATATATTCATAGGCTTCTTTAATCGAATTAGTTTTTAACTCATCTTCTTGAAATATAATTCCTATTTCTTGGATATTGGAGTCAAATGTTGCTTCTAGATCTATATAAAGAGCTTCTATAATCATATATTAAAAGCCTCATGACCTCTGTCGTGAATCAAATAGTCACTCTTATTACATAAAGATTCTATAGCAGTGTTAAGAACCTTATCCTCTGCTATCTCTCTACCAATCAAAGCAACCTCTATCTGTGACTTAAATAGTAGTGGCATAGCCCGTTGATAATCATTCCAATAATTCATTATAATATCTGCTCGTTTCTCAATGAGTTTTCGAGTTGGAATCTTAGCTTTTTTCTTTTGCTGGTTAAGTATTCTGTCTGTTGGCAACATATTCCACAAATCATTGTTGAACCAAACAGAGAACGGTAATACATGATCAACATCATAGTTCTTGCCTTTTAACTCTTTCCCTGACCAAATACACTCTTTTTCTTGGCCTAGTATTTTCCTAATGGATGTTGTTTCTCTTACTTCTAGTGTGTCGCCTGATAGCTTCTCAATAATATCTTTGACAGTCTCTTGATTGGCATTTAGAGAGTTGGTTTTTTGTTTCCACTTAGCCATAATTGTTGATGTACCATAAAGTGTTTGACCTAAATAACGAAAGATATTGTAGTGCTGCTCTGATATAGAGAAATAACCAAAATCACTCATTACAAAACTAGAGTTGTACATCTCATTATTAGCCAATTTCACTGATCCAAACTTATACCTTTGGGGAGTAAAAAATTCATACTCCGACTTGCCCGTATACTTCATAGGCATATTTACAATTTTATTTGCCATTTTTTTTGAAAGATTGAGGAACTCTTTTGATAACTCTAGTGACATAGTAGGGTTTTGAAATGCTTTTGTGAATTGCGTATATCCATATACCCATTCTGTTGATATGTCTAAGTTGAGTAGTTTGAATATTTTGTTATATATATCCGTAATTGGTTTATCCAAAACAGTTGTTTTACTTGAGCCTTGCAGGATATCTTTAAATACGAAAGGCATATAGTCAAGTATCCATTGTTCAACAATAAGTCCTAGTGGGATATTAGCTCTAGAGTTTTCTATGTTTATTAAGTGGTCATATTTTTGTGAAGCATTAATAACGCTTTTGAGAAGAACATACTTATATGTACTTGATGCAGAGTCATGTTCGATGATATAGTTAATCTGTCTTAATGCTTCTGTGTTTATCATGCCGATAGATTAGCATAAAGCAAATTAAGCAATTATTTTTTAGGGACTATTATAACAATAAAATCGAAAATTAAATATAAAAAAATACTACAATTATAACTTCAACTATTAGACACTCTCTTGTTCCATAATCCCTTAAGATTTGTGGAACACGAAAAACTAATATGAGTGCTTCGTATTCCAAAACTAAGGGTTTCAGACTAAGTCTTAGCCTAAAGGATACATAAGAAGCACAGGATTAACACTGGTATCTGTATTACTAAGTGCTACACTACAAGAGTGATATTGGTTTTTGGGCGTTTATAAAAAGTAAGTTGGATACCGTTGTTAGATAACATTTCCAGCACAAAGTATTACTACTATTCGAGATATTAGCACTTTGATAAACTCTAAAAGATTCACTACATGCTGATTATGTAATACTGAATGCATTCAAAGTCGATTGACTACGATATTCCCCACTAATCGATACATGAAATTTTTCAAAATCAGAGAATTTTTTCTTACTACTTAAAATTGATTCAATGTACTCACGAGTATTATTTGATTTCTTATCTTCTATGACTATTAAGTCAAAATCCTCTGGAACATAAAATTTATACTCATTTTTATCTTCATCTAAAGCTTCGAATGTATGTTTAAGATAGTTTATTTCATAGATAATTACTTTTTTATTGTACTTCTTCTTGCGTTTATCTAAGGTTTTACGTCTTGTTTTTATTTTTTCAATTATTGTGTCCGTATCTTCTTTCAAAACCTCTGTAGAACGATTTTCATTAGGTTGAGTAATTTTAATGTAATCTATATTATCTGAATTGATGATATTTACTAGAGAACCTGCAATATTATCATCAACTTCATTTATATCAATATAATCTTCATTCAAAATGTTTTTTACGGTTTTAAAAATATCACTTATATTAGTCTCTATTTCAGTAGTCTTAGGTAAATGAACTTTCACTTGAAAACATTTTTCATATAATGAAACATAACTATTTCTATAGTCAGTATTGTTAGCGCTAGTTAAATTATTCACGGTAGGATAAACATTTTTTAAAAAATTCATTGGAATATTATGCAGACCTACACTACCGTCTGCATTATCTAATTCTATTATTAAAGTTGTAATATCTTCATCTATTATATTTTTAATATACTCAACTATACTCTCATTTATAGGGCATAATTTATCCGACATATTGTATTTGTTTTCTTTTATTTTTCCAAAAATATATTTATCAACTACAGATATATCATTATCTTCCCATTTGTCAACTTCCGTAACAAAATGATTTTCAAAGTCATCTATGGTGTTTACTTCATGTTCTTTATAAGTTGTAAACCATCCAAAACCTTCAGAATGTTTAAAAAACTGAGCCATATTATCAAATGGATCTTTTGATTCCAGCTTTAATTCTTGGATATTAGTACGGTCCAGTTTTTCATCATTATTTACATATTTTGTTTTATATGAACCCTCCATAACTTGATATAAAAGTTTTTCATAAAATCTTGCAGAACGATTAGACTTTTTGATTATATAGCCATACTCATTTTTTTCTTTTCTTTTAAATAAAAGAATTGAAAATATATTCTTTTTCTTTTTCGTATCGGTGTAAAAATTAAATAATGAATATCTCATTTTACTTCCTTATATAACTCTAGTAACGTTTCGTTTGTAGGTGTATTTTTCTCATACCAATCACTAAATGAAAGATATGAACTTGGTTGTTCAGGGCTTTTTAAATAAGAAAAAAGATTTTTATCTAGATCCTTAATACCATCTTTTTCTATAGCATCTAAAATTTCATCTTTTAAATTTGTATCTATATCAGCTCTATATTCATCTAAATACATATCAAACTTTGTCATAAATATGTCTAAGTCTGTTGGATTTACATATTCAAATCCCATACGCGGCCAAACTATTATACCATCAGCAGTTGCATCAATATGAATTTCTTTAAAAGAATTAGCTTTGTATAATTCATTTTCATTATTAGCTATTTGACGGGCAGTTCCATCTCCTTTAACACTTAACGCGAATATATGATGGTAAGCAACTTTTCCAGAATTACTTTTACCTCTTAACTTTTTATCGGCATAGTATTCTCTAACAACAGGTATATATTCTAAATCTAATGAGCATTTGTAGCGTAACTTTTGCTTGTGGTTTATAATATTCCCATTTTTATCATATAGAGAAATACATACATGTTTTATTTTAGTAACATCATCGCAATTATTATAATCAATATTAATTTTAGATAGATTATCTACATTATAAATTTTTTCAATAGTAGCATCTGATATAATAGTAGCCTTACACTGATTCATACACCCTCTTTATAATATTTTCGCGTATAATACCATATATATTAATATGTATAATTAATTATATTTCATGGGCTTTCTAGTTTTTGCAACTTCTTTAAGTAGTTCACCCGCTTTAGTAATTACTTCCATATCTGGAGTTTTTTTCTTGAAGTTACGATTGCAGCCGATATAGTCCTCTTTTCCTCCTCGCTAAATTCAAATCTCTTTAATACATCATGAACAGTAGTGCCTTTATAAAAAGCTATTTCAAGTTCCTCCGCATTAGTCATTTTTAAATACCACCGTTACCCATGTTAAACTGTCTCTATCTAAGCTGTCATTATTTGTAAGCATTTCAACGAGAGTAAATCCTTTGACATTGAATAACTCGGTAATATAATCCAAATCTACCTCTTCAAAATATCGTTCATCATTGGCTCTACTACCTTGTGAGTAACTTATAACTACTGTAGATTGACTTTTTAGAACACTCACTATACTCTCTACTACATCTTTATATTTAGAGTGTTTTAGGTGCATCCATATAGCTATAGTTATAACTACATCAAGGTCTTTTGGGAAACCTATGTCTTTTCTATCAAATGGTACGCTCTCTTCAAGGAATTGGTTTTGTTGTGAAGGAAATCTCTTTTTAGCATTTTCTACAAATTTAGCTGATGGATCTATGCCCCATATGTCATAACCATTGTCATGTAAGAACTGTAAATCTCTTCCAGAACCAAACCCAATATCTAGAATACTGCTATTTTTGGGAATATGTTTTAGTAAAAGTTGGTGAAGCGATGACATATTTGCATTATCGTATCTGTCTATGAGTTGTGTAGCATTTGTATTGTAGTAATCTATTGTTGTCATTTTTGTGTGAGCCTCATATTTAGATAATAATTCTATCATTTCCTTAATAAAATGTAATTGTAAATTTTCATTCCTATAGCATTAGAGCTAATATAGTGAGTAAAAATGATAAAAAAACAGGTATATAAGATGTAGAGATATATAGCTTATCTCTCAAATCCTCTCACTACACACAACAATCATAAAACTTTCTACTTTACAATTATTGTGTGTAGCATAAAGGAGTACCTATGTACTACTACTTCTTAAGGCATCCATTGATGCAATTTCCAAACAAACCAGCCAATAATTCAAGCTATTGTCCATTTCTTACCGAGTCATAATCATGCCATTGAAAGAAATAGCAACGGTAGTTGTAACGGTTATTGTCGTAGTTGCTGAAACAATCGGTCAATCTTGTAAAAAATAAGGAGATATAAATATTATGTCTGTATTGCCATTAAATGAAAATGAATTAAGAAATCAAGCCCCAGCACTCTTTACAGAGGAACCACACTACGATGTAAGTGATAAATATCACTTTGTATCAACAATAGATGTTATCAGTGAAATAAAATCGCTTAACTGGTATCCAGTTTCAGTAGAGCAATCATCAGTAAAAGATGAAGACAAAGAGGGATACCAAAGACACCTCGTTCGTTTTCGTCACTTTGATGATCTACTTAATCCACAAGAAAATGCAGTTGAATTATTATTGTTCAATAGCCATGATAGAAGTACAGCATTTTCCATAAGTGCTGGAATCTACCGCTTTGTCTGTAGTAATGGACTTGTTATTGCAGAAAGTGTATTTGAATCTTACAAGATAAAGCATATAGGAGACAGATATAACGACATCCAAACAGCTATAGATAAGATAACTTCTTTCAAGCCACAGTTACAGCATAAGATAAATAGCTTTGAGTCTATTACGCTCTCACAAGCAGAACAAGAATCTTTCGCTCGTTCATCACTTCCACTTAGATTTGAAAAACACTTAGAAGTAGATATCAAAGATTTACTTGTTCCACACAGAGATGAAGACATTAAAGATGACCTCTATACAACGCTCAATGTAATTCAAGAAAACCTACTTCGTGGAAATATTTCCGGTGTTAATAATGTAACAGGTCGTAAGTTTACCTCTCGTGAGATTACTTCTATAGGTAAAGATGTAGATGTAAACCAAGGTCTTTGGGATATAGCAGAGCGTATAGCTTCAATTAAACAGCCAGAGATGGCATTAGCAGCATAAGGAAAATAAAATGAAAATGACAAACTATAGATTACAAACAGAGATAGAACACTTAACACCACTAAGCCAAAAAGATTGGTTTAAAAACTATGTAAAAGAGGTACTTGAAAGCGATAAACCATACCATGTAAAAGCAGACTACATAGGATTATCGTTCCAGGAACTACAAAACAAGATTGATTATCTATCATCAGATATCAAAGAGCTACAGGCTCTTAAAAGGACTCTCACACAATCAAAAACTTTAGCACAAGAAGTTACAGCTGCTATTCTTCTAGATTATGGAATTGACCGCTTAGATGGAACATCAATATCTAGTATAACAATCCAAGCACATAAAACTAAGCTCAAAGAAACATTCAAAATTATAAATGCAGAAGCACTTATTAAACTAGGGTTTTGCACAGTAACTGTGGATGAACAAGCAGTCAAAGATGCAATGCTCACAGTTGAAGGGATGGATGAGATAGATGAGTTTGTAAAGGTTGATGTAACAAGTGAAGAAGTCCCAGCAAAAATCAAAGTAAACGCCAGAAGATCTAATCAAAATAACCAAGCTACAGAACTACTGAATTTAGTAGATTCTCAAGAAGCAGCATAAAGGAGATAATAATGTTTAACGATAAAACAAATCAGGTCTTAACTTATGATTTAGATAACAGTAGAATTAAAAGTCGCCAAAAAGGCAATATTACCCTCTCATATTTGGAAGGGTTCGATATTATCGAAACGGCTAATAGAGTCTTTGGTTTCGGTAACTGGGACTACTCAACTAAGCTAGAAGTTGTATCTCAAGAAATCAATCAAAACCAAAATAATATCATCTGCTATAAAGCACTTGTCAATATTGTTGTTCATGATGCATCACACTCTAAGCTTGTATCTCGGGAGGATGTAGGATTTGGTACAGGGATAGCAAAAACTCTAGCAGATGCTCATGAAGGTGGAGCTAAAGAAGCAGTTACGGATGCTATCAAAAGATGCTTTCGCAGTTTCGGAAATCAGTTTGGCAATTCGCTGTACGACAAGAGTCGTCAACATCAGAACCAACCGCAAAACCAAGCACAAAACTTTCAACAACCTGCACAGCTACAACAACAGCAACAGCAACAACAACCATCAACGCAACAAGTGCAAAACAACGCACCACTAGACTATTCCTCATTGTATAACTTAGGTTTAACGGTAATGGAACAAGGTCAAAACTTAGTAGTCATTGGTGATGACATCTTTTCTAAAAAAGACAGTATTAAAGCTTGCGGTTTTAGATGGGATGGTGCTAGTAAGATGTGGTACAAGCCAATAGAACAGCAATCAGCTGCATAAAAAAGGAAAATAAATGCTACAAGCAATGAAAGACAAAGCACTATCAACAGGTGCAAAAATATCTATAAATCAATATATCAAAGAGTATGGCGAAATAGTAAAACTCAATCTCAACTCTCAATTCAAGAGTATGGTCTTAGAAGTAAAGCTTGATGGCGAGAATGAAAACCTAAGAGTTGAAATCGAAAACTATAAGATCACTGAAGATGATTGTCTGAAGATTAGTGGTGTCACAACTTCTAGGACTTGGATAAACAGATTGGCTTCACAGCACCTAGAAAGTAAAGAGTTTAAAGTACCAGCGGAATATGCTCAGGTGTTAAGAACAATAGTTTAAGAGGACGAGACTTTGAAAAAAACATTAAAACGGAATACTCCCTATATTACTTTATTAACCTTTATCTCAATTGGCTTAATAGTAGTTAGTTACAGATCTCAAAAGGAGAAAAATTATGAGTAAGTTAATACCACAAACACTCTTGTCTGATATACCAGACCTATATGAAACAGAAGGATCTCTAAATCCAATTTGTCATGTGAAACTATTTACCCCTGATAGTTGTTTTACATGGTATGTCATTGAGTTATCTCAAACTGATGTAAACACTTGTTATGGGTATGTGCAAGGGCCAGAGAGTGAACTAGGTTACTTTACACTAGAAGAACTTGAGTCTATTCATGGTCCACTCGGACTTACAATTGAAAGGGACTTATCTTTTAGTCCTATATCCTTTTCTCAAATTAAGAAGGACAAATATGACAACTCTTACCAAAAATGAAACTAATATTAGATTTATGTTATGAGTTTTTTAGATCTCATCATTTATCTTGTAATTAGATTACTACAGTTCATTGTTTTTCTCTCCCGTGCTTTCTCTGATGCTATAAATTAACCACTCCTTGGAGTGGTTGAATATCATTTATTTTTTAGCTTGCATTTCTAAAAAGCTATTTGCCTACATCTCATAAGTTAATATATAGCTCTAGTTAATTATTTATTGTCTTCTTCTTAAATTATTCACAACTTCATGTAATACTATGTTAGAATATCTTCTATTATAATCAAAGAAAAGGACACTATCATGGGGAAAATCTTACTAGCAGTTATCTTTACAGTTACTTTAACACAAGCATGGGATTCACCATTAATTTACTGTAAACCAGGCACTCATCAAGTAAATATATATAGTGGCAAATGGGTAACAGATAACAAGACAGGAGAAGTTACATATGTTCAAGATAAGGGAAGGCCTATTATTAAATGCGTAAAAGACGAAAGTAAAAAATAATATTTGGAAGCATATGAAAGTGATAGTTTCACTTAAAGCACTAGATTCATCTACCTCGTTTAGAGGTGTGACAATATCAGTATTATCAAGTGAAGGATTTTCTTCAATGGAAAGGTCCTGAGAATGTAGCTAAAATCATTAGTTATTCACAACCTCCATTAATAAACCCTAGTTAAATATAAAAGTCTTGCTATCAAGCAAGTTGATTATAAATTACAGAACTTCTAGTTTTCCAATCATAAAATTCAGAATGAGAACCATGTGTATGAGCAGCCATTTCACATTCAATATTCTTAAACTTATAGTCTTCCACACTTTTTGCATGTTCTATTTTTAATATCTCATCAATGTGCTTAGGTTCCCATAAATAAAAAGTGCTTTTTGAACCTTTTAAATAACCTTCATTGTCTATTTTGGAGTTCAAATAAGGACGACTTGTTAGTCTATCTACGAAAGACTGATCTCGCCTTTTTTGAACACGAATAATCTCCATCCCAATAAAAGCTTTGAACATTTCTTCTTTAAGACTGTAAGTAATAACAGGCTGTCTAAGCATTAGTTTATCAAACATTTTTGACTTTGATAGAATAATAAAATTATGGAGTAGTCTTTGTGTAAGTAATTCTATAAGATTCTGATCTCTTGTGTGACCTTGTAAATAGATATTACATAGATGAATGAACTCAGATTGAGAGATAAGATGTGAAACCCTAATAACAGATGTCTTTTTGCAGTAATTACACTTAATACGTCGCCTTACATCATTGTTAAAACCATGTGTACTAAGATCACTCATTCCACACTTGTCACAATGCAAAAGAGGTTTTTCTAGATTCTGTCGACTAGATAAATGCATGTTGTATTTCCGAATTAATCTATAACAGTAGCCTGCTAGTATATAAGTTACATCCCCATCATATTTATTAAGAAGAAAGTGCCATGAATCTTTAACTTTACTAGCTTCATCTGAATCTATTCTATCTGCTTGTATACAAGCTTGAATAAAAGTGTATCTATCTTTTTCATTATCTGAATATGATTTATCTGTGTCGGTCTCAATAATAGAACTATCGATGTATTCATGTACCTTCTTATTATTTTGTATCATTTTTAAGATACGATTTTTATACTGAATACTTACTTCTCGTCCATGATCAATAAAGCCATCTTCAAAAAACTCAGAAAACAATTTAGTTAGATTCCAAACCTTCCAATTAACAGTAAAGCTTTTTCCACACTTACATTTTCGTCTGATTCTGCCTTTTTTGTCACGACCATTCCTTTTACAGTTCTTTCCATCACAATAGGGACAGCACCTAAAGGATGCTTCATGAAATAGTCGGTCTCCCGTGTATGCACACCCTTCTTTTTGTGGCTTAATTTTTATTTCCCTAGGTTTAGGTTTTTCCACTAAAGTTGTAATTCTCGGTTTTAAACTTAATGGGTATTTTGAGGTCTCGGCTAAAGGATTAATAAACGCTTGCCCTAATGGTAAGCATTTATTATTGTCATCAGTGCACACTTGTAGAGAAAAAATCATTTGAGACCTTCTCTTTATACACTAAGAAGTGCTACTGAAGCACACTTACTAGCTAGGTATTCACTATATAGAACTTTAGTATGTTCTGGGTTTAAAATTGTGCCATCGTCAAGTACACCCCATGCAGTCCAATAACTTATTCTCTGTGCTTCAGTGGCTTCTAGTGATTCTACTAGGTAATGCTCACGACCAAAATCTACATTAATGAAGAAATATACATCAACCAGATTACTCCTTACATTAGGAACGGAATTTTTCAATTGTGCAAATTGCTCTGGAGAGTTCTGCTTCATTTCACTTCGTATAATATTGCATATCTCTTCCTTAGATAAAGAGTTATCACACGTTACAAAACGGTTTTCTCCAAGATGGTACACGCCATAGCGTTCTTTGGAAGGTATATAGAATGGATTTCTAGAGTATCCTGATAGTGTTAACTCCACTCGATCTAATGTTATGTCTAAATTTATTCTTGATTCGTTTTTCATAGTATTTTCCTTTTATGTAATTACTTTTCTTGTCTCTTATATAGTAAGGAACAATAGATATTTTAAATATCTCTTCAATCTCCCTGCTACACGTATGATTCTCTCTATTTCTAAAACTTAAAATTGGGAATTGCCTTGTAGAAATCAACAGCCTTGTTAAAGGTCTTACTATCTAATGATAGTTCCTTACAAATAGCTGCTCTTCTACCCTTCACAAAACGATTAACCTTCATTGGTTTTAGCTTATTTGCCTTCATCCAGCTCAAAAATCTGTCTCTTTTTTCTAATGCTTCCTTAATACGAAAGTAGTCTTTATACTTATAAGTATCTCCATGAGCAAATGCTACGAAATCAGTAAGTACAGAGTCTACATCAATATTCAATGTGTATTTTGTAAGTCCATCATTAGAATAAACTTCAATCTTATCTCTAAAGTATTCGTCTGTTTTTTTTATTACCTTCTCAAAACTATTTCTATTCTCAATCAGGTCTGTAACTTTCCAAGATGTTAGCTGAGAGCTAAGTCGTAACTCCAATCTAGTTAAGTCTGTCGAAAATATCTTTAGTTGAGCAGATTTATCATAAGCGGTAAAGACATGCCCTCTAGCGTTATTGTAAGTAGTTGATTTTTGCCGTTGATTATTAGATATAGTCTTTGATAAATTTTTAACTATCAAATCATCCCGTTTTTTGTTAATATCAACTGCAATATCAATTCTTCCAATAGAAATTTTTCTATCAGAAAAATATGAAAAAAGCTCTTGAAGCAACTCATACCGATGTAGGTTTGTGCTATAATTCAATAGTTTTCCTATCTCAAACTTCATAGTTCTGGATCTGAAATGATATGTAGCTGTAATTGACTCTCCGTCCGCCAAGAAGAGGAGCCATTTACACTGATATATTAAACAATCTTTAGTCTTACATACATAACTTTTATCCTTGCAAAGCCTTTTTAAGTCGAATCTATTCATATCAATTATGACATGCACAGAATCTATCCCTACGGTTACTTTTAATGCTTCTTGTATTAATATTGGTGGTGCATTTATATTAAGCATTCTTTTTTCTCTTATTTAAGTGATTTCACTTTATTTTGTAGTCGAATTTTAAGTTCAAGTTTTTGAATTTCACTGAAGTTTGTTTTTTCAATATATATATTTAGACACTCGTTAACAGTGCCGACATTATGTGTAAGAAGTTTTATGGAGTTTTTGTAAAGTTGATATACAACTTCCTGTTCATCAAAAAGATCATTTGCAAGCATTAAACATCTACAGTAATCCATTGAAGTAGTTGCCGATTCAATCGCTAGTGGAAGAAACCTTCTTGTTTCAAGCTCATTCTCTAGCCTATTGATAATGTCAAAAGCAGACTTTTCTATCTCACTATAGCTTTCATAACTATCAGCTAGCACCTGATTAATTTGAAATACATTACCATTTAAAGTTTTCAGTAAACTATCCATTTCATAATCAATAGCTGGAGTTAAATCTCTCATACGTTTAATCTCATTAAGTCTTTCAGTGGGATTTATGTATTCATCATGGCTATCTTCTGCATATTCTATGAATGTAGCGAACGGTGTTGGATCCACACTATCGTCTGAATAAATTGCCGATACATCTTGTTGTTCAGCTTCTGTAGGCACTAGAATTGCCTGGTATTTTAAAGTAATTTCTTTCATCTTATTTTCCTTGTGTTTTAATTGATTAGGTTCATATGAACCAGCCCTACTTTCGATTTTATGCACTATTTCAGGTGCATTTCCTATAGCTTTAACAGTAATTATTTAAAGAACTCAGGTAAAGATATCTTTACCTGCTCAAAATGCTTCAGCAAGCACTTTAAGCAGCTAGAGAAAGGACAAAACCTAACTCTTTGTCATGCTGTTTGTATAGTTTTTGAAGCAAAGAAATTAGCTACACTAATCAAACTAAACATGACTTTTGCATTCTTAGCATCACCCATTTTTTTATAATTAGGAAGACCATAACCGAGTTTAATTTGATTGTCGACTGTAGAAAGAGAACAGCCAGAAATTGTTGCATATTGTTTTTTAGATATAAGTAGAGGATAACCTTCAGCTTTTAATTCGCTATATAAAGCTTCCGCTTCTAGGTTAATAAGTAGTTGAGATACTGTTGTAGATAAGTTTGAATTTGTTTCCATAAATTTCGCCTTCTTTGGATAAGATGACAAAATTATAGTGGTTGAGTGAAACCTTTTCTAGAAGTCTTTACCGCAATTTTGCGGAGGTAACATTTTTGGTGCATGTACACATTTTATAGCAATTGGTTCTGATGTATCCTTAAGTTCTTTTTTTGAATATATCTTTTTTAAAATTTTTTCATACTGTGGGGTTCTTTTATAACCAAAAAAAGTTGTAGCAATAACCTTCCCAATATCAAGAGTATTTTTATCTCTAGGGTTATAAGGTAAGTAGTCTAAATCCATTAGCATATTCTCGACTATCGTAGATTTATTATCAGGTATAATTAGAGTTGTTTCGATAAAAGAGTATTTTTTTATCTCTTCGTAATTTTTTTTGATAGTTGCAGTATCTCTATTGTAATCACTCTCACTAATCGTAAACCCTTGAAATATTTTAATTTTATATTTTGCATCTAGCAATATCTTAATAAAACTTGGTTTGTCTAGAATGTCAAACATTGAAAAAAAATAAATTAGTTCGTCCATAAATGATGCTGTTTTGAAAGATTCATATTCAGATAGCCTCTTGTTTATCCGTCTGAGAATGGAGAGTGTACGATCAGCTTCTCCCTCTTCCATTAATTCATAAATACACCTATTTTTATATTTACTATCTTTAAATGCGATATAACCATCATGGTATTGAAGCTCAATTAACTCAACATCATGTTTAATTGCACTTATTTCATCATCAATTATTTGTAGTATTAACTCTTTATCATCCATGTTTACTGCTCCTTGTAAAACTACTACCTAGTATTTTAGTTTGTTGTAATACTTTAATTATAAAGTCCCTCTACAGCATCTCTACCAGTATCAGGGGCAAGTTTTGCATATCGTAAAGTCATATTTATATCTTTGTGGTTCATCAACTTTTTTATGGTGTAGATAGGTGTTCCATTGATTGCGAGATGTGAAGCAAAAGTATGACGTAGTGTATGAGGAACAACTTTGTACTTAGGATCAGTCACTTCTTTGTTAAACATCTTATGCAATACTACTCCAACTTTATCTTTCATCTGGTCATATAACTTTGCACCGTTCTCTTGTAAAATAGGTGTATCTTTTTTCCTATTAGCACACCGGATTTCAAGTAACCTCTCTAACTCTTCGTTACATATAAAGGTTGTGTATCTTTCATCATTCTTTTCATCAATAGTATCTATAGTTTTAGTCTTTAAGTTTATATCTCTCGGTGTAATTTGTACAAGTGCTCCAATCCTAGCACCTATATTTAGAGCCAATAAAATACAAAGATAAACTTGTTCATTATCTTTTGTATATTCAAGCAATTCATTAATCTCTTCTTGATCTAAATATCTCAGTCTCTTATTGTCAAATTTCAATGGTTTAACTTTTCTTACTGGATTTTCATTGTGAATATTATTTTCAAGAGCATATGTATAAACTGTTCCCAACTCTCCAATAATAGTATTGACCATTTTAGGTGCAAACTTTTTAGCATGTATAGATTGTAGCTTTTGTATTTCTTCTGTAGTTATTCTTGTAATATCTTTTTGACCCAATGTTGGAGATACATGCATTTCATATTTTCTTTTAGATGTTTGATTACTTTTATTATGTAATGCTTTGATTGTATAACTCATCTCTGCAACAGCATCAAGGGTAATGATATTCTTTTTCTTCTTCTTAGTAACAGCAGGAGGTTCTTCTCCAAGATTGATTTGATTGATAAATTCATTTCGCTTGTTATAAGCATAAGTCTCTGTGATACCAGCTGATTTTTTACCTACCGTAAAACGCTTTGTTTTATTGTCTTCATCTTTATATGTAATAGAATAGCTCATATCTCCATCAGCAAGTTCATTAAGATAAACACCTGTATATTTTTTACTTTTAATTCTACTCATAGCGCCCTCAAAATATAGTAAGTTTATATTATATAATTTTTCATGTTTGTGCTCCATGAATATATCAAGAAACATATATTATGTGTAAAAAATACAACTTATTACCCATATAGTATTAATTTAGGTAAAATATCTTATAAATTACTCATATAGTAAAAATAGGTGTAAAAATGAATAATGAGTACACACATCCTTTTCTTCCTTTAAAACAAGAGATAGAAAGTAAAAAAGTATTAAAAAAGATTGTCAGTGCCAACATTGCCCTTGCAGAACTAAAAGGTGCAGTGAAGTCTATCCCTAATCAAAGTATCTTAATCAATGCTCTATCTCTTCAAGAGGCTAAAGATAGTTCTGAAGTTGAAAACATTGTAACTACACATGATGAACTATATCGTGCTGATATAAGTACATCTAACATATCTCATCAAGCTAAAGAGGTACAGAATTACAGAGAAGCTCTTTATAGAGGCTTTAGTTTAGTACAAGAACATAAACTACTTCTTAAGAAGCATATTATAGAGATCCAGCAAGTCCTGGAAAAGAATAATGCAGGGATAAGAACACAAGCTGGTACAATGCTGAAAAACGAAAAAACTGGAGAAGTGATATACACACCTCCTCAAAACCATCAAGATATTCAAAATCTAATGGATAACCTAGAACAATATATTAATGATCCGGATATGGATGATTATGATACTCTTGTTAAAATGGCAATTATTCATTATCAATTTGAATCTATACATCCATTTTATGATGGAAATGGAAGAACAGGTAGAATTATCAACATTCTCTATCTCATGCTAAATGGTTTACTAGAGCTACCTATACTTTATCTAAGCTCTTATATCATTAGCAACAAAAATGACTACTATAGACTATTAACAGAAGTAAGAACTGAAAATTCTTGGGAAGAGTGGATCCTCTACATGCTTGATGGTATAGAGCAAACTTCAAAAGAAAGTGTAAAGCTAATTGCAAATATCAATGTAACTATGACTGAAGTCAAATTATCTCTTAAAAGCAAACTGCCAAAGATATACAGTAAAGATTTACTTGAGCTTATCTTTAAACACCCTTATACAAAAATAAGTTTTTTAGTAGATGAACTTGGAGTAACAAGAAAAACTGCTACTTCATATCTTAGAGCTATTGAAGATATTGGTATATTAGAAAGTACAAAAGTTGGTCGGGATGTTTACTTCATTAATAAGCAATTATTTTCTTTGTTACAGAATAGATAAGCAATGGATTGGTAACCTATTGGTAACCACTATATGTAAAACATGGTAAAACTCTCCATAACTTGCTATAATGATATATTCTCTACAGAGCCTATTAGTAGGTAACTTGAAGAGGTTTTACATGACTTTAAGGAACTTTGCAAATACATATGGATAGAATTCGAATCTCTGAGGGTCCACCACTTCAAAACCCCTATTTTACAGCACTTAATCAAAATTTTTCAAAAACAAAACAATAATATTATATGACTTAAGCTTTCTATGGTTCACACTTTCACTTGTATTAAACAGTACTACAATCGCCAATTCAAATAGCCATCAATGATACAATGAAAGTACATAAATGAATCAAAAAATGATACAATTATCTTATGAAAACATATCATCAAGCAAAAAAGTGGATTTGGGAAGATAGTAACTTTCCTAACTTTGCCTATGAAAATATCAGCTTAGATACACTAAATTACAAATTTGGTCAGTTAGATATGGTTAAAAAGTTTATGAATGAAGATGATACCAATCAACTGCAATTAGAGCAACTATTAAATGAAGCACTTTCTACTTCAGCTATTGAGGGTGAAACACTCCAACGTTCTTCTGTACGATCTTCTATCAATAAAATTCTCAAGCTTGGACTTGAAGATGACTATAGCTACACAAGAGAATCAGATGCACTCATAGAGATATTAATTGATGCAAAAACAAATAAAGAGCCACTCGATAAACCAAGAATACTGCAGTGGCACAAAGCCCTTTTTCCAACAGGAAGTTCAGGGCTACGAGATATCAATGTTGGGCACTTTAGAACAGATAATGAAGATATGCAAATTGTTTCAGGTGCTTGGAACAGAGAAAAGGTTCACTATGTAGCACCACCATCTTCTAAGATAGAAGAACTAATGGATGGATTTCTTCTTTGGCTCAATAGTGATAGTGAGTTAGGTAGCATCTATAAAGCTACCATAGCCCATCTGTACTTCGTACTCATACACCCTTTTGATGATGGTAATGGAAGGATAGCAAGAGCCATTACTGATTATGTTCTTGCAGAGTCATCCTTTGCCAATCCTAAATTTTACTCTATCTCAACTATTATCTACCAAAAGAGAAAAGAATACTATGAGGTGCTTGATAAGGTTTGTATTGCGACTGACCAAGATATATCATTATGGATGCGATGGTTTATAAAACTTCTAGAGGAGTCTATTGACTCTACACTTATAGCGATAGAGGCTGTTGGGGTTAAAGCAAAGTTCTGGGACAGACAAAGAGAGACTAAACTCAACGAGAGGCAAAAGAAAGTGATTCTCAAGATGCTATCATATTTGCCCCAAGAGTTTGAGGGTGGTATGCGAGTACAAAAGTATATGAGTGTAACAAAAACAACAAGACTAACTGCTAGTAGAGATCTTTCTGATTTAGTCTCAAAAGGTGTAATGTTAAGTCATGGAAAAGGTAGAGGTGTATACTATAGTTTAGTGCTTTAAGATTAAAATTGGACAGATATTAGGTAAGATATTCTTTTGCTCAAAGGGGTTATATAATACTTTTATAGAATCTTTCTAGAACTATATTGCTTAAAATGGTAATATAATACTTTTTTAGTATTATTTTCAGATTATTTCGCTAAAATAGTACTATATTACTTTTTAATAAAAGCACTAAAAATGGAAAATGAAAATTATGAATGAAAAGAAAGCCATCAAAAGCACTGAGCAGAATTCAATACAAACCAAATTAGGTAAAGCTCTCAACCTAAATAAACATGTGAGCAGCGTAGTTGGGAAAAAAATAGGAAAACAAGTAGTTCCTTCAAAAAAACCCCAAAGCGAAACAATCAAAGATTTAATGACTCTTGGAGAAATGATTAAGTATAAACGTACTAAATCAAAATTGTCAATCAAAAAAACAGCTCAACTATGTGGAATAAGTGATAAAACACTTAGAACTGTAGAAAACGGTGGAAATATAAATACCTTAACCCTTATGACAATTATAAATATGCTTGGTTTAAAGATGACTCTAGGAGAATAAAGGTGAATTTACTCTATATACACTGCAACAAATCTTTAGTAGGAACTATCTCGTATGAAGCCCTAAACAAAAGCTATTCTCTTGAGTATGATGAAGATTGGAAAAATGATGGTTTTGAGATTAGTCCCTCTATAGGTTTTAATAATCCTAGTAACGAAGCTGTTGGAAGATTTATAGAGAATCTTCTTCCTGAGGGAAATGGATTGGAAGAACTTAGCGTTTATTTTCAAATATCTAAAAGTGAAAAATTTTCCATTTTAAAACAGATAGGATTAGAAACAACGGGTGCATTGACTTTCACTGATAGTAAAGTATTTGAACCCAATACCACTTTCGAAGAAATCACAGTGGACGAGTTAGAAGTAAAAGTCACCACTAGAGAGAGTAATCCAATCCATATTTGGAATGGTAAGCCTAGACTAAGCGTAGCCGGAGTTCAAACAAAACTTCCTTTGACAATACTTACGGAAAAGTTTGGATTTGGAGAAGGGGATATCTGTTCAACCCATATATTAAAATTCAATAGAGTTGGAGAAAATGTAGTTACCAATGAATTTATCTCTATGAAGTTGGCGTTAGCGATGGGCTACAACGTTGCCGAAGTTGCTTGTGCAGAGCTAGCGAATGAGTGTGTTTTATTTGTAACAAGATTTGATAGAGAAATAATTAATGATGAACTAATAGAGAGAAAGCACATCATAGATAGCGTTCAAGCGCTTGGTTTTCCAATTTCATACAAGTATGAGAGAAATCTAGGTATTAATATGCCTAATTATCGAGAAGGGGTCTCATTTTCGAAACTTTTTTCATTAGCGAACAAAGCAATCGTTCCAGCACTTTTTAAAGAGCAAGTAATTAAATGGAGTATTTTAAATATTATTTTAGGTAATAGCGATGCTCATGGTAAAAATATATCATTTTTTGTAAGCAAAGAGGGATTGGAAGTAGCACCCTTTTATGATTTGGTTAATGTCACAATGTATCAAGATAAATATGAACAGGATATGGCTATGGCAATTGAGGATGTATTTCAATTTGACAGCCTAAATGAACTTTCTTTTCGTGAGTTCTTTGATGAAAATAATATCTCAACAGAGTTCTATTTCAATGAATTTAAAAGTAGTGCAATGAAGCTAAAGAGAGCATTTAAAGATATGGCATTTTTAGATGATAATGACTTCGTGAAGAAAAATGAAGATTTTATTCTGAAATACATAGAAAATGTTAAAAACAGAGTGAACTTCATATCTGACCTATTAAACTCGGTAAGATATTTAATGCCTTTAGAAGATCAAACACATGGTGAATTTTTCAAAGAGAGTATTAGGGATATTAAAAAACTCTTAGGTAAAGAATACAGTGCAGTAGATACTCCTGATAATATCGTTAAAAAATATATTTCTAAAGTTACAGGAAACTTTATTGTTAAGCTATAAATATCCTAAGCCCATTATTGATTCTAGGTTCTATCTCTTTAAGTTTAAAAGTTGTACGCTCGTTTATACGCTCTTAGCTATGGATTAGTTCTGTTTTAGCTATTTATTATGCAGATCAAGGGGCATAAATTGAACAAATGATATCTTTTTAAATCCCATAAAATAGGGATAAACCTCTATAATAGGTACATTTAAAGCATCCTAAGATATACTTTTAAATTGAATTCGAATCTCTGAGGGTCCACCACTTCTAAACATACAACAAGCTCCCTAAAACAAGAACTTCAAACACTTTTAAAACAACTAAAATTTATTTTAATATGTGCCAGCAATATAATGCTCATATATTCGTTACAGTTTTGACTTGGAATTTTTGTCAAAATAATATTATCACAAATAGCTACAGAAGATAAAAAAGGATTACTGTAAATGAGTAAAAATATACTGGACCAAAGATCAGATGAAGAGAAGAAACAAAGTAAAATGAGAGCTGCTTATATGGATGCTGAGACATATGCTCTCGAGGCTATATTAGAAGAAGAGATGGCTAAAGACAGCAATAACTTAGAACATTTTTTTCTTCATGTTAAGTATGAAAAGTTAAAAAAAGACTGTAAAGTAAACAAACTAATTTACCTATATGTAGGCATAGTGGTAGGTATAATCTCATCTCTATTTATGGCCGTCCTTTTTTCATAAATTAAATACAAAGGAACACTAATGACTCCAGAAGAATATAAAGAATATGTCAATTTAATATTTGATAATTATCTCAGAAAGCTATTATATGCAGGTGCAATTATTATAAGTATATTTTTAGTAATCAAATATTTAAATGATGGAGATAAATTCTTAGAATCTGTTATGGTAATAATGGGCGTCCTTATTTTTGGAGAACTTTTCCTACAAACTTTTAGATGGTTGTTCAGTAAGGCTCCCTCACTTTTTAGAGTTCCTGCTGCTGCACGACAACTAGCAGATACTAAAGAGATGAAGAAAAAGAATAAGTCCCGCAAGAAAAAGAACAATATAACCAATAAACCATTTTGACTACTCTCATTACCCAATCCTTTGTAGTCTATAAAAAAGATGATAAAATACCAAAAATAAAAAGGATACAACATGTCACATACACTAGTTCATAATGAAGCAGAATCTAAATATGAGTACCACATTGATAAATATATAGCTTACATCACTTACGATGAAGATAAAGATGGGAATATGCATCTTACACATACCATAGTCCCTGATGAACTTGCAGGTAAAGGTCTTGCGAAAATACTTCTTGAAGATGTTTTAGCCGAATTAAAAAAGAATAATAAAAAAGCAGTTGCACAATGTTCATATATTGTAAAGTACCAAGAAAAACACCCTGAGTTAAGTGACCTATTTGCTTAGAAGTTAGGATGTCATAACTATAAAACACTCTCTCTTAGAGCCTTTCTTGTGGTTCTGTCAACTAGAGTAAAAATTTCATCTATCTTATTTTTGGTAGATGACTTTTTATGCCCTTTCACCTTAATAAATTCACAATCTAAAATATCTAACCTTTTAAAAAAATCTTTATATAGTTCATGATTTTTTATCACTTTATCTTTACTCGTCATATACTCATTTTTTTCAAGCCTTTCTCTTCTATCTTTAAGGCCTATTATATTTTGACAATCTGTATATACTTCTATTTTATAGTTTATTAGACTCTCCTCATTTAGTGCCCATAAGAGTGTCTCTAGCTCTAGTTTTGTTGAAGAGCTATCCTTAAACCTTTTAACTTTTATCTTTTTTTGTAGTTCGTTAGGCAGGACTTCTAGAGTATCTAAAAGTAAATAAGCGCCAAATCCTATTTTACTCTGAGGACTGACGCTTCCATCTGTAAATAAATAGATTTTTGCTTTAGTTTTATTCATATTTTATTTTACTGTAATAATCAATTTTTTCAATAGCTTACATTTATAAATGTTCTAAATAATATTATCTGCTATACTTTTTAAAATTTATACAAAAAGAGAGTGTATGGCAGCAAATGCAACAATATATAAGGCTAATATAAACATAGCAAATATGGATACTCACTATTATGCGGAGCACAGTCTTACACTGGCCAAACATCCATCAGAAAATGACTTAAGATTAATGGTTCGATTATTAGCTTTTATCTTTAACGCCAACGAAGAGTTAGTTTTTTGTAAGGGAATATCTCAAGACGACGAACCTGATATTTGGCAAAAAAATTTAAGTGGAGATAT
Organism: Sulfurimonas aquatica; assembly: GCF_017357825.1. NCBI lineage: Bacteria > Pseudomonadati > Campylobacterota > Epsilonproteobacteria > Campylobacterales > Sulfurimonadaceae > Sulfurimonas > Sulfurimonas aquatica. Next base: position 2,566,535 of record NZ_CP046072.1, read on the forward strand.
CGAACTTTGGATAGACCTAGGGCAACCTGATGAGAAGAGAATAAAAAAGGCTTGTGGTCGCTCAAAAAAAGTCATAATATATTTATATCAAGAGGGAATGGCTGAGGCATGGTTTAAGCAAAATAAAAAACTTTTAAACAGGTTTGATAATCTTAGTCTAATCTATCTAAACATAGAGGGTGACATAGAAGAGTTATGTGATCGATCTATGTCGCTACAATCAAATATAAGTGATGCAGAACTTAGTTTAATCAATGATGAAAATACAGTTTTAGTAACTGAGGTAAATTGGAAATAAAATGAAAAAACAACAAAGTAACATAGCAATGTTTATAGATTGCGATAACGTAAGTGCAAAATACATAGAAAGTATATTTGATGATTTGTCGCAATATGGAACTGTCAATATCAGAAGAGCCTATGGGGACTGGAAAGATAAAAAACTTCACGGCTGGGAAAATATTTTGCAAGACTACAACATTAAACCCATTCAGCAATTTGCATATACAAAAGGTAAAAATGCTACTGATATCGCTATGATAATAGATATCATGGACATTCTCTACACTAAAGAGCTTGAAGCCGTTGTTTTGATAACCAGCGATAGTGACTTTACTCCTATAGTTACAAGAATACTCTCCGATGGACTAACGGTATATGGCTATGGAGAGTCAAAAACTCCTATGGCGTTTGTAAACGCATGTTCACAATTTATATATGTTGAGAAATTAAGTATTTTAGAGGATGAAGATGAAGATGAAGTTGAAAATAGAGTTATAAATAATAATCAACATGCCGTAACTGAAGCTGTAACAAAATATGTTGGGAACAACTATGACATCCGTAAGGACTATAAGCTTATCAATATACTTAAACAAGGTGTTGAAAGAACATCAGATGAACAAGGATGGGCAGATGTTAAAGATATGTCTATGTATATAAGAAAAAACTCTTCTTTTTCTCAAGTTAACTACGGATTTAAAAAAATGGCCGACCTAATCAAAGCCTTAGATTTGTTTGAGATGGAGTATATTGGGGAGAGAAAAACCCAATTAATAATTAGAATAAAAGGTAAGCGAAATAGATAACTATCTATTTCTAACCTTGATCTTTTTTAAGCTTTTTGTCATTACGCTTCTCTTTTAAACTTTTTGTAGGTGCTTTTTTAACTGATTTTTGACTATCTTTGCCTTTTGCCATCATTTCTCCTTTAGTAGAAATTTACTAACTATCTAGTCTTGTATACATTGTATAGGAGTTATACTTAAAGGAGACACTTTTGGCAGTTTATCCCCATTTACGGATTGTATTAGCTATTAACCCTGCTTGCCAATGAATAATTTCATCGGAATTATCTTGCACTATAGTTGATGTTTGAGATGAAGTCCAAGGGCGTATAGCTATAATAGGTTTTTTATATACTTTAGCCAGCTCTATCTCTTTATTTATCCATTTGCTATAAGTAAAGTATTTACCAGCCATTATCACCAGACAACTCGACTCTTTTATTTTTTTCTCTATTGCACTTGCTAGCTCTTTTTCTGTTCCATTGACATGAACAGGGTCCTCTTCAGCAATAGAGTACTTTTGAAACTCTATACCCTCATTTTTAATAATCTCTTCAAGCCCATCATAGATATCTCCATCTGTCCATGAGTGGCTCATAAATATTTTATATTTTTTACTCATAATATAGTTTCCTCTTGTGTTTAAATAATTAGCGATGAAAAAAGTCTTAGAAGATGCATGGAGGTTTTCTCTATATTAAGCATAATTTTCTTTAATTTGTATATTTTATATAAATCTAGCTTAAAAATAAAAATTATATTTGTTATAAGAGGTTTCTATAAAGAATAGTTCGCAAAATACTAATAACGCCAATATATATTTTTCTTCTGTTTTGTATTAATATTTTCATGATAATTTAACTGACAAGAGTTTAAGCCTTCTACTGCTTCTCTAAAAGTTAAAAATATGTTTTCTTGAGCTACTAGTTCCGGAATCAGCTCAATATTTTTGAGCATATCTTTTGGTTGCTTTTGAATCTCACTCAACACCACAGTGATATTCTTTTTATGTAACTCTAAGATGGCATCTTCTATTGCATACATTCCGGACTGGTCAATAGATGGAACATTATGCATTCTAAAAATAACTATACTAACACTAGGTAGCTCTTTCATCATCTTTTTAAAGTGTGCCGTAAATCCAAAAAATATAGGGCCATCGAAATGTTGAATGTATACTTGATTTTTAATATCATCAGGGATAGCTTTTTCATCATCTTCAAGGTCACGATGATGAAAATCATCCAACAGCGTCGAACTTACGGCTTTAGATTCTGATATGTCTCCCATCTGCTTCATAAACAAAAGAGAAGCCATAACTAGCCCCATGGCAACTGCTTGAAGTAAGTCTACAAAAACAGTTATCACCACAACAATAATCATAACCACTGCATCAGAACGAGGTATACGAAAGAGATGTTTTATGCCCTTATAATCAATGATACCAATACCTACAGTAATTAAAATCCCTGCTAATACAGGAAGTGGAATAAGTTTAGCATAGTCACCAACGCCAAAAAGCACTATAAGAAGTACTAAGGAGTGTACAACTCCAGACAATCTCCCCCTTCCCCCAGCATGAATATTTACAACCGTACGCATAGTGGCCCCTGCACCTGGAAGCCCACCAATGATACCTGCAACCATATTCCCAATACCCTGACCGATGAGTTCTTTGTTTGAGTCATGTTGCGTTTTTGTCATGTTATCTGCTACAACGGAGGTTAAAAGTGAATCAATTGCTCCAAGGGAAGCTAAGGTAAGAGCGGGAATAATCATAACCATTGGATGATGCCAATCCATACCTATCAAAGTATCTAAGTGAATATCAGGAAGGCCCTTAGGGATGTCTCCTATTATTGGTACGTTTAGAGCCATCATAGAAGAGATTATAGATAGGCTCAAGAGTGCAACTAATGTAGATGGTACAGCTTTAGTTACTTTTGGAAATGTATATATTATTGCTATAGTCGCAAACGCGAGTATCATTGCATTTATATTTAGACTATTTTCTATTGTGCCAAGATTGGAGAATATATCTATTATACTCCCTGGTGATTTCATTCCAAAAACTGGAAAAATCTGCATAAGTATAATAATTATACCTATACCACTCATAAAACCAGAGATTACAGGGTATGGCATATATCTTATATACTGACCAATGCGAGATATCCCCATCAGCACCATAAATAGACCTGCTAAAACAAATGTTGCCACTATGGTTCCAATAGCTGCTTCTATGGAACCATAAATTGCGATTTCTCCAGCGATTATTGCTGATGATACTACTGTCATGGGGCCTGTTGGACCAGATATCTGAGTGTGTGTTCCTCCAAAAAGAGAAGCAAAAAAGCCCAGAGCTATCGCTCCATAAAGCCCCGCTATTGCTCCCATACCAGATTGAACTCCAAATGCTAGAGCAAGAGGAAGAGCAACTATGGCCGCTGTCATACCACCAAAGAGATCGCCAGATAAATTTTTATTTTTTAGCACTTAATTTCCTATTATTTTTGTTTTTCTTAATTTATAGTTTTCTTAAATATAAAATTTATTATATACAAATTTATTATAATTGTACTCTTTTTGCTATAATATCTTATGGGCTAAACAATAAATCATATTTTAAGGTATTAATTGAGTACAACTATTAAAAACTCTGAAATCATCGATAAAGTTCGTAGACTTATGTATGTGCTTATCGGCATTATCACCATTATTGTTTTGCTATTCTTATATATGGGTTATCTACATAATAAGTATGCTTTTGAGACTATAGAAAAAGAAGAAAAAAAAATTGCCTCTAAGATATATGAAAACACCTTTAATGATTTTATTAAAAAATATGAGTCCATCGCTGAAAATATTTTGCTCGATAACAATGTACTCCAAGCACTTAAAAATAGTGATAGAAAAGCCCTTTTAGATATTACACTACCAATTTATAAAAACCTCAATAAAGAGAATCCATTTCTGCAAGTAATGCATTTTCACACAAAAGATACAGTAAGTTTTTTAAGACTCCATAAACCAGAAAAATTTGGAGATGATCTTAGTTCTATTCGACATATGATTAATAAAGTAAATAGTACACATAAAAAACAGATAGGCATAGAGGTAGGTCGTTATGGTATATACTCTAGAGTAGCTCTGCCTATCATAAACAAAAAAAACGAGTTTTTAGGTGTCTTGGAATTTGGTATAAATATAAACTATATACTTGATGTTTTTGGCAAGAAGTATGACTTTCACCCTATCCTTCTTATAGAAAAAAAGCTCTTTACTATCATTTATAAAGGCTATGAAGGAGTTGCATATAGCTCCTATTCAGATGGGTATTACGCTATTGACTCACAAAGTGAAAATGAAAGAGAAAAATCCTGCAACAATAGTATAACTTTTAAAGTTACCGATCTCAAAAGTGCAACTAACGACAATATTGGTCAGATTCTTTTTACAAAGGATATGACACTCTATATGAATCTAAAAAATACGACTAGAAACTTATCTATAATCTCTGCTCTGATTATGGTTTTTATAGCCTTATATATCATTCGCATCATACTTAAACGCCATATCCATGTCATTAATGAGTATGAGAGTAGGCTAAATATTAAACATAGATCGCTTCTCAAACTAAGTAACACTGACCACCTAACAAAAATAAATAATCGTCAAGCAATAGAAAGATACCTCTCAAAAGAGTTAAAACGCGCTAAAAGACACAATGTGCAACTCTCTTTACTTATGATAGATATAGACAACTTTAAAAGTATAAATGATACTTTTGGTCATAATACTGGAGATCATGTAATAAAAAATATTGCTAAAATAATCTCCACAACTATTCGTGATACTGACTACTGTGGTAGATGGGGTGGTGAGGAGTTTATAATTCTCTGTCCTGAAACATCATCCACAAACGCCATTGTACTTGCTGAGAAAATCAGAGAAGCCGTACACGCATTTAACTTTAAAATAGGTAGAGATTTAACATGTAGCATTGGCGTATGTGAATATGCAGAGGGCTATGATGCTGAAATGTTAGTTGGCAATGCCGACAGTGCACTCTATAGTGCAAAAAACAGTGGAAAAAATAGAGTCATCGTTTATCAGACTCCATAGTGCGGATATAGCGCGCTTGCACAGCTAGTACACAAAAAATTGATACTATTCTTTAATATAAAGGATACAAATCATGAAATTTTTTCTTTTCTTTCTACTCTGTTTTACTCTAAACGCTAAAACTATCAGTTTAGATGATGCTATAAACTTAGCCTTAAAAAACAACCCCTCCCTAGAATCAATAAATAAAAAAATCGAGATAAATAGACAAAATATAAAACTATCTACAAAATTTTCAAACCCTCAACTACAGCTTACTAAAAACACTCTAGATAGCTCACAAGCAATGAGTCAAACCACTCTAACTCTCTCTCAAAAACTTCCCCTTACGTCTAAACGCCACTTAAGAGAAAGAGTAAGCATGGCAGAACAGGAGCTTATCTATGAAGAGATGCGAGATGCCAAAGTGGCGTTAGTCAAGGAAGTTAAACTTGAAGCTTACACTCTTTGGGAACTCCAAGAGTTAAAACAGATAATAAAAGAGTATATAAACCTAACAGAGCAAAACATTGAACTCTATGAGTCTTATACCAGCATAAGCGATAACCAACATATGGGAATCATGAAAGCTAAACTATCACTTTCAGATTTAAAGATTGGGATAAATATAATCAATACTAAAATCAAATCCTCCTATGCAAGGCTCTCATATCTTTGCTCATCTGATATCTCCGACTTAGAGGTAAAACTTCTTATGGGAGACAAACCTGAGTTTCCTAGACTTCAAGACTCACTAAAGAACAATACAAAGATAGCTATAAAAGCCAAAGAGAGACTCAAACAAAATGCAAAAATAGAAGTTGCTTCCATTGAGAACTACCCAGATATTAATCTTATGGCAGGCTACTCGCATAGAGAAAACTTTGATGACTTTCTCAACATTGGCATAGGTCTCTCTCTTCCCATCTACTCTAGAGAAGATTTAAAAGAGGAAAAAGAACGCCAAGAGTCGCTCCGTATCTCTTCTTTAAGCGAAGATGTTACTAACACTATAAACACAGAGCTAAATATCTACTACTTACAAATGCTCTCATCATATGATATCTATCACATCATACAAGATGATTCACTCCCACAAGTAGAACATATGTTTGAGCTAACACACACTTCCATCTCTACTGGCTCCGATCTTTTTAAATACGTGGACATTCTATTTAGCAAACTTAAATTAGAGCAAAAAAGTATAAACGCCATAAGTAACTATAACCGAGCAAAAGCTGAAATATCTGCTCTAGGAGGAGCGCTACAATGAAACTTATAAAATTATTTTTACTACTCTTACCCATTCTACTTACCGCTAAAGAGTCTACCGTAGAGCAACTCTTTAACGTACAAACCATAAAAGCAAAAAGCATTCAGACAAGTCATACGAAAAAGGCATATGCTTATGTAAAGCCTGATGATGAGAGAGTCTATCATGTCACTCCGCGTTATAGTGGGTTTGTTATAAAAGTACATGCAAATAAAATCTATCAGTATGTAAAAAAAGGAGAACCTCTCGTCACTCTCTACTCTCCCGAAGTCTACAAGGCTAAAGAGGAGTACATAAATAGTTACAACTACACCAAAGGAAGAGACAACAAAGGAATGTTAGAGAGTGCTAAGTTAAAGCTTCAACTTCTAGGTATCAGTAACAAGGAGATAAAGTCGCTACTAAAAAGTAAAACGGTTTCTCAAAACACTACTATCTACTCTCCAGTGAGTGGTTATATATTTATAAAAAATATCACCAATGGCTCTGCGTTTAATGCAAAATCAATGCTTTATGAGATAGTAAATCTAGATAAAGTTTGGCTTGAAGCGAAGATATTTGAAGAAGATATCTCTTGGATAAAAAACGCCAACTCTTTTGAAGTGGCTTTTAAAAGTACAAATAAGCTATACACAACAAATAAAATGTTTTTATATCCAAACCTAGATCCAAAAGAGGCAAGCGTGACTATGCGTTTAGTCTTAAACAACAAAGAGCACCAGCTGTTTCCAGGTATGTATGCCACTATAATCATAAAAGACAAAAAACAGACATATCTTACCCTTCCATCAACTGCGGTTATTCGTAAAAACGCAACCCACTATGTTTTTATAAGTGGAGAGTATGAAGGTGAATATGAGCCTAAAGAGGTTCACGTCAAAGCTTTAAATAACGAAACGTACATAATAGTAGATGGACTTACAGAGGGTGATGAAGTTGTAAATAATGCCCTCTTTATGATGGATAGCGATGCTCAAATAAATGGGCTTTACTAGGAGCATATGATGATAGAAAAACTCATAGCGTTTAGCATACACAACAAGTTTCTTATCCTTATATCTTCTCTATTTTTAGTTATAGCCTCTTTTTGGAGTATAAAGAACACTCCACTTGATGCCCTGCCAGACCTCTCTCCTCCTCAGGTCATAGTTCACCTCAAGTGGAGAGGTCAATCTCCAAAAATCATAGAAGAACAAGGGACTTATCCTCTAGTATCTCAATTTTTATCTATCTCAAATATAAAGAGTGTTCGTGGTTACTCTAGCTATGAAAATGGTCTTATCTACATCATATTTAAAGACTCGACCGATTTATACTGGGCGAGAACTCGCGTCTTAGAGCAACTCTCCTCTATCTCTTCACAGCTTCCTAGTTCTATGGAAGTGACGCTAGGGCCAGACGCAAGTGGCGTTGGATGGATTTATGAGTATGCTCTGAGCTCTAAAACAAAAAACTTAGCCGAGCTAAGAACGCTACAAGATTACTACTACAAGTATGCGTTGCTAAGCGTTGATGGCGTTAGCGAGGTTGCTAGCATTGGTGGATTTGTCCCTAACTATCAGGTAAGTATAAACAACGACAACCTCATCCGTTATGATTTAAGCATACAAGATGTCGCTAATGTCATCAAAAAAAACAATAATGACACCGGAGGCAGGATAGTTATAGAAAATGGGTATGAGTGGATGATTCAAGCCAAAGGATATCTCAAAAACCTTAACGACATCCGCTCCCTAGTTATTCCATCAAAAAGAGAAACGCCACTCACCATAGGAGACATAGCAAGGGTTGAGATAGTTCCTTCCGCTCGTCGTGGCATGGCTGACTTAAATGGTCAAGGTGAAGTAGTTGGTGGCATAGTAATGGTTCGTTATGGTGAAGACGTTTACTCAGCGATAAAACGAGTAAATGAGAAGATGAAATCGCTCAAGGTTGACGATGTAGACATTACAGTCGTTTATGATCGCTCCGGGCTTATTGACAAAGCCGTAGACACTCTCACAAGTACGTTGGTTGAAGAGAGTATCATAGTCGTACTCATCATTGCTCTATTTTTAATGCACCTGCGTTCATCGCTTATCGTTCTTCTTATCTTACCACTTACTATTGGGGCTACGTTTACGCTTATGAAACTCTTTGGTATTAGCTCAAATATTATGAGCTTAGGTGGCATCGCTATTGCCATTGGCGCCATGGTAGACGCAAGCATAGTGATGATAGAAAACTCCCATAAGGCGCTTAACAAGTTTGAAGAACATAACGCAAGGGTTCCAAATGAGAAAGAGAGAGTTCAAATCATCCTCAAATCTTCTCAAGTTGTCGGTCGTCCAATCTTCTTCGCGCTTGCGCTTATAGTCGTCTCATTTTTACCTATCTTTGCGCTCAGTGGCCAAGAGGGCCTACTTTTTACTCCCCTAGCCTATACAAAAACATTTACCATGTCTGCAGGAGCACTCTTAAGCATAACTCTCGTACCTGTACTTATGGTTTTTTTCATAAAGGGGAAAATCGCCAAAGAGAGTAAAAACCCAATCAATAGATTTTTTATATGGGTATACCATCCAATAATCACTTATGGTTTAAAACTAAAATATCTTCTACTCATACTTACTCTTTTATCTCTAGGTTATACATATCCTCTTTATAAGGGCCTTAAGTGGGAGTTTATGCCTATGCTTAACGAGCAGACATTTATGTATATGCCTGTTACTCCTTATGGGATTTCAGTAGACCAGAGTAAGGCCTTAACGCAAAAAACAGACGCTATCATAAAGTCATTTCCCGAAGTAAAAAATGTCTTTGGAAAAGCTGGTCGTGCTTCAACTGCAACAGACCCCGCTCCACTAGGCATGATAGAGAGCATAATTACCTTTAAAGATAAGTCTCAGTGGAGAGATGGCGTTACATATGCAAGCCTTCAACAAGAGATGGAAGATGCACTGCAGGTTCCAGGCCTTATAAACTCATGGACCTATCCAATTCGTGGTCGTATAGATATGCTTTTAAGTGGTATTAGAACTCCTTTGGGGATTAAACTCTATGGACCATCTTCAAAAGGTCTGCAACACTATGGCAAACTCATAGAAAAGAAGCTTCGAGCATTTGATAAAACGCTATCCGTCTTTGGAGACCAAGCGAGTGCGGGCTACTATCTCAACATAGATATAGATGAGAAGAAACTTCAAAGGTATGGAATGAGCAAAAATACTCTACTAGAGCAGACTTCTTTAGCCATAGGAGGGATGAGAGTTTCCACCCTTTACAAAGGACTAGAGCGTTATCCCATTAGTCTGCGTTTAGAAGATGAGCAGAGAAGATCGATTGAGTCTCTCAAAAATATTCAGATTAAAACAAAACTTGGCTTTGTTCCCTTTGACACGTTAGCGAATCTCTCTTACCAAGAGAGCGCTTCAATTATAAAGAGTGAAATGGCGTCGCCCGTTACCTACATATATATAACGCCAAAAGAGGGAGTAAGTGCCACTGCATATAAAAGCCAAGCAAAAGAGCTTCTAGATGAGATTAACTTTGAGAGTGGGTATCACATAGAGTGGGCGGGACAGTCTGAGTATTTAGAGTCTGCGATGGCTAAAATTATTTGGATTATTCCTATTGTTTTAATGCTTATATTTATGCTTATTTATCTAGCCCTTAAAGATTTGATACCTACAATAATAGTCTTTTTTACTCTTCCCTTTGCTCTTCTTGGTGGACTTATATATATTGAGTACTTAAATTTTTCTATGAGCATAGCTGTCATAGTTGGATTTTTAGCCCTTCTTGGAGTTGCTGCTGAGACTGCCATAGTGATGATAGTCTATCTTCAAGAGAGTATATCTGAGTCAAAAAAACTGCATGGAACCTCATTTGGTAAAACTCACTTAAGCAGTGCCATATATGAAGGTGCCGTTCAGCGTTTACGTCCTAAGCTTATGACCCTCTTTTCTATTTTAATAGGTCTGGCTCCCATTATGTACATTAGCGGAGTTGGAAGTGAAGTGATGCAGAGAATCGCTGCTCCCATGATAGGAGGTCTTGTAAGTTCTGCTATTTTAACCCTTGTTATCATCCCTATTTTATTTGAGATCTATAATAGTTATCTTTTAAAAAAGAGTTCTTAATGCTAAGGAGTGCACACTCTTTGCACATACGCTCAGTATACTATCTTCATAATATATAGGAGAAAAAATGAAAACTTTAACAAAAATCTTACTCATACTATTTATGGGAGTCACTCTAATCCATGCTTCAGCGTTTACAAAAGAAGCTAAGTATAAAAAGACAAAGATAGTACTAAGCTCTCAAAAGCCCTTAAGTGTTGGAACAAATACCCTAACATTACATATTACGAAAAAATCAAAAGTTATTAAGAACGCTAAAGTCTCCATCAAAGCCTTTATGCCTGCTATGCCAGGAATGCCTGCGATGGAGTATGAAACAGATACTAAAGAGCTTAAAGATGGTGTTTATGAAGGAAAAGTACAACTCTCTATGCATGGGACATGGCAAATCCATATTTTTATAACTCCCCAGAGTGGCAAAAAATCAAGAGTAAAAAGCTCTCTTACCTTTTAAGAGAGCTTCGCTAACTCTTTTTTAATCTCATCTGCCACTCTAAATGAGTTGGCGTATATGGTCCATGTGTATGGTACGCTCCCCCCTGTTGGCATAAATGAAGCGTCACTTACATAGAGGTTTTCTAAGTCGTGTGCCTTACAGTTTCTATCTAGAACGGATGTTTTAGCATCATCACCAAACCTACATCCACCTGCTACAAGGTTCGGTGGAGGAGATGCTGAGATGGAGTAGTCTATCTCCTCGGCCCCCATCTCTTCTAGAACCTTAACGGCTTTTTTAGCCAAATGCTCCCCTACCGCTAAGTCATGAGGATGTCCATAGAGGTTTATAACGCCAACTGGCACGCCATACTTATCAACTTCTTTTTCATCTACACCTACAAAACAGTTGTCAGTTGGCAACCAATCATTAAAAACTTCAAAGGTTAGCACTCTAGAGGTGGTAAGACGACTATGGAGCTTGTCTGCAAGTTTTTCTCCCCACATGATATTTCCCTCATCGTCATACAGCTCTCTGCTTGCTCGTGAGATGATGTTTTGATGCTCAAAGAGAAAGTCTATAGTCCCACCCTTATATATTCGACATCCATCATTATAATCATACCAATCTTGAAGCGACCGGTTAAAAAAGAGTCCCGGTTGCATTAGCTCAGACTGCTGCTCTTTTGTTAAGTTCTCAAAATTAAACCTACCACTTCCACTTCCTCCTGCTGAGAAAATAAGGTTTTTACCAACTTCACCACTCGAATTTGCTAAACCATTAGGAAAAAATTGATTTTTTGAATTTAGTAGTAAACGCGAGCTCTCTATCGCTTGAGCACTAAGAATAAATATCTTTGCTTTAACAGCATGAGAAAACCCATGCTGAGTATAATAGTATGCCTTAGTCACTCTCTCTTGTGTACTTTTTAACTTATAAACAAAAGCATCTGTTATAATCTTCACATCACACTTTTGAAGAAGTGCCGCTCTTGCACTCCCTTTTGCCCCGCTCGCACACCCATAACTTCCACAAAAGTTTGAGTAGTAGCATCCATGGCGTTTAAGAGAGTCACCTGATAGTACTGCACGAGGAGTGGGAATGCTCTCAAAGCCCAATACGTCACAAGCCTTATCAAACCATTTTGTAGCACCATTGGTAGCGAGTTCTTTTTGTGGAAAATCCTCAGTTGAACGCGGCTCTTGATGTTTGTGTTTTACAACTCTGCCACTTACCCCTATGACCTCTTCTACTTTAGTATAGTAAGGTTCTAGATCCTCATAACTGATAGCCCAATCAACAATGTTTGCCCCTTGTATCTTCCCATAAGAGGAGAGGAGTTTAAAGTCTCTAGGTTTCATTCTATGAAAGTAGCCACTCATAAGGTTTGATGAGCCTCCAACCATAGAGCCATTCCAAAAACTCCATCCAGCTTTAGCCCCATCATACCTTGTAAAGTCACTGGAATTACTATATTCGTTGATAATGTGCTTTTGCTCATTTAATGGTGGAGTAAACATATCTCTACGAGAGACTGCCAACTCATCTTTAGAAAAATCCTCTTCAGTGTAATTTTCCCCTTTTTCTAGTACTACAACTTTATATCCTGCGTTTGAAAGTTCATATGCTATAGGAGAGCCTCCCGCACCACTTCCAATGATACAGACATCATACTTCATAGGTAGACCTTTTTTGGACTAGGTTTTCCACCCTCATAAGCCAACCATTTCCAAGCAGCTTCATTTTTGTCTCCTCTATAGATGGGGTCACCCAGTGTCGCTTCAAGAATGTATTGCATCATATACCTTATCCAACTCTCACCCCAGTCTGTTTTTGCAATAGATTGAAGTACTTTTTGGCGATTTAAATCGGAGAGTTTTATGTATGTTGTTTTAAAAAGTAGAAGTGCTTCTTCATTGAGCCATTTAACGCCATTTTTTAAAAAATCTTTATCTTCTTGAGTAATTCGTGAGTGGTTAAAGACTATCTTCATATAGTCTGCTGTATCGATATTTAATTCTTTTGCTTTTGGAAAAAGATCCTTATGAACTACCCTGATAGTATCATGAAGAGTAACTATGCCAAACACATCACACCCGTTCATAATAACAACGCCACTAGAGAAAAAACCCAACTTCATAAAAGTTCTTCGAGAGTTCATCCAATACATATCTAGTCTATAGATCTTCTAGGAGTGAGTGAAAAAATGACTTCTTTTTCTTTGGTTTGTATGCAGACGTTCGCTCATCAACAAAATCAGGGTCACCCTTCTCAAATTGTTCTTTAGAAACTTTTTGTATATGCTTAGGCGGTTTTACTTCTTTGACAAAACCATTACTTTTTGAGCCCATGGCTCCATGAGGGATACACATAGGATCCTCCTTTGACTCTATTTAACATTATTATATCTCAAATCTGTGTATAAACTGTGCATAAATTTTAATACAAGTATGAAAATATAACCGATCCATATTTATGGTTTCCCTTCTCTTTTTTAAACTTTTTAGAGTTTATAGTGTATATAAAATCAAGTTCGTACTTTTCATACCTTGCACTAAAACCAAATGAAGCATTTGCCACAAAAGGCTCTTTTTCGACTGAATGACTATCAGTAAGCAGATTTCCATCAAGTAGCATACTTTTTACAACTGCCTCTCCTGCTAATGTGAGGTTAAGAGTGTAACTAATATCTTTTTCATCTAAGCACAAGCAATCTTTTTTGATTGGAATACCATTTTCTCCACCAATATCTATAGAAGAAGAACCAAAGTCCTCTGCTGGATTTAGCCCTATACGCATGAGTATTCCTGTTCTTGCATATGTTTTCACATTTCCTATGCCTACTTCACCAAAGGGAATATAACTCTGTTCAAACCACCCTATTGGCTCAGGGGTATAACGCCACTTATGCTGGTATATAAGGTTAAGTCCAAGCTCATCTTCAAGCTGGTTGTCCCATCCTTTTGGAGAGTCTATACTGATGAGTGAGTGTAAAGCTTTTTGAAACTGTTCAGCTCCAGAAGCTCTGCCTCCTACAACTCCTACCTGCATCACTAAAGAGTCTAACTCTGCAGGACAGCTATAGTGCATTCCAAGCTCAAGATATGTCCAACCCGAGTAGGGTCTCTCATCTAACACAACTTCTGTAGATTCTGTATCTTTGGGTGTATAGATTTGCTGTGCAACTGCAACTGAGAAGAAAGTTGAGTCTTCATCTGATTTTAAAAATGGAATCTCTATAAAATCAGGCTCATCTGATGGTAGATAGTAAACATTTGAGAGTTTATAACCGCCTGTATACTCATTATCAGTCTCGGCAAAAGTATCATTTTCAAAATAGAGGTTGAATCTCTTTAGAGTCCATGTAGAGCTATCAGCAAAAAGAGATAAATTCATAATCAATAATAAGAGAATACTATTTCTTAATTTCATGCTCAATTATAACTCATTTAAGTTTTAAAAACTAATCTTCTTTGTCTTTAAATAAAAACCTATCGAGTGAAAAACTACCTGCTCCATGAGATAAAAAGAGAAACAGAAATAACATATAATAAAGTGGTATTTCATAACCATTATCTCCCGCTGAGAAGCCATGAGGGAGGTGGACTGTTACTATTGCCACTATCATCACAACTATAAGTGGTAAGGATATAGCTCTTGTAAATAATCCTAAAGTTAGTAAAAGCACACCTAATGCTTCTGTACTAGCTGCCATATAAGCGTTTAACGTTGGAAATGGAATGCCCATAGAGCCAAACCAAGTAGCAACTGACTCTATACCACTCCACTTCATTTTAGCAGGTTCATAAAATCCATAAGCAACAACTAGCCTTGCTAATAACAGGCTAAATGATTTAGCGTAACTTGTCACTCTCGTAAACTCTAGATAAAAATCTTTGCACTTCATAATGCACTCCTTAAAATAGCTTTAACACAATCTTACTCTTTGGCTGTGCAAAGTTTGTGTACAAAACTAAACGGATATAATATCTTTAATTCTGCCTTACACAGTTGATGCACAATCTTTTTGCTATACTACATCATATAATAATCACACCCTTTAGAATACTTATTTGGAGAACATCGTGAAACAATTCTTTTTAATGACACTGACACTTTATTGTAACTTACTCTTTGCAAGCAAGGTAGAGCTAGAAATTCTAGGTGCGGGTGGACCAGAAATAGATGGAATGGCTAGCTCTTCATATATACTATGGGTAGATAATGAAGCAAGACTTATTGTAGATATGGGAAGTGGTTCACTACTAAACTTTGAAAAATCAGGTGCAAAGATAGAAACACTTGAAGCCGTTGTACTAACTCACTTACATATAGATCATTGTGTTGACTTACCTGCATTTGTCAAGGCTGGCTATTTTACTTCAAGACGAAAGTCTTTAGATATATTGGGGCCAGATGGTGGAGTAATGTTTCCATCAACTACTGCCTATGTAGAGACACTTTTTGGTAAGAATGGTGCATATAGATACATGCATGATGTTCTAACTCCACAAAGTGAATCATTTGAGATAAAACCTTATGACATCAAAAAAAGGACCTCAAGAGAGTATCCAAGTTTTAAACTCTCATTTATAAAAGTGCCCCATGGCCCAGTCCCATCATTAGCATTAAAGATAGATATTCAAGGAAAAATTATCATCATAAGTGGTGATACAAATAATGAAAGTGGTATGCTAGAGGAGTTTGCTAAAAATGCAGATCTTTTTGTAGCAGATCATGCCGTACCTGAAACAGCTGAGGGACATGCAACAAAACTTCATATGTCTCCATCCATCATTGCCAAGATTGCTAAAACCGCTAACGTTAAAAAGGTTGTTTTAACGCATAGAATGAATAGAACGCTAAGAGTTGAACAGAGAAGTATGATGATAATAAATAAAATATATTCTAAAGAGATTCTGTTTGGAGAAGATAGAATGAAGTTGAAGATTTAAAAAGAGTAGAGCGGGAAGATTAACTTCCGCACTTTCCTTTACCGCATTTACTAGCTGGAGCTTTTTTCGCACCACCACATTTACTTTTTATTGCCTTTTTATTACAAGAAGTACATTTTGGATTCACTTTAGTATCTGTACAGATACAATTCTTGTTTTTCATGGCTTTTCCACATTTACCACTATCGCCACATTTCATTGACTTTGCTTTTTTAGCTTTACCACATTTTCCGCTGTCGCCACACTTCATAGCTTTAGCATTTTTGCCATTGCCACACTTTGCAACACCACACTTTGCTTCTTGTGCATTAAGTGATACAGCCCCTAAACCCATAAATAGTGCTGCACCGAGTAGCATAGCAACCATGTTTAACTTTTTCATTTTCATTTCCTTGAATGTGAGATTTTAAGTATTATACTTATGAAGTGTGTAATGTTTGTGCATACTCACTTAAGAGCTAAATATGCTACACTTCGACAATACAAAAAGGAGCTTACCTTGATAGCAAAAGTAAAAAAATATGCAACAACAAACACTCTTGTAATAGTTGGTATACTTCTGGGTGCTCTCTTTGGTAGCATTTTACCAGAACTTGCACTCAAACAAAAAGTTTTAGGTACTGCATTTGTTTACTTTTTAAAGATGCTAGTAGTTCCTCTTGTTTTTTCAAGTATCTATGTTGCTATCTTAGGTCTTGGCTCAGTCGAACACCTCAAACGCATGGGATTAAAGACTATAGGGCTCTATCTTCTCACTACCACATTAGCAGTTTTAACTGCAATAATTGCTATGAATATATTTCATATTGGTGAGCATGTAAGTAGTGCAGGTTTAGAATTTTCACAAGCATCAACTCTTGCTCCTTTTTCTTTTGAGAGTATGATTTTAAGTTTTATCCCCACCAACATCTTTCATGCGTTAAGTAGTGGTTCTATGATGCAGATCATAGTTTTTGCTATTTTATTTGGTGTGGCGTCTTTGTATCTTTCAAAAAGTCAACAGGAGCCAATGATAAATCTCTTTACTTCAGTGAGTGAAGCGATGCTTAAAATGGCTGAGTGGGTTATTTTACTGACCCCTATAGGTGTTTTCTCGCTTATCTCTTATGTCATAGCTGAACAAGGGATAGAAGTTATCTTTGGTCTATACAAGTACATCTTAGTCGTAGTTGGCGTTATACTTTTTCATGCACTTTTTACTCTGCCTGCTGTGCTAAGATTATTTACAAAGATAAATCCATACAGATATCTCTCTGATGTTAGAGAAGCACCTATCATGGCCTTTTCAACTGCCTCTTCTGCTGCTACTCTTCCTGTATCTATGAGAGTAGTCGAAGAGATGGGAGGAGTCGATAAGAAAAATGCCTCTTTCGTTCTTCCTTTGGGTGCGACAGTCTCTATGGATGGGACAGCTGCATATCTGAGTGTCGCTGTTTTATACATAGCAAATCTAGCGGGAGTTCCTCTTAGCTTTGGCGATCAGGTTTTACTTGGCGTTACAGTAGTAGCTCTTAGTGTAGGTGTAGCAGCACTCCCTAGTGCTTCACTTGTTATGATGGTAGTTATCTTAAATCAAATCGGTCTACCTGTAGAATATATGGCTCTCATCGTTGCCGTTGATAGAATCTTAGACATGTGTAGAACTTCACTAAATGTGACGTCTGATCTTATAGTTACTAAAATAATTGACGAATATGAAAAACGAAGATAGACTCTACCAATACCTCTTAGCTCTGGCTATGCTCTTTTGGGGTGGAGGTTGGACCGCACTGAAAATTTTAACCTATGAGCTACCTATGGACGTTATCATCTTTTGGCGTTTCTTTTTGATGACTCTCTCGTTCATACCTATTTTATACTTTTTTAAAATGCCAATAAAGTTAAACCTACACTCTATAAAGTATATAGCAAGTAGTTCAGTTTTAAATATCTCTTTTATGGTCTCTTCATTTTTAGGCATAAAGTATGGATTTGCGGGTGCCGGGAGTGTTATCATCACTTCACTTAGTCCCATTATGACCTTCTTGCTTGTTTTGGTTTTGTTTAGAAAAAGAGTTGAGACTCTGCAGCAGTTTGGATTGGCGTTAGGTGTTGTTGGAGGGTTTATCATTTTACAGCTTAATGATTTAAGCCTCTTTTTTAATGGTTCAAACACATACTTTTTACTTTGTGCCATAATCTGGGCTGGTGTTACTGTGCTATCTCAACACTCTCAAAAACATATACATCCAGTTCACTATAGTTTTTTTATATCTCTCATCGCAACTTTTGCTTCATTTATATATGCGTTTAATTCTAATCTTTTAGCCGTTTTTGAGCAAGGTCTTATCTTTTGGATAGCACTTATATATCTCGCTGTCTTTGGTCAAACCGTTGCAACTACCATATTTTACATGGCTTCTGGGAAGTTAGGGAGTGAGAAAACAAGCTCTTTTATGTTTTTAGTTCCGGTGTTTGCGCTTTTAAGTGCTTGGATAGTACTTGATGAACCCTTCCAATTACACATAATAATTGGTGGATTCATAAGTATTCTAGCTGTTATGTTTATAAATAAGCGAAAAACTACTTAACTAGTTTATTTTGCTATAATCAAAGCAAATAGATAAGGTGGGAAATATGAAAAAAGTTATTTTGGGTATGTTTTTGGTTTTTAGTTTGAATCTTCATGCAGATTTGGGAAGTGATGCAATCAAAGAGTATAGATGGGGAAATGAGACAAAAGCAGCCACTATGTTTGAAGAAGCATGTAACAGCGGTGATGATCAAGCTTGTTACAATCTTGGGGTACTCCATGCAAGTGTAAGAGGATATCAACGCGACTTTAGAGTTGCCGCTCACTACTACAAAAAAGCATGTGACAACAACTATGGAGATGCTTGTGCTAACCTTGGCGTTTTGTATGACAACGGCGAAGATGTACAAAGAAACTATAAATATGCAAGAGTACTTTTCTCAAAAGCTTGTAAACTTGGAAATCAAACGGGATGCCATAATCTTGGAGTGATTTATGAAAAAGGAAAAGGTGTAGAGACTGACTATGCAAAGGCTAGAAAATACTATAATACTTCTTGCCAAAATAATGTAGGACAAGGATGCTATAACCTTGGCTATCTTTACAAAAAAGGTAAAGGTGTTAGACAAGACCTTAGTATTGCCAAAGAGCTTTATGGAAAAGCATGTGATTTAGGAAACTCAAATGGGTGTCGAAAATATAGAAGATTGAATGAGGATGGTGTTATTTAACATCTCTTTAATATCATTTTATGTAATATTTATTATTTAAAATACATATACAAGGATATATAAATGAAAAAAATACTCATTTTAGGCGGTGGTTTTGCTGGTTTAGACAGTGCCATCCATCTTAGAAAAATGGACTATGATGTTACACTTGTAAGCGATAGAGACTATTTTTATATATATCCTACTTCTATCTGGATACCTACTAGAGAGAGTGAATTTAAAGACATATGTGTAGACTTAAATGCCCTTCAAAAAGCTCACGGCTTTAAACTTCTCATAGATAAAGTAGAGAGCATAAACGCCAAACAAAATAGAGTAACTCTCACAAGCTCGAAAGTTTTAGATGATTATGACTATCTTATTCTCGCAATGGGTGCTTCAAAGATGAAACACAAGGGCATGGAGAATACTCTTTCCATCTGTGGAGCTCCAGAACAGTCACTTCAAATACGAGATGAGCTTGATAGACTTATAGAAAGAGGAAGTGGAAAGATTGCTATGGGCTTTGGTGGTAATCCAAATGATACTTCGGCAGTTCGTGGTGGACCTGGCTTTGAGCTTATGTTTAACGTTCATAACATGCTCAAGAAAAAAGGAATAAGAGAAAACTTTGAACTGACTTTCTTTGCTCCAATGCCAGAACCAGGCAAGCGTTTAGGACCAAAAGCACTGAAGATGATGGATAAGATGTTTAACTCTCTTGGTATCAAGCAACACTTTGGGAAAAAGATGAAGATGTTTGAAAAAGATGGCATTATTTTTGAAGATGACTCAAAACTCGAAGTAGACTTTACTATGTTTATTCCTGCAGGAGATGGTCATCAGGTTATCAAAGATTCTGACCTTCCAACAAATAACGCTGGTTTTGTAAAAACGGATGATTATTCTTGTGTACTAAGTGAAGATGAAACTCAGTCAAATATCTATGCAATTGGAGACATAGCATCTCTTGAGGGTTATGACTGGAGAGCAAAACAGGGTCATATCGCTGAAGTTATGGCTAAAAATGTCGCTTTCAATATTGTAAGTAGGGATAAAGGATTATCAAACTTTAAGGGCTATCATAAGCATCTAAATATATTATGTATGATGGATACGGGAAATGGTGCAGCACTTTTTTATAGAGATGATAAAAAAGCATACATGATTCCAATGCCAATCTTTGGGCACTGGATAAAAAAAGGCTGGGGGAATTATTGTCGTCTCTCTAAACTTGGTAAAATGCCTAGAATAAAAGGTATGTAAAAAGAGTTTTACATGAGGAGCATTAAGACTCCTCTTTAGCCTTGCGTTTAAGTTTCATATGCCGTTTTGCAAGTTCTCGCATATCTTCAGTCGTATCACTCTCATCCATAATCTCAATGCCTAGAATTGTCTCAATACAATCCTCAAGAGTTAATATCCCTTCCGTTTGATCATAGTTGTCCATAACCAAGAACATATGATCTTTTTTACTTATAAACCTATCAAGAGCTTTGCTTACAGGAACGTTTTCATTGATGGCAAATATATCTTTTTTAATTGACTTTAGTGTTACGCTATCATCTAGAAGTGCTTGTTTGAAGATTTTTTTAGTTAAAACAAGACCTGTGACATCTTCTATACTGCCTTTATAAACAGGTATACGAGAGAACTTAAAAATTGACTCTTGGGTATTTACTACCTCTTTGATAGTCATATTCTCATCCATTGCAAACACAACACTTCTTGGCGTTAAAACATCCGCAATCTTAATGTTATGTAGATTTAAAATATTTTCTATTACATCTGACTCTTGCTCACCAATAACGCCTTCATCTTCACCTTGAAGCATACTCTCTAAGAGTTCCTCTTTTGTAAGTGAATTTGCATCATCATTTCCACTTGAGATTTTGTTTGTAACAGCTAGAGTAGTTAAAATAATCGGATAAGTTATCCATATGAAAACTCTTATAAACTGTGCAGCGATAGGTGCTAATTTTTTCCAGTGAATAGCACCTATGGTTTTTGGAATAATCTCAGATAAAAATAAAATAGCAAAAGTAAGAACTACAGATACCACAACGACCGCATCATTTCCAAAAACTAAAGAAGCTTGCGCACCTACTGCTGCTGCACCAAGCGTATTGGCTATTGTGTTTAGGATGAGTATAGAAGCTATAGACTTGTTAATATTTTCTTTTTGTGAGCGAAGAAGACTACCTACAGCAGGACTTTCTCTCTCTAAAACTGCTACATACGACATATTGATAGATAATAGAACAGATTCTAAAATAGAGCATAAAAATGACACTCCAACAGATAACACAAAAAATATTATTAGTAAATCCAATTTTTACAAATTCCTTATAGTAAAATATATGTTGCTAAGCCTAAAAAGCTAAAAAATCCTACAACATCTGTAACAGTAGTAAGTATAACGGTACTTCCAATAGCGGGATCTATATCCATTTTTTTTAAAAAAAGTGGTACAGAAGCCCCAAAAAAACCGGCCATAAAGAGGTTTATAATCATACTTAGGCCTATGACAACACCAAGCATTCCTTTGTCAAACCAGACTGCTGCAATTATTCCTATAATTATAGCGAATAAGATACCATTTATAAGTGATATGATTACCTCTTTTTTAATTATCCGCATCGCGTCACCCTGAGAAATATCTCCAAGTGCCAATTGACGTACGACGACAGTCAAACTTTGTGTCCCTGCGTTTCCACCCATCGAAGCGACTATAGGCATTAAAATAGCAAGGGCTACCATACTCTCTAGCGTAGTGGAAAATAGTCCGATAACAAGAGAAGCTGCAATAGCCGTTATAAGATTAAACGCGAGCCAAGTTGCACGTTTTTTACCAGCGGGAAGTATCTCATCATCCTCTTCAGCCTCATCGTCAAGACCTGCAAGGTGGTACATCTGCTCTGTTGCATGTTCGTTGATAATGTCATACATATCATCAGAAGTAATCCGTCCAAGTAAAACGCCATAAGCATTTACTATGGCTAAAACGGAGAGATCAAACTCTTCAAAAATATGTACTACCTCTTTAATATCTTGAGTATCAATTGCTTTAATAGGCTCAAAACTCTCATCTGATGCTTCTATATTTTCTATTACAGTTTTAGAGAAGTCAAATATAAGTAGATCATCTAAACCTACTGCATACTCTAGTTTATTATCTTTGTTGGTAATAAAAAGGTTTTGAACGTTTTCTACTTCATTCTCTTTGCGCAGTCTTGCAAAACGCTTGATTACGTCTTGAACTATTTCATCTTTAAACGCAGTAAAAAGTTCAAACTGCATGTGAGAACCAGCTTCATCTTCATCATAGTTATGAAGCTTTATTATCTCCTCTTGGTCATCTTCGTGAAGAGACTCAAAGACTTCTGACGCCTTGTCTACATCTACTTCACCAAGCTCAAGCATAAATGCCGCCTGATCATCAGACTCTAGTTCTCTAACAGCATGCGAGAGCTCATCTACACTTAAACTCTCTACAACATCATCAAAAAGTCTATCTGGAAGTGCAAGTGCAACATCACCTAGTAAATCTTTTGGCACAAGCTTTATAGCTTGAGTTAATTCATCATCACTAAGTGTTTTTAGAATCTTGACAATAGAGGCGGGATGCATCTCACTAAGTTCATGAGAATCAAGATAATCTTGTAGGTTTTTCATACTCGGATTATATCACTATTTATCCATAAGTATCTCAAAAATTAAATCTTGTTAACGATCTCATTTGTTAAATCAACAAATACTTTTGCATACATTCCAGGAAAAATCATATCGCTTGTTTTTTCAAAATGAACTCGTATCTTAAAAGTGTGTGCCATAGGGTTAGCACTTGGGACTATCGCTTTTATATAACCAGATGCCTTGTAGTTGAGTGATGGTATCTTTATGCGAACAACCTTATGTCTTCTGACATATTTTAAATCAGATTCTGCAACTTCAGCCTCAACTTCTAAATGGTCCATATCTACAAGTATCATCGTTAGCATACCTGGCGCAACCATATCACCTACCTGGATTCGTTTATCTACCAAAATTCCATTATTGGGCGCTTTTATTTTTAAGTAACCCGCAATTGTTGCAAACTGTTTTGTCTTCTCACTTACTTGTTCAACTAAAACTTGAGCTGACTCTATAGAAGCTGTAACATTATCCATGCTATCACTCATCTCTTCCATATCAGCTCTATAGTTACTAGCAGACATCAACTTTCTATCGCGTTTTAATCTCTTCTTTCGATTTTTATAAACATTAAGTCTTGTTTGATAAACATCAACCATAAGTTTTGCTTGTTCAAGTGCTAAGTCTGCTTGGGATTCAAGTATGTCGAACTCTGCTGATTCTAGTTCAAAAAGGGTATCTTCTCTCTCCACACTATCTCCAACTTCAAAGTGGATTTTTTTTACATAACCCATATACCTAGCGGGTATCATCTTTTGATTATTTGAGATTACTGTACCTGTTAAAATTAACTCAGCACCATAAAGCGAACTTAGCATAAAGAGTAGAAGAAGAGTATATTTCATAATTCCTACCAGTTACGCATTTCGTTATGGCACTTTACACACTGACCCATAATCTTTGTGTAAGCTTGAACAGCTTGAGTAGTGTCACCACTTTTAAATCGTTGTAGTATTGTAAGTGCCTTTTTATTTATCTTCTTTACAATCTTATTTGACATTTGAACCTTTTGATTCATAAACTTTGCCATTATGTCTTTTTCATTTAGCTCTTCTGTAGGAGGTCTCATCTTTGCTACAACCGTAGTAAGATCATCAACACCTGCAGCAACAGTTTCATAGTTGTTGTAAAAGAAACCGCTTTGAATGACATTCATTGCATTTGCCATGCCATTCATATCTCTGATTCTATCCTCTTTTGTGTAGCTAGCTCCAAAGAGTAAACCACTAAATATAACTAATCCAATAACTGCTTTTTTCATTTTTTCCCCTTCGTAATTTCAACTATTATAGCCTAAATAAATTTAAAAATTTGAAAAAAAACTAGGACATTTCTTAATTTAAAATAAATCTTACAAAATAACTATTACTAAATATCTAAATATAAGATTAACTCATAATTTTAACTATTTTTAAGTTTTGATACAGCTTCAAAGGGTTATAGTATAACCAGAACAAATATAAAAAAAGGGTGTAACATGACAAAAAAAGTAATAATAAGTGCTGTGGCAGCATTAGCGCTTACAACTAACTTATCGGCTGAATTTAGCTTTGGAGATATGTTCAAAGATATGAAAGATGGTATAACATCTATGAGTAAAGATGCTAAAGAAGCTGTTCAGTCTGGTGTTGATGGTGGTGTTGAAGTATCTAAAAGTGGTGAGCGTACTGTAACAAGTGTGAGTCACGATGCAAAAGATACAGCTGTAAAAGCTTCCGATGACCTTAAAACTGCAGAAATTGCAACTGTTAAAAGTGGATCAGACACTACAACTGGTATCTCAAAAGATTTAAGAGACTCTACTATAGAGATCGCTGAAGACTCTAAAGACTCTATTTCTAATACTACAAGAGACTTTAAAGATAGTTCAACAATGGCTACTAAAGACTTTAAAGATTCAACTATATCAGTTTCTCATGATGTAAATGATGCAACAAAGAACACTTCAAATAATTTAAATGACTCAACTAAGACAATGTCAAATAACTTGAATGATTCAACAAAGACAACTTCGAACAACATGAATGACTCAACTAAGACAATGTCAAACAACTTAAATGATTCAACAAAGACAACTTCGAACAACATGAATGACTCGACTAAGACAATGTCAAATAATTTGAATGATTCAACAAAGACTACTTCGAACAACATGAATGACTCAACTAAGACTATTTCAAATAACTTAAATGATTCAGCTAAGACAACTTCGAATAATATGAATGATTCAACGAAAACAATTTCAAATAATATTAATGACTCAGCTAAAACTACGTCAAATAATATGAATGATTCAACTAAGACAATCTCTAACGATTTAAGAGATAGCTCTAATACTGCTACTAACAATGTTAATGATAGTACAAAGACTATGTCAAACAATCTCAATGATTCAACTAAGACAATCTCTAATGATTTAAGAGACTCTTCTAACACTGCTACAAACAATGCTAATGACAGTACAAAAACGATTTCAAATAATGCTAATGACTCAGTTAAAACTTCGTCAAATAACTTTAATGATTCAACAAAGACAATCTCTAACGATTTAAGAGACTCTTCTAATACTGTTTCTAACAATGTAAACGATAGCACGAAAACCATTTCAAATAATGTTAATGACTCAACTAAGACTACGTCAAATAACTTTAATGATTCTACAAAGACAATCTCTAACGATTTAAGAGACTCTTCTAACACTGCTACAAACAATGCTAATGACAGTACAAAAACGATTTCAAATAATGCTAATGACTCGGCTAAAACTTCGTCAAATAACTTTAATGATTCTACAAAGACTATCTCTAACGATTTAAGAGACTCTTCTAATACAGTTTCAAACAATGCTAATGACTCGGCGAAGACTACGTCAAATAACTTTAATGACTCGACTAAGACTGTTTCTAACAATGCTAATGACAGTACTAAAACTATCTCTAACAACCTAGATGATAGCACAAGAAGTATCTCAGACAATGCAAATGACTCAACTAAGTCAGTTTCAAATAATATCAACTCAAATGATTATGATGACTACTTAAAATTAAAAGCTAAATATGAAAAAGGTAAACTTTAATCTTTAGCTTTTTCTACAACTTCTCAAGCTAAATGCTTGGGAAGCTTACTTTCCTAAACAAACCTCAATCATTCACAAATCACAAGTTATCTTCTTTAAAATTATAAATCTTTTCTAGCTCTACTGTATTGTATTTTGACCTTGAGGAAATCTGTTGCTAATCATTGATGAAAGAGTAGAGCTAGAGGGAAGGAAGTGCAGTAAAGCATACAACTCCTCTAAGATGAATAGAGTTGAGTTACATTAATCTTTTAACTCACACTCCTCAGAATGCATATCTTCTTCTAGTGGACATATCGCTTTTGCCTTAGCCATAAGAACTGGAATATAAAAAAGAGACACAAGTGTTGAAGCGATACTACCGAAAATAAGTGCAATTCCTAGGCCACCAAAGATTGGATCTGTTGCAAGCAGTAGTGAACCTAGTATAATTGCCACGGCAGTTAGTAAGATAGGTTTAGCACGAGTAGCTGTTGAGATAGCTATCGCTCTATTTTTCTCTATACCGCTTGCTACAAGAGACTTTGTAAAATCTATAAGGAGTAGAGAACTTCTAGCACTTATCCCCATTAAAGAGATAAATCCAATAAGCGAAGTGGCAGTAAGATAAAAATGAACCCCTGTAAAGAAAAGAGCTATAAGGTCAGTAATATAGTGTCCTATTATAACACCAATAATAGAAAGGAAGCTCCCCACAAGTACTATTCCGCTTAAAGCAAAAGATTTATAATAAACAACCATTAGTAGAAACATTAAAACAAGAGCAGCAATAAACGCACCACCCAAATCTCTGAACGTATCAAGGGAAACCTTCATCTCTCCATCCCATCTTAAAAGAATTTTATCTCCGCTCTCTTTATGAACAAGTGCTAAATCAAACATATACGTACTTGCACCTATGAGTCTATCTATCTCAAAGTCTCTCTCTAACTTCGTAATCATCAACTCTCTTGCATCCATAAGAGGATAGACCTGAGAGACCATGTCACACTCAGCTGTAACTGAGACCATATTTCTCATATTTTTCTTAAAAATAGTTGGATTTGCCACAGTCGGAATAATCTCAACTACCTCTTTAATAGGAACCATTATTCCCTGCTTATTTAAAAGTTTTAAACGCGAAAGCTTTAGTTCCAACTCTCTTTTACTTCCACTCTCAAGAGTCTTAGTCTCTTCATTTAGTGAAACAAATATTGGTATTTGATCTTGTTGTAGGGTTGAATTTTTTGTTGCGATTACACTCCCTTTAAACGCCATATAGAGTATCTCACTTACCTGATTTACTCCCAGATTTGAGCTAATAATCTTTTCTACGTTAGGAATAATTTCATATTTTTCATAAACATCATCTTGCATTATATCTATGTCTACTAAGCCCTCCGTCTCTTTTAACGCCTCTTCGACCACTTTAGATGTGTCTCTTAGAAGGAGAGAATTTTTTCCATAAAGGTTTACAACTATAGTAGCAAAAGTAGGAGGTCCAGATGGCATCTCAATAAATCTTACCGTAGTCCCTTTATAGAGTGACTCACACTTATTTTGAATAATTGGTCTTATGCGATGAACCATCATATATGAAGGTTCATCACGGCTATGTTTATCGGAGAGGTTAATAACAATCTCTGCTTGATTCTTCAAACTTTTAAATGTACTTCCCTTTACTAATCCAGCATAATCAAGAGGAGCACCTTGACCTAAAAACATCTCCATATTTTGAACATTTTCTTCCTTTCTCATAACGCTTGAAACACACTCTACAACCTCTTTTGTTTGCTTAATAGTTGAGTTTGTTGCAGTATCTACATATATGGTAAAAGTATTTGCACTTTTTCCTGGAAGCATTTTTGCGAGTACAATTTCTGTGGGAATCATCATGAGTGAAAAGATCAAGAATCCTAAAACGATAAAACCAACTCTTCTTTGAGCTGACTTGGAGCTCACTATTTTGTATATTCTCTCTTCCATTTCTAGTGAGTCCCTTTCGTACGTTTAATAAGTTTTCTCGCTAAATATGGTGCAAAGACGTAAGCTACAAATAATGAAATAGCTAAAGCTACCGGGACATTAAGTGGAATTGGTAGCATAAACTGTCCCATCATTCCCCCAACAAACGCCATTGGAATCATTGTGAGCATAATCGCGATTGTTGCAATATTTGTTGATGGTCCTATCTCGTCTGTTGCTTCAATAATAATCTGATTAAAACTTTGATTTTCAGTCTCTTTTAGATGCATCCGTCTGTGAATATTTTCTATAACAATAATAGCATCGTCAACAATTAGACCAAGTGAAAGTAAGAATGCAAATAGTGTAATTCTATTTATAGTTTGATCTGTCATAAATGCTATAAAAAGTGTAGCTGCAAGTATCATAGGCACAGCAATTGTTACAACAAGAGACTCTCTCCAACCCAAAAAAGGAATAAGAATAAGAGAGATTATTCCAATAGTTAAAACAAGGTGATGCACAAGTTCATTTACTGCTTCATTTGCCCTTTCACCATAGTTACGAGTAACTATATAACCTAATCCATTTTTATCTAAATCCTCTATATTCTCTTCTAGCGTTTGAATGATTTTCTCAGCTAAATGAACTGCATTAGTCCCTTTTAGTTTTGATACAGTCATAGTCACTTGGTCTTGTGAATCTGTAAATGAAATACCATCTGCCTGAAATGAGATAAGTGCCTCTTGATAATTTTGTATATCATAGTAATAGTTTACATCTGCAATATCTTTGAGATATATGAGTGAACCCATATATTTGGCAATAACAAGATTCCTCAAATCATCTATAGAGTTAATAGCATTTTTCACACCAAAAACAACAAGTCTACTATCTCTAGTTGGTAGATCAATTTCTGGAGCATTCTTTGCTATGGCCTGAATAGATTGCACAACTTGACCAATTGAGATGTGGTATGCTGAGAGTCTATCAAGATCAAGTAAAACATTAAACTGTGGCTTTTTTGCTCCCTTGAGAGTAGTCTTAGAGATATTTTCAATAGAGTTTATCTCTTGTTGTATATCTTTAATCTGCTTATAGAGTCGAATATGATCAATTCCTAAATCTTTCTTTTTGTAAAAGGCTATAGTGACTATGGGCACGTCTATGTCTATATCAAAAGGCTTAACCATTGGCATCATTGTCCCACCAGGGAGTGAGTCCATATTTTGCATGACTTTATCATAAAGCTTGAGATTTGAAGACTCTCTATCCTCTCCTATATCATACTGAATATTTAACATTCCTACATTATGCATTGCAGTAGAGTAGATATCTTTTATACCCTTAATTTCACTAATTCGGCGTTCAAGCGGTTTTAAGATTGCATTATTAATCTCATCTGGCGATGCTCCAGGCATAGGAACTATGATGGAACCACCACTCACGGCAATTTGAGGATCTTCTTCTCTTGGCATTACTTCTAAAGATATATACCCCAAGGACATGATTGAAAAAGCTAAAATGGCAGTAAGTGGATTTGTCAAAAAAATTTTTGCTAGTTTACCAGCTATATTTTTACTTTTAATTTCAGGGCTTTTTGACATTATTTAATTCCCTTATACTCTTCATAGGACTCTTCTATCATCTTTACTATTTTCTCTATCTCCTCATCATTGAGTAATTTCTCTTTATGTTGTAGGTTGATTTGACTCATAAATCTAGCAGCATTATCTTTTACTGCCATCATTGCTATATTATTTTCAAACCACTGATCACGTCTGAGTTTTCCATAAGAGGCAACATCTGCTAAAAATTTCTCTCTTTGTGTATATACAACACCTTTTATCTTTGTTAAGTTCTTATACTGAAACTCATCAATTCCATGTTCTACTAAGTGCTTCAAAAGATTTTCACTCAAAGTATAAGATGATGCTTTTTTTAAGTAGTTATCAGAATGATAAAGCTCAACTCTCCTCTTATCAAATATCATATATGTAAATATTTGTACGGTGTAGAATTCACTCTTTTTTGCCAGTTGTAAAAATTTTTTAATTTTTTCTATCTCTTCTTCATTTAAGGTAGTGGAGTACTTACGAAACATATCTTTTTCTTCATCTTGCTCGATAGTAATTACATACTCTACTCTAGGTAAAATATTTTTTACTTGTTTAATATTTATTTTAGAATTTTGATACTCATAGAAGTTTGATGATTTCTCATTTATTATGTTTACTTCATAGGCTATGAAGATTAATACTATTAGAATAGATACTATTGTAACCTTTACCAAACTATCCAATATTCTCATCCGCTTCTCCTAAAATATTAGTACACGATTCTATATAGTAGCTAATAAATATAAATTCTAAGCTTTTATAAAATAAATATTAATATTTGTAATTACTATATTACACACAGTAATTATAAATAATTACAAAAATTTAACTATAAAGTTTATTTATATATTTATAGTGCTACTCTAGTATAAATTCTAATATAAAAGGGGTATTTATAATGAATAAAAATTTAATAGTTTCTCTATTGGTTATCTTTCTGGGTTTTAATCTTTATGCAAAAAATATAGATGCAAGACTTATCGTTAAAAAAGAGGGCATAGCTTATGAGAAGTCAAAACAAGATCCATTTACGGGTAATGCATACTTCTTTTTCAAAAATGGAAAAACAAAAAAAATAGTACCTTACTATCAAGGTGAAATTGATGGCCGTTTGACGGAATGGCGAGAAAATGGCACCATTAAAACTGTAGCTTATTTTAGAAAAGGAAAACAAGATGGTGAGTACATTGGTAATTACACCAATGGAAAAAAATCTGTTATTGCTTATTACAGAAAAGGGAAACAAGATGGTGAGGTTGCAACATGGTATGCAAATGGACGCAAAAAGAGCTCAGCTTATTATAAAAATGACATCCAAGATGGTGAAGCGAAGACTTGGTATGACAACGGAAAGTTGAAGATACATGCTAATTATAAAAATGGAACAAAAGTTGGTATTTATAAGCAGTGGCATAAAAATGGTAAATTAGCAATCGAGGTAAACTTTAATGATGGCAAAATTATGGGCTCACCAAGAGAGTGGAATGAGGATGGCACTGAAATTGCTTCTAAGTAACATCTATTTTATAGGATATGCTTAATGACAAAAAATCTAAATAGCCGTTTATGTTCCGCTAACTTTATAGTTATAATTACTATTCCTACTCTATTTTTTGTAGCTATGGTTCTTGGCTACTTAAATGTAATACCTTTAAATGTCCCTATTCACTCGCTAGGAGTGATAGCATTCATACTTTTTATATTTTTACTCTTTGCAAAACATAATGCAAATTATTCAATTTGTAAAATGCGTTCATCCTATGCTAGCTTAGAACATTCACTTCATGTTGAACTTAGCAGATCATCTTTAACTATAGAGAAAGAAACAAAATCTGTACTTAATTTAAAAGAGTTTCTTAACCGCTACTATTCTGATATCAGAAATGACAACTTTGTTTCTGTGGCCTCTTCTATCTTCCCAATGCTTGGGATTCTAGGTACATTCATCGCAATAGCCCTTTCTATGCCAAACTTTACAGTAGCAGATACAGATGCACTTGATAGAGAGATTTCAGTACTCTTAAGTGGTGTGGGCTCAGCTTTTTTCGCTTCTATCTATGGAATTTTACTCTCTCTCATTTGGACCTACTTTGAAAAACGCGGGCTAAGTAAAATTGACAACTATTTTAATTCTATAAAAAAAGAGTTTACTAAAGATATGTGGACACAAGAAGAGCTTCTCATCTACAAATATACTCAGTATGATTTAAAAGAGAACAGATTTATAGGTGCATTGAAAGAGACTTTTAATCTTGATTTTATTAAAGAACTCTCTAAAGAACATGTTTCTGGCTTTAGCTCTGTAATGGATGACACAAGCAAAAATTTTGCTTCACTTACATCAAACCTTCAGGATGTCTCAACAGAGCTTAGAAAGTCTCTTAATGAGATCGATAAAGGCACTACAGCAATTGGAGCGCAAAACAGTATTAATAAAGCGCTTGTTGACTTTACTGTAGCTACACGTTCATTTGAAAAAACATCTAAACTTTACAGTGCACAATTAAATAACTCTCTAAATAGAACATTTGAAAAGATAGATACAGAGATTGGTGAGATTGTTATCAAACTTGCAGACTTTGCCACCCATGTAAGTCTAGAAAGCAGAGAAGTGCAAGACTCAATCGCAAAATACCATAAGATTGTTGCTGATAATATAAAAGATAAGTAAAGAGATGTTTTACAAAAATGAAAGAGATGAGGGCACAAACTTCTGGCTCTCTTATGCTGACCTTATGGCTGGATTACTTTTTGTCTTCATTCTATTAATAGGAGCTATTCTTGTTAAATCTATGGTCCTTAAATCAAATCTTCATTCAAAAGAGAGCTCACTTGAGAATTCATTGAGTCTACTCCTGCTACGTGATACTGAGGTACAAAAACTACAAAAACTTCTCGCTCAGC
This sequence comes from Sulfurimonas aquatica, assembly GCF_017357825.1. NCBI lineage: Bacteria > Pseudomonadati > Campylobacterota > Epsilonproteobacteria > Campylobacterales > Sulfurimonadaceae > Sulfurimonas > Sulfurimonas aquatica. Next base: position 2,598,949 of record NZ_CP046072.1, read on the forward strand.
GAAGTGCAGAGTTAAATACAACTAAAGATAAGCTTTTAATCTCTAAGGATGCTCTTAAGCTTAAAACTGATGAGTTAGTAAACCTAAATAATATTCTTCTCTCTCAAAATATGAAAATCGATGACTTTAACGATAAAGTAATAATAATGCAGAATCTCTTAGATGAATCAAATGCTAGCATATCTGAACAAAACATAAAAATACAAGATTATGAAAATAAGGTACTTGTACTTTCAAATACACTTAATCAGAAGGAAAATAGTTTAGAGTTAAAGGATCAGGAGCTACTTACACTTTTAAGAAATATTGAGGCAAAAGAGACAAAGTATGATACTTTAATAGCAAAACTACAAGCACAAAAAGCAAAAATAAAAAACTTAACTGGTATTAAGATTAAATTAATAGCCGAACTAAAACAGAGTCTTGGGAAAAACATAAAAATTGACCCGCAAAGTGGATCTCTACGTTTATCATCTAACATTCTCTTTGACAAAAATAGTGCCACACTCAAAGAGAGCTCAAAAAAAGAGCTTAAAAAAGTTTTTATTAACTATATAGGAGCACTCACCTCTAATAGAAATATAAAGGATCATCTAGAACGTATAATTATAGAGGGTCATACAGACAGTGATGGTGGCTATCTTCTTAATCTTAATCTCTCTCAGCAAAGAGCTTATGCGGTAATGAACTATCTTTTAACTTTAGACTTTACTAAGAAAAACAATATCAAACCTCTCCTAGTTGCTAGCGGTCGCTCATATCTAGATGCAATTAAAGATAAAATAGGAAAAGAGAATAAAGATGCATCAAGAAGAATTGAAATTAAGTTTAGTCTTAAAAATGATGATGCGATGCATGAGATAGACAAGATACTTGATTATGAATAACTTTGAAGCTAAGTACATCAAGATATCTTTAAAATATCTTGATGATAAACTCAAGAATTTACATATAAGTAAGGATACTAAAGTTACTCAAAGTGATAAAAAAGCTTCTACACTCAACAGATTTGTTGCAGCGGTATTTAAAAAATAATTATTTTACTGAAGAGTTAATAGATATCCATTTTTTAGCTCTTTAGATGTATATCTATAATAACCATCAAGCTCCATAACTACACGATAAAATTCATTATGATTTCCCACCTTAACCTTAGTCACAATACCACTACTGCTCAACTCTTTTTCATAGCTTCTAATGTCAATCTCTCTCTTAAAATCGCAAACAATTCTATGAGGTTTTGTAAGTAAAAAGTTCCTTATCATTTTATCATTAGTCATAATTTTGATTCTTTTATTATCTAAAGAGAGATTAAGAAATTTAAGTGATATTAGCTTAATAGCCTTTGTTTTTTTAGCTTTATTTTTAGATGAAGTAATTTTGTTAAGACTATTACTTGTAGTACTTTCTGAGCTATTATAATTTTGAGAAATAAAAATTGGTAAATGCCAATCAATCGAATTATTTAAAATCTCTTTTTTATCTACTATGGAGCCATCAAGATTTTTATATCGTATCGTTATACTCTGAATCTCTCTTGCTGTAGAGGGGAGTGTGTAACTTGCTCTTTTTAAAGGTTCTACAAATCTAGTTTGATTTGATGTCATTGGAATATCAATTTCATTTTCAATAGGAAAAAATGGATTTTCTCTAGCATATAAAGAAAATATCATAAGTGAGAAGATAGTTAAAAATTTAATCATGAAAGAAGCCTAATTTGCATTTGAATGTATTATAGCAAATTTGCTAGGGTTATTGTGCTGAAATCTCTTTTAGCTCAAAGTACTCGCGTTGTAAATCTGCATTTTCAAGTTTAAGCCGTACTATCTCATTTTCAAGATAGTTACCATACTCTTGAAGTCCAAAAAGAACTTCGAGTGAACTCGTTCCATAGAGTAAAATACCAAGGTATATTCCAAGTACAACTACTATAGAAAAAAGGAAAAGAAACCTTCTAGAGGATAAACCTAGATACCTTTGAGTGATACTCTCAGTAGTGTCTATCTCATCATAGAGTTCTTCGTTATCCATAAAATTTCTTAGTTAAAAAGAGCAGAACCTAGATACTCACCGTAAACAACTTCATTTTCTATCTCTAAAAGACGGTTATATTTAGCAGTTCTCTCTCCACGTGCAGTTGAACCAGTTTTGATCTGACCACAGTTAAGTGCAACAGCAAAATCAGCTATAAAAGCATCTTCGCTCTCACCTGAACGATGACTCATAACACAAGTATAGCCATTACGCTGTGCTAAACGCACAGTTAACATAGTCTCAGAGACTGTACCAATTTGATTTGGTTTGATAAGAATTGAGTTAGCTATACCTTCATCAATACCTCTTGCTAAAATGTTTGCATTTGTAACAAAAAGGTCATCACCAACAATCTGAATCTTATCACCAAGCTTCTCAGTCATAAGTTTAAACCCATCCCAATCATCTTCATTAAGACCATCTTCAATAGAAACGATAGGGTATTTAGCACATAAATCTACATAATAATCTACTAACTCAGCAGAAGTAACAGTACGATTTTCAGAGTCTAGTCTATATCCACCATCAGCGATAATCTCTGAAGCAGCAACATCTAAAGCAATACCAATCTGCTCGCCTGGTTTGTAACCAGCTTTCTCGATAGCTTCCATAATAATTTGGATAGGCTCTTCATTTGAAGATAAATCAGGTGCAAAACCACCTTCGTCACCAAGTGCTGTATTATGCTTTTTAGCTTTTAAAATAGCTTTTAAGTTATGGTAAACTTCAGCTGATGCACGAAGGCCTTCTGCAAAATCTTCAAAACCAACAGGCATAATCATATACTCTTGAAAATCAACTGAATTATCAGCATGGCTTCCACCATTAATGATATTCAACATTGGTGTAGGGATTGTCATAGCATTAGCACCACCAAGATAGCGATAAAGAGGCATACCTAAGCTTTTCGCAGCTGCACGAGCTACAGCCATAGAAACACCAAGAACTGCATTAGCACCTAGTTTTCCATAGTTTTCAGTTCCATCTATCTCTTTCATTGTTGCATCAATTACTGCTTGATTAAATGGAGATTGACCTACTAGAGCATCTGAAATTTCATTATTAACATGAGAAACTGCTTTTAAAACACCTTTACCCATATAACGCTCATCACCATCACGAAGCTCTAATGCTTCGCGTTTACCTGTACTTGCACCACTTGGAACGATAGCGCTCTCAATTGTTCCATCACTTAACTCTACTGTCGCCTTTACTGTTGGATTTCCACGTGAATCCATTACTTCAATTGCACTTATACTATCTATGTACATATATCTACCTTTTATATTTGCATAATTATTGGCAATATTTTATCTAAATCTAATTAATATAAAGTTATAAATTAAAACTACTCTGCATCAGAGTCGTTTATCTCTGTTGTATCCATAACCATAAGTTCACTTACACCCATAGCAACTTTTATCTTCTCTTCTATCTCACGTGCAAGTTCTGGCTCGTCTTTAAACTTTTGCTTAACATTTTCACGACCTTGGCCAAGTTTAGAATCACCATATGCAAACCATGCTCCAGCTTTGTCAATGACATCAAGCTTCACACCATAGTCAACGAGTTCACCCTCTTTAGAGATTCCCTCTCCAAACATAATGTCAAATTCAGCTTGACGAAATGGTGGTGCAACTTTATTTTTAATAACTTTTGCTTTAACGCGATTTCCTATCTGACTTTCACCCTGCTTTAGTGAAGCGATACGACGTACGTCTATACGAACAGAAGCATAAAATTTAAGTGCATTTCCACCAGTAGTTGTTTCAGGTGAACCATAACCCATCATTCCAATTTTCATACGAATCTGATTAATAAATATAACCGTACAGTTCATTTTAGAGATGACACCCGTCAGTTTTCTCAAAGCTTTTGACATTAAACGAGCTTGAACACCTACATTTTGATCAGACATTTCACCTTCTATCTCTGACTTAGGAGTAAGTGCTGCAACTGAATCTATAACGATTAAGTCCACTGCTCCACTTCGAGCTATCGTCTCAACTATGTCAAGAGCTTGCTCACCATAATCAGGTTGTGAAACTAAAAGGTTTTCTACGTCTACGCCGAGGTTTTTAGCGTATATAACGTCAAGTGCATGCTCTGCGTCAATAAATGCGCAAACCCCTCCACCTTTTTGACACTCTGCGGTGATTTGAAGCGCTAAAGTTGTTTTACCTGATGACTCAGGGCCATAGATTTCAACAACACGACCCTCTGGAACACCACCTATACCAAGTGCTAAGTCAAGTCCAATTGAACCTGTACTAATAGCTTTAATTGGTTCTATATTTTTATCACCAAGTCTCATTAAAGCACCTTTTCCGAATGCTTTATCAATCTGCTTCATTGCAAGGTCTAAAGATTTTTGTTTATTTGCGTCCATCATTGGGCTCACTTATTTTAAATTTTCACTAATTCTATATAAATTAAGTTCGAGGTATAAATTATATGTCAATTTGCCATATAATAATAAAATTTCTTTTTATTATATTTTATAGAACTAGGCAGGGTATGATTGAAATTGTATTATACTTTGTAATAAACAATGATATAAATATCATTTCATTTATTTTTTGAAGATAAAGATTGAATAAGGATTATAGAGATAGACTTAACTAATCTTAAGTGCTATCTCTAATAAAAATGAATAAACCAAGAAGTTAACCTTGATTTATTTTGTTGAAAAATAAACCTCTTCTATGCGTTGAAGAACTTTCTGAGGGCTTACTCTAGAGTTTGACTCTCCCGTAAACATACTTTGTATGCGACTAACATCAGCGAACATACTACTATCAGGTGCTTTAGACATATATAAAACAACTACAGTAGGTTTTCCATTATTAGAGAGAGAAGACATAGAAACTTTATCCCCATGTGAATTTAAAACTTCCATATCTGGAAATTTTGTCAACAACATTGGATACTTTTTAGAGTAACTAAAGCCAGAGAGAAACGAGTCCGTATTATCTTTTGGAAACTCTACAACTTTATCATCATCAAAGTCAGCTTCATCACCATCTAAAACAAATTTCTCCATCGCTTCATCAAATGATATTCGATCGGCCCCAGTCAGTCCATAATCATAGACTCCTTGTGCATTTTCAATATCATTATCTTTAAAACTACCACTCCATGCTACAACACCATTTTTGTCTATTATGTATACTTTATTTAATAACACCGAATAGGCATTTAAATAATCAGCTAACATTTTTGGTTCTCCACTATACTCTTTAGTTAGAGTATCTCCGAGCACATATTTTACATTAGTATGTACATCCTGCTCTTGAACTTGCAACTCTGGTGTTGTTGCAACCATAATATTTGGAAGCATAGCTTTTTCGACATGATTCATATCTGGATTAACTGGTTTTGCACCAGCACCTACACCAATAACATCTACTTTGCCAAGATAGGATTTTTCAGCGAAACATCCACTCATAAATAGAGTTATACCTGTTATGATTAACATATTAATTAGAGTTTTCATAACATCCTCCTTATAGTTTGCTTATACTTTACTTTACTCCTATATTTATTAAAGTTTATTTAAAACATCACTATTTATATTTGGATAAACAAGTAGAAAATAAGCTATTTTTATACTTATTAGGTTAAAATCTACTTATGAAAAAAACACTAATAGCACACTCCCCTGATGCCGATGATATATTTATGTACTATGCCATAAAGTTTGGTTGGGTAGATATGAAAGATACTCACTTTGACAACATAGCAAAAGATATTCAAACCCTCAACGAAGATGCTTTAAATGGCGTTTATGACATTGTAGCTATTAGTTTTGCCCTTTATCCACATATCAAATCAGAGTATGCACCTCTTCGCACCGCTGTAAGTTTTGGAGAGGGATATGGACCAAAAGTTATTAAACGCAAGGGTGAAAGGTTAAAAAGAAACTTCAAAGTAGCCCTGAGTGGAGAACACACCACCAATGCCATGCTATTTCGCATAGCATATCCTGAAGCTCGTGTTACCTATATGAACTTTTTAGATATAGAACAAGCCGTTATAGATGGTGACGTTCATGCTGGTGTTTTAATACATGAGTCTATTTTAACTTATGCCAATGAGCTTGAAGTAGAACGTGAGATGTGGGATATCTGGCAGGAGTTAGCAGGAAAAGAGCTGCCTCTTCCTCTTGGTGGCATGGCTATTCGTCGCTCACTTCCACTTACTAAGTCCATAGAGTATGAAAATACGCTTACCAAAGCCGTTCAAGTAGCGCGAGATCATAAAGATAGACTCTCTAAAATGCTACTTGAACGCGACTTAGTTCGTATAGATGCGCAAACTTTAGATAAATACTTAGAGCTCTATGCAAACGACGAGTCAATCACACTGAGTGCTATACAGTATGAAGCAATAAACAAGCTCTTTGAAATAGGTTATAAGCATGGATTTTATGATACTCCGGTAGATATAAAAGATTATCTAATCCCTACAGAGTACACTGAGCTTAGGAACTCTTAGATGGAAGCGAAACTAGTAGCACTTGGCGTTGAAACATTTAAAATTGCTCTATTACTCGCTCTTCCTGGCCTTCTCACAGGTATGTTTTTAGGGCTAGCCGTAAGTATCTTTCAGGCTACAACGCAGATAAATGAGATGACACTATCTTTCATCCCTAAAATTCTTGGCGTTGTTATCGTTATAGTTCTTACAATGCCATGGATGCTCAATGAGATGACTGACTTTGCTACACATGTCTTTAACCTAATGCCTTCATTTGTTGAGTGATGAAAACAAAAACTGTAAACTTTAAGAAATACTCCTCTTTTAAAATTGGTGATACTTTTGAGGTTTCGCTTTTAGAGAATGATTTTTCTAATGTAAACGACTACTACCTAATAGGTTCTTGTAACAATACTCTTGTTAGCCCAAACCCTCCCGCTCTACTTATGCTTGATAAAATGTATGACTATATTAAAGTGGAAGATAATCTTATCAAGATTGGAGGAGCAACGCCATCTGGGAAAATTGCCTCTTTTTGTAAAAAAAACAATATTGCAAACTTTGAATTTGTCTCCCATCTTCCTGGAAAACTTGGAGGTCTTGTTTATATGAATGCAGGCCTTAAAGAGTATGAAATTTTCAATCATTTAGTAGAGATAAAAACAACAGACGGAACCAAAAAAAAAGATGAGATAAAATATGGCTACCGCTTTACAAATATCTCTTCGCCAATACTAGAAGCAACATTTGAGATTAGTTATGGGTTCGATAAAGACAAGGTAGAGATGTTTAAAAAGATGCGTTCAAACCAGCCCTCCACTCCAAGTGCCGGAAGTTGTTTTAAAAACCCTCCTGGAGATTATGCCGGACGACTTATAGAAGAAGTTGGACTCAAAGGAGTGCTTAAAGGTGATATGTGTTTTAGCCAAGAGCATGCAAATTTTCTTGTAAACAATGGAGATGGAAAGTATGAAGATGCTATGTATCTTATAAAAGAGGCAAAAAAAAGGGTTTTTGAAAAGTTTGGGATTAAACTGGAGTGCGAGATAGTTATTTTAGATAAAAGAGAGATGAGTGACAAATCGTCACTCATATAAAGAGATTAAAAACGTAGCATTAGACCTGCATAAACACCTGCAAAATCAAGTTTAAAGTCCACATCATCCGCTTCAGCAGTTTCAAATTTTTGAACTCTATATCCAATCTCAATACCCGGTTGAATAAGTGGAGTAATATCAAAAGTATAATCTACTTTTATTCTTGCATCATAAATTGTTGTAGATCCATAAGAGATATATTTTATATCTGCTTCTGCAGCTAAATCAGTAATAGGAAGTTGAAATCTCGTTCTTACATATCCCATAGGAATTGGTAGCATTTGAGCTTTATCATACTCTGTTCCAGTTGCACCAGCAGTAGTTAAAGTTGCATTAGCAACATTGTAATTAAGATTTATCATTTTCAAGTCTACCCCTAAATCAAGAGTCAACCAAAAAGTGTTATCTAAAATATTGTAGTAAGGAATGATATCGTACTGAGTCATCTCTAAAGTAGACTTGCCTGCAGTAGCAGTAAAGCCAGCAAAACTACCTTTTGCTACACCTTCATTTGTCACACTTGCATATTCTAAACGTAAATTAGGAATAATAGGAACGAAATGTTTTACAAGTAACCAAGCATATCCCCCAGTGTTTTGAGTTTCTGAAGAAGTATCAGAACCAGTTAACCCACTATTACTTGACACAAGAGCACCAGATGGAGTTTGAGCCCACATACCTGCCCCAACTTCAGCTCTTAAAAAATCTGCACTCACACTCGTAGCTAACATCACACCTAATGCTAATGTACTTAATACTTTTTTCATATCTTACACCTTTTTATATTTTTGTAGATTATACCAAACTCTCTTACTCTCAAACATTAAATGAATATCTGTAAAATTAATAATATTAGAAAAGTAAACGGATTGAATAGTAAAAATGAGTTTTAAAAAAGTTGAAGAAGAGCTTTACTACCCAAGAGGGCAGTAGGAGTAAATAATAAGGGCTTAGCTTACTGCAGCGATTGCAGCATCGTAGTTAGGCTCTTCAGTGATCTCTGGAACGATCTCTTTGTAAGTTACAACACCTTCTTCGTTTACTGCGAAGATTGCACGACATGTAACACCAGCAAGAACAGAACCACCAAGTAGTACACCGTAAGCATTAGCGAAATCTTTGTTTCTAAAGTCAGAAGTAACAGTTAAGTCATTGATTCCCTCAGCTTGACAAAAACGTCCAGAAGCAAATGGTAAGTCAAGAGAAACGATAGTTGCAGCAACACCTTCTAATGCAGAAGCTTTAGAGTTAAAGTTACGAGTTTCAGTAGCACATACACCTGTGTCTAATGAAGGAACAACGATAATAAGTTGCTTTTTACCTTGAGCTCCACCAACTACTACATCACCTAAACCATCAGAGTTTACAACTGTAACTTCTGGTGCTTTATCACCTACATTTACTTCATTTCCTAATAATTCTACGTCTGTACCTTTGAACTTTGTAGTTGCCATTGGGGCTCCTTGTTATTTTTAATTTCAAGAAGTATATTTGAAATCGGATAATAATCCTCTTATTTCCAAACCAAACAGTTTATCATAAGTCTTGTTTAAGACTATATGTTACTTTTAGGAGAAATATCCAATGAGTCAAGAGCACTAAACATCTTTTGTTTATACATCTCCACCCCTACTCGTCCAATCATAGCTGCATTATCGGAACAGTACTTTAACTCACTCAATAGTAAAGTAGCGTTATGAGGTTTCAAAAGTTCTTCTATTTGTGAACGCAAGTAAAGGTTCGCACTTGCGCCTCCAACTATGGCAAAAGTTTTTGGTCTTACTGTTTTAAAGTACTTCTTTAGTTTCATAGTTATATGTTTTGTAGCAATATGCTCAAATGAAGCTGCGATATCTTTGTACTGAGACTTATCTTCACCTGCATCTTCTACCGCTAAACGCACAGCATTTTTAAGACCAGAATAAGAAAATGCGATAAGAGGCGATTGATGTAGAGGAACCGTAAAGTTATGAGAAAGTCTATCTCCATCTTTTGCAAGTTCTTGAATTAAAGGACCACCGGGATAACCTAAGCCCATCATTTTTGCAGACTTGTCAAAACTCTCTCCAAAACTATCATCCATACTTTTTGCAACTGTTTTTATATCTGTTAAACTTTTTACTTCCATCACCTGAGTATGACCACCAGACACCAGCAAGACTGTAAGAGGAAAAACAGTCTCTTTTTCTATAAAAAGTGAGTATATATGTCCTACTAAATGATTTACGCCAATTAAAGGGATATTTAGAGCTACTGCTATAGCCTTAGCCATAGTTACTCCCTCTACAAGAGTAACGGCAAGTCCAGGAGTAGAAGTAACCGCAACCGCCTTTAAATCTTTAAAATAGGGCTCACACTCTTGGAGTATTTTAGGTAAAGCTTCAGCATGAAGACGGGCAGCAAGCTCAGGGACTACACCACCATAAACACTATGCTCTAACTCCTGACTTATTTTTTTATGAAAAAGAAGCTTATTTGTTGCAATTTCAGTGATAGCTATAGCACTATCATCGCAAGAACTCTCTATACTTAAAATCATTTTATTCCCCTTTATGAGCAGTTGTACATTTTATGTAGCTCGTCCAATGTCACACTATTTGCTATCATAAAAGCGCTATTTACTCTATATACTTTTGATAGTATCTCTGTTTTATCATCTGCTGAGTGTATCTCTCTATGGCAGGTTGGACATAAAGAGACAATATTCTCTACATCATCTAAATCAAACCTATAGTTCTTTTGCTGAAACATCGGTATAACATGATGTCCTTCAACATAATTGTATCCTTTAGATACAAAGGTCTCATGATTTTTATCTACTTTACAACTGTAGCCATCTCTACTCTTTGCTTGTAAAATCAATCTTGCATCGCGTTTATAGCGCTCATGTGCCGTGTTGTCATCAAGCTGGCATAGAAGAGTATCATCATTAAAAAAGAATGATTCAAGGGATAAATTTTTATAAAGAACTTCTACCTCTTCATAAATATCCTCAGCTACAAAATAGTTCTTTTCTTTTTTCAAAATCCCTATATCAACAAGAGAGTTTATAACCCATGTATAAAACTTATCGTATGGCAACTCTTTTTGAATTTTTTCTAAACTCTTCTCTTTTAAGTAAAGGGCCAAATCATCATATTCTCTTAAATAAACAAGTTGCTTAATTAAAAACTCTTTACTCAGCCCTCTCTCTTTTTCAAGTAGTAGAAGTTTAAAGAGAATCCTAAAAGGGAAGAGTTGTAGTTTTATTTTTTGAGTCCCTAGATTTGGATACTTAGTATTATCTAGCTGATTTAAAACATACTTTTTACATTTAACATACTCACCTAACTCATAGAAGTGTAAAAATTTATCACCCTCTAATGTTAGCTCTATTAGTTTACTCGAACTTATTTTGATAAAACCGAGAAAGAGTAAGGGGCGAAAAAAATGTGCTGGGGTTGATTTGTTTTTTTCATACTCTGTAGAGTCTTGTAAGTAAGCTTTTATCTCTCTTTCAAACATACTCTGAGATACTTTTTTCTTCTCTTGTATATATTTGAGTACATGAATACTTCTCGTATTCATGTAGCTCCCCTGACCTAAAGGAGCATCAAATACCTTTGCATTCCCAGGGGCCTGCCATCTATATTGATTTGTTGGCATTATTTCTTTGGAATAGTTGAGAGAAGTCTATCTATGAGTCGTGGAGGCACTCCCTCGCCTATCACTTGACGAATAAGATTTTCACTTGCCCACTCAGGAGGTGTCCAATCATCAGGTAAGCCCGTCAAAATAAAAATCTCTTTAAGTGTTAAAACACGAGCGTCTGAGAATGTACCATCTTTCTTTTGACGACCGGGATGGACATTGTTTTGGCTTGAAACTGAACCATTTGCCATTGTAATGGTAGGTGCTGGCTTATCCCACTCTATGCGTTTATAAGTTGTATCATAACCTTTTATTCGCGTTCCATCTACTTTTTTTGGATAGTGCACCTTGTTATGTAGAGCAGTTTTTCCTGTTGGAGTATGCTTTAAAAAACTAATATGTCTCGCATTATGTACTTTTGCTCTATGAAAAATTATGTCTGAACTCTCTCCACTCTCTAATGGTGGGAGATGTTCTATCATTTGGCGAACAGTTAGTTTCTCTTCTTTAGGTGGTAAATCCCATTTCTTCAGTTTTGAGATAAGATATATAGCGCGTTTGCGACTTTGTGGCGTTCCATAATCAGCTGCATCAACAACTACTGGATTGATGATGTAACCTAAAGGTTCTAGCTCTTTTTTAATAAAGTCACTTATCTTTATCTTTTCACCCTTATGCACAAGATAAGTTTTTAAAACTTTTGGTACATTTTCTATAAGTATGTTTGTCGGTTTAAGCTCTTGGGCAAGCTTTATAACATACTTGATAAGAGAGTTTCGTGGATCGTCCTCTTGCATCTTTCCAGCAAGACTCATCCCTTGACATGGAGGTGTGGCAATAAGAAAGTCACACTTTTGTTTTTTTGCTTCTTTTGCAACTGCATTAAAAACTTCATCACTTGTGATATCGCCTTGAATCATCTTACATTCTTTATGCATCTGTTGATGAAACTCTGCTCTATTTTTAAGTAGTTCATTTGCTACAGTGATTTTTATATCATGATTATTAATGTAAGTTTCTGCTATTCCCACATTTGCAAAGAGTGAGACACCATTTATCATATTTTACCCTTCACGAAAGCCCTAACTTCCTCATCGATAAGAAAAACCTCTTCAATACTTTTAGGAAGTTGTGTAAACTTCTCAAATGCTCTAATAATATCTTTACTAATATCCATAAAACCTATCTCTTTATTTATAAATTTCTCAATCGCTGCTTCATTAGCTGCATTTACCACTGCACCTCGAGCGGGATTTTTTAGAAGCTCTTTTTTTATCTCCCATACAGGGTATCTATCAGTAGTAATCTCGCGAAACTCTAAAGAACCAACTTTAAGTAAATCAACATGTGAGAGTATATTTTCATCCATTTTTTGATTTAGGGCATATGCTATTGGCAACTGCATAGAAGCATGAGCTAAGTGAGCTGTAGTTGAACCATCTTTAAAGTCTATAAGAGCGTGAATAAGAGACTTTGTTTCTATGATAGCATCAAACTCACTTACTCCATTTGTGCCCTCCCCAAAAAGCCATCGCGCCTCTAAGAGTTCAAACATTTTGTTTACCATAGTAGCTGAGTCTATAGTTATCTTTTGACCCATAGACCAGTTTGGATGATTTTGAGTGTCTGCAAGTGTAGCATTTTGAAGTTTTTTAATATCCCAGTCACGAAAAGCACCACCACTTGCTGTGATAATCATCTTGCTAACAGGTCTATCTTGGAGTAGATACCACAGACCAAAATGCTCACTATCAATGGGTTGAATCTGCTTGGGATCTATAAAAGCACCACAAGCAACTAAACTCTCTTTATTTGCTAGAGCTACTTTTTTATTGCACTCTATAGCTTTGAGAGTTGGAGCTAAACCTAAAAAACCCACAAGTGCATTGACAACTAAAGAGCTTGAAGCATCTTCAATTATCTCTAAAATAGCTTCACTTCCAGAATAAACACGAGAGTGATTGACTAAAGAAATATCCTCTTTATCTGCTATAACTACGACTTTTGGATTGTGCTCTTTTATCTGCTCGTTCAGGAGTTTGATATTTTTTCCACAAACTAAAACCTCAACAGAAATACCAAATTTTTTTGCGACTATAAGTGTATTTACACCAATAGAGCCCGTTGAGCCAAGAAGTATCAAATTAGACAAGTCCTCTTAAAAGAACAAGCATAACAATCCCAGCAAAAAGGTAACCGTCAATGCGGTCGAGAATTCCACCATGACCAGGTAAAATATCTCCACTATCTTTTACGTCTGCCCCACGTTTAAGTGAGCTCTCAAAAAGATCACCAAATATAGAACTCACAGCAACCATAAAAGAGACTACAAACGCCACTCCAACATCTACAATACTCAGGCCAACAAACATACCACCTAGAGTTGCAACGGCTATACCACCGACAACGCCTTCCATGGTTTTATTTGGACTTGTCTCACTAAACTGAGTTTTTCCTATGCTTTTTCCAACCGCATAAGCGCCAACGTCAGTAAGAGCAACCACGGCGAGTAACCAAAGAAGTGATAGTACACCATACTCTTGATACATTGTGAAAATAAAAAGCATTCCCGCAGTTGGATAAATAAATGGAAGGAAATCTTTCCATACAAACTCTTTGTTAAACGCCACTACACTCGCATATGCAATACCCGCCAACATAAAGAGATCATCCCCATAAGGATAAACACCAGCAACTATCCATAAGCCAGCAGCATATGGTAAAAGATTGTCTTTCTCTACTCCAAACAGAGCTGATGCTTCCTTAAATGCTAGAAGATATATTGCGCCAAAAACAAACCATGTAAGAAAAAAGTTGTCTATATAACCTATACCTATTACAGCGACTAAAAGGACTAAGCCTGTGATAATTCTCTCTTTGTGATCTTCAAAAATACTCATAAAAAAATCCTATTAACATTTATATGAGAGATTATATCTAATCAGACTTTAATATCCAATCTATGAAGAGGTTGAACTTCTTCTTCCTCCTCTTCATCATCCTCTTTTTTGCTTCTTTTAGTCTCTCTATCTGCTTCATCACGTGTGTGATCTTTATCTTCATCTACCTCTTGGTTCTCTTCAGTAGGACGAACTTCAAGGACTTTTTCATCCTTTTCATTAGCAGCAGCTTGAGCGACCATATTTTGAAAATCTATTCTATTATTGTGAGCATTTGCAGCAGCACTCGCAACGGGAGTCATCTGATTTGTAAATATTGCACTTCCAACAGGACCAATCGCCATCTTATATCCTTGTATCTACCTCGATAGTTTTATACTTATTATAAAGTACGTTTGCACCACTTTGTATAGTGACTTCTCTTCGTGGAGTATAATCGACCAAAAACTTATCTTGCGCAGTTGTTGTAAAGTCTACACAGAGTCTTGCAGCTGATTTTATGATATTTTCTGGTAGGTTTTGCTTATCAGTTGTAATGATAACATGGCAAGATGGCTGATCTTTTAAATGCAGCCAAATATCTTTTGCTCGTGCATTTTTAAGGACATCTATATTTCCTTTTTCATTTTTCCCAAGTTGTACTTTATAGCCCTCAATCCAAAATATCTCTATAGAATCATTCACTTTAACTTTTTTATTTTGTATGCGTTTAGGAAAAAGTAGTTCTATCTTTGAGATATCTTTAGCCATTGACACGGTATGCATAAAAAGCTCAATATGATCTATCTTCGAGCGAAGCGACTCCTCTTCGATATGAAGGTGTTTAGCTCTCTGTTTTGCTTTTTTACTCTTTGCAAAAAACATATTCGAGATTAAAAAAGCATTTGGATACGCTTTTGGAAGTTCAAGCTCTATTTCACTCTCATCAAAATAGTCTTGAAGAGTTATCTTTGTAGCATATGGCTTAATTTCATGCGCGTTTGCAAGAACTAGATTTCCATAATGCTCGCTCAGTGTCGCCTCTTTTTCTAGTTCCTCTTTTGAGTCTAGCTTTTCATAAAGTTTTTGTAGTTTTTTAAGTTTTTTATTTAAAAAAGCTCTCTTTTGCTTTTTAAGATTTTCTAGCTTATCGTTTTGCTCTTTCTCATAAGTCTCAAACAGGAACTTCTCAACGCTCTGCAGCGGATACTCTTTTGCGACAAAGGGTGCATTAGGAACGTCTAAGAGTTTTTGTCCGACACGCACTTCACGAAAAGAGGAGTAAAGGTCTACGTGACGGAGGGCTTCTAGAACTAGGTTTTGCTCATCCAATATAATTATATTGGTATATTTTCCCGTAAACTCTATCTGAAGATATGTTATCTCTTCTTTGTAAGCAGATGCTACGGAAGTTTTAAAGCGGATGATTTTATCACCATTTAAAAGTTCTATATTTAAGATGTTAGAGCGATTAAAGCGCTTTGCAAGAATGACGTCAAAAGGAGCATTGTAAACTTTTGAGCGTGGATACTCTTGGCACTTAAATATACTAGAGTTTGAACGCATCATATTAAAATAGATCTCATCATTTTTATCAAACACCACTTTGATGATAGTATCACTTACTCTATGAATGGCCGATATTTTTTTGAAATTTTGAAGATAGCCGATAATCTGTTTTAAATGGGAGAGTTTCATGGGAGTATTTTATCCTAGTTTTTAGTTATAATTCGAAAAAACAAAAGAGCAGCCGTGCAAGTACCTAAAGGTTTTGGAAAAAACTATTTCTCCTTAGCAGCGATACAAGCCTACATATCTCTTAAGAAGATATTTGCTCTTAGTAGTTCAGTATGCACACTTGATGGCAAACCTCTTAGACTTCAGATAAACTCTCCTCCCTCTTCTTAAACATATACTAAATAAGTCAAATACAAAATATAAAAATGTTTAAGGACAACTATGAAAAAAACACTACAACTATCACTAATTTCAGCCGCTTTAATTAGCTCACTCTCTGCAGCAGAACTAACGCTAATACCAATAGAAATTACTTCTACGGCTATCTCTACAGATGAACTACGAGCAACTGACGCGGTAGAAGTTTATACTCAAGAAGACATAGAAAAAGCGCATGTTCAAAATATTTATGAGTTCTTAACAACTCAAACTTCTATTTTTGCCACAAGCGCTTACGGTAATCCATACTCACAAAAAATTGATATGCGAGGATATGGAGTAGCCGATGGTTACCAAAATATTGTTGTCAGCGTAAATGGGCGTAGAATGAACAATGCAGATATGGTTTCACAACTTTTAGCATCCATTTCTCCCTCGTCAATTAAAAAAATAGAAATCATCAAATCAAGTGGGGTTGTAATAGCTGGCGATGGTGCAAACGCAGGCGTGATTAATATCATTACAAAAGAGAGTAATGACAAAGAGATCTCTTTTTATATGGGAAATTATAATCTTGTTAATGGCTCTTTTTACCTTGGTCACACAGATGATAAGCTCTCTATAAACGCAAGTGGAGAGCTTCAAAGAAGTGAAGGCATTAGAGATATTGATACTGATGGGGATAAAGACGCGAATAGCATGGCTACATTTTCTTTTAATGCCGCCTATAGAGCAACGCAAGATTTAGAGCTGCGTTTAGGCGCTATGCTTACTAGAACTGACGTTATTTACGCATCGACAATGAGTGAGCAAGAGTACAAAGAGAATCCTACACAGCAGGGAACAAGTTATGGTTTTGCTAGTAACTACGCAAATCAAAAATTTGATTCCAACGTCCTCAGTGCAGGTTTTACTTATAAAATAAACAATGAGCTTTCACTTCAAACTGATATATCAAAAGAGAAAAAGAAGTCTCTGTATGATATCCCCGCTTATGGTTCTAATTCACGAACGGACTATGACTATACGCAGTTCAAGACATATTTAGATTATTCTAATGAATCACTTGCACTCAAGCTTGGGGTTGATACATTTTATGCTGGACTTGATTATATAAATAGTTACAATGTAGACTTGGCTATGAACAAAGAGAATGAAGCTCTTTTCATAATGTCTGAGTTTTATCTGAATGACTTTACTCTTAAAGCTGGTTATAGATATGAAAATATGAACTTTAACGAGTCGGGTGGTGAGCATGAGAGTGAAAACCTTCATGGCGTTGAGCTTGGCGCAAATTACTTACTCAATAAAACCAGTTCTACTTTTTTAAACTACTCGCATGGCTATCAAACAGCCTCGCTTGACAGAATGTTTAGCTATTTTGGCACTGGATATATGGGATATGTAAAACCATCTCAAAGTGATAACTACACTCTAGGTTATTCAAATATACAAGCAAGTAACAAGCTAAAAGTTTCTCTTTTCTATCTCTCATTAAAAGATGAGATTTATTACTATGCTGATCCTAGCTTCATAAATTCAAAAAATACAAATATAGACAAGTCTCATAAATATGGTCTTGATATATATGACAATATACTTATAAATCAAGAGTTAAATTTAGTTTTAAACTATAACTATGTTCAAGCCATTATGGATGAAGAGATTGAAAATGGTGAAGATTACTCAGGGAATAAACTTCCAGGAGTCTCAAATCATAATCTCAAAGCTACGCTCAACTATCTTCCAAATAAGTTTAGCACTCTATCTTTAGTGCAAGTTTATCGTTCAGACGCATATGCCGCTGAAGACTTTCACAACAACTTCTCTCAAAAACAAGATGCTGTTTACTCTACAGATATTTCAGCTACCCTAGCAAAAGACAATTGGGAAGTTTTCGCTAAAATAAACAATATATTCAATCAAAGTAATGGTTTATGGATAAGAAATGATGCTATCTATCCAATGAACTATGCTACAACTGGCTTTGTAGGTTTTAAGCTTAAATACTAACATGGAGTAACTTTGCTAAAATTAAACATAAGAGAGTTTATAAAGTATAAGCTTCTAAACTCTCTTTTTCTCGGGATTAGCGTTGGGAGTATTTTCATACTCTATGCGCCTCTACAACCATCCATATACAGCATGGGAGGGATTCTCTTAGCACTTGCTATGCTAGTAGTTGCAAAGTTCTACTACAAGATAATGAACATAGAGTACTTTTTTAAAATATCTCTAACGGTTGAGCTAACGCTTCTGTTTGTTATAACTCTCTTTTTACTCTTTGCATACTCATATACTACTGCGCTGATCATCTATATAGGCTACCAGATTACCTTTACTTTTGGCTCTTATCTTATCCGTGCCGAGACCCTATTTTTAAAGCACTCTAAACCTTTAGAGCTTGTTGACGTTGCAAAACAAAAAGGGTATCTTCTAGGGATGCTTCTTTCATACATTTTCTACAGATTCTTGGAACTCGGCTTTGGTATTGATAACAAACAAACAGAGGTTTATCTCATACACTTTTTACTTCTTCTAAATCAAGTATCTATCATTTTTTATCTTTTCAAATCATTTAAGAGAATCAAATGACTTATAAAAATTGGTTTGATGAGCATGCCATTAAGCATAAAAACATAGTTAAAAAACTCACCTCTCAGGGCTATGATAAAGAGCAAATCACCCAGTACTTTGATTTTGACAACATGGTAAAAAATGAGAAAGATTTTTGCCTTTTATATGAGAGCAATAAAAAATGCCATGATATAGAGACTCTAAACTGTTACCTCTGTGCATGTCCGCATTTTCGTTTCAATGATAATGGACTCTCAAAAAAGAATGAGCAAACTCTGTATAGTAAGTGCGAGCTAGATCTTGGAGATAACTTTACATATGAAAATAGTGTGCATCACGACTGTACAAACTGCCTTATTCCACATAAGCTTCACTTTGTGAGTAAAACGTTTGATTTAGAGTGGAAAAACATTATGAGTGAGTGCGAGACGAAAGAGGAAGTAAAAATATGAAAATAGTAAATATCTTAAACAACCAAGAAGAGCTTTTTTTAGAAGGCAAAGCCGACTTTATCTTTGCCTCTTTTAAAAAGAGTGAAAACTTTTTCACCTCTAAAGAGCTTATGATAAATGAAGATAAAACCATAAGCCCTTCCATTATAAGCAGAGCCATAAATGCGACAGTGCCATTTAGCGCAACGCAGCTTTTAGATCTCAGTCATCTTTGTGATTCAACTGCCAAAGAGATTGTCATAGAGGGGATGAAATTAGGTGCTGAGTATGAGTTAAAAGGACATTTTCTCATACTCTCACAAGACTCTTTAGCATATGACAGTGATGAAAATATCAATTCACTCCAAGAGCTAAATAAGTTCAAAAACAAAACACTTCTTTTTTATGCTGGTTTTTTACTTGAAGCCTCTAGAAGGTTCCATATTGTTCTCTCCGGGGCGGAAGATATGGCAACTTGCTTGCTTATTGCAGACAACTTAAGAGAAGATATTCTCATGAGAGTTAAACACGATAACATCACTCTAACCTCCGCTACTTTTTCACAAGATAAATCCCAAGAGCAAACGAAAGAGATACTCAAAAAGTTAAGTTACACACCAAAAGTTCTCACACTAAACTTTAGTTTTGAAGACTCAGAGATAGAACTTCTCAAAGTCTCTCAAGACAAAATGAAAGATACTCATGGAGCGGGAGCGGCTCTTTGTATTGCTGTGTTTAATAATTTAAATGAGCAAGAGATATTAGATGCCATAGAGCTCACTATTTATACTATAGATATTTAATCAACACTTTTTGAAACTCAGCATTATCTATAGGTTTTGCAAGATAATCATCAAAACCCTCTTCTAAGTACTTCTGTTTATCTCCAGCCACTGCATTAGCGGTTAAGGCAACTATTGGCGTTTTATCACCTCTTTGTTTGATATCTTTCATTGCCTCACTACCATTCTTATTTGGCATGTTTATATCCATTAAGATTAGATCAAATTCTTGTGCTTTAGAGAGTTCTACAGCTTCAACTCCATCATTAGCGATAGTCACATCAATCTCATAATCTTCAAGTAAAATTTCTATAAGCATCTGGTTTGTTTTATTGTCTTCTGCGACTAGGATATGCTTTGTACTAAAGAGTAGTTCCCTCTCTTGTTCTTCTTCCTCTTGTTCATGTTCAACCAGTTCTACTGGAAGCTCAAAGTAAAAGCTACTCCCTACTCCAAATTCACTTCTTATCTGAAGTTCACTCTTTTGGAGTGTAAGAAATTTTGATACTATCGAGAGGCCAAGTCCCGTACCTCCATATTTTCTTGCTACACTATCATCTGCTTGAGTGAACTCCCCAGTGATTTTTTTCATATTTTCACTATCAATGCCTATGCCTTCATCTCTTACCTCAACATAGAGCATTGCTTTTTCCTTATTGAAACTCGAGATAAGTTCAATATCTTTTCCCTCTTTAGTAAACTTAAGAGCATTTGATAGTAGATTAGAGACAATCTGCTTTAAACGCAGAGAATCACCTATAATATATTGAGGTAAATCAGGCGAAATAGAATTTATTATTTTTATTTTCTTCTGAGAACAAGCCACTTTGTAAAGATTAAAAACACTCTCTAACTCTTTGGTAGGTTCATATTCAACAGACTCTATTACTACTTTGCCTGACTCTATTTTTGTCAGATCTAATATATCGTTAATAACATTCATTAGCATTTCTGAAGATTTATCTACTATCTCAAGATAACTCTTTTTTTGTGGATCTTTTTCTGACTTTTCAAGAATCTGTACAAAACCTATGATGGCGTTAAGAGGCGTTCTTATCTCATGTGACATAACAGAGAGAAATTTTGACTTCGCGTTGTTATCGGAGTTAGCCTCTTTTACTTTTAGCTCTAAATTATTGATAAGGTTCTTATTTTCATACTCTAGAGTCATACTAGCAATAATTCTGTTTGACATTTTTTTCGATATTACCGTTAAAAAGAGCATATAAAATATGGAAGTTGTGAGTAATGAGTTAGCAAGTTGGCTTTCATTCATCATAAAAACATACACAAAAGGACCCATCGAAAAGATAATAAAGATATAAAATAGCTTTACATTCGAGGCAAGACTAAGTGCGGCTCCTGTAGAGAGACCACCAACCATCATTAAGAGTAAAACTTGTAGCTCTAGCTCTTGAGGAAGCAGAATTACCCCAGTAATTCCCCATAACACGGAGGAGGTAAGAACGGTAATGGCAAATACATTGTAATAAAAATTTAAATTACACTCTGCAGGAGAGCACTTTTTATACATCATGTAAAAAATAATTCTTATAAAGCTTAATAAAAAAGTTAAAAAAAGCCAAATATTCAAAAGGACTGGATCTACATGCCCACTGATACTGAAGTAAAGTAAAACAGCGATGCCCATAGCCCCAACCATAGAGTTTAGTAGACTTGAGTAGAGATAATCTAACTTGTTAATTTTAAGTTCTAACTCCTTAGCATTCATCTAGTTCCTCTTTTTATTCTCTTATCTTTGATTATAGCTTATTAAATATAAAATATTATAAAATAACATGTCCAACAAACTTGCTCATATTGTCAAGTATCTCCGCACCTTTTCTAAAACCTAGTCCGCAGGCTCCATCGCTATAAAAGACCCCTGCTTGGTAGTAACTATTTTCTTCATCTTTTACAAAAGGCGTATACTCTTGATAGATTGCTTTATACTCATCATAGATACCTTCTGTCGAGGTTAAAACTTCTCCCCTCTCGTCTACTATATCTATGTTCGCGCCCTCTCGACCAAACATTCTTTTTTTTACATACTTCTTCTTTATAGGCTTAAACGATGTCTCTAGAAGATAGGGTGAATCTGGAAAAAGTTTATAAAGGATTGCTAACATCCCTTTGGATTGATAAAGAAGAGTGTAGGATGGATTTAGCATACTAATGTTTTGACTCTCCTCGAATGACTCCATCTCTTCCCAGGGATAGAG
This sequence comes from Sulfurimonas aquatica, assembly GCF_017357825.1. NCBI lineage: Bacteria > Pseudomonadati > Campylobacterota > Epsilonproteobacteria > Campylobacterales > Sulfurimonadaceae > Sulfurimonas > Sulfurimonas aquatica. The sequence continues at coordinate 2,620,976 of NZ_CP046072.1, forward strand.
TTTAAACATAAAGTCATGTTTATCATCAAGATAAGTATCTTCTAGGTAAGAAAACTCTGTTAGTAGTCCTTCGTCTTGTGCTATTTTTTGGAGAAGTTTTGTTGTGTTAAGCTCCTCTTCTATGCCTGAAATGCAACTAAATAAAAAACGACTATACTCTGCACTTTTACTCTTAGAGATGCTCTTTATCTTTTTGCCAATACTCTCATATATATTGTTAAACTGCTTTTTATCCTCAAGAGAGTTACTCTTTAACATCAAAAGTTGGATAAGGCTTGACTCAAGTAACATGGTTGGAGTGTCTGCGTTAAACTCTATAAGTTTAATTGGTGTCCCATCAATTCCACCACTAAGGTCAAAACGGCTATAGAGATGATTGTCTCTCTCATTTTTAAAAGAGTTTTTTATACTTTGAATTAAACTCTTTGGTATGTCTAAAAGTTCAAATAGTTCATTTTCTATGACATACTCAGCCGCTTTTTCATACATTTCATAGAGTTCATTAGCCGCATCGTGGTAAGCCAAAGCTTCTTGCTCGGTAATAGCGAGTAATTTATCTCCAACTACGTACTCTCCATCGCTATCCGTATGCCATGAAAGGCCCATGACACTTAGGGCTTTTGTAGATATCGGGGTTATATCTAAAAAGTTTGGCACTTACTCATACTTTACTAAGGTTTGTGAGCCATTCATCTCTTTTTTATCAAAGCCTCTGCTTTTACCCCAGTAAGAGATGATTTTTTGCATCAGTTTTGCGGCAAAAACTTGTGAGACGGTAGACGCTTCAGGAATAAGCTCCATTATGTCTACGCCTTTTATCACCGCTTTTTTATTCTCAAATAGCGCTTCTATGATATCTAACGCGAAGTACCAGTCAAGCCCTCCAGGCTGTGGTGTACCTACGCTTGGAACGTAAGCGGGATTAAAAGCATCCATGTCAATACTGAGATAGACCTCCCCTTCTATGCTCGAGATAAGAGAGAGAAGTTTCTCTTTCATCCCGGGTTTACGAAGCTCTCTATCTAAAAAGCACTCTATCATCTCATCACTCTCTATGCGTGCCGCCTCTGTTTCAAACAAAGAGCGAATCCCAGCCATAATGACTTTGTGACCTTGCGCTAAAAGATGATGCACAGGCGTTGCGTGACTAAACTCATACCCTTGATAAGACTCTCTTAAATCCCCATGCGCGTCTAAAAAGATTATAGTGGCACCCGAAGATAATCTACTCGCCGTGATTTGAGGAGTGATAGAGTGCTCTCCGCCTAAAGATATAAGTAGTTTTTCCTCTTTAAACGCATATGTAGAGACCTTTTCATCTATCTGCGCATACTCTCTTATCTCCTCTTCCACTCTTACTTTCATGTACTTCATAGGAGACCATTTTAAGTCCTCTTCGTAGTACTCAAGCTGTTCGGATATCTCCACTATGGCTTTTGGCGCATCAGCGGTTCCACCCTGCCCACAAACGCTCTCTTCGTAACCAATAGGCAATATTACAATATCCGCATCCTCCAAAGACGCATTTGGTAGCTCTTGATATTCCATAAATTTACTCCGTAAATATATTTTTGATTTAAATAGCGATAATTAATGCAAGAATTATATTCTAATCTCCCTTAACTATAAAAATAAAATGAAATCAGTTATAATTCGCATACAAGGACTATTTTAATGATTCTCACAAAGATGAACTGTATGTATAAAAGACTTATCTCTGCGCTCAAAGAGACAAATAATCGCTGGATTTATGGAAAAGAGATCTCAGACGAGAGTGTTGAGAATTTTCTTGGAACATTGGCTCTCTTATATGCCGCTGCCAATGTTGATGAGATAGATAAAACCGAACAACAGGTAGTGGCTCTTTACAAATATAATATGAAAAGAGCACTAGATAGACCAGATAAAAAAGGCTTACGAGATATATTTTATGGTTACTCTCACATGGTAAATGAGATAGAGTCTATGAAGCATACCATAAAACTCTCAGAGGCACTAGAGTACTTCCCACATAGTGAATCTGGAGTATCGCCAGAGCTAAAAGAGAGTCTCATCGAGCTCACAAGTGAAGTTATCGACGTTGATGGCAAGATAACTAAAAAAGAAGAGGAGTTTCGAGAGAGACTCTGTATCTACATTCAAAAGGGCTATCCTGCGGTTAAAGAGATACGAAAACTTGAAGCTTAAATAGCTCCAAACTCTTTAACAACCTCATATAAAGCTCCTGTTAAAGTGCTAAGTTCCTCTTTACTTATGATGTAAGGAGGCATTATGTAGACTAGGTTTAAAAATGGTCTTACCCAAATGCCATGTGCTATAAACTTCTCAGTCATCCAAGCCAAGTCTACGTCTGCGTTTAACTCTATAACGCCAATGGCTCCAAGAACTCTTATCTCTTTGACAATATCTAACTCTTCACACTTTTGAAGTTCATTTTTGAGTTGGGATTCTATGCCCTCAACTCTCTCTTGCCATGGTGACTTTAGCAACAGTTCAAGACTCGCATTTGCGATGGCACAAGCTAAGGGGTTTGCCATAAAAGTTGGTCCATGCATCAAAACGTTGCCATTAGCCTCAACTCCTTGCATCACTTTTTTACTTGTAAGCGTTGCCGCCATAGAGAGATACCCACCAGTTAAAGCCTTTCCAACACAGAGTATATCTGGAGTAACTTCTGCATGCTCATAAGCAAAGAGCTTACCCGTTCGTCCAAAGCCAGTGGCAACCTCATCTAAGATAAGTAAGATATCATACTTGTCACACAATGTTCTTACACTTGTTAAGAGAGAGGGCGAGTAGATTCGCATCCCACCAGCGCCTTGAACTATGGGTTCTAAAATAACCGCCGCAATCTCAGTATGATAATGCTCTAGTTTAGATTTAAAATCCTCTATATGCTTCTCGTCCCACTCATCATTAAACGCCGGTGAAGGAGCATCTGCAAAGATATTTTTATGTAAAATTCCTTCAAACGCAGAGTGCATTCCCGTTACGGGATCGCATACGCTCATGGCACCAAATGTATCGCCATGGTAACCCTTGCTAAACGCCAGAATCTTATTTTTTTGCTTATTTCCCTGAGAGTTCCAGTACTGATAAGCCATCTTAAGAGCCACTTCAACACTCACGCTCCCTGAATCACTAAAGAAAATATGTTCGAGTGACTCATCCGTAATCTCTAAAAGAGTTTTTGCAAGTTTTATAGCCGGTTCATGTGTCAGTCCACCAAACATAACGTGACTCATTTTGCTCAGTTGCTCAGATGCCGCCGCGTTTAACTCAGGTACATTATATCCGTGAATAACCGACCACCAAGAGCTCATGCCATCTATGATTTTTCTACCATCTTCTAACTCTAAGTAAACCCCAGAAGCGGACTTGACAAACTGCATATCCATCGAAGGAATCGAGGGAGCGTAAGGGTGCAAAATATGCTCTTTATCGTATGCTAACAAATTAGTATCTCCTCATCACTATTAGTGAATTTTATATCTCTTTGATACAAATATTTTATTTAAAATTATACTTGTTTTTTACTGAAAATCTTTTAGATAAATCAGGCTAACTCCCTGCCCCGTTTGACGAACGTCAACATCTACTCTTGTAGACTTTCCAAGGTTATACTGCAAGATAACGCTAGAAACTGTGTCATTTTTATAGACTATTCGCATATCTTTACTTAAACGCGAGCCAACTTCATAGCCTATGGAGCCATCGCTTTTTGTCAATATATTAAGCGTGTCTATCTGCACAGTAGAGTTTTTGTTAAAGAGCTCTTTCATGCCCGTTCCCAAAAGTAGAGACGTTTTGGAAGTGTCACCCGAGGAGTTAAACATTGAGTTAGCGCTCTCTCCAAAAAGTATATAAGACATAATGTCGTTTTGACTCAAGGCGGGATTTGATGAGAAGATAAAAACGGGCTCTTCTAGGGTGTGAGTCACATATATATGAATATCTATATAATCAAGTGTATAGTAGTGTAGATTTAAATTGAGTTTTGGATTTATAGGCATATTTCCATCAAAATAGAGTTCACTTTTATCTACTAGAAATTTTTTATCGCTTAAGCTCAACTCCCCTTTTGAGATAAACACTTTACCCTCAACATGAGTATCTTTTGTAGCTGTTTTTATAACTCGTAGATCTGGATGAAAAAAGATAGTCGCATTTTCATGTATGTAACGAATATCACTTGTAGAGTCAACCTTTATATCCATTAACATATCAGATCCTTTATTCTTCTTTTTGATATCTTGAATGATTATAATATCTGAATCATTGATAGTATAGTCCGACTTTGGCATGTATGAAATATTTCCATCTAAAAGAGTCACTCCACCCGCTACTTTTGTTGCGTTAGCATCAAAGCTAGCGCTTAGATCCATCTTGAGTGTTACGTCAAACTCTTTATCTTTGTAGTGAACCTTGTCGCCCTTTAGAGTAAAGTCTCCCGATTTTTTCTTAGTTTTGTAACTACCCGCTAAAAGGATATTGTCAAATATCCAAAACTCTTTAAAGAGAATCTCTGAACTCTTTTTCAGTGAAATTTTCGAACTTTTATTTGAGTAGACAGAGTGCTCTTTATACTTCAGATCATAACTATGAAGAGTAAGTATATCCTCGCTAAAAGTTATTTTTGCCCTAATGTCATTGAGAAGATGCGTTGTCTGCATATCCGCTTTGTACGCTATGCTTGGAACGTAGAGAGATGATTTCACAATGAAGGGCTCGCTTAAAACCACGCTACTATTTATATCTAGCATGATGTCGGATATATCGCTCAGACTTGTATCACTCATCTCAAACGCTATAAGCATATTTTTTAAAGAAGTTACTTTCATATCAAGACTTAATGCCATTGGCTTCTCTTTATCTATCCGAGTTGCTAAAGTAAATCTATTTGATGCAAGCTTACCGTCTCCTGTGATACTTTCGCCTTTTTTAAGAAGCTTCATCTCTAAAAGATTCGCTTTTATCTTCACTCTTTCATCCACTCCATTGGCGATATAATTACCCTTTAGTGGAGAGAATTTCTCAAGAGGATAGCCTTCAAAGAGCGCGTTTTCTCTCTTTGGGTTGAGAGTATAAAAAGCTGAGATATTGCCATCTTGCCAAGTGGCGTTTGTTGCAAGCACGTAGTACAGAGAGTCGACCTCGAGTTTCGCACTCAAGCTCAGTGGAGAGAGTTGCAGCATTGCGCTATTTTTAAAAGAGATGACGTCTTTTTGTAAAAGTTCAGGCAACTCTTTAACAAAAGAGAGCTCAAAATCTTTAGCCTCACCCTCAATAAAAAACTTTTTATAGTCATCGCTTGTGAACTTATAGCGCAGTTTGTTTGCGTCTAGGCTCACAGCTATTTTTTTAGGACTTCCTGAGGCTCTGGCGTTTATCTCTTTAAATGGCAAAACAAAAGGAGTCTCTTTCACCTCTGCGTTTATAGTTGAGTTAAAGTTGCCATTTAGACCAAGAAGAAGCTTTTGCTTAGCTTGTAGAATAAACCTCTCATAATAAAGTTTATATCTGAAGTCCCCATTTAACTTTTGCTCTTTAAAGGAGTAGTTTAACTCTAGGGCTATCTCTTTGAGTTCTAACTCTTCTCTCTCTTTGAGTTTGAGACTCTTAAGCTTAGTAGAGAGTTTTGCACCTTTAGTATCAGCTTCAAGCATGCAGTTTAATCTCTTGGGTGGCGTTTGTAAAAAGCTAAGATATTTTTTACTTATTGAGGAGTTGACGCTAATGACGCTATCGCTATAGAGTGTGTTAGAATTTATGTAACCATTTAGCAAAACATCTCCATAGGAAGATCTAAAATCCAGTGCCATTTTCTTTACACTTAAACTCTCTTCGTACTCTATCTTTGTGGCATTTACGTCAAAACCGTACAGCTCTTTGTTGTACATAATTTGTACATTTTTTAGCAAGAGTGTTTTGATGCTAAACGCAGGAGTTGAAACCCCACTTTCATTACTATCGGAAGTGGGAAGCTTATCTGCGTTTAGATATAAAGAGTCGCTTGTTATCTTACTAATCTTTGGAGAGAGGGCTAAAAGTGAGAAAAAGTCGTAACGAACCGTGAGTGATTTGGCTTTTAAAAAATCTTTATACTCTAGCTCTTTTACAGTGATGCCAAAAAAAAGTGTTCCCTCTACTTTTGAGTACTTTAGTCCATACTCTCCTGCATACTTTTGTGCTAAATATGGAACGACCTCTTTGTTAATGAGAAGCACACCAAGCAGAATAAAAATCGTAATAAAAAATAGAATAATGTTTCGATACAAGAGATAAAGATAGGAGATCAAAAAAGTTCTCCTATGTGAAAGTGAAAAGCAAACTGTGAAGAGGGATTACTCAAGTCAAAACCAACATCAAACGCGATAGGACCAATAGGTGAAATATATCGTAGACCCACACCTCCACTATAGTAAGCAGTTTGACTATCGGGGAGATAACTATCACCCACAAAGCTATTATCACTAAATAGCACCGCTCTAAAGTCTCCATAGAGAGGAAATCGGTACTCAAGAGTACTCTCAACAATTGTGTCGAATCCTGATGGGTTACCATTACTATTTTTAGGGCCTAAATCACGGTAGGTGTAGGCACGGTTACTATGCATACCTCCAGCAAAGTACCTATAAGAAGCCGGTATGACTCCATCAAATACATTCAAGGCTCCAAAAGTTACTTTTGCTCCAAGAGTTGATGATTTTATGGGGTAGAGATAAGCTCCTTTGATATTTCCTTTTAGGTAAGAGGCATCTGAGAGTGTACTTTTAATCGAACCCATTATGTCACTACTAAAGAAGTAACCATTTTTTGGATCAAGTAGACTATCTCTTGTATCGTACATCCACTCTAACTTTGGGGAGACCACAAGTAAAACAGCCTCTGGAAAAAGCACTGTATCCTGGGCATTATAAGTACTCGTGCGATCTAAAATAAGACTCTCTTTAAAAGTAGATGGGATGTAGCGTTGTGTTAAATAAGCAGAGCTAAAGAGTCTATACTCTGTAAAACCACTAAATATTTCATTTTCCAAACCAACTTCAAAGCCTGTCGCATCTTTATATAAAAGAGGCATATCAAACTGCATTTTAATACTCTGTTTTACCTCTGTAACTCGTGTTTCAACACCTAAACTTTTTAAATTACCATAAAAGTTCCTATGCTTAAGACCCATTTGTCCCATCAGTCCCTCATCACTACTGATACCTAAACCCGCTATAAAACGCAGTGGTTTTTCATTTTCTTCTATTTCTAGTTTTATGTTAACGCTACTATTATTCTCCACTTGTGTCTCTATCAAAACCTTTGAAACACCATCATATGCATAAATGTTTTTATAGCTTTTTTTGATATTTTCTATACTAAAGAGATCTCCCTCTTCAAAATACAGAAGCGACTTTGCAATATCTGCAGATATGTTTTTAGAGCTATTAACTTCAATCTTCTTAAAATGACACAACTCGTTTTCTACAACCTTATAGACAAGTCTGACACTATTTTTTTGAGTATCTACATAAGCCTTTGAGTCTAGTGAAATGTCACAATAGCTCTCTTTTGAATAAAGAAGTTTAATATCCTTTTTGCTTTTAGAAAAAGCATCCGCATTAAATAACTCACTCTTCTTAAAAGGTAAAACTGGGACTATATCGAGTTTTGAGTCTATCTCGATACTTTCTACGAGCATAGGTTCATTCTCTTTTATCGAGATTATTACACTCCCTTCTCTCTCATAGTAAGAGACCTCTGTATGGTAAAAACCTTTTGTTCTATAGTAGTTTTGAATCACTTGGAGAAGAAGCTTTATACTCTTAATATCAACCTTAGGTTCCTCTTTATAGAACTCATATAAATAAAGTTTTTTAAGATTTAGTGCTTCGTAGAGCCCCCTCTCTTGTAACTCACTTTGGCCTTCAAAAAGAAGGGGAATCTTTTGCGCAAAGAGATGCGAAGAGAGTAAAAACAATAAAATAAATTGCACTACTAGATGTATATTTTTCTTTTTCAAAAGTATATAAGCTCTCTTATATGTTTAATCATATATTCTATATATAAATCACTTAATTTAGAGTCAGTTTTGATTTATTTGATTATAATTCCATATTACCATAACAAGGAAATTTAAACAATGAATAATGAGATTATTTTAACTTTAGCGCTTATTTTAGGAACTATTGCTAGCCTTAGATCTTTAGACTATTTTTTAACTAAATTAGGGGCGATTAAAAAGGTCTCTGAGAAAAGAACTTACTATATATCTAAGAGTATCTCTTTTTTAGTCATCGTAGTAGCCTTTTTGCTTCTTGCTATTATCTGGAGTGTAAGTCTTGATGGTGTTTTAATCTTTGCTTCATCTATATTTACAGTCGTTGGTGTGGCTCTTTTTGCACAATGGTCTATTCTTAGTAACCTTACTGCAAGCATAATTATATTTTTTACATTTCCTGCTCGCGTTGGGGATACCATCACAATTATAGATGGAGATAACACCGTTACTGGAACCATAATTGAAATATCACTTTTTACAATTGAGCTTTTAGACGCCGATGGTGAAACTATTATGTATCCAAACAACCTTTTTATACAAAAGCCTATTAAAAAGTTAAAAAAAACTAAGGAAGATATGTGCTTGGAATCATAGTTGCAACACTATTTATAGCGTTAGTGGCAAATATATTTTTAAAAAAATTCGCACTTCCCACACTAATAGGCTATATCCTCACAGGTACTATTATCTCTTACCTATTTGGTCTGCATGACGCCGTAAACAACCATGAGCTCAAAGAGATAGCGGAATTTGGCGTTGTTTTTTTGATGTTTACCATAGGACTTGAGTTTTCGTTTAAGCACCTCAAAGAGATGAAGTATGAGGTTCTTGTTGTTGGAAGCTTACAGATTCTCATAACTTCACTTGTTATTTTTCTTATTGCGTTTTACATTTTTGATTTAGCCAAATATAGCGCTTTTATTATCTCTATGGCTGTAGCAATGTCATCTACAGCCATAGTGCTCAAAACTTTTAACGAAACAGGAGAGATAAATAAACAGTATGGAAAAAATGCTTTAGGCATTTTGATTATGCAAGATATTGCAGTTATCCCTGTTTTAATAATCATAGGAATACTCGCTTCTAGTGAGACAAGTATAAGGAGTGTAATCTCTGAAATTATTCTTGGCGTGGTAATTTTAATGGCAGCCCTCTATGTTATAGGAAGGTATCTTTTAGAGCCATTTTTCACGCAAATAATAAAGACACACTCGGATGAACTCTTTATAGGCTCAATTCTTTTTTTAGCTATTGGTGCATCATATGGTGCTCACTTACTCGGTTTCTCCTATTCACTTGGAGCATTTATAGCCGGAATGCTAATCTCAGAGACTAAGTACAAACATCAAGCAGAAGCCGACCTCATTCCTTTTAGAGACATCTTACTTGGGGTGTTTTTTATAACCGTTGGTATGCAGATAAAGTTTGGGATTATATTCGAGTATGCCTTTTTGATTCTTTTTTTACTCCTTCTCATCATGGTAGTAAAGTTTTTTATCATTTATTTCATTGTCAAATTTGGCAAAAACAACAACAGAAGAACTACCTTAAAAACTGCATTTTCGCTTCTTCAAGTTGGTGAATTTTCTTTAGTTATCTTAGAGTTAGCAAGAGCACACTCTTTAGTAGAGGCTCCTTATGGGCAAGTGATGATTATCGTCATTGTAATCTCCATGATTATGACACCTTTTATACTCTCCAACCTGAGTAGACTTACAGATATGTTCATCAAAGAACTCGAAGCCAAACCTGATGACACGAAGTTCTTTAGTACTGAAATTAGTGAGCATGTTGTAGTTTTGGGTTATGGAGAATTTGGACAAAATCTTAGCACGAAACTTAAAGCAGATGGTCAATTTTATATCGTTATAGAGAATAACGCCGATCGGTATGAGCTGGCGGTAAAAAATAAAGAACCTGTAATCTATGGCAATGCCGCCAATAGAGAGATACTCAAAAAGTCTTATCTCACAAAAGCTAAAAAGGTTGTCATCGCCATAGACAATGAGAAAAAACTCCACCTTGTATGTCAAATCGTACAGAAGCTAGTACATAATGATAAAGTCATTGTTAAAGTTCACTCCATCAAGGAGAGAGCTTATTTACAAGAGTTGGGTCTTCAGCATATTATTGTTGAGAATGAAGAGACAAGTAGAGCTATATTAAATTATATTTAGAGGATTATTATGGAAGAATTTTATGACATTTTAAAACAACTGATTCGTATACCAAGTGTAGTTGGAGCGGAGCATCCATTTTTTATGTTTGTTAAACGCGAACTTGAAGAGATAGGCGTCGAAGTTGAGTACTACGATGGCGTTTTAGTTGCTAAGGGGAGTAAACCATCAAGTGGTTATATGTCTTCGCATGCAGATAGACATGGGCTCATATGTACAGGGCACAATGAGTTTCAATACGCTGCGTTTATTGCAAAAAATAGAGCAGACTTAACGGGCACATCCAACTCTGAAAAACTTTTACATAACTTTAATGCCCGTTTTGTTGGTGAGAAAGTCCAAGCATATGAGCCTTGGTCTGGCACCTATTTAGGAATGGGAGTTATAACAGAAGCTTCACTATGTGAGCGACGAAATAATATCATCTTTAAAGTTGATGATTTTTCACACCTTTTTCCTGGAACTCCCATCGCATTTATGGATAAGCTAGAGTTTAAAGATGATCATTTATCAGCGCAAATCGACAATGTAATCTCTGTAGCAATAATGATATATATGTACCACATAGGCTATAAAGGCACCGCATTTTTCACCGCGTCTGAAGAGGCTGGAAAGAGTTGGAGATTTTTACTCGAGTACTTTAAACGTTTTGACATCACCACAAACGAGCTTTTAGTTTTAGATACAAGTCCTTATGCATCACTTGAGGACATGCAAAACTTAGATGTAATTCTAAGACATCGTGATGAAAACGCAGTTTTTAAATCACCCCTAAAAAACACTATTAAAAAAATAGCGATGGACAATGGAATTAAATATCATTTCAAAGATGCATATTTAAAAAATATCATGAAGCAAAATGGAACAAAAAACTCTCTAGGAACTACGGAACTCGGTCGTATTATCCATGCCACAAAAGGTGAGATACAAGGGACGACTCTTCAACTTCCTACTATTGGATATCATACGGTTGATGAGACAACAAGCATCAAGTCAGTTGAGAGTATGATTACTATTTTAAGTAAACTATATCAAATAGATAGTTAAGACGGCGATAATACTATGAATATTTCATTGAGACTACAAGTTATCTTTGTTCTAATGCTTATGATAACTTCAATGGATGCCCAAGAAATAAATAAAACTTACAACTCTTCTCAAAAACAAAATATGAGTGCCATAGTTTTCATGTATCACCGCTTTGGAGAGAGTACTTACCCCTCAACAAATATACGTCTTGAGCAGTTTAAACGCCAACTTGATTACTTAGAACAAAAGAGCTTTAAGGTATGGCCCTTTTCAAAAATAGCTCGTTACGTTCTTGAGGGAAAGAATATTCCACATAAAACAGTAGCCCTAACAATAGACGATGCTTATATAAGTGTCTACACAAAAGCTTTTCCCCTGTTAAAGGAGAAAAAATATCCATTTACCGTTTTTGTAAATACTTCTGCAGTAGGTGGCAAGTCTATCAACTATGTGAGTTGGGAACAGATACGAGAGATGCGTTTACATGGGGGTGAGTTTGCAAATCATTCGCTAACTCATGATGTTTTACTCCCTTGCAAAGATGAAAGTAAGCAGAAATGGCAAAGCCGTTTAAAAAAAGAGATAGAAGGTGCACAAGAAAAACTTCATGAAGAGCTCGGCATACATACAAACGAAAATCCAAAACTACTCTCTTATCCATTTGGCGAGTATAGTCAAGCGACTGCTGAGTTTATAAAAAGGCTAGGCTATATTGGAGTAACTCAAACATCAGGTGCCATTGATTTAAATAGCGATTTAAAAGCCCTACCGCGTTTTGCGATGTCGGAGACTTTTTCAGACCTTGATGGGTTTGTTTTGAAGTTAAACACCCTTGCGTTACCTATAGCCTCCCTATCTCCATATGAGCCGCTTGTCAAAGAGAACAATCCACCTAAATTAACTTTAAAACTAAAATATCCTATGAAAAGAATGAACTGTTTTACGTCTAATGGCGAAGGGATTAGCATTAAATGGCTCTCTGATTTAGAGGCGGAAGTTCAAGCAAGTAAAACGCTTAATGCTCCACGAGATAGATACACCTGCACCGCTCCATCAGAAGATGGCAAATGGTTTTGGTATAGTCATCTATGGATTATAAACTAGCTTACTTATCTATCCCTGTTAGTTTAGCGAACAATAATCATAGGAGTAACTTCTAAGACAATTCTTCTTTGAAGTTTTTTCTCTATACTCTGTTTTATCTTGACATACTCTTCATGTGTTAACGGTTTCTCAGAAATACTCTGCAAATCTACAACCAATACATCATTATTTAACTTCACATCATAGATGTTAAGTTCTATTTTTTCCTCATGTAAAATAATGCTTTTAACACTCTCTAAATCACTCATATACTTATTTTTTTCAATCATGTCGGCAAAGGAAAATATTAGTGGAATAGTTATAATGGTTAAAAGAACACTCGTGTAGTAGATCCCTTTTTTTGCCGTTGTAACTGGCGAGTAGCCCAGAACTATAAACGTTAACGCAGCACTTAGGGTAATCCCTATAAGGTTTGTTATAAAGAGTAAAAATGAGCCGTAGATAACGTCAAAACTACCAAGTCCTATTCCTATTCCAGTAACGCTTAGAGGTGGAACGAGTGCTACAGCTATTGCAACGCCAGCTAAAGACTTTGCTACCTCTTCTTTTGAGTTAGCATAAGCACCCGCTATTCCAGATAATATCGCAACCATCAGGTCTAATATGTTTGGATTTAACCGGCCTTGCATCTCTGGCGTAATTCTCTCTAACGGTATGATAAATGTAAAAATTGCAGAGAAAAACAGTGCCATGACTATTCCTATAGAGAGCGTTCTTATGCTTTGTGAAATAAGTAAATTTTCCGCTCGAACCACGCCCATAGAAAGTGAGATTATAGGTGCCATAAGTGGTGCTAGAATCATAGCACCTATGATTACAGGAGCTGAGTTTGCAAACAATCCGGTAGTTGCTAAAAGAGTACTTAGAATCATTAGTATTAAAAATACATATGTGAACTTAGCACTTGAGCGTAAATTTAAAAATAACTCTTTAAAATCATCCTCACTAGCCTTTTTAAATAGAGGAAGTTTTTTATCTATCAAAAACTTATTCATCTCTCCGTGAGGAAGAGCGTTAAGGTTTATGATATCTTTAGATTCTACTTGATTATTTTCTACTTTTACATTATCTATAAGCGAGCGACCCAGGTGTACTTTCATTGTGTCGCGCATTGTATTTAATTCAACTTCTTGAGCACTAAGAAGCGCACCATCTAACATATACTCTATTGGCTCACTTGAACTGATAGTTAAGTTTGCAGTTTTAATGTAGCCTAAACTTCTTGGTAATGCCTTGATTGATACTTTTTGATAAAAAAATATTGAGAGTAGATACCAAAGGTAAGATATTAAAGACGTTGGGGCAAGAATAAAGGCATTGAGTTTACCGTCATGAATAGAGAGGCTATCTTTGAGTGCTAATTTTTCATCTTGAATCGTGTGTTCAAGAATTGTTATACCAGAAGCTACAGTTTTGATTGTATGCTCTTTTGACGTGCTCAAAGAGTAGCTTTTAAACTTTATATTTTTCAGATTATTAAAAAAGTATTTGACCTTCTGCCATCTGCTACTTTCATTTAGGTTTAATCTATTCATCCCATGCATATCGCCAATTACGACACTGTTAAAGGCGATGAGTTCATTACAAATTAAAAGATCAATTTCACTACGGCACTCAATATTTAAAGCATCATCAACTGCCTCAAATAAATCTTTAGATATCCCATAGTTTTTCATGGCCAACGCCGCTTTGTCGTTTGGGAGTATTCCAATGTTAAGCTTAGATTGAAGATGATTTTTGAAAAATATTTTTATTTCATCATCATCCAAATATAATAAGTAGAGTTCATTTTCATCTCCCTCTTCAAACATATCCATGTGAGAGTGAATATCTGGAACTATTTTGTACTGTGTTTTTATATAATTTAATAGCTCATCAAACGTCTCAGATGAAGCCAACTCATCCACGATGAGATATATTTTTTTATACATTAATAGGAGACTCTTCATCTTTTTTTATATGTAAATCTAACTGAGGGAACGGAATTGTAATATTGTGCTCGTAAAGTGCCTCATAAATGAGTATCAAAAATCTTGACTCTGTTCTTTTTGGATTGAAGATTTCATTTCCTTTAATCCAGACATTTAATGTAAAGTTCACACTACTATCACCCATACCGGTCATCAAGACTCTTGTAACTCTCTCCTTACTCACATAGACATCACTAAAAGTACTATTTTTAACTGCGTCTTCAATTACTTGGATAACTTGTTTTATATCTGCACCATAAGCAACACCAAAATGCATATCAAACCTTTTAATACTGTCGTTCATTGTCCAGTTGACTACATTGTTTTGTATAAAGTTCTGATTAGGTACAATAACGTCAATATTTGCGTTTGTAGTTATCACCGTAGAGCGCATTCTTATATCTGTGATTCTACCTCGAAGTGTATCTGAGAGTTCCACATAGTCATGAATCTTAACACTTTTTTCAAACATCAAGATTAATCCAGAGATAAAGTTAGATACTATATTTTGTAATCCAAAACCGATTCCCACAGACAAAGCACCTGCTATTAACGCTACTGAAGAGAGGTTAATCCCTAAAGTGTTAAGTGATATGAAAAGTCCAATTATCACGATTATATAATAGCCAAGATTTGAGAGAAGAATAGTAGTCGAGCCACTTATAACTTCGCTTTTTGTACTTACGAATCTTATGTATTTTTTATATGATCCACCAAGATAAAAACCAAAAACAAATATTAAAACCGCAACCATTAATTTTAAGAAGCTTATCTCAACATCATTTATACTAAAGAGAGTTTTATTTAACATATTTAATAGATCAGTGATAGATTCTTGAATACTTTGATTTGTTGAGGCAGTTATAGTTGTTAAGACTCCCATATGTTCTGATGATAGTGAGTTGATAAAATTTAAAACACTATTTTTAAACTCAGGAGATAGCAACATTTGATTTAAAATAGTTTTGATTTCTGTTTGAATATCAAAAACTTTTTCATTTTTTTGCTGCAGGTATAGAGTAAAGTATAAGAACTTTTGAGCTAGTTGTTTCTCCTTAACTTCTTGAAGCTTTTTTTGCTCTGTTTCTATCATTGCTATCACATCATTCGTCTCTTTAAGATTATCTAGTAGTTGAAACTTCTCTTTTTCTAATTTTAATTTTGTTATTAACTCTAGTAACTTCTTCTCTGATGTATATGAGATACTCAAATCATTCTCAAGACTTTTTTTATCTATTTTTATCCTCATAAGATTGCTAGAGATAAGCTCTTTTTGAGTATCTACTGCTTTTTGCAGACCTGCTACTTTATTTTTACTGTAGAGTAACTTTTTTTTGTGATATGCATATTGTAACTGTTGCGTTAGTATTGATTCTACTTTATCACTACTTTCAAGATTCTCTTGTAGTAATAGTAGTGTATGCTCTGTATTTTCAAGAGAAGCCTTAGCCACAAATAGCTCTTGCATATTTAGATAATAATTTTTTAATAATTTTCTGTACTCTACTTCACCTGTTATAGTTGTATTAACGTCCCCATTAACCTTATACTCTGTATCAAATGATTCTAATTTTTTAATAAGTACTTTTTGAAGAAGGGTATCACTATCTGTTTGTTTCTTCATTTCAACTTGTTTGTACAATGCTTCAAGTGTGCTATTGTCAGCATCAATAATCTTACTATCTAGCTGAGCTGCATATAATGACAATGTCATAAAACTGAGTAATATAATTAACTTGTAAATCATCTGTTTTTCTCTCTTTTAAATTTCATTTTAAATAGATTAAATAAACTTAAGTCTATTTATTTAATATCTTTTTACCTTTTTGTATCTGCAAGGTAATAATATCTAGCTCCTCTTGGCACTCTTTGTGGTTCTCTTTATTGGACTCGTCTTTGAGAGATTTAAGGATTTTTAATCTGCGTTTTTTTAGCTTCTTTAGAAGGTTTTTTACAGACTTTCTTTTTCCAGACTGTATAAAATTCTTGAGCCCCAAGGTCTCTACCACCCTATCTATAAACTTTTGCTCACTCATCTCTAATCCTTTTTATCCAAAATAGATGTCACTTCACTATCACTTATAATCGCACTCTCATGCAAACTTTTTATATCACTACTGTTATCTATAAAAAGTGTCTCTGCCATAGAAATCATATTTTTACTAATGTTAAAGACATAAGTACTATCATTCATCAAAGAGGTAGCCATCTGATTTGTAATAAGACGATTTCTAATTAAATTATCTAGTGTTCCATTAGAGATAATGTCATACTTTTGTGCATGTACTTTAGCTTTTGCAAGTAGTAGTACTATAACATCCTCTTCATCTGTTGTTGCTATTATATTTATATTTCTCAAAAGTTCAGCCAAGTTTCTTTTCATCTTGCGATACTCTTCTTGGAGATGCTTATTTGGGTGAGTAGAGAACTTCACTAAGTTTTTCTGTAGATGTTTTGTATCTTTGACTGCTTCTACTATGTCTCTATTTGCTAGTTTTAGTTTATATAAATTTTGAATATACTCCGGACTCATATTTGTCTGAGCTCTTGTAGCAAAGTCTAAAATATCACCATATATCTCTTTAATCTTATGATGATAAAAATCTTCTATGTCAATATATTTTTTAGAGTAGTGTACTTTTAAAACCTCATCTAACTCCATGGATGAAACAATATTTCTTTTTTTAATGTTTATGCCGTGAGCGATTATCTCAAATGCATTTTCATAAAGGTGTTTTGTCTCTTTTTTTATCGACTCCATTGCCGCATCTTGAAAGTCAAGTGATGCTTCACTAAGATAGATAGCTCTATCAAAGCCTATCTCATCATTTGTAGTAGTAGTTGTAATTTTAGTTTCTAAGAAAGTAACTAATCTACCTATAAATGGCAACATCACGACTACACCTATTACATTAAAAACAGTATGAAACACAGCAAGTTTCAAGGTATAATCATCGCTCATTATTCCAAAATAGTTTGCAATCATATCAACTAAAAATATGATTTGATGGATAAAGACAATAGCAATAACACCGGTGGTAACATTAAAAATAAAATGAGCACCTGCAAGTCTTTTCCCATCAATATTAGAGCTAAGAGAACCTATAATTGCGGTAATTGTAGTACCGATATTAGTTCCTATCGCTAAAGCTAAGGCATTCTCATAACTAATCTGCCCTACTGCCAATGCAGTAATGATAAGAACTAGCGTTGCATGGGAAGATTGCATCACCACAGTAGCAAATATACCTATACCAACAAAGATAAAGAGACCTTTGTAGCCATCAACCGAATAAGCTGACAAATCAATAGTACTCTTAAAGGCTTCAAAGCCATCTTTCATATAGTGAATACCAAGAAACAAAAATCCTAGTCCGGCTAAAATATATCCCAATCCTTTGATAGAACTATTTTTTTGAAAAATAAAAACAATACCAAAAACAAGCATCGGCATTGCATAAGCTGCGATATCAACCTTAAGACCAAAACCAGCGATTAGCCAAGCTCCAGTAGTCGTACCAAGATTTGCTCCAAATATAATACCGATACTTTGAGTAAGACCGATAAGTCCTGCACTTAAAAAAGATATCGTAAGTATAGAGACCAAAGAGCTTGATTGCATAAAGGTAGTCGATATTGCGCCAAAGAGTATACTTTTATAAAGTTTGTCAGTAGACTTTTTGAGAACTTTTTCTAAAAGCCCCCCAGTAAAAGCCTGAAAACCTTGCTCAAGTGCGAGCATTCCAAATAAAAATATTGAAATTCCCGCAGCTATCTCTTTAAAGTTTGGGCTAATCCAAAAGCCATAAGCCAGCAGAGCTAAGATTGAAGGTAAAAATATTTTTTTTAGCATCGCTTAGCCCAATCCCTGTTATTCACCATCATCTACTTTTGCTTTTGTAGATGGTTTAGAACTTTTTAATTTGATATTTCCAGAGTCGCTATAGGCCTGTAGAAGTTTAATAGAAATTTCACCACGCATTTTTGAAGCTACTTTATAGTTTATATTATAAGATATAAGTCCGATGATGCCTGTTTTTAAATTGTTCAAAGTAAAAGTAATTTTAAAATCACTCTCAAGTTTACTAAAGACATCCGAAGTGATTTTTTCTACTTCGCTAAAGTCTGTTGCGGGAGTAAACTCGAACTCTATAAGATCATTTATCAGACCATCTTTTTTACGAGAGTAGTTGTAAAATACTTTTGTAAAAACATAACTATTAGGTACATATATAGTCCTTCCGACATTTTTAATCTCTTTTAAATTACTATAGTCTTCTATCTCATTGAGTTTAATTTTCATTAATGATATGTCAACTATATCACCTATAGTATGCTTAGTCTCAAACTGAACCATGATTCTATCGCCAACTCTTACCATGTTACTAAAAAAGATATATATTGAACCAATTATGTTGAGTATTATCTCTCTTGTGGCTATTGTAAGTGCTGCTGCAACCACACTTAAAAATGTAACAATATACAAAAAGTCTTCCATATATCTTACAACTAGGAATATAAAAGTTCCTAAAAAGAAAAATATTGATAAAACCTTTTTGTATCTAATTTGACTAGTTTCTTTGTGCAGTTTACTCTCAATATATAGTAAAAAATAGCTAAATATTTTATAGATAATATAAGCGGCCAAGAGAATATAAGAGGTAATGAGATGCTTTTGTAACTTATTCTCAAGATATAGTTCATACTTTTCATCTAGCTCATTTTTGGCTTCAATAAGATTAGAGTATGTTTTATCAATATTTTGTGAGAACTCTTTGAAATATTCAAGGTCGGCTTTTCGTACAAGTTTCTCTTTTTTAGCAGAACTCTTAAGTAAAGAGTGTGCCTTATAAAATTCATTTTTCAGCTCTATATATTTGTCTATAGTTTTAGAGAGTTGGTTTTTTGCATCTTTAAATACATAGTCTTGAATCGTAATCTCTTGAACTTCAAACTTGTATGGCAGGAGCAACCTATCAAAACTCTTATTTCTCTCATATAAGTTAAGTTTAGACTTTTGAACCTCTAGACGAGAATGTAACTCCTCTAAATATTCCATATCGTACTTTACTTTTTTAATCTTTTGCTCAATTTTTACAATATTGTTAATGATAATCTTATAGTTTCTATTGTTAGCATAAGTTTTAATCCAGATATTATCATTATCCCAGATATTCTTTTTTATAGGTGCGGTAGTATTCGTATCTGCGAGTATAAAACAGAAACTAAAAAGTAGTGAAAATATTATTTTTATCAATCTTACTCCTCTCTTTCTCTTTTTTTCTTATATGAAAGAAATTTTTTTGTTACATCAACAACAAAACCTTTATTTAAAAGTTCTCGTCCTATAAGTAGCGGATAGAGCATCTCTCCTCTTGAACTCAAAGAAAGCTCTATCTCATATACTTTACCATATATAAGTATTTTTGTATTTATAAAGTATCTTTTTTCCGCTTTACCATTTGAACTTTTAACCTTAGATACTCTTGATATATCTTTTACTACATAGCCATTACTTAAGCTGTTGTTTTTACTATCCATCACTATAAATTTAACTTTATTATAGCCAGTAGGCATGATTGAGCTACAATGTAGCGATGATGTTTTTGCACCTGTATCTAACTTCGCTTTTATATTAGATATATTAAACTCTGGTAAATCAAACTTGTCTATACGCCCTATAGTCTCTTGAGCATTTAAAGCAAGCACTAAAAAAAGTAAAAATATATATTTCATCATTATTCAATAGCCTCTGCATCATTATAATCTATAAATTCACAATCATCTAAAGCACCCTCACAAAAATAGCCTATTTTACTATCTGCAATTTTAAGTTTTTTAAAATTTGCTATATGAAAAACAGCATCTCCCTCTTGGATTAAAGGCATTTCTGATTTTCCTATAATAATCCCATCATAAGGAGCAACTATCTCATAAATATTATCATCCAATGGTTCATTTATATAAGCCATTATTTCACCCTCTTGTACGGTATCACCTAGTGCTTTTACTGTTCTAATAATACCGCTATCAGTAGCTCGTAGCCATTGACTACTTCTAGCAACTACTGGAAACTTTTTACTCTTAGTAGTAAGCAAATCAGGAAGCATACCATTGGCACTAAGAACATTCACTATCCCTTTAACACCAATGCGTATACTCTGCTCATCAAAACGCAGAGCTTCCCCAGATTCATAAAGCAGTGTTGGCACACCTGCATCTTGAGCAACCGCTCTAAGAGATCCATCACGAAGTTCTGAGTGCAAAACTACTGGCGCTTCAAAGGCTGTAGCCAACCTAAAAGTATATTTGTTATCTAAATTTGTTCTAATCTGAGGCAAGTTAGACCTATGAAGCGAGCCCGTATGAAGGTCTATACCTAAATCGCATTTTTTGACTATTTCATTAAAAAAGATGTCTGCGATTCTTGCAGCTAAAGAGCCTTTATCACTTCCTGGAAAGTTTCTATTTAAGTCCCTTCTATCAGGTAGGTATCTTGATTGGTTCATAACGCCATAAATATTAACTATGGGGACGAGGATCAGAGTTCCTTTTAAACCCTGCAGTAACTCCAGGTTTCGTAATCTTCTAATAATTTCGATTCCATTAAGTTCATCACCATGTATAGCCGCACTGATAAAAACAACAGGGCCATCTTCTTTACCACGAATAACTCTCACTGGGAGCTCAGTTGCGGTATTATAAAACTTTGGTAGTTCAATATTGATGGTTACAGTAGTTCCTCTTAATACTTCTACTCCACCTAAGATAAACTTTTTATCAGTGGCTTGGGCTAGCAAAAGAGACGTAAACAGTGAGATTAGAATAAGAAGTCTCATGGTTTACTCTATTGTATCTTCGTTATTAAGTTCATAAAATTCACTCTCTTCAATCATGT
Organism: Sulfurimonas aquatica; assembly: GCF_017357825.1. Taxonomy (NCBI): domain Bacteria; kingdom Pseudomonadati; phylum Campylobacterota; class Epsilonproteobacteria; order Campylobacterales; family Sulfurimonadaceae; genus Sulfurimonas; species Sulfurimonas aquatica. The sequence goes on from NZ_CP046072.1 coordinate 2,642,204, forward strand.
TTTCATGGAAATGTTCTATCTTGTCTTCAGCCTGTTCTAGATTTTTAAATCTAGCTATATGAAAGACAGCATCACCGGCTTGTACTAGAGGAATTTCAGACTTACCGATGATAATACCATCAAATGGCGATCTCACTTCAAAACTCTCATCATCAAGTGGCTCATCAATATAAGCAATTATCTCATCTTGTGCGACTGTATCTCCAAGTGCCTTGATAGTTCGCAGCATCCCACTTTCACTAGAGCGAATCCATTTACTACTTCTAGTGATTACAGGAACTTTATGCACCTTTTTACTCACCTTTGGAAGCATCTCATTTTCTCTAAGCACATTTACTAAGCCATGAACGCCAATACGAATTGAAGTCTCATCAAAACGCAGGGCTTCTCCAGCTTCATATAGTAAAATAGGTACACCCTCTTCTTGAGCTACAGCACGAAGGGAGCCATCACGAAGTTCCGAATGCAGAACTACAGCTGCCCCAAATGCTTTAGCAAGTCTAAAGGTATACTCATTATCTGTGTTTGTTCTCACTTGAGGAAGATTTGATTTATGAATTGATGCCGTATGCAGGTCAATCCCTAAATCACATTTTTTTACAATCTCATCAAAAAATATTCTCGCTACACGCCCAGCTAAAGAGCCCTTTGCATTTCCTGGAAAACTTCTGTTTAAATCTCTTCTATCTGGCAAGTAACGTGAAAGAGTCATAATCCCATATACGTTGACAATAGGTACTAAAATAAGAGTACCTTTTAACTTTTTTAAAATACTTAGCTTTCTAAAACGTCTAATTATCTCAATACCATTAAGCTCATCACCATGAATAGCCGCACTTATAAAAACAACTGGTCCACTGCGTTTACCACGAATAACCCTTACGGGGAGTTGAGTAGGTGTATTATAAAGCTTAGGGAGTTCAAGATTTATGGTTACATTTACCCCTCTTGGAATATCAACGCCACCTAAATTAAACATGGGTGCTGGCATCTCTATGCTCCAATATTATCGCGTTTTATTTTTTTCTTTTTAGTTGTTGTATCTGTGGCTGGCGTTACATTTTTTTCTATATAATCCATAACTTTACCAGCTATATCTAGCTTTGTAGACTTCTCAATTCCTTCAAGGCCTGGAGATGAGTTAACTTCCATTACAAGCGGACCACGAGCTGACTCAATCATATCAACGCCACAAACACCAAGACCCATAGCTTTAGCAGCCGCAAGCGCAGTTGACTTCTCTTTACGAGTAAGTTTGTGAGATGTCGCGCTTCCACCTTGATGTAGGTTAGATCTAAAGTCACCCTTTGCACCTTGGCGTTTCATTGCTCCAACAACTTCTCCATCAACAACAAAGGCACGGATATCAGCCCCACCAGCTTCTTCAATGAACTCTTGAACAAGTAGGTTAACATCCATGCCGTAAAATGCGTCAAGAACGGACTTTGCAGCTTTTTCAGTGTCCACTAAAACAACACCTACACCCTGTGTTCCCTCAAGTATCTTTAAAACTAAAGGTGCCCCGCCACTTAAGGCTATAACGTCTTTAGCAGTTGATTTATTTGAGGCGAAAACGGTTCTAGGCATATCTACATTATGCTTTGAGAGCACCTGCAGACTTCTAAGCTTATCTCTACTTCTAGCTATTGCCAAGTTCCCTGAAGTTGAAAAAACGTCCATCATCTCAAAGTGTCTAACCATTGCAGTACCATAAAATGTTCTACTAGCACCTATTCTTGGTATGACTGCATCTGGAACTGGTAGTTGCTTACCTAAATAGTTAATATGAAGCTCCCCTTTCATAATCTCAATAGAGCATTTTAAATAATCGATAACTTGAATATCCCAGCCCTTAGCTTCTCCTGCTTCAATTAATCTTTTTGTCGAATACAACTCTTTATTTCTTGATAATATATATACTTTCATTATTTTTCCTTTGTTTTATGACTCTTTTGATAAATATTCTTGCGATACGTCTACTAAAAACTTACCACTTAAAAATTTTCTTCCTATAAGCATTGGGTACTTCATATCGGCTCTATTTGTTAAAGAGATAATAGTTTTATATCTTTTCCCCATAAACTCAACGCTAACCTTAATGGAAGGTCTCTCTTGGAGCTCTCCATTTGAACTTCTAACTTTTTTGACCTTATACAAAGGCATGCTCATTCTTTTTCCATGATATGACGCATGGACTTCATCAAGTAGATGAAAGTGAACAAAGCCACTCTTATCTATCTCTATATGATCGCAATGCAAAGCATTTGAATCAGCCCCGGTATCTACCTTGGCATCTAAATCAAAAAGCTCTAAATCTAAAATAGATATAATCTCTTTTTTTCCAACAATTTTTTTGTCATTCATAAAGTACCTCTTATTTTGTTAGCTATATTCAATTATACAGACTTCTCATTATACGATAATATAAACTTTAGTCATATTTTACTAACTTGTTAAATCGTATAACCTGGCTCAACTCTTTACCATATTTTGCACCTATTTCAGAGTACTTGTCTAGCTTTTTTACAAGCTGATGAGGGTCATTTGTTTTGAGTCTCAAAGCGCGAAATTCTTTATAAGCTTTTCCTCTAGCCATTAGTCTATAGTAAGCTTTTACACTTGCTTCTACAGAGTTAAACTTTCTAAGCCAAATTGTTCTTTTACCACCGCGTTTCTCATTGGCTGCGATTCTAGGTTCATTTTTATTTGTACTCCAAACACCAAAAATATTATAAGCTTTTACAAAAAACCTCGAAGTTGCCCAAGAGCTCTCCATCGCGGCTTGAGCCAATGCTATACTTTGTGGATGAGGCTTTAAGCATGCTAAAAGTTCATTATCTGTTTTGACATTGTATGTAGTTTTTAATGCAGCAATCTTTGCCTTGTTTTTACCATTTTTCATATCTTTTGCAACACTAAGATACTCTTTCATTAAGTCCGAATACACTTTTTTTACAGCTGGTGCAACAAGTGCATAAAATCTCTTTTTTTTTGTCTGAACACTCATATTTTTTGGAACGACATTGGCAACAAATTTCGGAGTGACAGTTGATGCCGCTAAACTCGAAACTAGTAATGTGATGTAAATTAATTTCATTTTATTTTATTTCCTAGTATCTTTTACTCTTTTATATTACAAGGAAGTTAATTTTGCAACCACATCATTAATACTATCACTAAAAAGCATATGCAACAATGGTGCTACGTCTTTAGAGTTATATGATGGCGAGATCCATTTTCCACTCTGTTGCTTAAAGTTGAAAGTTAAAGTTTTATCCCCTTTTTTAACGCTAGCCTCGATCATTATTTTGCCCTTTAGATTTTCATCAAATGATTCGTTTGTGTAAACTACGTTAATCTCTTTTATAAAAATGTTAACTACAAGAGTCGCTTCATTTTTTTTCACATCAGTGTCAAATCCAGCTATGTTTAATGCATGCCCTAGTCCATCTTTGTACTTTTTTTCGAAGTCGTCTTCACTAAATAAAGTAACTGCTTTTTTGTCACCTTCTAAAACATAACCGATTGATCTTTTATCTAACCTTGTATCTTTAACACTAGAGAGAAAAACAGTTGTATTCTTTGGTGCTATCTCTCCACTATAATCTGCCTTGTATGACTCCAAAACAACTGGATTATTTTTATAACTACATCCTACTAGCATAAGTGCTAGAACTACTATATAACTTAATTTTTTCATTTTTAAATCCTTTTTTTTAATAATAAATGGCGATTATTGTAAACGCCATAAAGAACATTAGATGAGACATACCTTCAAAGTAGTTGGTTTGTCCCTCATCAGTTGTTTTCCAAGCTAAAATGACCGTAAGTATTAAAGCACCAATTTCAAGTGGATTAAAGTCCAATGTAAATCGAATACCACTTGCGTACGCTAATGCCATCAAGATTGGCACCGTTAAAAGTATGGAGACTGTTGAAGCACCCATAGCGATGTTTACAACCCTTTGAATCTCATCATTTTTAGCAGCCTTAATCGCTGTAACTATCTCAGGAGCAACAGCAACTATCGCAATGATAAGACCTGAGAGGCCCGCTGAAATGCCATACTCTTTTGCTAGTTTAATTCCATCATTGGCAAAAACTTCTGCACCTAAAGCGATTATAGCAATAAACACAAATATAGACAAGATAAGTCCAAGCATATTGAACTTTTCAAATATGTAATCATCATCTTCATCCTCATGTTCATCTAACTCTAACTCCTCCTCGCTCATCTTTCTTTTTACTCTAAAAACCCTACTTTTTGTATTACTTTTAAAAAGATGTGTATGCGTTCTTGTTTGAAATACCAATATAACTATATAAAAAGCCATAAGTAAAACCGCAATTGCGATGGAGGCATCTTCTATAATAGTTGGCGAATGCTTACCAAAGCTTAATACACCTGGTACCAACAGTGCCGCCGCCGTTACAAAAAGAATAGTCGTATATGTACTTGATGTCTTTTTGTTATGCTGTTGTTCCGTAAACCTTAAGCCACCTAAAAAGACGGCCAAACCTAAAAGAACATTCATATCTACAATAATTGCAGAGATGATACCTCCTTTTACAGTGTTAACCACTTCTGGATCACTCACAGCTTGAAGCAATATGATATATAAAAGTATAATCTCAACCACAACGGCGCTTAGAGTTAATACAAAGCTACCATAAGGCTCTTGTAGTCGCTCTGAGAGTATCTCAGCAACTTCAGAAACCGTTAATGAAAGCGAGCCAATTCCAATAGCTGCAAAAAGAGTAGCAAGACCACCCTGTCCCATCTTATGAAAATAAAAAGCGATAATCATGCTCATTATTCCTAAAAATATATCCCAATAATCTTCGATAAAATATTTTAATTTTTTATCTTGTTTTTCTATAGTTTGTTCCAAATCTTCTCCTTATAAAAGTATGATGCTAGCTAAGCCTAAAAAGCTAAAAAATCCTACGACATCAGTTACAGTTGTAAGTAGAACCGTACTTCCTATAGCAGGGTCCACTCCAGCTTTTTGTAAAACTAACGGTATAACGCTACCAAAAAATCCAGCTCCTAAGAGATTGATTATCATTGATAATCCTATGACAACTCCTAACATCGGCATATTAAACCAGAGATAAGCGATAACCCCTATCAAAACGGCAAACAGAGTTCCATTTACCAAAGAGATTATCACCTCTTTGTAGATTGTTTTTTTTGCATCATCACCCTCAATATCTCCAAGAGCCATCTGACGAACAGTAACCGTAAGCGTTTGGGTTCCCGCGTTTCCACCCATAGATGCCACTATTGGCATTAAAATTGCAAGCGCGACAAGAGATTGAATCGTTGCGTCAAACATTCCAATAACCAAAGATGCAGCGATTGCCGTTAAAAGATTAAGCCCAAGCCATATAGCTCGAGTTTTACCAATTTGGAACATATTCTCTTCTTGCTCCGCCTCATCATTTACACCAGCGAGGTTAAAGATTTGCTCAGTTGCACTCTCTTGAATAATATCTATGATATCATCAGAGGTAATCCTACCTACAAGACGGTTTTTGTCATCTAAAACAGCAATGGCGTTTAAGTTGTAGTTTGTTACCATCTCTACAACTTCTTTAATATTTTGCTTATGGTTGACGGAGTAGTTTTTATGCTTCTCATATGGTACGTCTTCAAAGTTCAAGTCACGATCAAAGATAATCAACTCTTCAAGTCCAATCGAACCTAAATATTTATTTCTCTCATTTACAAGATGAACATGCCAAATATTATCAACATCACCACTAGTTTTGAGTCCTCTGAGTCTCTCTAAAGCTTTACCAATATTCTCATCAATCTTTGCATGAAAGAGCTCAGTTTGCATGTAAGAACCTGCTTCATACTCTTCATAAGAGATTAGTTGCTCTATTATCTCTTTATCTTCCTCAGTAAAACGCTCCAAAATATTTTGAGAAACATCTTCATGATCTTCACTAATATTTTGGATTAAAGTAGCAGCATCATCAGTATCCATATGCAGTGCGATATTTGCAAGCTTTTTAACACTTAAAATATCCGCCGTCTCTTCTTGAACATGATTAGGTAGTTCAGATAAAATATCTGCAAAGAGACTACTTGGTATTTTCTTAATTATCTGCTCATACGCTTGATTGCTTAAACCTCTTACTTTTAAAAGCTGTTCGGCAATATCATAAGGGTGCACACTTGTTTCACTCTCTTTATACTGATTTATTTCAGTCTCAAGTATATGCAAGATAGACGTTAACTCTTCTTGATCTATTTCCAATTGCATCTCCTTATTTGGTCTATTTTACTATTCATATATATCTTTTAAACTTCACTATATTTCATAGCAAAGTATAGAATAGTCTTTCAATTAAAAGTATACTATATTTTATAATGAATTAAGTTATATATTTCAAATAATATTTTATATTTTAAAATTATGATATACTTGCACATGGAAAAAACAATAGCAGAAAAATTAGAATTGCTCAAAAGAGACCTTTACCTGGAAGTTGCAGCTAAAATATTCGATGAAGTAGGATATGAAAATGTGACTGTTTCGGACTTGGCAGACTCTTTTGATATTTCAGTTGGAACATTTTATAAAATATTTGAAACAAAAGAAAATTTATATTTTGAATATATTTTATATCAATTTAGAACTTTTGTTGAGAGACTAGAGGATAACTCTACTGATGACCCCATTCAAAACCTCAAACTATTTTTACACTACACATATGAGCCTTTTATAAAAAATAAAAAGGGCAAGAGTATTAATATCTCACTTGAAAACGACCCTTTCTTTTTTCACAACTTAAACACTAATGATTCACAGCCCATGGATGGTCTTTACAAGTATCTAGCAAAACAGTTTGAAGAAATATTAAAAAATGAGAAAATCGACTGCTACCATACAGCAGTGCTATTTAAAAAATTAGCTGATGGGTATACTCAAAGTTATATGATTAAAAAGTTTGATACAACGAATGTCATTGATGACACGATTACTCTGTTTTTTAGTGGGATTGCTAAAATTTCAAAACAAGATATCTAAATGCCGCTTCAATCAAAAAATTGACAATCCCGTTTTATCACTAAAGAGTTCTAAGGCCTTGGTTCCAACAAGCGAGTTTCCTTGAGTGTTTAGTCCGGGAGCCCATACAGATATACCCATAAGCTTAGGTACGACTACAACTATGCCTCCGCCAACACCACTTTTTCCAGGTAGTCCAACGCGAAATGCAAAATCTCCAGAAGCGTCATAGTGCCCACATGTCAACATCACGGTATTTATACGTTTAGCTCGCTGCACTGATACATATCTAATCCCTGTTATTGGATCTACTCCATGATTTGCAAGATAGAGCATTGCACGAGAGAGCATCTTTGTATTCATCTCAATTGAGCAGTGTTTAAAGTAAACACTTACAACATCGTCTACTTCATTATCTAGATTACCAAAACTTTTCATTAAGTTTGCTAGAGCCATATTTCTATGGCCATATTTCATTTCTGATTTAGAAACTATCTCATTAGAGCTTATAGAGTTATCATCAGCTATAGAGCGAATAAACTCCATTACCTCTTCACAAGCGACTTCTTCACTCTCATAGTGACTAATGAGCGCGTCTGTCACGTTAATGGCACCTGCGTTTATAAATGGATTTCTTGGTTTTCCATGCTCATATTCTAATTGCACTAGAGAGTTAAAAGGATTTCCTGAAGGCTCACGTCCTATACGTTTATACAGACTACTACCATAAATATTTAAGCCAAGGGTAAAGGTAAAAACTTTTGAAATGCTCTGAATGGAGAAGAGTCTATCGGCATAGCCTACATTATACTGAGTGCCATCAAAGAGCGTGACACTCATGGCAAACTGTTCAGGATCAACGCTAGCAAGTGCTGGTATGTAGTCAGCAACTTTGCCATCTTTTAAAAAAGGAGTGACTTCTTGGGCTATCTCATTTATAATTTTTTGATAGTCCACTTTTCATTCCTTTCTTATACTCCACTGAAATAACCTTCTATATAGCGAGTGTATAATCGATATTCAAATTCAGTTTGTTCATCAATCATATTAATAATATACCGAATATCATCTATACTAAACTTGTTCATAGTCCACTCATACGACTCTAGATAGTTAGCCAAATCCATCTTATTTAATTTTACACTATGGTTAGAACCCTTAAATCCAGTAATCATTTTTTTTAGTTTAGTAGCAATTATATCTATGTTTGAACTATCAACATCCTCAACTTCTAAGGCTACTTTTTTAGCAGCTGTAGCGTGTACTTTTATTTTAAGATTATATATCGCATTGAGATACTCAAAGGCAGACCTATAACTTGAAAAGTTTAGAGTATTGCCATTTGAAAACTCAACCTTAGTTTTATTGTGAGGGGTAGTCACGATTTTATCTATTACGATATGTCCAAGATTATTTAAGCATTTGTTATTGACAACTTCTACTATATCAATTTGATTGATATCTAAATAATTAGAATCGCTTTTTATCTCTTTCATCATTTTATTTAAAGACTTTTTGATAGTTATACAAAGTTTTTACTCGCTCAATTGCTTATCTAGCAATTTTAAGTCGCCTAGCATATTTATATTACGGATTTTTCCATCTATAACCCGTATAAATGATCTGTTGATTAATTCTCTGTTCGCCATTGCTAAGCCTCTAATCTTGATAGTGATTCTTATGTGGGAATTTTTCTATTGAATAATACTCATCATCGTCAAAACTATCATATTCATCATAATCTACAGTGAAAACTTTAGGATAACCTTTTTTTAAAAGCTCATCATCTAAAAAGTCACTATTAAAGCCTTTGCTTTTGCAAAGAGCAAGGATGCTTTCAATATCTGAAGCATCAACGCCAGCAAGTTCCATTTCAAACTCTACGTCAGAAATTTCCATTGTGTCCTCGATAAAATAAATTATGTTATACATAAAGAAAACGTTTGATAGAAGGTATCAAACACAGCCAAAAAAAACCTGAATTACTATATGCTAGTAGCTCTTTTGACTCAAAGGTTTCGCAAAGAAAATAAACCATAAACTTGAGTACAAAATTATACTCTTTTTTTAAAAAAAATAGTAACTACTCTTTAAAATCACAAATCCCATAGAGTTCAGCTCTTCTAATAATTTCTAAAGAGTATGGCTTCATGGTCTTTATCTCTGCCATTTTTCTATTGATTGCACTTAGGGCTTTGTCACTTTTAGAGATGTAAAGTGCTTCGTCATACTCCTCTTTTGTGACCTTATAAAGTTCATTTGTAATTTCTATCTGTTTGGGATGAATAATGGTTTTAGAGAAGAGCCCCTCTCTTAGATCGCGTTTGACATCCCTAATAAAACCTGCATCATCTTTAAAGCATGGATAAACACCACCACTTACTCCAAAGCCCGCACTTTTAAATATGGCAATAAAAGTTCCAAGAACAGATGCCGGAGCACTATAGTCAAAGATACTATACTCACAACTGCGCTTCATTCTTAGTTGTCTAAGCATATCCTCAAGTCCAAAACGAACTAAAAGTATTTGTTCTTTATATGGAAGAAGTATATCTCTAAGCTCATATAGTTCGGCTTGGTTAAAAAGTTCACTTCCCTCTATGCTAGGCATAATAAAAAACTTTTTTTTCTCTAATATTTTTAAATACTCTTTTGCATTAGAGAGTGAAAACTTTGGAAGAATAAAGCCATCTACTTTTTCAATACCCTCAAGGCTTAATAACTCTCTTAATCCATCACAATTTTTAGGGCGAATAAATAGTAAAAGTTTTTGCTTATCATAAGTTCTCAAGACTCTTTGAATTTTTTCTAAAGCTACTTCATACTTTTCATCTTCTATGCCATCTTCTGTATCTATCAAAACACTTTTAAGCTCAGGATATTTTTGAGCATTCAAAATATCCTCGAGATTCTTATGAGTGCTTGGAACAAATAGTGTCGCACCCAAATCTATATAGTTAACTTTTTTCATCTTTATCAATCCTAAACCACCCAGCTATCGAGTAGCGTTTCACTTTAGCAGGCAACACCTCATGAGGAAACTTATCACTTAAAAAGAGTACGAGTGTGTTGAATCTGGGTATCACTTTTGTTAAAAAATTATCATTCTCATCATATATAACAAGCTCTCCACCATTCTCATCACTCCACTCTTCGTTTAGATAGTAGACAGTTGTAAGAATACGATTTTTTGAATTTTTAAAAGCATCGAAATGTTTTTCATAAAAATCACCCTCTTCATAAATTGCAAAATGCGATTCATAATATTTTAAACCCAAAAATAGCGATCTATTTAAGTATTCACTTAAGTCATTTGTAAAAAAGAGATACTCAGCTTCATGCTTGTTTTTAGCATCAATCCATCTTATCTTGTTTCGTCTACGGTTTCTATCAACCTTCTTTTTAGTGCCTCCTGCAATTCCTCCGAGTTTAAAGCCTACGTCTATCTTTGCAAGGTCTACTAAACTATGTGCAAGTTCTAAGTCTAATGCATCATCAATGATAACATATCCAGTATTAACCAATTCATCAATTATCTTCTCGTAAAGTGCCTTATACACCTAGTTATTTCTAACTAAATGCATGATACTCATAAGGGCATCTCCACTACTATATTTTATTTTCAATAATATTGTCCATTATTTAATTTGGTAAAAAGAATTAAGTTTATGCCCATCAGTGAATTTGTGAGCAGTTGTAGTAGAAGTGTTGTGAATAGCTATTCACTATTATATTACAGCCTAATGCTAATGCGTAGTTTACAGTAATATATTTGAAAGTAAGTGTGAAAATATTTAAGACCTCATAAGAGGTCTATAAATTAGATTGGTAAAACGCGGATCTTATCTGAAAGTTTTTCTTTAAGTGTTGACTCAATTGCATAAAGCGTACCAGTTGAACTAGAAGCACAACCATCACAAGAACCTAAATAACGGATATAAATATCGATGAACTCTTCATTTTTCTTAATATCAATGATTTCCATATTACCACCATCCATAATAAGAAACTGACGAACGTTTTCATCAATAACCGCATCAACAGCTTTAATCTGCTGAACAAGAGTCATAGTCTCAAAGTTTCCACCACCAGCTGCCATTGCGTCTGCTGCCGCTTTCATTTTCTCTTCATCCATCTCTTGTCTAGTGTCTGCTAAGATATCTACTAAATAGTAATCCATAGCTTCGTGTCCACCAGGACGGATACAAGACTTACAAAAACCACCAGCTTTAGTATAATCTGTAATCTGCTCAACTGTTTTAAGGTCATTTAACTTGATAACCTCTTTAAGCGTACCAAGTGAAACGCGTGCACATTCACAAACAATAGTTTCAGTTTCAAAACTATCTGCATCAACACCCATGTAAATTCCAGCAGCTTTTTTGATAACGTCATAAGCCATAACGGAACAGTGCATTTTTTGAGGCGGAACAGCTGGAACATCTGGTGTGTCACGAAGTGCCATCTCAACATCAATATTTGTAATTTTAACAGCTTCTTCAACTTTTTTACCGATACAAAGTTCAGTCATAACATCAGATGATGCGATAGCTGTACCACAACCAAAAGACTTAAACTTTGAATTTACAATAGTATCATTCTTAGGGTCAATTTCCCAATATAAACGTACTGCATCACCACAAGATTCTGCACCGAAGTCAGCAACAATAAGTTTGTTACCACGTTCTGTTGCCTCTTCTTCAAAGATCTCTCCTTGGTGCTGAGGGTTGTTCATAAGAGTTGTAACTTTATTTGAATAAGCGTCCCAAAGGGACTCGTTTAACATATCTGCTTTTGCCATAATATTTTCCTTTAATCTATAATTTATTATTTATATTTATTATTTAGTGGTGATGAAGTTCACACTCTTGAACTTCTCCACCTTTTGATGGACCTTGCTTTGCAAAAGAACTAGAGATATTTCTCAGTCTCGCAACAGCACCTTTAAAATGTGAAATAACATAATCAACTTCTGCGTCTGTAGTAAAACGCGAAAGTGAAAGTCTTATACCCGTATGAGCAAGCTCATTGTCAGCTCCAATTGCAAGCATAACTGTGTTTGCTTCTAAATCTTCTGATGCACAAGCTGAACCAGTTGATGCTCCAATTTGACCATTATTTAAGTCCCAAAGCATACCTTCACCTTCAACTCCCTTGATAGAGATTAGAATAGTGTTTGGTGTACGATTATTTCTATCACCAACAACAAAAGTATCACTAAGTTCTAAAAGAGCATCTTCTAAACGATCGCGTTTTGCACGGATAGAAGCCATAGTAGATTGAATGTTTTGTGTTGCGAGTTCAATCGCTTTTCCCATACCTATGATATAAGGAACATTTAGTGTTCCAGAACGACGTCCACCCATTTGTGATCCACCATGTAAAAGCGGAGAGAGTGCTTGAGAATCTTTTATATAAAGTCCACCTATACCTTTTGGTCCGTGAAATTTATGTGCAGAAAAAGATAAGAAGTCAACATGAACATCTTGTAAATCAACTGGAATTTTCCCAATAGCTTGTACACCATCTGTATGAAAAAGTACTCCTTTTTCTTTACAAATCTCTCCAATCTCTTTAATTGGGTTAATCATTCCAGTCTCATTTGAAGCCCACATTACACTTACAAGTGCTGTTTTTTCAGTAATAAAACTTTTAACAGTATGCACTTCAACAACTCCCTCATGATTTACAGGAAGATATGTAACTTTTACACCTTGGTCTTCTAAAAACTTACATGTAGCAAGAATCGCTGGGTGTTCAACTTCAGTTGTCACGATATGATTTTTATCACCATTAAGTATGTGATCAATCCAAACTGATTGTAATACCCAGTTATTTGACTCTGTTGCACCAGACGTAAACACAATATCATCAGCATCAGCTGCATTTAAAGCAGTGTATGTTTGATTAATTGCATTCATTAACGCTGGATGTATTGATGAACCAAATTTATGTAACGAGTTTGGATTTCCATACTGCTCGCTAAAGTATGGCTGCATTACTTCTACTACTTGTGGATCACACATTGTTGTAGCGTTGTTATCTAAATATACTTGCATTTTATACCTCTTTGTTTTAAGAATGATTTTCACTCTTTTTTTAAACAAGACAATTTTTGTCCTCTTTTAGTTTTGACATAATAATAGCTTTGTGATTATGATTACCTTAAGTAAAACTGATATGACTTTTGCCTTAAGAATTAAAACAGAGTAGAATGATGATATAATATCCTACAAAAGGACAAGAATGTGCAATTTTAATAAGCAAAATGAAGATACAAAAATGCTAATCCATCTCTTTATGGTAAAAGCAGCAGATAATGTTGGTGGAGAGAACTATCTTCTCTCTCTTATAGAGGCGATGAAAAAAAGTCGACCAAATGCACTTATGGCTAAAAGTTGTCAAATAGCATCCAACAATACAATCATAAAATGGAATAAAGTAGTCTTTAAAGATAAGGTTGACTTGCTTGATCTGATTTTACTCCAACATAAAAGTTCTGAAAATCCAGATTTCAATATTCTCAATGAAGAAAATACAAAAAAAAGAAAAAACATTATAAATATGGTTAGAGCCCTCTCTCCTATAGAGTTTACCGTTACTCCTCAAAATCCAAATGATGGTGGTGGCTTTAACTTTAAAGTCTTTGAGAGCATAGAAGATGATGTGGTGAAGCTAAACCCTATCTTTATTACGATGTTTTTCTGCTCTGGCGAGTTTATTAAAAAAGCTTTACGATATAAAATATAGTAGTGCTTTTAAACAAGGGATTAAACTAATATTTAAGTCTATGAATAAAAGTGCATGAAGCTTTGCTGTCAAATCAATTCCAAGATGCGAAAAGTTTCGTAAATTCTCAGAAAAGAGCATAGCAAAATATACATATTTTATATAAAAAAATAGTACACAAACAGCCTCTGCTAAAACAACTTTAAACTCACTACAGAATAATTTTAAAGCTTAGATGGTATAATCGCAAAATTATTACACTTTTAAAAGGTTTATTATGGCTCAAACTATAACTGAAAAAATATTCTCTCAACATTTAGGTCGTGAAGTTTTCGCTGGTGAGATTATCCGCTGCGATATCGATATGGTTATTGGTAATGATATAACTACCCCTATCTCGATTAAAGCTTTTGAAGATAGCGGTGCTGAGTCCTTAGCAAATCCAGATGGTTTTTCTATTGTTCTAGATCACTTTATCCCTGCAAAAGATATTGCATCTGCAAATCAAGCAAGAATATCTCGTGATTTTGCAAAAAAGCATACACTTAAAAACTTTTTTGATGAAAAAGACATGGGAATAGAACATGCACTTTTACCTGAAAAAGGTCTTATCTCTCCGGGTGATGTAATCATCGGTGCAGATTCTCATACATGTACGCATGGTGCGTTAGGAGCATTTTCAACTGGTATGGGTTCAACTGACCTAGCTTTTGCAATGATAACTGGTGGGAACTGGTTTAAAGTACCTGAGTCAATCAAAGTAGTTTTAAGTGGAAAACCAGAAAAATATACAACTGGAAAAGATATTATCCTCGAAATTATTCGTCTAATCGGTGTTGATGGTGCACTTTATAAAACTCTAGAGTTTACAGGAAGCACAATTGAGCACTTAAACATGGACGACAGGTTCTCTATGTGTAATATGGCCATAGAAGCTGGTGCAAAAAGTGGAATTGTTGCATATGATGATGTTACAAAAGAGTTTTTAGCAGATAAAAATCTTGCACGTGAACCTCGAATACATTACTCTGATGAAGATGCTAACTACACTCAAATATTAGAGATAAATGTAGCTGAACTTGAACCAGTTATTGCTTATCCATTTTTACCGTCTAATGGACACTCAATTACACAAGCAGTAAGTGATAAAATCAAAATTGATCAAGCATTTATAGGAAGCTGTACAAATGGACGTCTAGGCGATCTTAAAACAGCAGCCGAAATTCTAGAGGGTAAAAAAGTTCATGAGGATGTCCGCTTAATAGTAACGCCAGGAACACAAAAGATACTTAAAGAAGCTTATAAACTAGGATATATGGATATAATAATTGATGCAGGTGGCGTTGTGAGCAATCCAACTTGTGGTGCTTGTCTTGGTGGATATATGGGTATTTTAGGTGATGGCGAAAGAGCAGTCTCTACAACAAATAGAAATTTTGTAGGACGTATGGGTTCACGCTCATCTGAAGTTTATTTAGCAAACTCTGCTGTTGCAGCAATATCTGCGATTACAGGTTATATTACAGATCCAAGATAATATCACTCATAGCTCACTAATGTCTGATATAATTTTTCTATAATTAAAACTAAAAGGAAAAAAAATGAAAAAATTACTACTTATTCCGGCTCTACTTACTACATTAGCTATGGCGGAACAAAAGAAAATCGAAATCTCTCCTATGATAGGTTATGATATTGCTGAGGGTAACCTTGGATTTAAGGACGATGGTTATCTAGTTGGTGGATTAGAAGTTCAGTTTAATTCTCCAGATTCAAAGATCTCTCCTGAGTTTTCTCTTTTATACTCTAAAGCAGATTATGCAGTAGCTGGTGATACAAAAGTAATTCGTGGTGCATTCAACGGTGTTTATACATTTGATGAAACAAGTGCAATGATTCCATTTGCAAAACTAGGAGCGGGTTTTGAGTCTATTGGTGATGAGAATATAGACAATCAATCTGGTTTCTTTTTAGATGCTGGAGTAGGTGCAAAAGTTCCTTTTACAGATAATATAGCTCTTAAATTAGAGGCACTATATATGGCTAAACTTGCACATAGAAATGGTATTGCAGATAGCAACCTCATAGCTATGGCAGGTCTTACATTTGCATTTGGTGATAGCGCACCAAAAGCTGTTCCTGTTGTTGATGGTGATGATGATAGAGATGGTGTTTTAAACTCTAAAGATATGTGTAAAGCTACACCTGCTGGAACAACTGTAGATGCTAAAGGTTGTAAAGTTGATGGTGATGACGATAGAGATGGTGTTTTAAATTCTAAAGATATGTGTAAAGCTACACCTGCTGGAACAACTGTAGATGCTAAAGGTTGTAAAGTTGATGGTGATGACGATAGAGATGGTGTTTTAAATTCTAAAGATATGTGTAAAGCTACACCTGCTGGAACAACTGTAGATGCTAAAGGTTGTAAAGTTGATGGTGATGACGATAGAGATGGCGTTTTAAACTCTAAAGATATGTGTAAAGCTACACCTGCTGGAACAACTGTAGATGCTAAAGGTTGTAAAGTTGATGGTGATGATGACAGAGATGGTGTTTTAAACTCTAAAGATCAATGTAAAAACTCTCCTAAAAATGCGGTAGTTGATAGCTCAGGATGTATTGCCCAAGTAGATCTTCATATTGTATTTGAGAATGCTTCATACAAAGTAAATGCACAGTCTAAAGAGAACATTACTAAGTTTGCAAACTTCTTAAAAGAGAGAAGTAACTTCACTGCTAAAATAGTTGGTTATACTGATGATAGAGGTGCTGCATCGTTTAATCAATCTCTTTCAGAAAAACGTGCAAAAGTTGTAAGTGACTTAATAGTTGCAGAGGGTGTTAAGGCATCTAGAGTAACTCACTTAGGTATGGGTGAAAGTAGCCCAGTTGCAGATAATGCTACAAAAGCTGGTCGTGCACAAAACAGAAGAATAGAAGCTAAACTTACAAGAAACTAGATGATAAATATCCCCTGCGTTATTTTCGCTGGTGGCAAAAGTTCAAGAATGAAAGAAGATAAATCTCTTCTTCCATTCCGAGGCTTTAGTACTCTAACAGAGTACCAATTCTCACATTTAAGTAAAATTTTCTCCACAGTATATATCTCATGTAAAGACAAAAAAAAGTTTGACTTTCAAGCAGATTTTTTAGAAGATGATAAAAACTCAACTCTGTTTGCTCCTACTCAAGGATTTCTTAGTAGCTTTAAAACATTAAGCACGGATAGGTTCTTTGTAATTAGTGTAGACTCTCCCTTCATAAATTTAGATATCATTGAAAAAATAATCTCTTCTGATAACAAAGATTGTGATGCAACAATAGCTAGAGTAAATTCAAATGTTCAGCCCTTGTGTGGAATCTATCATCGATCACTTAATGCAAAATTTCAAGATATGCTGCAAAACAATACTCATAAGCTTGGATTTCTACTACAAAACTCTCGAGTAAACTATGTTGACTTTAAAGATGAAAAACTATTTTTAAACTTAAACTATCCGCATGAATACCAAGAAGCACTAAAACTATCTACAAACTAATTATTAACACCTCTTCGCTATAATAATAAAAAATAAAAAGACTTTAATGATGAATTTAACACATTTAGATGAAAATCAAAGACCAAAAATGGTTGATGTAAGCGATAAGAATCAAACTACAAGAGTAGCAGTGGCAAGTGGAATTATAGAAATGAGCCAAGATGCTTATGATGCTATTGTTAATGAAAAAACAAAAAAAGGACCAGTATTACAAACTGCAGTTATTGCCGCAATTATGGGAGTTAAAAAAACTAGTGATTTAATTCCTATGTGTCACCCACTAAATCTTAGTGGAATTAATTGTGATGTTGATGAGCTTAGCTCCCTTCCAGGATTTAAGCTTACAGTAACTGCAAAGCTTACAGGTCAAACTGGTGTTGAAATGGAAGCATTAACAGGAACAAGTATCGGACTACTTACAATTTATGACATGGTAAAAGCCATAGATAAGGGTATGATTATACGAAATGTTCAACTAGAAGAGAAATCAGGAGGTAAAAATGGAGATTTTAAACGATAGTCAAAAAAAACTTGAACTTACATATCCTTGTACTTGGTGCTATAAAATAATTGCAACAGAAAAAAAAGCCCTTGAAAAAGCGATTCGGGATGTATTAGATGAGAGAGAACATAGTTTAGTTCACTCAAACAAATCTAAAACTGGAAAGTATGTAAGTATGAATTTAGATATGTTAGTCCATAATGAGGATGACAGAACCTTTATATTTGAAGCTTTGAGAAAGCATCAAAATATTAAAATGGTAATTTAAAAGGTTGCATAATGAGCACTTCAAATTTAGAAGAAAAAATACATTTAGCTTATGCTAAAAAACTAGAGTCAGCAGATAAAAGAATAGTTGGTGCAGTTCAAGAGTGCGAACTAGATATAAAAGAGATGTCATTCCAGGATATAAAAGAGATTACTACTACTATCGTCTCCCTTGAAACACTCTCATTAGAGTCTGATTTAAATGAGCTTTTAGAAAAAAAAGAAGCTATAGAAAGAGCTTTAGAGAAAAAACATGATGAACTTCAAAACTCTAAATATGAAATCTTTAATGTTCTTGAAGAACAATTTAGTTCAAGTGAATACGCTCTCTCAAAACTTCATCAAGTCAAACTTCAATCTATAGATTTATATAATATACTTAGTGAAATGGTTGAATCAGCAATTATCACTGCTTTAGAAAAAGATACAGATGGTGATATTATAGAATCTACTACTGAAGTTATAAAAGAGATAACATTTGAAGCGATAAAAGAGGGTTCTCTTAACACTATAAGAGTGAGAAAAATTCTATCTACTATTTTGATGACGGCAATTGATGTAGCAGATGCAATGCCAAATAGAGCAGACAAAATTTTAAAATCTACTCTTAGGGGAATGAGAAGTGGCCTTATTAAGTCTATTGATAGATTCAAAAAAAGACTTGCGTTTATGCCTATGGAAGCAAAACATATACTTATCGAAGATTACGACACTATTATTGAAGATTTAAATCAGACTGATACACTCTTTTCTCAAGTTGTATCAACTCAAGCAATTCAATGTAATGAACCAATTAAAACCATTCTAACAAAACTCAACAAAGAGATGTCATATGATTTAGAAGAGCTAGTTCATATATCAAAAGAAACAGCAGAGGTAATGAGGGAGAGATTTTCTAGCTTTGCAAAAATTGCAGTCAAAAAAGCAGATATCGCTCTTAACTCACCAAAAGCAAAAGAAGCTAAAAGAATGGGAACACAAGCTTGGGGCGTTGCTAAAGTCGCTCTAGGAAGTGCCATTAAATCAGCAAAAAATGCTATTGACAAATAAACTCAACAAAAAAGGATAATTTATGATGTTACACCCAGCAACAGTTCACTTCGCAATGGTTCTCCCAGTAGTTGCCTCAGTATTTGGAATTATATATCTTATAAAGAAAGACAAGATGAGTGCTCAACTATCTTCTTTAAGCACTCTCGTCGCTGCATTTGCCATGATAGTAGCTTGGTATACCGGGAGTGAAGCAGGACCACAGATATATGATTATCTTAGTGAGGCAGGACAACATGAGCTTATAGAACACAAAGAGTTAGGTCTATACTTAGCTATTGCATTATCTATTGTAGCAATTTTAAAAATTCTTGGATGTAAAATGCAAAAGTTTTTTATCGAGGCAATCTCGATTATCTTATTATTGCTTATTACTGCTACTACTTTCCTTCAAGGAAAAGATGGTGGGGAAATTGTGTATGAGCATGGAATGCCCTTTAAAGCATATATGATTGAAGACTCTCTAAATGAAGCACAAGTAAATGCTGAGGAAGAAGAAGATCCTGAAGCAAAAGTAGAAATATATGAAGAAACGATAGAGGATATCAAGCTACTTTCTCAAGAAGTTAACGAGCTCTACTCTGATAAATCTTCTGCAGAAGAGAGTCAAGAAGAAGAAAAAGAAGAAGAATAAATATGGATGAAAATCTCAAGATACAAATACTTCGTGATATAGAGAGATATAAAAATGATAAAAGTAGCTTTAAAAACCTTGTTGAGAATATGAAAGAGATAACAAAGTGGCTAGAAGAGAAAAGTAAATAATGAATATTTTATGTACACCTCTTTATGAGGAACAGCTTATGTATATCTTAGAGGGTATGCATAATGAAAATAAAAGTT
The DNA here is from genome assembly GCF_017357825.1 of Sulfurimonas aquatica. Taxonomy (NCBI): domain Bacteria; kingdom Pseudomonadati; phylum Campylobacterota; class Epsilonproteobacteria; order Campylobacterales; family Sulfurimonadaceae; genus Sulfurimonas; species Sulfurimonas aquatica. The sequence continues at coordinate 2,662,159 of NZ_CP046072.1, forward strand.
TAACAAAGAAGTTCAAACTCTACCTAGATACAATCATCATCAATCTACCAACAAAAGCACAAAAATATAAATCATCTATCTATTTTGATGATGAGACAATAAAAGATATAGAACATGAGGGTTACACTATAATTTTTTACACAGATAAAGAGAGTAGTACCTATCTCATTTTATCTATTCTCAAGAAATAATCTCTTAGACACTGTTTCATTTTGTAACCTAAGTAGCCTTGATATTCTAAGATAATATTACTGCTTCCACATATTACCTATTTGGTAACAACCCTAAATTTCAAATTAAGTATAAAATGGCATAATTGTATGGTAAAAACTATGCTTATAATCTGTATAAGAGGCATAGAACTAATTATATTAACTAATTAAAGGAGAGAATATGGATAATAAAAAATCTCAACAAGATAATGTTCTTGGCAGAAGAGACTTTTTCAGTAAAGTAGCTGCAATGTCAGCAACTGCTCTTGCTGGAACATCACTTTTAGCAAATGAATCAGCCGGAGAAGGCGATCCTGCCATAATGCATCATACAAAATGGGGGCAAGTTTGGGGAGATCCTGTAACTACAAACCTATATGGTGTTCCTTCGCCGTATGAGCATAATAACACAAGAAGAAGTACTAAACTTCTTGCTTCTGGTAACTTTAGAGCATCAATTGCTGTAACACCTATACATGAATCAGAAGGAATTATTACTCCAAATGGTCTTTTCTTTTCTCGTTCACATGGTGGTACTGCACATGTTGATCCAAATGAATACCGTTTAATGATTCACGGTTTAGTGGAAAAGCCAATAGTATTAACTCTTGCTCAGCTTAAGCGCTATCCAAGTGTTACACGTACTCACTTTATTGAGTGTCCAGCAAATGGTGGACAAGAGTGGAGAGGGCCACAGTTCAACTCTGTACAATTTGCTAAAGGTTTTATGGCATCTGCTGAGTGGACTGGTGTTTACATTAAAACTATCCTTGAAGACTTAGGCCTTAAGCCAGAAGCACAATGGATGCTTGCTGAAGGTTCTGATAACTCTAAAATGGGAAGAACAGTGCCTGTAGATAAAGTAATGGACGATGCGATGATCGTTTGGGGACAAAATGGTGAAGCACTACGTCCTGAGCAAGGTTATCCAGTAAGATTACTTCTTCCAGGTTGGGAAGGTAACTTATGTGTTAAGTGGTTACGTAGATTAGAATTTGCTGTTGAACCTTGGTACTGTAAAGAAGAGACTTCTAAATATACAGATCTTAAGCCAACTGGTAAAGCTATCCAACACTTCTATGCAAATGAAGTTAACTCAACAGTTACTTCTCCATCTCCAGAGATTCCTTGGACTGACCTCAAAGAGGGCGATCAAGTAGAAATTGAAGGACTTGCATGGTCTGGTATGGGTACAATTACAACAGTAGATCTTTCATTTGATGGTGGTAGAAACTATGTTGAAGCACAAATCAAAGGTTTAGTATTACCAAAATCTTGGACTAGATGGTCATATATGTTTACTATACCAAAAGACTTTCAGGTGAATGGTAAGCAAATTATTCTTGCTTCACGTGCTATAGATGATGCTGGGTATATTCAGCCAACTATCGATGAAGAAATAGGTATCATGGGTGTAGAAGCTGTATATCACAGAAATGCAGTTGAGACTTGGGAAGTAACAAAAGAAGGAAAGGTGAATCATGTTCAAATTAGAAGTATATAGTAAATTAGTAGTTTCAAGCACAATAGCTGCTACTGTAGCACTATTTGCCGCTGGTTGTATGTCTGGAGGCACAGCTCCTTCTTCATCACCTGCATCTAGTGAACTAAGTATAGATGGTGGTGTTACTTATCCAGTAGTTAATGGAAAAACTGGTCCTTACCATGTTATATCAGTTAGCGATGAGTATAAAAAACAAAATAATGGCCGTGTTCCTAATCATGCGGAACTAAAAAAATGGAATACAGATGTTATGGCATCTTATGTGTACAATGAAGACCCAACAGCAGAAGGTTTACCAGAAGGTGAAGGTTCTGTTGAAGAAGGTGAAGCTTTATACGAGAAACAATGTGTAATGTGTCACGGTGACTTTGGTTCAGGTGGTGGTGGATATCCAGCACTTTCCAAAGGTAATGCATATGAATTACAAAAGACTTTAAAAAATAACAGATACAAAGACCCAGAAGCTGATGGTCCAGTTCGTCTTTTTGGTTCATACTGGCCTCAAGCTAGTACAATGTTCTGGTATATTAGAGATGGTATGCCTCACCCTAAATCTGACACATTAAGTGTTAATGAGACTTATGCACTGACTGCATACATGCTAAACATTAATGAAATGATAGTAGATGGTGAAGAAGTAGATGATGAGTATGTACTTAATCGTGAGAAATTTTTAAAAATTAAAATGCCAAATGAAGATGGATTTGAACCAAACATTAAAGGTCCAAATACTTTACCTGGAGTAAAAGCATACTTTGGTAAAGCAGAAAACTTCGGTGCTAAAAATCTTAACCAAGGGGCAGAGCGCTGTATGACTGATTGTCAAAAACCAACTGCTAAAACTAAGTACATCCAAAATGGTGGTATCAAAGACTTTATTCCAGATATGAATACAGTAAGAGATTTACCAGTAAAAGAAGAAGTTGCAGTTGATCCAAAAGAAGTGTATGCAAATGCTTGTGCTATGTGTCACTCTGCATTCCTTTCACCAGGTGCACCTGAGTGGGCTGGCTATACTGCTAAAGGTATGGACAAAGTTTATGCTAATGGAATTAACGGAACTGAGGGTGGTATGCCTGCTAAAGGTGGAGCAAACCTTTCAGACAAAAACTTTAAAACTGTAGTTGACTATTTAGTTAACGGTAAATAAAAAAAGAAGGAATTATTATGGAAAGAAGACAATTTTTAAGTATGACTCTAGGTGCATTAGCTTTAGCTACTGTTCCTGCAAGTGTAAGAGCGGAAGATTTTAGAAAAACTAAGCCAACTGTATGGTCTGCACACACTGTTGATGATGCTATCAAAGCAATGTATGGCTCAACTAACTTAGTTATGCAAGGCGTTACTTTAACGGCTCCAGATGTTGCAAGTAATGGTGGAGCAATCCCTGTTGATTTTGGTACTTCAATCGATGCTAAAACTATCGCAGTGTTTCAAGATGCAAATCCTGAAGCTGCTGTATGTGTTTATACATTAAATAAGTATAGTAAAAATGATTACTCTATAAAAATCAAAATGGCAAAATCAGGAACTATAACTATCGTTGCTGAAGGTAAAGATGGAAAGCTATACGCAGCTAAGAAAACTCTAGACGTTGCTCTTGGTGGATGTGAAGGTTAATTCCTTAGCATTTAATAACAAAATATTAATAATTAATTAAAGGTATATTATGAAAGTAAAAGCAAAATTAAAAAATGGCGTTGTTAAAGTTAAGTGTATGGCTAAACATGACATGACTACTTACAACCAGATGGAAAAGAAAACAGGTAATAGAGAAGATGCAAACTTTATTACATATATGACTGCTAAAATCGGTAATGAAACTGTATTTGAAGCTTCAACTTCTCAGTTTTTATCTAAAAACCCAATCTTCAAGTTTCAATTTCAAGGTATTGGCGCTAAAGGCGACAAACTTGTAATGGAATGGACAGACCGTAAAGGTAATAAAGGTAAAGGTAAAGGTAAAATTAAATAATTTTACTCTTTATCAAACTACTTTAGGAAATGAGCTAGTCTCATTTCCCACTTTTAACCCTTCCCTTCCCCTAACAAACAAATACCTACAGTAAAAAAATCTATATATTTCATTTTTTATAAAGCATAGCTTTGACCAAAAATATAAATATTGATATACTTAGTTAATGAAAAATAATAAAACTGAGAGAATCTAATCAAATGACAGTACACTCACAAGGTAAAGTTATACAGCTTTATGTAACAAATAAAGATACTACTAAAGGTAGACAGACTACAAAAAAAGTACACTTAGATGAGAAGGGTATAATTGATGACAAGTTCTATAATAAAAACCTTCAGCGCTCTATACTTATAGCCTCAATCGATAGTTACACTATAGCTAAAGAGAACGGTATAGAGATAGAAGATGGATCGCTAGGTGAAAACATTTTAATAGATATAAACCCCTACCACCTTAAAAGTGGCGATACTCTCATAATAGGTAAAAATGAGCTAAAGATAACTCAAAACTGTACAATCTGTCAAGGATTATCTTCAGTTGACTCCAAGTTACCAAAACTACTAAAAAATGATAGAGGTATCTTTGCAAGATATGTAAAGGGTAATTCAGAAATAAAAATAGGTGATAGTGTCCTAATTACTAAATCTTAATATAATTTATAGAAAAATGATGTTAGAATCTAAAACAAAATTTACTCACAAGGAATAAATATGAAAAAAATAATATCACTGATAATGGCTGCATTAGTAGCACTATCAATAGTTGGTTGCTCAAGTGCAGAAGCTACTCCAGCAAAACCTAAAAAGATCCAAGATGTACAGGTATTCTCTACACCTAATGCAGATGGAAAAATAACAACTAAGACAATTGAAAAGGCTTTTGACTCAGTTGGTCTAAGTGTGCCAGGAAACAACGATATGAATAAGCCTTTTAGTCAAAGGTTTCCTAAGCTACACTACAAAGTTTATAACTTAGCAATGTATGTAAATAATGACTTAACATATAAGTTAATAAAAAAATATCCTAACTTTGGTGCTTTAACTCCGCTAACAATGTCAATATGGGAAGGTAAAGAAGGATGCATGAATGTAGCAACCCTAACTATTAACGGTATGGCAAGATCAACTGGTATTCCTCTTACAGACCCAGACTTAATTGCTTATGCTGCTTTAATACATAAAGGTTTAAAAACTGCAATGCCACATGGTAGTTTTAAAAACTTAGACCATACAGTTAAGTTTCCTAATAAGACGCTAGCGACTAACTTTGAAATGGAACTTGAACTTGATGGTGAATCCCCAGAGGACTTTATAGAAAACTTTGAAGCAGAATTTGAAGCAGAAATGGAGCCATTAGGTTTCTTGATGCCAAACTATTCTAACCTTAATGAAGAAATATTTGACGAAGCTGGTTATGAAGCATATGACTTTTATCATACATATTCAATCTGTAAATTTGATGTAATTTACCCAGTCTCTGAAAAACATCCTGAAGCAGGTGCTTGGGCTCCATGTTCATTTTATCTTTATAAGAAAAAAGGTGAGAATAAAATGTACTTAGGTTTCCTTTCAGTAGATAACTGGATTACAACAATCGGAATTACAGAAGATGAAGAAGGTGCTAAAAAACTTCGTGAGGCTCAAGGTTTTATTGAAAGAATTATTAATGAGATGACTGAGTAAAATCTTTATAGACCTGCCAATGTGGTAGGTTTATAATTTAGTTAAAAAACATATGAACTTACATGAAGTTTATATGTTTTTTAATTCATAACTTCAGGGGTAAAAATGAGACTACTAAATCAAATACTTTCCGCAGCTGCTATTACAACAGCAATTCTAACTAATATACAAGCACAAACACAATTTTCACCAAGTGACAATAAAAAGCTGGCAGTAGAATACACTATAAATGGGAATATTGACGATGATTTTTTTGAATTTACAAAAGATCCATTGGCGGATATTGGTTTTTACTTAAATGATCCTCACCACAATGTAAATGTCGTGTATGAACAGCAAGTAGGAGCTACATCACTTGAGCAACTTGCATTTTCATCTTTAGTAAACGATAATAAAGCAAGAGAACTTATGAATATAGATCCAAGAATAGGTGGATTTACACCTTTTAATCTTGTTATTTATAGAAAAAAGTCTAATCATCAAACCGTTATAACTCACATAATGCCAGAAGCTGCATTAGATGTTTTGCAAATTACAGACAAAGATGTTAGAAGTAAATTTGTAGAGATGTTTAAGCCCCTAGATGCAACAATCGAAGCAAAATATCCTAAAGCAACAAAAGACTACACATTGATTCAAGGATTTGCTGAGAAAACAATGATGAACTTTGAAATTCCTTTTGAAGAGCCAGAGGATATTGATGATTTTTTTGATGAATTTCAAGAAACATTTGAATCCTCTTTTGAGACTAAAGGGTATATCATTGCTGGCTTTTATAATATGAAATACAGTCTAAATACAGAAGCAGACGTACTACCTGATTATGCACAATATGTAGTATGGTCACTCTGTCATGTACCATTCTCTTACACAATATTTGATGGAAAGAATCCTATACCTAGAGCAGCAATATTTGCACCATGTTCTATGTATGCATATATTAAACCAGGTGAGAATAAAATAGTTATTGGAATGCCAACACTTACAGCATGGGCTTCTGCATTAGGTATTACAGATAAAGATAAGCTTGCAAAAATAGCTCAACTAGATACTGAAATTCCAGCAATAATACACTCACTTGGTGGAATCGATACTGACAATACTAATCCTCTGGCTAAGTAGCCTTTAATTCTATCAATCGAGGCTATTTGAATACTTAGCCTTGATAAAGAGTCTTTAACTATAGTATTTTCTAACACCTTCCATATTTGAACCCATATTTAGTAGTAACATGTCAGCAATAACCAATGCAGCCATTGACTCACATACAACTGTTCCTCTAACAGCCACACAAGGGTCATGTCGGCCCTTAAGAGAAAAATCTACCTCTTCATTTGTAGTTGTAACAGTATGTTGTTCTTTAAAGATAGATGGAGTTGGCTTAAAATAGACATTTAAAACTATATCATCTCCATTACTAATTCCACCAAGAATACCGCCTGAGTGATTTGTCTCAAAGCCATTTGAACGAATCTCATCATTATTTTGTGAACCCAATACTCTAGAGCTGAGTACTCCATCACCTATCTCAACAGCTTTAACAGCATTTAAGCCCATCATAGCATCAGCTAATACTCCATCAAGTTTATAGTACAGAGGTTGTCCTAATCCAATGGGTACTCCCTGAATAAGAACACGAGAGACACCCCCAACAGAGTCGTGATTATTTTTGGCTTTTAAAATTGCTTCTTTTTGTTCTTCTTCTTTAGCCGAATCAAGCGCATAAATAATACTGCTTTTTGCCTTATCATAATCAAATACTTCACTTTTAATACCTGCCACTTCACTGATACCACTTAATACGCTTATTCCCATCTTAGTTAGCATAAGTTTAGCAATAGCACCAGCAGATACACGAGCAGCTGTCTCACGAGCAGAGCTTCTACCACCACCACGATAATCTCTTATGCCATACTTATTAAAGTAGGTAAAATCTGCATGCCCCGGGCGAAAAATGTCTTTTATGTTAGTGTAATCTTTTGATTTTTGATTTGTATTATATATCAGCATTGCTATAGGTGTACCTGTACTTACACCCTCAAATACACCACTTAATATCTCTACTTTATCCGCTTCCTTGCGTGCAGTTTCAAATTCACTCTTTCCAGGTTTACGTCGGTCAAGTTCACTCTGAATATACTCTTCATCTATCTCTAATCCAGCAGGCACTCCATCCAAAAGACAGCCTATAGCTTTTCCGTGAGACTCGCCAAACGTGCTAAAACGTAATTTCATTCCAAAACTATTCACTACTTTTCCTTCTTTAGTAACTCTATTGTCATTTTTGCTGACTCTTGTTGCGCTATTTTTTTACTCTTTCCCGATGCCCTAGCATACTCTTTGCCTTCTATAAAGACACCGACTTCAAACTCTTTTTTATGGTCCGGGCCACTACTACTCAAAACTCTATACTCAGGAGTAATTCCAAAGCTCGCTTGCGTTAACTCTTGAAGAGTTGTTTTAAAGTCTCGAAATAGAGAATCAAGTGATATCTCATCATGATTCTTCTCTATCAAGTCAATGGCAATTTTACTAACAACCTCAAGGCCTGCTTCAAGGTAAATCGCACCCATGATAGCTTCAAAAGCATTTGAAAGAAGTGATGATTTTTCACGTCCTCCATTATTATCTTCTGCATTAGAAAGCAATATATAACTTCCTAAGTCTAAATGACGTGCTAACTTATCGAAACCTGTCTCGTTTACCAATGATGCTCTTATCTTAGAAAGTTTCCCCTCATTTGAAGTTCTAAACTTAGTAAAAAGGTACTCTCCTACTATAAGGTCTAAAACTGCATCGCCAAGAAATTCTAATCGCTCATTATCGTAGGGCTGTTTATAACTTTTATGTGTCAGCGCTTCGATAATGAGCTTTTGATTTTTAAACTTATAATCTAGTTTTTTTTCTAAACTCTCTATATTTTTATTCATAACTCCCTCTTTATAACAAATCTGTTATTCTATTTATTTCCTACATCATACTCAAGAGCTTTAAGTAAATTCTTACTGAAAAGAGTTGTTCTCTTGAGTATAATCTTGATAAAAATCCTTAGATAAATGCCATTCTACTCTTAATGTATCTAGAGAGTGGCATGATGAACATCTATTAAATGCGAAGGGATAAACCTGTTTACATCCATCACATACATATTCAAAAATAAGTGTAGCACCACCCTTGTTTTGAAGCTTTATCAAAACATTTAATTCAAAAATAGAACTCGATTTTGAAAGTGCAATATCACCTCTGGCACTATATAAATCGCGTAAATAACCATTTTGTGAAATTATATCTAAATTCAACTCTTTGGTATCTATAGCCCAGAAAATGTCACTAAGGAGTTCGCTTTTTGAGCTATCTAAGTTTTGCCAAGCAAGCTTAGGGTTTACTCTAAACAAGTACTCAAATATCATATAGGTTAATTTATGAGTTTCATTATGTATTGCTAAGAGTTTATCCGCTTTTTTATCAATGCTTATGTCACTCCTACTTAAGATATGCATAACTTTTAAATATGCACTCTCGAGTGCGACATCCTCGTGAAGTTCATCTAATGGCTCGAGTACATCTAACGCGGAGTTATAATCTCTCATATACTCATATACTAGCAAAAGATAATGTAGTGCTTGAGGAGTTCGTGGGCTCTTTTTTAGTATCTCCAAAAAGATTTGTTTGGAACGTTCTAAAAAACCTGCTTTAAAGTATGTTTTACCTAAAAGAAACATTGTCTCTTTAGTGTTTGAGCTACTCTTTATCTTTAGAAGTTCCTGATAGATCTCAATACTTTTTTCATAATCTCCACTCTTGTAATAAGAGTTTGCTAGAAGCAGCCAGGACTTTTCAGACAACTCGCCACTAGAAATAAGAACTTCTAGTTCATTTTTTGATGGAAGTGAGTTAAACTGTTTTAGAAATCTATCGAGATATTTTGAGTCCTCTTTGCGTTTATATCGCCCCCACCAATAAGAAAAAAATGTAATCATAAAAATAATTGTAAAAAATATTATAATTGAGAAAAGGGGATCGCGGAACTCTATAAAAAATGTATTCATCAGTCGTAAACCACCACTCCATAGTCATCTTTTAATCTATAGTAAGTCGAATCAAGTGTAATTTCTAAATCTTTTGCTTTGCCAAGTTGAATGATAGAATTTTTAGAGACCTTAATGCCATTCTCTTTAAAGAACTTTCTAATATTGACAAACTTAACGTCTTCTACAAACTTATACTCAAACTCTCTATAAAGTCTCATTTTATCATAAGAGAATATATGCTCATTTACATGAAGTTGGTCTGATGCGTATTTTATAGGAAGATATCCGGAGAGGTCTGTTAATATCTTTTCTACATGTTCGTGCTTAGGCGGTAGCGTCTCTTTTTTAATAAAAATATACTTATTATTGAGTTTTAGACTTGGTGTATTTTTCCAGTACTTGTATGCTGGATTTGATACGCCAAGTTTTGAAGAGACTTCTCTCCAAAGCCAAAAGGAGTTAAGTGTGCTAGGTAGATGAGACATGGCGTTTAACTCCTTTGGCAGTATTTTAATAAATTATATAATCTTTTATGTCATAGTGCCCTTAAAGAGGTTTTTGTAAAAGTATATCCTTACAATAGACTAATAAGTAAGGCACTAAATATCAACTGTAGAGCAAATAAAAGTGATGAGACTTTAAACGCCGTTCCAGCAGTTTTAACAATTGTTCCAAAGTGAATCATTAAACCTATTGCACTCATCGCTATAAGAGTAATATAGTGACTAACAGAGCCAATAACTGCTTCAAGTTCTTTTGGTAACCATCCAAGTGAAGCTACAACAGAAAAACCTACAAACCAAAGTATAAAAGACGGTACTCCTACCTTTGCTGTTCCCGTTACTTCATCAGCGTTCTTTAAACTCTCCCTTTTTGCAATATATATTAAGATAAGCACTAGTGGAACAAGTAATAAAACTCTTCCCATTTTCACAACAGTCGCATAGTGACCAGATTCAGCAGAGATGCTAAATCCTGCTGCAACGGCTTGTCCAACCGCCTGAAGGGTATTTCCTGTAAAAACACCCGCTTGAATATTACTAAAACCAATAAGATGTGCTAAAGCAGGTGCTAAAAATATACCTATAGTTCCCATAAGGTTTACAAGTGCTATACTCACGCCAACATCAGCACTTTTAACTTTTGCAATTCCAGACGTAGCCGCGATAGCAGAACTTCCACATACACCATTTCCTATTCCTATCATAAGTGAAAGTTTAGGATTTAGTTTAAAAAGTTTTCCAAGAAGTAGACCCATAAAAATTGTAAACGCCATCCCTAAAACAATAATCAAAATAGTTTTAAAACCTAGGTTTGCAAGCATTGTAAAGTTAAGATTTATTCCCATAAGAGCAATAGCAAACATTAAAAGATCTTTTTCTGCCCACTTCACACCACTTTTATACTCAGACTCATCTGAATGAAAAGTACTATAAAAATAATTTCCTACTATCATTCCAAGTATGATTGCTACGGTTGCTGTACTAAAAGAGATAAAGTGAGTGATGATACTAGCTACAATAGCCACTGCAATACTAGCTAGCAGACCTTTTGTATATGTTTTATATTTAGATATGTTGAACATCTAAGTCCTTTGTATTTTATAAGTATCGAATTATACCAAAAAGCTATTTTACTTCTATCTCCATCTTTACTTTTACAATATTTTCTTCTGAATCATCCACTGTTACAACTTTAGACTTACTAATACGAGCAACAGAAATCGACTTCTCCTGTGTTAGATAGCTCACTATTGCCTCAGCTCTAGACTCTGCTAAAGCACTCATCTCCTCTATCGTTACAGGTTGGATTTCCCTGCATAGTTTAAGGAGTCGAGTATGATACTCGCGTTTAATCTCATCATCTTCATACTTATCTCTTAAGCTCTCTTTGAGTTCATCAAGCTTATCATCATCTTTAGACTCTTCATATATATCTTCTAGAATTTCTATACTCTGAGCACTCACATTTTCATTTATATTTTTTATATCACTTTTTTGCATAACCAGCTTACTTAACTTCTCTTCTCTGAGAGCTCTCAAATCTGAACTTGCATCATATGCAGGAGTTACCTTTAGAGATATTTTTGGTCGTTTCATCATCATTGTATATATCTGATCGAGTTTTTCACGTTCTGTCGCTTCTATCATACTTTTTGATGCTTCAAATTCCAAGAACTCAAGAGAGTCAGCATCTATTCCCATAAGTGCACCTAAAAATTTAAAAGGTGCTGTAACGGCTTTTGTAATGACTCCTACAACAGTTTTAAAAACTAGTTCTCCATACTTAAAGTCAGGCTCATCTACATTTCCTTCTACTGGCATATCTATATCGATAACTCCATCATTATCCTCTAGTAAAGCAATTACAAAACCTAACGGAAGTACAGTTATATTTTCATCTTCGACCTCATCACCTAGCTCTATATTTTTGATTATTATCTTATTACTCCCCTCTAAATCAGAGTTGAGCATTTTATAGCCAAGGTCAAGGTATAGTTTTCCGGAATCTATCTCATGTCCTGCAAAAGATGCACTGTATCCGCTAAGAGAGTTAAGATCTAAGTTTTTAAAGTTAAAGTTAATATCTGTGTATGCCTTGGGGTCTGAAGCATCAAGACTACCCTCTAACTTTGTTGAACCATACCTGTCTACTTCCCCGCTTATATCCACATAGCTTGTCTCCCCTGGAGTGTTTGATATAGAGTAGATAACGCCATTTAAATCATGAATATGTGTATGGAATTTAATAGGTATGGAGTAGTCTGCAAACTCAGCACTTCCAAGTGATACATTTACTTTTGCTATCTTGATAGGAAAAGAGCTCTCTTTTGAACTATTTGATTCATTCCTTACTTCGGGCTTATCTTCTTTCTCTATTTTTGTTGTTTTTGACAACTCGGAAAAGTTTATTACCTTATTCTTATCTATCTTAGCATTCAGATAGAAAGAGTCCACATCTATTTCATCCACATAGAGACGATTTGGAAACATTTCAAAAGTAAATGACTTTACATCTACATCATTTAAAGAGAGGAGTAGTGCATCTTTTTTAGTGTCATTTACAAATAGCGAGCTTAAATTTAGTGAGCTTTTAACTCTTAAATCTGCACTAGAAGATGATTTAGCATACTGTGTAGTTCCTTTTAGAGAAAGTTTTCCACTCTCAATTTCAAGGTATGTGCTCTCTTGAAGATACGGTGTTATGCTTTTAAGAGGTAGATTTTTAATTTGAAACTTCCCTCTTTGTTTTAACGGAGTGTGTCTTAGTTTTCCATCTGCGTTTATATAACCCTTTTTGTTCACTCTCGCTAAAAGGTCATACTCCAGCCAACTCTTCTCTTTGATATCTATGTTATAAGCATTCAAGTTAATCTTATCTAGAGTGTTTTGTGCTTCTTTTTCTAAAGAGTAGTCTCTGAAATCTACCTTTGCTTGACTAAGTGTAAACTTCTTTAAATTTACCTCATAAGGAAGCTCTTGCTTAGTCTTTGCAGCTTTTATCTTTTTCACTTTTTCTTTTTTAGCCACAAGTAGGTTTTCTAAATTTAATCTGCCATTTTTAAATTTCTTCACATCTACTTCAAGATTTTTTAACTCCGTAGCGTCTATTAAGATTTTTCTACTCTGCATATCTAAATTTATCCCAGAGATTTTCAACTCTTTAAAGCTAACAAGTTTTTTAGCGCCACTGCGTTTACTTGCCTCAAATGCTTCAAGTGTAATATTTGTATCTTTTACTTTTGCAAATATTTCATTCTCTATATCAATAATATTTACTTTAGCATCCACTCCAAACAGACTCTTTTGTAATTTTAAATCATATAAGGCAAGAGACTCTTTAGCAAGCTCATCAATATAAGGTCTATAATGAATAACATCGAACTCTTTGCAGCTTATGTTTGTATCTATATCTATCTGCTTATGTCTAATATCTCCATCCACACTACATCTCATTCTATCATTGAGTAATATATTCATCTGATAACTAAATGGTTTTTCTCCCAGCAGAGTAATATCTTGAGCAAAAATATTTAATTCGTTTATCTCACTTTTAACATTGGGTGATATTGCTCTGTCATCAAAACTTACTCTTATCTTTTCTAGTGCAACATCCTCAACCCTAACACTCCAGTTAGTTTGCTCTTTCTTTGTGCCATTTTTATCTGTTGAATTATTGTCGCCACCCTCTACTTGTATGTACCCTAGCCAGTCTATGCTTTTATTTTTATTGCGTTTACTCTTTATATCTAACTCTGCAATACCCATGTTTTTAATATGCAAACTCTTTTGAAATGGCAACAGCGTTGCATCCCTAAGATAGAATGATTTTAGATTTAAAATATCTTGATCTTTATTTTTAGGCTTTATTCTTAACTTCTCAAGAGAAATATTAATCGCATCTATTTTTGTAGCATTTATCTCATCCAAATCAAAGTGATAATTTGAACTAAAGGAGATTTTTCCATCTGCCACTTCAAGATTGAGAATATCTTTAAAATATTTCCACTGTGTATAAAGTTTACTTGCCTCAAAGTCTAAGCTTCCCTCAACTACAAATGGTTCAAATCCAACTACCCGACTTTTAAAGTCTATAAAACCACCATCGCCTAGGTGTGAATAAAAACGGAGTTTTGCTTCACTCGTATTTACATCATCTGTATCCACATCCTTAAGCCTAAAACCTATATCATCAAAAGAGAACTCAAAAGGCTCTTTTTTGGTATAGTCCACATATTTAACACTACCCTCTACTATCTCCATAGCGTCAATAATAACTCTTGGCAGTTGAGACTCTTGAGGAACAGTCTCATCTTGGCTTTTTTTCTCTTTTAAAATTTTCAAAAGATTAATTGAGTTATCCCTCTCATGTACTAAGGAGATTTGAGGAGAAGTTAACGTTAAGTTTTTTAAATGGATAGCCGCTCTTAATAGTGAGTAAACCTCAACGTTTAAAAGAAGCGAATCAAACGTAACTAGGGAATTGTTCTCTAAATCTTTTAACGCCACACCACTAAGTTCAAGTTTAAAAATAAAAGGATTAAAGTAAACACTATCTATCTCTATCTTGGCGTTTAGTGCTTTATTTGTATTGCTAATTATTTGTGATTTTAAGATATATGGCAAGGCTACAAAGCCAAAGAGGGTATAAAAAAGAAGAGTATATAGAATTATTTTTTTGTACATGATAAACTCCACACAATATATAGTGTGAGTTTATCTCATTTGGTGTTAAAGAGGCTTTATTTTGACTCTAGTAGAATGCTTTTTTTAGGAAAAACAAATGTTGAATCTCTAAATACAGAGATTCTCTCGCTCTTTTTCCCATCTTTATCTAATGCATAAGCATGAATAGTAATAGGGATAATAGTGTTTTTTCTATCATCATCAACCAGTACTTCCGTTGTTCTAAGTGTAACTATTTTCTTCTTTTTACTTCCAGGTACAACAGTAAATGCTTTAGTTGGCTTAGCTATAGTTATCTTTCCTTCCATACCTTTTGGAGGAATGATGTCGAAGAAAAACTTCATCTTCTCGTTTTCAGTGTTTTGAAGTAAGAAAATGTATGAGTTATCTACTCTTACTCTTCCATCAGGAAGACGTTTATCTGAAAAGAGTCTATTCTCTTTATTGATATTTAAAAGCATATGCTCTTTTGTACTTCCCATAAATCCCAGTGCAACCGTAATCCCGACAAGAAGAACGATATAAGCAATAATCTTAGGACGGAAATACTGTGTTTTACCTTTTTGATCTATTATCTCATACTCACTAGACCATGTTACAAGCGATGGCTTACCAAGTTTACCCATAACGGTTGTACAAGCATCTACACACTCCAAACAGTTGATACACTCTAGCTGAAGACCTTTACGGATATCTATATGAGTTGGACAAACAGTAACACATGACTCACACGTAGTACACTCAGCCGCTGGCTCAAAAGCTTGTAAATCTTTTTGTTTTGTAAAGTTTTTATTATGCTCTTCATCGTAGATATCTCCACCTCTATTTGTATTGTAGAGTGCCATTACAGTATGGTCGTCATATAAAACAGACTGTATACGAGAGTATGGACAAACATAAGCACAAAAATCCTCTTGTAAAAAAACGATATCATAGACTAAAAAGAGAGCAACACCGACCCAAATACCAATAAGTGCCCAGTGGTTACTATAATCCATCGCATAAGGTATAAAATCTTCCGGTGGAACAAAAAACCATAAAAAGTCTGCTGCGGCTAAATGAGCAAGAACAATAGCCATAACAAGTGCTATGGCCTTTTTAATCTTGTTCTCCATTTTAGTCATATCAGGCTCAATCTGTTTGTTTTTTATACGTTTACGTAGACCAAGAATTTTTGTCTCTATCAGATCACGATAAGAAGCACGAAATACTGTCTGAGGACAAACCCAACCACAAAACACGCGACCGCCCAACACAGTCATACCAAAAACACCTAGAAAAACTAGCATCAAGATAAATGGCATAAGATACAACTCTTGCATATCAAACTGAATAAACGCAAGGTGTAGTTTAAGTTTATCAAAACTTAAAAGAAAGAAGTGATTCCCATCTATTTGAATCCATGGCAAAGCCAATGTAAACAGTGTTGCAAACATAAACACTACATAGCGTTTATATCTCCATGGCATTGGTATTTTAAAATCCGTTGTTTTTGTACTCATTTTACTTCTCCTAATGTTAGTCTGGACAAGTAATCGTATTAATTACTTGATTCTCAGCATCTTCAACTGGTTGTGGTAGTAGTGAACCAAACGCCACTTGCTTTAACTCGCGTGACTCAATAAAGTCTTTGAGGGAGCTTCTGCTCACACCTAAGAGTCGTGCCATCTCACTGACACTTTTTTTCTCCTTAATAAAGGAGAGTATTTCATTAACATATTTATCAAACTTAGAGTTTGATTTACTTCCCTTAGGTCTACCAATAACTTTTTTAGCATCATCTTGTATGGTCTGTCTAAGCTGATCTATTAATCCACAAATTAACATAGGATTACTCTCTCTACTCATCACAACTGATTGCTTTATGAAGTGAACTTGAAAGTTATTTTTCATTAAACAGCTAAACATCTGCACTAAGTCTTCCATATTAGTACTCAGAACCCATGTGTCATATATTAAAAGCGTTGCATTCTCTTTTGGTTGTAAAAAAGACGTTACATTTTGGCGTTGAGATAAGCGTTTGTTTTGAGAGAGGTGGTCTATAAGCTCTTCATCAATAGACATATCGTGAGAAATTGCATAAGAGTTTATATGTTGGAGTTGTTCATGAACAGAGTCAAAATTTTTATCTGGACGTATGTATGTTATTATCATTTTAACGATTAAACCTCACTATTAGTTAAATTTCACCGTCATTATAGCAACTATTGACGATGAAAGTCAATAGTTGCTATAATTATTTCGTCATAATTACCAGCCGATACCTAATTTAGCCATATATCTTCTATCAGGATTACTAGCTGTTCCTGTCCCTACTTCCTCTTGGTATGTAGCAACATTTAATTTAAAAAGTAAGAATTCTAAGTCTATACCTGCTGTATATGCACCTTGATAGATACCACCACTTAATGCTAAAGATAAGTACGTACTATCTAAAACACCTAGATTAGCACCTAGTCTTAGTCTCTTTTTCATATCTGACTCATCTAAATCTGCATCAACATTTCCATTAATATCATAAAATCTTACTTTATTAGCATTTAGCATATCAACATAATCAACTGCTAAAGTGAAACTCTCTAGCACAGGAACTTCAGGCGAGATAGACATACCAATATTAAGTGTCATTGGCTGCCTACCATAATTATCATCCATACCCATTGAACCGATATTTAAGATACTAATTCCAACTGCTGGATGTAAAGAGCTTTCTGCAAATGGAAAGAGTGTCGCACCAATATCTCCACCAAAGCCTGTGCTCTCTTTTTTATACTTATCTTCTAACCTAGTCGCGATATCATCACTTGCTAAGAGATCATTAATAGTTAATCCTCCCTCAAAAGAGATCTGTTTAATAAACTTAAGCCCAACACCAACATCTAAGCGACCAATATCAGTCGAGTATGATTTTGCAGCGCCCAGTAAAACACCACCGTATGTTCTACTGCTCGTTTCTAAAAATGAAGATCCACCATTTGCATGAACCTTATAGTTAATATCTGCAGCTGCCAATAAACCTACAGACCAAGCAAATAAATCAGAATTTTTTGAGATTGCACTATAGTTATCTACACCCATATGAAAATGCTCACCCGAGTATTTTTTCAAAACATCTATCATGTCGTTGGTAGCATTAGGATTAGAAGAGCTTGTATCTACATCGCCCATATCTTTGATAAACTCCGTTGTTTTTTCACTAACAGAAACACCAAGACCTAAGAGATCAAAAACAAATCCATGCTCTTTTTTAATACTTGCAAGACCTGCGGGATTAGAAAAAACAGAAGTAGAGTATCCCCCTACTGCAACATTTGCTCCACCCATACCCATAATGCGAGGATCTTTATAAAGATATGCATGTTCTCCATCAAGTGCCATTAGTGATGTTGTTGCACAGATTAGTGCTAAAGATATTATTTTTTTCATTTGATCTCTCCTGCTAAGTAATTTGCTATTGCTTCAGCTGTAATATTTCCATCAGAAGCAATCTCTTTTCTAAACTCTTCTATATCTTTTTTCATATCTTCGGGAGCAATCGTAGCTAAAGTATCAAAAGAGTTGTTTAAAGTATCAACAAGAGCTTTAGATATTGTCGTCACATTTCCATCTATTAAAATTGGTGCAGTATTACTATCTTTATAATCTGTCAAAAGCATCTCTTTTTTAGCGGGGTCGGCAAACTTCAATCTATAGTAAATTGCAGTACTAGCAATATCTGAAATAGAAATTTTTCTATAATCACCATCTATTCCTCCATCTGTAATAGAAAATCTAGTACAATAAGTTGGTAATCCGCTAGTTGAATATACATATGAAATAGCACATGCCGAAGCTAATATATTTGGGTCATCCGTTGTAGTGTCCCCTAGTTTTTGCACATCACCAAGATAACTTAGCACTACCGTGGCCTTAGTCATATAAGCTAAACTTAAAAAGAGATCTCTATCTCCCGTAGTAGTTGAGGGATTTGCAGAAGCTTTATATGCAGGAGCAGCAGTAACCGAAGTTCCAGTTATTGCTTCATAGTAACTTATTGCCTTTTGTAGATTAGCTAAAGTCTCAGGATTTTTTTTCTTCTCAATCTCTTTTGCATAATTTGCAAAACTTTTATTATCATTTGTGCTGTTTGCATTAGAAACTAATGCAACTGTATCTGTAAAACTAAGACCAGCCTTTCCCATATATGCAGAAGCTAGTAGCATATAATCTTCAGTAGTCTTAACCGATTTACTTTCTAAGTTTGAGATTGTAGTTGAAAAATCTCCTTTATCCAGAGCTTGTTGTGCACTTAGTCTATCTTCAGCATTATTTTCACCACAACCACTAAAAAGCAGAGCTGATGCGACAAGTGAACTTGCAACTATTTTCTTTATCATGAGTACCCCTTTTATTTCTTATCTGAAATATTATAGCACAAAGAATACTAGAAACCATTAAAAGCTATTTAGGCTTTTTTTGACAGCAATAATTATGTTCATTTTTGATAAAATAACTCCAACTATATTTAAAATAAAAGATTTTATACGATGAATACAAAACAGTACATATTAGAGACAATTAAAAAACGCCCACTTATTATAGATGGTGCGATGGGTACACAACTCCAACAACGCGACGATAAGATACCTAAAGAGGCTTGGGAAGATAACGAAGGGTGTAACGAACTTCTTAATGTTACTTGTCCCGAAGTTTTAAGTGAAATATTTTCCGCTTACCTTAAAGCTGGTGCCGACTTTATCACTACAAATACTTTTGGCTCATTTTCGTGGGTACTTGATGAGTACCAGATTGGTCATCGTGCATATGAACTTACAAAGGCTGGAGCAGCACTTGTAAAAAAAGAGTGCGAAAAATTCTCAACTCCAGAGCATCCGCGTTTAGTTCTAGGTTCAGTCGGACCAGGAACTAAACTACCTTCACTTGGACACATTACTTACGATGAAATGTATACGGGCTATACAGAGTTTTGTAAGGCACTTATTGATGGAGGCGTTGACGTCTTTTTACTTGAGACATGCCAGGATCCTCTTCAGATAAAAGCAGCGCTTCACGCCTGCCAAGAAGCTAACCGTGAGAGAGAAGTAGAGATTCCCATTATGGTCTCCGTAACGATTGAGCTTAGTGGGACTATGCTTATAGGTACGGATGCGCAAACAATTGCAACTATTTTAGAGCCTTTTGACATTATCTCTCTTGGATTTAACTGTGGAACGGGACCTGAACAAGTTTTAAAACATGTAAAAACTCTCAGCGAGCTTTGGCACAAGCCTATCTCCGTTCACGCAAACGCAGGTCTTCCACAAAATCGTGGTGGTTATACTTACTATCCAATGGGACCAGACGAGTTTGTAGAGCAGCAAGAAAAGATGCTAGCCTATGATGGCGTTTCATTTTTAGGTGGATGTTGTGGGACTACTCCTCAGCATATTCGTGCACTTACAGACGCAGTTACAACACAAACGCCAAAAGTGCCAAGTGGTTCACATGAAAACTCAATAGCTTCACTTTTCAACACTGTTCCTCTTATGCAAGAGCCAGCCCCTCTACTTGTAGGTGAACGCTCAAACGCGACTGGTTCAAAGGCCTTTAGAGAACTTCTTTTGGCTGAAGACTATGAGGGAACACTTAGCGTTGCGCAACAGCAAGTTCGTGCAGGTGCCCACTTGGTAGACGTTAACGTTGGTTTTGCAGGTCGGGATGAGACAAAAGACATGACGGAAGTTATGGCTATGTATGCGCAAAAAATTGCCCTACCTCTTATGCCAGACTCTACACAGACTACAGGACTTGAGACAGCACTCAAGCACATCGGTGGAAAACCAATCCTTAACTCAGTCAATCTTGAAGATGGCGAGCCAAAATTTGATGCGGTATGCGCCTTAGCTAAAAAATACGGTGCAAGTCTTGTATGTTTAACTATCGATGAAGTAGGAATGGCTAAAACCGTAGAAGAGAAACTAAAAGTTGCAGATCGTATCATCGACCTTGCCACTAATCGTCACGGAATAAAGAAAGAGGATTTAGTGTTTGACGTGCTTACGTTTACACTTGGTTCAGGAGATGAAGAGTACTTTGACGCAGGGATAAATACCATAGAAGCTATTCGTCAACTTCGCATCAAGCATCCAGAAGTTGGAGCAATACTCGGCCTTTCAAATATCTCATTTGGACTCGATAAAGACGCTAGACCATACCTTAACTCTATGTTTTTGCACCACTGTATCCAGGCCGGAATGACATCCGTTATCATTAATGTAAAACATATAATTCCTCTTAACAAAATATCAGAAGAAGACCAAAAAATCTGTGACGACTTGATTTTTAATCGTCTTCCAAATGGAGAAGCACTTTTCGCATTTATAGAGCACTTTTCAACAAAAGAAGCAGTTGATAACGATGCGGTCGATGAAGCGTATCTAGCTATGAGCGATGAAGAAAAGATCGCTCAGCTTCTTATGGATGGAGATAAAGACAGAATGATTCCTCTTGTGGAAGAGGCTCGTCACAAAATCGCTCCCGAAGTCATAGTAAATGAGATTCTCATTGACGCGATGAAAGTCGTTGGTGAGCTTTTTGGCTCAGGCCAGATGCAACTACCGTTTGTACTTCAGTCTGCTGAGACTATGAAAAAAACGGTTGACCATCTTAACCCATACCTTCCAAAGGTAGAAAAGACAGTTGATACTACTCTAGCTCTAGGGACTGTAAAAGGCGACGTGCACGACGTTGGTAAAAACCTTGTAGACATCATTCTCTCAAACAATGGTTATAAAGTGCAAAACCTTGGGATAAAAGTAGAACTTGACCGCTTTTTAGAAACTATGGAGCAAGGTCATATTTCAGCTCTAGGTATGAGTGGCCTACTTGTAAAGTCAACGCAAGTCATGCTTGAAAATCTCAATATCTTAAAAGAAAAAGGGATTACCATTCCGATTCTTTTAGGTGGCGCCGCGCTCACTCGCGCTTTTATTGACGACTTTTGTCGCCCAGCTTATGATGGTCCCATCTTTTATTGTAAAGACGCTTTTGATGGCGTTACGGCGATGAGCCGCATAGAAGCTGGTAACTTTGACACAAATCTGCATCCTGATGCTCCTGAGATAGAGAGAAAAGAGAAAAAAGAGGTAATCATACCTCCATTTTCTGAGCTTAAAATGCCCTCTCGAGATGTGAAAGTTCCTACTCCTCCATTTTGGGGAAGACGTGAGATTAAACTCACACAGCAGCAGATAGAGATGGCGTTTGAGTGGATAAACCATAAGATACTTTTCAAATCTCGTTGGGGTTATAGCTCTAAGGGAATGGAAAAAGAGGCTTATGAAAAGCAACTTGAAGAAGTCGTTTGGCCGGCTTATGAGCGACTCAAGTCTGAATTTTTAGATAAAAAACTATTTGAACCCACTATTATTTATGGTTACTGGCCTTGTAGGAGCGATGATAACACTTTACTTATTTTTGATGAGAGTGAAGGGTACAATTCTCTCAGCGAAGTTAATACCGAACCACTTGATCATGTAATGGGAAGAGCTGTAAAACAGTTTACGTTTCCTAGACAAACAAAACAACCACATCGTGCGTTAAGCGACTTCTTTCATAACGATAGACATGACGTTATAGCACTAACATGCGTTAGCGCTGGAGCTAAACTAAGTGATGCTGAAAGAGTTATTTACGATGAAGGAAATTATACTGAGTACTATCAGTTTCATGGACTTGGCGTTGAGTTAGCGGAAGCTCTTGCAGAGATAGTACATAAACAGATACGACTTGACTTAAACATTGCAGAGAACGAAAAACCAACCTTAGCGGATGTTCAAATGAATAAATATCAAGGTTCACGTTATAGTTTTGGTTATGCGGCTTGTCCTGATTTAGAACTTAATCGTCCACTCTTTGACCTACTCAAACCAGAAGAGTTTGGGATAGAGCTTAGTGAGACTTTCCAAATTCATCCCGAGCAATCAACTTCTGCGTTAGTTGTATATCATCCAAACGCTACATATTATAATATCTAGGAGTTTATTATGGGATTTGAATCTATAGTTGAGAGAGTAAAAGCTATTCCGCCACTACCGGCATCGGTTGTGAAAATGGAAGAGCTTTATGCAAGAGGAAATCCCGAACTCAAAAAACTTGTAAAAATAGTAGAAGAAGATCCTGTTTTAACTGCAAATATCTTAGCCGCAGTTAACTCCCCTCTTTACTCCTTTAGTCATAATGTCATTACAGTCCATCAAGCAGTCACTCTCTTTGGAATGTCCTCTGTTCGTGGTTTTGTTCTCTCCTCTGCTAAAAAAAGTACTTTTGATTTGGATATGTCTCCCTATGGCATCACCAATGAGGAGTTCCAAAACATCTCAACGCTTCAAAGCATGCTTATGTTTCAATGGTATATGAGTATCGACGTCGAAAAAGCAAACCTGCTTGTTCCCATCGCTTTTTTAATGGATATTGGTCAAATTATCATCGCTAAAGAAGTTTCTCAGAGTGACTACAAAGATGAGTTTACAAGAATGATACAAGAAGAGGCCTCCATTTCTCAAACAGAAAAACTCTTTACTGGAATGAGCTCCGCAGAAGTGACTGCGTTACTATTTGAACACTGGAACTTTAATGAAACTTTTGTTGAAATAATTAGAAATAGTGATGAACCAAGTTTGGCTGATAGAGAGTATCAGCAGTACTGTGAAGCAGTGGACGTTGTCAAAACTTGCATAAACATTCAAAATAAAATAAGTGATAAAAGCTTTAAAAACTCAAAACTTAAAGCCCTCTCTTATGGTTTTAAAGTAGATAGATATATAAAAACCGTTGAGCGAATAAGGGACAAAGCCAACTTATAATCTTTCAAACTGACCAACAGTCAATCATTTATTTCCCCTTAAGCCAAACTCTAATATAATTCCTTAATTGACTGATGGTCGGTCATTATATTTTAAGGAATCATTTTGGCGATAATCGTAGACAAAATACAAAAGAAAAAAGATATAGCACTCTCGTGTAAAGAGCTTTTTGTGGAAAATGGCATCAACAACTTAACCATTGCGCAAGTTGCAAAAACTGCTGGAGTAGGTAAAGGGACTATATATGAGTACTTCAACAACAAAGAAGATATTGTTTTTGAAATTATAAACATCCTTTTACAAGAACATAACGTTAAAAAACATGCCAAACTTGAGTCCCTTAGTTCATCAAAAGATAAGATAAAAACATTCTTTCATACCTTTTATGAAGAAGAGGGTGAACACCTTCGTAAACTCTATAAAGAGTTTATCTCTATCTCTTTGATGAATAGAAATCAGGAGATGGTAGATTTTCAAACAAAATGTTCAAAAACTTATTTCCAATGGTTTGAGACAATAATCCAAGAAGGAATTGACTCTAAAGAACTTATTCCAAACGCTATCAAGCTCTCTCGAGGTCTCTTTGTTCTTGGAGAGGGCATGTTTATACTTAACGAGACAACGGACGCCATTGAAAATATCGAAGAAGAGTTTGATATTTTCTTTGAAACGCTATTTCAAATTATAGAGGTACAACAGTGATAAAACTAAAACACCTACTCATTTTAACGCTTCCCCTACTCTCTTATGGGGATACGCTTAAAGAACTTCTTAACTATGCTACTATAAACAATAACTTAGTAGTGGCAAAGCAGTATACTCAAGACGCCGCTAAAAAAGAGTTAGATTTTAAAGAGAGTTCTTTTTATCCAACTATAGATATAGGCGCAGCTTATAAACGCGACGATGACGTCTCTCCGTTTCAAGCGGGGGACACTCTTAACGCATTTGCAAAAATTGGATTTGACATATACGATGGCGGTAAAACTTCTGCAAATATTAACCAAGCAAAAGAGTCTCTAAAATCATCTGAATTTGACGCCAAAGCGTATAAAGAGTCGCTCTCTTTAGAGATTGTTCAGGATTTTTTCAATATTAAAAGTTTGGAGTCGTCTTTAAACGCAAAGAGAGAAGCCCAAGAGACGCTAAAAGCTCAACTCCAACGCATTAAAAAGTTTTACGCAGCAAAGCTTGCAACGCAAGACGCCATCGATAGAGTTCAAGCTGATTTTGACACAAATAGATACGCTATGGAGTCAACAAAGTTTCAAATTCTCTCATTAAAATCATCACTAGAGTTAAAAGTCGGCAAGAGAATAAGTTCACTCACGGACTCTACATTTAAAAAAGAGTTATCCACAGAGTATGAAGTTCAAGATAGCATAAAAGCCCTTATCTCACAAAAGGGCTCTATCAAATATGCGGCTGAAGCGGTAGATAGTTTTTACTATCCTAATATTAAAATTGAAGATACCTATAACCTCTATAGTTTTGATCGATTAGCAATTCCCCCAGGGCTCAACGCCGAGCCTTTGGAAAATCAAAACACCCTACTTTTAAGTCTGAATTTTAGAGTTTTTGACTTTGGTGAAATCTCTCAAGTAAAAGAGGCAACCCTTCTTAAAGCAAAAGCGTTAGAGTCACAAATTGCTTACAAAACAAAAGCTCAAGAGCTTCAGTATGAGCTCTCTAAAAGAAGAATAAGCACTACCCTAGCAAAGATAAATAGCGCAAAGAGCGCTTTAATAGCGGCAAAAAGCGCGTTTGAGACCATAGAAAAAAAATATAACGCAGGAATAGTTGACTATATCGTCTATCTTGACACGCTTACAAAAAAGACAGGCTCTCAAGCTTTGTATGAGAGTAGCTTAAATGAGTTAGAGATCGCTTATGCCATACTCTACTATAACAGTGCAAAAAATTTACAAGAGGAACTAAAATAATGAAAAACATAATCCTAACCACCATACTACTCCTAAGTTTTGCCGACGCAAAAGAGATATACGCGACTTTTAGCGTTGAGCCGTACAAAGACGCAAAGTTGGCGTTTATATCTAGCGGTATTGTAGAGTCTGTAAACACAGATATTGGCTCATTTGTAAGAAAAGGCGAAGTAATAGCCGAACTTGAAAATAGCGATATAAACGCGATGCTTGAAGTCTCAAAAACAGCTTATAAATACTCTAAAAAAGATTATGAACGCCAGATGAAGATTAAAGAGCTTATCGATGAAGGAAAGTTCGACATCGCAGCGAACAAATATGAGAGTGCAAAGAATCAACTTGCATACCAGCAAGCGCTTTACAATAAGACATTTTTAAAAGCTCCATTTGATGGCGTTATTTATGACAAAGAGCTTGAAGTGGGAGACGCCGTAAGCGGCATGATGCTCAAGACCGTATTTAAAATCCAGAGTAAATCACAAAGAAAACTTGTCATAGAGTTTGATCAAAAAAACTATAAAGATGTAAAAGTAGGAAATATTTTTACTTATAAAGTTGATGGAGACACTGCTTCTTATAAGGGGAAGATTTCTAAAGTATATCCGCACGCAAGTAGAGAAAACAGAAAAATAAAAGCTGAAGTATTGGCAAAAGATTTTCTTCCAGGTCTGTTTGGCGATGGTTATATAACTACAGCAGGTAAAGAGTAGCTTTATGTATAAAATATCCATAAACAGACCCATAGCGACGCTCATGTACGTTATAACGTTAGTTATATTTGGCTACATGAGTTTTAAGTCTATGCCATCCGCTCTATTTCCAAATATTGACTTTCCTATTGTTACAGTTAAGACTATCTATCCAGGCGCAGAGTCAGCTACGGTTGAGTCTCAAGTAACCGACAAGATAGAAGAGGCGCTATCGCGTATTGGCGGGGTTGACAGTATTACCTCAACAAGTAGTGAAGGCGCTTCCGTCGTCATAGTAAAGTTCTTTTTAGAACGCGAAATAAACGAGGCGACAAATGACGTGAGGGACAAGGTGTCGGCCGTGCTTCTTCCTCGTGAAGCTAAAACGCCACTTGTTAGTAAGTTAGACATAGGTGGTGCGTCGGTCGTTAACGTTTTTCTAACTGCAAAAAATGACACTGTTGCAAATCTTATGTTATTTGCAGATGAAAAAGTAAAACCAACTCTTCAAAAAATCAATGGCGTTGGTGGAATAAATATCATTGGCTACAAAGATAGAGAGATAAAAATCTATCCAGACGTAAACTTGCTCAATAAGTTTGGTATTACCATCACTGAACTAAACGCAATTGTAGCTCGTGAAAACGTAAAAATCGGCGGAGGAAAACTCGTTACCGCGACAAATGAGTTTACGCTAAAAACAAAAGCGGACGCGCTAAGCGTAGATGAGTTAAAAAACATACAGATAAAAGACAACCTCAGACTCAAAGACGTTGCAAGAGTACAAGATACGCTCAGCGACGCAAAGAGTTATGCCTCATATAATGGAGTGGAGGGGATTATGCTCGAAGTGCAAAAAATCTCTGGCACAAATACTATAGAGATTATACAAAGAGTAAAAGAGGCTCTGCCTGGCTTAGAAAAACTTGCAGGAGATAGATTTGGCGTTCAAGCTCTTCAAGATACTTCTCCTTTTATTGTAAGCTCATTGGAGCAAGTTGAATTTGACCTTCTCTATGGTACGTTTCTAGCAGTTATCATTATCTTCGTTTTTTTACGTAACTTTACCATTACCATCGTCTCCGCTCTGTCTATTCCAGTCTCTATCTTTGGAACTATTGCGCTGATGAACTACATGGGTTTTGATTTAAATAAAATGACGCTTATTGGTCTTACTCTCTCTATAGGTATCATCATAGATGACGCCATCGTTGTACTCGAAAACATCTACAAAAAGATGGAAGCGGGCATGGGAAAATTTGAAGCTGCATTTGAAGGGACTAAAGAGATGGCGTTTGCCATTCTTGCTATCTCCGCTATGCTCCTAGCTGTTTTCATTCCAGTAGCAAATATGAGCGGTATAGTAGGAAAGTTCTTTGAGAGTTTTGCTATGACCGTTGGCTTTGCAGTTGTTATCTCTTTTACTATCGCTATGACGCTTATGCCAAGCATGAGCGCTAGAGTTCTTCATAAGGGAGAGAGTAGGTTTTATAACGTTACTGAGCCATTTTTTAAACTACTCGAGAAAATCTATGACGTTCTACTAAAGTTGGTTCTGAGATTTAAAATTATTACTCTTATTTTAGTTATTGGCATATTTGTTGGGAGTTTGAGTCTTTTTCCAAAAATCGGTATGGACTTTATTCCTAAAGAGGATAAAGCGGAGTTTGAAGTTCAACTAAGAGCTGCTGCAGGTATCTCTTTAGAGGAGATGATAGTAAAGTCTAAAAAGATTGAAGAGCTTATCCAAGAAGATAAAACAGTGGCATTTACAACTCTTAGCGTTGGATATAACAGTGTTGCAGAGAAAAATAAAGCACTCATCTATGTAAAACTTGTTGATAAAAAAGATAGAGTGCTTAATCAAGAGCAGATTATTCAAGATTTTAGAGATAAGTTTAAACCCTATCAAAAAGATCTATTTATAACTGCGGCACAGATTCCAAACATAAAAGGCGCTGGCGTTTCCGTTCCTTATCAGATAATCCTAAAATCTGACTCATTTGATGATTTAGCGGTTGCGACTAAAAACCTTACTGAGTATCTTGCACAGAAAAAGGGTTTTGTGGACATTGACACAAATCTTGATGAGGGAAAACCCCAAATTGACATAAACATCATCAGAGAAAATGCAAATCGTCTTGGCGTTTCCGCTTCACAGATCTCGCAAGCCATCTCTACCGCGTTTTCAAGCGATTTAGAGATTTCATACTTTGAAGAGAATGGTAAGCAGTACAACATTACCCTGCGTTTTGATGATGAAAACAGAGTAAGCATAGAAGATATCAAGAAGATTCAACTTCGCGCTTCAAATGGCCAACTTGTATATCTAGATGGTTTAGTGAAGTTTACGCAGACTAAATCTTTAGCGTCTATCTATCACTTCGATAGACAACGCCAAGTTACTGTATATGCTGACCTTTTTGGGCTTGACCTTGGAGGTGCTGTAAACTATACAAATGAGAAGATAGATTCTCTTATGCCTGCTGGCGTTATATATAGATTTACAGGTTTTGCCGAAGAGATGGTAAAAACGGGTCAAGCGTTTGGAGCTGCCATTGGTCTCTCAGTTATACTAATGTTCATCATTCTTGCAGTTTTATATGAGTCGCTCATACAGCCTATCATTATTATGATGGCGTTGCCTCTGAGTATTATTGGAGTTATGCTCGCGTTATACATAAGTGGGCAACAATTTAGTCTTTTTGTTATGATTGGATTTATGCTTCTAATGGGTATGGTTGGTAAAAACGCCGTACTACTTGTTGACTTTGCCAATACGGCGATTAAAGATGGTAAAGACGTAAATGAAGCGCTTCTTGAAGCGGGTGAAAAACGTCTTCGTCCAATCCTTATGACAACGATGGCAATGATATTTGCGATGATACCACTTGCAATGAGTACAGGTCTAGGAAGCGAGACAAACGCGCCAATGGCGATATCTGTTATAGGTGGGCTTATAAGTTCTATGATACTTACTCTTCTTGTAGTGCCAGCCATATATAAGCTCATCAACCCTATAGATAGATGGCTAAGAAAATGGTATGAGTCAGGTAAGGTAGAGTAAATATAAAATCATGAGAAAAATAAAAACTGGCACAAAAATAATGCTACTCTCACTCTCAATGTTGACTATCATGTCAAATGTAGCGGTAGTTACTATGCTACCTCATTTGAGTGACGTTTTTTCTTATGAACCAAACATAGAGCTTTATTCAAGACTTATGATAACGCTGCCCTCTCTTGCCATAGCTCTACTTGCACCTTTTTTAGGTCATCTAATCCATAACTTTGGCAAAAGAAGAGCGGCTATCTCTGCGCTTCTTGCATTTACTCTCTTTGGAACGGCAGGTCTCTACTTAGAGACCATATATGAACTCCTTATTTCACGATTTTTCTTTGGTATCTCCATAGCTGTTTTAATGATAGTCTCAACGTCTCTAGTCGGTGATTATTTCTCAGCACAGACGCGCCATAAGTTTATGGGTATGCAGAGTGCTTTTATCTCTCTTGGTGGAATAGTATTTATAGTGGGAGGAGGCATCCTCTCAGATATAAACTGGCGTTACCCATTTTCTATATACTTTTTAGGGCTCTTAGTCCTTATATTTGTTATTGCTTATCTTGTAGAGTTTAAAGGGAGTCACACTCAAGAGAGTGAAGATAAAAACATCAATAGCAATCTCTTTTTCATCTATCTCCTAGCGTTTGCGTTTATGCTTGTGTTTTATATCTTACCAACGCAGATGCCTTTTTTAATGATAGATGTTTTTCATGCGAGTGGTTCTATGACAGGGCAGATAATCGCCACGGCATTTGTTTTTAACGCCCTTGGAGCACTAAGTTTTTCAAAATTAAAAAACTATTTTAACTTTAGCACTTTATATATTTTGGGACTCTCTATAGTCGGTATTGGTTTCTTCGCCATAGGTCAGGTTAATGATATTAGATTTTTCTTTCTAACCTCGCCTATCGTTGGTTTTGGAGGGGGAATACTCATGACAAATACAACTGCGTGGATGCTAAGTAAAGCCCATAGTACAAAGCGAGTTAAAGCTTCTGCTTATCTGACTAGCTCTCTGTTTTTAGGACAGTTCCTCTCACCACTAGCTACTATGCCTATAGTACACCATTATGGAGTTCAAAACTTTTTTAGTATATGTGGTATCACTATTTTAGTTTTAATACTCTTGTTTAAAGTATCTCTTTATTTATTATCAAGTTCATCTTTTAAAGTACGGTAAAGTACTTTATATGTGGAGCGATTAAATATATACTCTTTAGTATTAAAAAGCGTATCAAACATTATTTTCCAAAGGGTTGAAAAGTTGGCTTCATCTTTTTTGTCACACAACTGTTTTTGCATTTGAAGCTCCAGTTCTGCTAACTTTGTAGCTTGCTTTACATACTCTTTGAGTATCTCATAATCAACGCCAACCTCTTTAAAATTTTCTATGAGAGTAATGACTGAAGCCTCTTTTTGCGTAAAATCATCTTCAGATAAAGGCATTAAAATCCGCTCTTGAAGTAACTCCTCAAGTAAAACTTCATCAATGTCAAAATACTCTATAAACTCTTTTTTACAAAAGTGTTGAGAGTTAACAGGTATACTACTTAGAGTCTGCATAAGAGGAGCGAGCATTGTGTATGAGCTAGAAAATGAGTTGTTTTTCTGTTTAAGAGCTATTTTGATATGCTCATTAGTACTTCCCATCTCCTCTTTCATGTATTTTATATACTTGATGAGTTCTAGATGCTCATCATTGTATCTATGCACATTTGACTTTAACTTTTTTGCCTTTGGTAAAAGACCCTCTTTTATATAATATAATATGGTCGATTTTGGTGTACCACTCTTAGCTACAAGTTCAGAGATTTTAAATTCCACATTAGCACCTTGTTAATAATTGATTAAGGATTATATCATATAATTCAAAACGACAAGTAGCACTTTACATTTTAAAGGAAATAGATTATGAATTATATTTGGAAGATATTTGTAAAAATAGTTAAAGGCATTTGGGACGTTCTCTCATACTTTTTTGGTTTTCCCTATGAAGCTCAAGCAAATAAGATAGACTCGGAGAAGATAGATCCGCTCTTTAGAGGTCCCGAAAATGAAAAAAGTGATCAAAAAATATATAGAGCTAACAAAGTTAGTAATTAACAAGGAATCTTCATGTTTCAAAAAAAAACTATTCTCTTAGGCTTTTTTCTACTTAGCACTTTACTAAATGCTTCAACAATGTACTCTCTATCTGGCGTCAAGAAAGTCTATCCAGTAGTAGAAATTTCAGCTAGAAGCGTCCCTGCTGAGTACAAAGCGTTAGCACAAAATGAAATTATTGCCATTGCAAAAGAGTTAAACATTGATACAAGTGGTTATGATTCAACATCTTTAGCGCTTTTAGTTAATGAAAAAAATATTAACGATACAACTCTAATAAGCATGAGGTTGCTTATTGGTGAAACGGTTATAAGAGCTTCAAACAAAGAGAATATTTTTGCGCTTACTTACGATAATAAAGAGAGCTTTATACTTGAGGAGATCGATGAGATAGAAGATAAGTTTGAAGATACTCTAGATAGTCTTCTAACAAAGTTTTCCGAGCAATACAAAGAGGAGAATAAGCCCTCAATCAAAACAACTATATCCGAGCATGACTTTGCGTCACAGATGCGGTATGAAACTAACTATGACGAGGCTGTAAGAAAAGCAAAAAAATATCACAAAAACATTATGTTTGTACTTGTATCTAACTACTGTCCTTGGTGTCGTAAATTTGAGCAAAAAGTTTTGATGAATCCAAAAGTAGATAAAACTATACAATCTAAATATATTCCTCTTATTCTTAATAAAGAAAAAGACAAGTTTCCACAAAAATTTAACAGCTCATTTACTCCAATAATGAACTTTTTAGATTACAAAACGCTAAAAAGTTATAAAAATATCATTGGATACAATAATAAAGATGAGTTTACTTACTTTATAAAAAAAGACAAATAGGATGAATAACATAAGACTTATATGTCTCATTCTAATTCTATTTCTAAGCAATGTAAATGCTAGTGAGTACAAGTCAGTCTTTGACTGTAGCTCTTCTGACGCACAGTATATTGCAAGTCGCATCTCCCTTATTGACAAAACAATAGATATGATAGAGAATGATGGCGACAGTATTAAAGTTGCGCTAACGCTTCATGGGGCATGTGTAGCGATGGTTTCAAGCTCCTATGAAGATATAACTGCAGATGAAGATTTAAAGTATATTCAAAAAGCCCAAGAGAGGCTAATCTCTCTATCTAAAAGAAAAAATGTTGAAATAGTAGCTTGCGCAATGTCCCTAAACGCCAACGCAATAGAAAAAGAAGAAGTTCTTCCATTTATACATATCTCTAAAAATAGCTTTATTGACACCATAAAGTATCAAAATCATGGCTATGCTTTGATGACGTTCAAGTAATCTAGAGGAACTCTTTTTTAGCGTTTTCTATAACT
Source organism: Sulfurimonas aquatica (assembly GCF_017357825.1). Taxonomy (NCBI): domain Bacteria; kingdom Pseudomonadati; phylum Campylobacterota; class Epsilonproteobacteria; order Campylobacterales; family Sulfurimonadaceae; genus Sulfurimonas; species Sulfurimonas aquatica. Next base: position 2,694,726 of record NZ_CP046072.1, read on the forward strand.
CAAGGCCTCTAGTATATGTGCCTTTTGTATAGTCTCGCTTTCATCTAAATCTGCAATGGTTCGTGCAAGTTTTTGTACCTTTTTAATCCCTCTAAACGTTAGAGTAAATCTCTCTACCGCCATTGTTAGGGTTTCATCTGCTTCTTTAGATAAAATACAATATTTTGATATATCACTATCTTCTATATGCGCGTTGAATGTATTTTGCCCTCTTTTTTTAGAAAATATGTGCGCTGCGACTACCATCTTATGCATCTCTTTAGAACTTATGGTAGAAATGTCACTTGCACTTACATTTTGCATCACCACATTCATATCTATCCTATCTAAAAAAGGATCTGAGAGTCTATTTTTATACCTCTGTATTTCAAGTTCGTTACATCGGCACTCTTTATTGGCATTAAGCAAGTTGCCGCATGGACATGGATTCATAGCACCTACAAACAAAAAGTTTGCAGGATACTCTACTTTTGAGTTTACCCTAGATATTCTTATCTTTTTATCTTGCATAGGCTCCCTAAGAGACTCCAAAACACTCTTAGAAAAGTGAGGTAGCTCATCGAAAAAAAGTATTCCATTATGAGATAGTCCCACTTCGCCAATTTTTGCCTTATGGCTTCCACCTCCAAACACACTTGCTGAAGTAGATGTATGATGTACACTCTGCATAGCTCTTTGAGGTTTAAAATCAGCCTCTTTTGAATCTAGCACCTGTAGTTTAGCTAAGTCTAGTATTTCACTTGTCGTCATTGGTGGGAGTATATATCTTAAACGATTTGCTATCATACTTTTTCCACAACCTGGACTCCCTTCATATATTATGTTATGAAATCCAGCAGCAGCTATAAGTGCTGCTCGTTTTGCTACTTCTTGCCCTTTCACATCTATAAAATCATAGTCATACTCTTTGATATAAAAATATTTCTCTTTATTTATTTCATAGAAGGGGTGCTCTATTTCGCTAGAAGCAAAGCTTGGAGTTGCACTCTGCTGGTTTTTTAATATATCTACGGCTTCTTTTATATGTTTGATGCCATAAAACTCTATATTAGGTATCTTAGAGAGTTTAGCAAGAGCTTCATAAGGTACGATAGCCTTTTTAATAAGGCTTTGATTTGCTAGTGATAAAAGAAGTGGATAGAGCTGTACATTTTCTTTGACGTTTCCATCTAGGCCTAGTTCGCCAAATATGAACCATTCTTGTAAATCTATGTCGGCATCATTAAGCAAAATTAGAAGGGCTATGCTCAAATCAAACTGACTGCCTGACTTTGTTAGTTCAGAAGGAGCAAGCGAGAATGTTATGCGTTTAGGAGGAAAAGAGAAGTCGTTACTTAAGAGTGCGGATTTAACTCTCTCTTTAGACTCCGTTATAGCGGTAGAGGCCATCCCAACTATAGAAAAAGAGGGAAGACCCTTAGTTAGAGTAGACTCCACTTCAACTATCTTTGCGTCAAAACCTTCATATGTAGCACAGTAGACAGACTTCATAACTCTAACCTTCTTTAAGATTAGAGTATGATAACTCTTTTATTGCTCTTTTACTTGAAAAATGACATATTGTCATATTTAAATTATTTTTTCTCTTTTAACATTCTTTTATACTCTTTTTCAAACTTTTTTCGTCGTGAGTATGAAAGCTTGTCTATAAAAAGAATACCCTCTAAATGGTCTATCTCATGCTGTATTGCTATACTTAGGAGTCCATCTGCTTCAAGAGTTTTTGTGTTTCCATCTCTATCTTGATAGTTGATAACAATATTTTCATATCTTGAAATATCTTCGTAGAACTTTGGCACGCTTAAACAGCCCTCTTGATATACCGTTTCACCAGATTTGTGAGTAATTATGGGATTTATTATCTCTAGAAGATTTTCATATGGCTGTTCGCCGTCATCATCAGGTATATTTAAAATAAGTGCGCGAATTGGTTTTGCTACTTGAATAGCGGCTAATCCTATCCCATTTGTATCCATCATAACTGGATACATTGCATCTAAAAAATCATGAAGTTTTTTATCAAATACTTCTACATCGGTAGATTTTTGACGAAGTCTTTTATCTGGGTATTCTACTATGTTTAATTTCATGCTATAACTCTTTATCAAGACCTAAGAGATACAAAATAATCTTTATCTTCAGCAAGGTATGCTTTTTCAATGCCATCCATGGATGACACAACAATTTCTTCAACAGAAAGCGTAGAATCAACGTCCGTTATACCAATAGATATCTTTAAGAGTATCTCTCTATCTGCTAAGAAGAAGTTAGAGCTAGCAACTAAGTCACAAAGTCTTTCACTCGCTTTTTTTGCGCTCTCTATGTCTGTATGTTTTAAAAGCATAGAAAAGACGCCATTGCCATAATGAGCAACAATATCGCTTCGTCTTGAAGTTTTTAGCAGAAGCCTAGCAATAGTTCTAGTCATAAGAGTTATCGCTTTTTCGTTCTTTACGCTTGCTTTTAAGTCACGTGAAAGTTCAATCATAATAAGAGAACTCTGGTGATTAAACTCACTAATAAGCCCTATCTCTTGCTCTATTTTTGTTAAAAGGTAGCGTTTGTTATAAACGCCATATTGATTATCAAATATCGTCTCATTCTCAACGTTTTTAACAATTTTAGCGGTATCGTCATAGATACTCTTCATCTTAGAGCTTTGCGTTCTAAGAATGCTATTGAGCTTAGATACATCACCTTCAAGCGTTCCCACTATTGCCAATGCGTCTTTGAGTTCTGGATTATTACTAAGTTCATTCTTGCGTTTATCTAAAATCTTTGTCATTAAAGACATGTTTTTGTAAAGTGTCGCCGTAACGTTTAATATACTTTTTACCGATGTAAAGCCTTGTTTTAAACTCTGCTCTAAAAGTATTGTATTTTCAGCGTCATTACTCTCTTCTAGTTCTAGCATAGAGTGAATCTGTTTACGTAAGTTGTCACTTTTCTCTTCTAAAAGTCTATCAAAATAGAGAGAAAAGTTATTTGGAGTAGGAGGTAGATTATCAGCTATAAGAGAGTGTAAAACCTCTTTAGAGTAGAGTTCAATATCACTAGACGGAGCATCCATATTTAAGGCGTTAACCATTGGATCTTCTGTTATTTCACCCTCTTTAGTAATATTTCTTCTACTTCTAGCTGAGTCTGACATTTTACTGCTCCTTACTCTTTATCTTTCTTTGTAAGCACTTCATCTATCATACCATAAACTCTAGCCTCTTCAGCACTCATGAAGTTATCGCGATCTGTGTCTTTTTCAACTTGCTTTATGCTTTTGCCCGTATTTGCAGCGATAATAGCATTTAACTCAGCTTTCATACGTTGTATTTCGGCAGCTTGAATCTGAATGTCAGAAGCTTGACCTTGCGCGCCACCTAGAGGTTGGTGAATCATAATACGTGCGTGAGGAAGAGCGTAACGCTTACCTTTTTCTCCTGCTGTTAGTAAAAAAGCACCCATAGAAGCAGCTTGACCTATACAAATAGTTGCAACATGTGGACGAATATAATTCATAGTGTCAAAGATAGCCATTCCAGCAGTTACTACTCCACCTGGAGAGTTAATGTAGAAGTAGATATCTTTTTCAGGATCTTCAGCTTCAAGAAAAAGAAACTGTGCAACTATAGTAGAAGCAACTTGATCATTTACTTCTCCACTAAGCATAACAATTCTATCTTTTAAAAGACGAGAGTAGATATCATAAGAACGCTCACCGCGTCCCGTCTTTTCAACTACATAAGGAATATAGCTCATGATTTATGCTTCTAACTTTTCGTTTAAAAGAGTTGTAAGAACTCTATCTTCTACCATTGACATTTGAATTGCAGGTAAGTATCCAGCGTCTTTATACTGTTCATATGCTTTTTGAGGATCTTGACCTGTCTGCATTGCTTCATAGTATATAGTTTGCATAACTTCTTGCTCTTCTATCTTAACGCCTTTGTCTTGAGCTAAAGAGTCTATGATAAACGTAGCTCTAACGCTTCTAGAAGCGTCATCACGGAAAGTTTCACGAAGTGAAGTTAATTTATCTGCGTTTTCACGTAGTTCTTTAATCTCATCTTCACTCATAGTTCCAGCTTTTTTGTTTAACGCCATGTCAATCTCTTGCTCAACTACAAATTCTGGTAAGTCAAATGATAGAGTATTTACTAACTTCTCTAAAAGTTGAGGCTTTAAATCTTCGTTATAAACTTTTGAAAGCGCTTCATTTTCAAGTTGAATTTTTACTTGTTTTTTAAGCTCTTCAACTGTAGCGTTTTCTTCACCTGGAAGCATTTTTTGAGCAAATTCATCGTTAATTTCAACTTCTGCTTTTACTTGAATCTGATTTACTTTTACTTTGAACTCCGCATCTTTACCTGAAAGTGCTTCTGAACCGTAATTTTCTGGGAAAGTAACTTTGATTACTACTTCTTCATCACGTTTTACGCCTATTAGTTGATCTTCAAAACCTGGAATAAACTGATTTGAACCTAAAGTAAGTGCGAAGTTTTTACCTGTACCGCCCTCAAAAAGAACGCCATCAATAGAACCTTCAAAGTCAATAACGGCTACATCGCCCTCTTTCATTTTACGATTACGTTTAATATCTTCAAGTGGAGCTTGGTTTTGAGCGATATCTTTAAGTCTAGCGTCAACGTCTGCATCGCTAACAACTGGTTTTTCAAAATCTGGAACCATAGAAGCATACTCACCTAAATCAATAGCTGGACGCATAGCAACTTTTACAGCAACTTCTATTTTATCATCAGATTTTTCAAACTTAGAAATATTTGGCTCACCAATTAAAGACTCATTAGAGATTTCTAATTCTGCTAAACCACTACTTAAAACCTCACGTAAAGACTCAGACTCAGCGTCTTCTACAAGCTTCTGACCATACTGTTTTTTAACTATAGCTACAGGTACTTTACCTTTACGAAAACCTTGAACGTTAGCTGTTTTAGAAAGTTGCTTAGCAATTTTTTCTATATTTTTATTTACCTCATCCATTGAGATTGTTGCTTCTATTAAAGCGTTAGCACTGTCGATTTTAGTTGATTTGATTTCCATCAATTTCCTTTATTTATATTACATTTATCTAGTTATAGAACTATTATTTTGAGCAATAATACCAAAAATCTGCTTTTATCTAGCTTTTACAAATATGCGGTTTAAAATTTAAAATAAGTATCCACAATACTGCTACGTCTATCATTACGTCTGCAAAATTAAAAACTGCAAAATTAAATCCACAGTGCCAGTAGACCATATCTACTACGCCCTCATGAATAAACCTATCATATATGTTTGAAAATGCTCCGCCAAGAAGTATGCCTACGGGGAATGCGTAACAGAGTTTATTTAAGTAAAAGATATAAAAAACAACGCCACTTACTATTAGTAATTGTAAATATTTCAAGTACTCATCTAAAAACGCAAACATTGAAAACGCCACGCCCTTATTGTATACAAGTATCAAGTCTATACACTCCGTGTAGTATCGAAATCCATCCACAAAAAGCATTTTTATATTTTGATCAATAATAAAAATCCCTACAAGTGAAAAAAGAAGTATAACTCCTAAACGCAACCTATGATTAGCCATTAAGCGCCGCTTGCAAAAAATCTACCATTTCATCCATTCTTTTATTCATCAACTTACTGTCTTTTGCTTCTAAAAGAATTCTAAGTTTGTTTTCTGTTCCTGAGTATCTTATTAAGTGGCGAATACTTTCTTTATCCAATGCTTCAAGTTTCTCTTTTAAGCCAACTATTTCAGCTAATGGAAGCTTATTCTTTATGCGAATATTAACCAATTTTTGAGGATAGAGAGAGAATGGACGCAATAATTCTGATGCAGGCTTTTTCTTATCTATTAAAAGTGCTAAAACTTGTAAAGCGCTTACAAGCCCATCTCCAGTTTTTGCATAATCATTAATGATTACATGACCACTCTGTTCACCCCCGAAGTTGATTCCCTCTTTTTTCATAATTTCTAAAACATGTTTATCGCCAACATTTGAGCGAAAGAGCTTAAGTGAATTTGCATTCATATAATCTTCAAGGCCTTGGTTACTCATAACAGTAGCAACAATACCTCCACCTTTTAGTGCTTTTCTCTCATGAAGATAAACGCCCAGAGCACCTAAAAGCTGGTCACCATCTACTACCTCGCCTTTTTCATCTACAACTACGAGTCTATCTGCATCACCATCAAGAGCAATACCTAAGTCTGCTCTGTATTTTCTAACGCAATCACTTAAATCTTTGGGATGAAGAGCACCACATCCCTCATTTATATTAAAGCCATCTGGTTTATTATGTAACACTATAACATCAGCTCCTAACTCTTCAAGCACAGTTGGACCAACCTTATATGCAGCGCCATTTGATGTGTCAAGCACTATTCTTATACCTTGAAGTGTCATGTGAACCGGAAATGAGTTTTTAAGCTGCACTATATAACGACCTATTACATCATCTATACGTTTTGCTTTTCCAATGGATCTTGCAGTAACTTGTGCATCTTGAATTAACTCTTCATTATAATAAATCTCTTCGATTTTTGCTTCAACTTCAGTAGTAAACTTATCTCCATGAGCATTAAAAAACTTTATTCCATTATCTTCAAAAGAGTTATGTGATGCGCTTATCATTATTCCAGCGTCACAACGCATATTTTCAGTAATAAATGCGATAGCAGGAGTTGGCATAGGACCAATTTCAATTACGTCATACCCTATCGCAGTCAAGCCGCTCACTATTGCATTTTCTATCATATAACCGCTTCTACGCGTATCTTTTCCAACAAGAATCTTGTTTGTAAGCGCAGTGGGTTTTAGGTATATGCCCGCAGCCATAGCGATTTTCATAGCCATTTCAGCGCTTAAAAATGAGCCTGCCTCTCCGCGAACTCCATCTGTTCCAAATAGTTTCATCTTTCTTCCTATTAGTAGTTTTAAAATCACTAAAAGAAAATTCTTTTTAGCATAGTTTTTATAATGGTATTAAAAAAGAGACTCAGACCAAAGGGAGGATTTGCTCTCTTTTTTAATGCCATTATGAAGATGGTAACATCTAATATAGTGATTTTAATGCATTTTACCACCCTTTAACTTAATTTTAATTATCTTTAAGCTATTATTGCGCACTTAAATTCCAAAAAGGACTAATAATGGCAAATCACAAGTCATCAATTAAGAGAATTCGTCAAACTATCGTTCGTACAGAGCGTAACCGTTTTTACAGAACTCGTCTTAAAAACATAGTAAAAGACGTTAACTCTGCAGTTGAAGCGGGTAACAAAGAAGAAGCAACTGCTGCATTTAAAGTAGCTAACCAACAAATTCACAAGTTTGTAAGCAAAGGTATTCTTAAAAAAGAGACTGCAGCTAGAAAAGTAAGTCGTCTACACAAATCTGTAAACGCTATATAATTAGAGCATAAAAATATGCTCTCAGATAAACTAACTCCGTTTATCAACCGCTATAACGAACTTAGCGACTTGCTAAGTTCACCTGACATTACTTCTGACATCAAACGTATGACAGACCTCTCAAGAGAACAATCAAATCTTTTACCTATTGTTGAAAAAGCAAAAGAGTATAAAACTCTTATTCAAGATATCACTGATACAAAAGAGATGCTTGGTGATTCTGAGATGGGTGATATGGCAAAAGAAGAGCTCAAAGAACTTGAACCTCAGATAGCGCTTTTAGAAGAAGATATCAAAATGCTTCTTCTTCCAAAAGATCCAAATGATGATAGAAATATCATTGTGGAACTTCGCGCTGGAGCTGGTGGAGATGAAGCAGCTATATTTGTAGGTGACCTGTTTGACGCATATACTCGTTATGCCGACCTTCGTGGTTGGAATATTGAAATTATGAGCACATCGCCATCTGACGCAGGTGGATACAAAGAGGTAACTGCGCTTATAAAGGGCGACCAGGTATATAGTAGGTTGAAATATGAAGGTGGAACACATCGTGTACAACGTGTTCCAGCAACAGAATCTCAAGGTCGCGTTCACACGTCAGCTATAACAGTAGCAGTAATGCCTGAAGTAGATGATGTTGAAATTAACATTGACGAAAAAGATTTAAAGATAGACGTTATGCGTTCTTCTGGTTGTGGTGGCCAATCTGTAAATACTACAGATTCCGCCGTTAGAATTACTCACTTGCCATCTGGTCTAGTAGTAACCAACCAGGACCAAAAATCACAGCATAAAAACCGTGAAAAAGCGATGAAAGTTCTTAAAGCTAGACTTTATGATCAGCAAATGCAAGAGCAACAGTCTGAAAACGCGGCAGAGCGTGCAGCACAAGTAGGAAGTGGGGATAGAAGTGGTCGTATTCGTACATATAACTATCCACAAAACCGCATAAGCGATCATAGAATAAATCTAACGCTCTACAGACTTGGTGAGATTATGGGAAGTGGGCTTCTAGATGAAGTTGTTGAACCTCTTATAGCTGACCATCAAGCAAAAATAGTTGAAGCAGCTGGACTCTAATATTGATTTTCTGCCTCGATAGAGGCTAGCTTTAGTGCCTTAGCGGCTAGCGAAACTATATGGGCTTTTGCTCATATAGTGTTTTAAATAGTAGTTTCCCACTCAGTAATAAAAGTATTTTTCACTAATCCCTTAAATGTAATAGTTCTATCATTCATCCCCAAGTATAAAGTCTCTCCACTCGTAGGATAAACCTCTATATTATTACCTACTAAACCTTCTTGTAGCGCTCTATAGAAACATGCAGCCATTCCCGTGCCGCAAGCGAGTGTCTCATCCTCAACGCCACGCTCATATGTGCGAACTCTGAGATTTTCTCCATCTACACAAGCTATGTTCACATTTGCATCATACTTATAACGCAGCTCCCTGAGCTCCTCTATATCAAACTCTTCCACACTCTCTCTAAAATTTACCAGATGAGGAACGCCTGTATTTAAATGCCACCAAGATCTTCCATTAAAAGTTATCTCTTTGTCTATGATAATAGGAGGCGTTAATTCACTTAGAACAATTCCGCTCTTTTCATCTGACTCTTCAACTCTCGCTTTTATAACGCCAGCTCCCGTTAAAAAGCTCATTTCCTTAGGAGCCAGTTTATTTATAAACGCATAATGGGCAGCTGCTCTAGAAGCATTTCCACACATATCGGCATGACTTCCATCAGAGTTATAAAATTGCCACTCAAAATCATACTTATCACTTGGTAAAAGTACCACAAGACCATCTGCACCAATTCCATGCTGGCGATGACATAATATTTTGGTTAACTCCGTTCTGTCTTCTTTAATATCTGCGTGAAACATAACAAAGTCATTCCCACTAGCACTATATTTTGCTATTTTCATAAATACTTAGCCTTAATTTTTTCTACAAAATCTTCACACTCTTGCTGAAGATGTTTTAAGTCTTTTGAATTATCTATTACCCATGTTGCACGATCGCGTTTTTCATCTATGGGAAACTGAGTTGCTATTCGCTTTAAAGATTCCTCTTTTGAGTAACCATTACGTTGCATAAAACGCTCAAGTTGAACATCTGCGGGAGTGTATACGACAACGCTATCTTTTATATCATAGTTATTATTTTCAAAAAAGAGGGGTATGTCTATGAGGTAGGGAAATTTTAATCTATCTTGTTTTTCACTGCGTTTAAGAATTTCAGCACGAATTTTAGGGTGTAAATAATCTTCTAAAATCTTTTTTGCATCTTCATTTGCAAATATATATTCGCCAAGTTTAGGTCTATCAACCTTTGCTAGTCTTATATATTTTGAACCAAATGTCTCCTCAACCCAAGAAACCGAAGCATCAAGAATTTCATGACTTATGGTATCTGCGTCAATAATCCGCATTCCATTAAGAGCCATAAGCGAAGCAACAGTACTTTTTCCAGTAGCTATGCTACCAGTTAAAGCTATAGCATATTGAAATGCCATTAGTTTTTAATGATGCCTAAGTACTCTTTACGCACATTGTTACCCATCGCAAATGCTGCAGGATGAACGTCGCAGTTATAGTAATCTAAGTTATCAAGCATATCAGCACGATGAAGTATAATATCTGCAGTTGGATGATACTCTTTAGAAGCTAAAAGAGCAGTCTCGCCATTACCAATGTTAAAAGGCATGATTACTTTAGTGTAACGACCAAGTATTTCCATAATAGCCTTATTCTCATCTGTATTATCTAAAGATGGATGTGTAGTAACTAAGAGGCCATCCTCTTTTAGTACACGGTTGTGGTGAGCAAGTATCGCTGCATCGGAATCTAACTCTGATATAACAACATCATAACTACCATCAGTTAACTCACGTAATTTACTTAGGTCAGCACCGATAACATCAAATGGGATGTTATCATGCTTTTGAACTTCAGCAACTAATGCATCTGCATTATCACTCACAATTAAAATATTCTCAGGGTTCTTGTTTGTACAAAGTGCAACATGTACCATCATTTCGTTATATATAAAATCTTTCATATTAATTTATCCTTATTTATTAGTGCGATTTTATCCAGTTTTGGATTAATTTTACTTAATATAGATATAATTGCAAAATATTTATAAAAACATAAAGGTAACTCCATGGATATTAATTTTTACAAAATAAGAAGAAATTGTAGAGTATTTCGTATAATACTTGGTGCTGTATTAATAGTTGCAGCATTTATAGTTGAGGCTAGCTGGTCAAATTGGTTATATCTAGGTGTATTACCTCTAATTGCGGGATTAGTAAACTTTTGTCCATTATGTTTAATAACAAAAAAATGCGATTTACCTGAAGCATCGGAAAAAAACTAATGAGTCAAATTAGTTATAAAGATGCTGGAGTAGACATAGATGCTGGAAATAGCTTTATAGAAAATATTAAACCTTTAGTTAAAGCTACAAAAATTCCAGGCGTTATGGGTGGAATTGGCTCATTTGCCGGTGCATTTGAACTGCCAAAAGGATTTAAAGAGCCTGTTATGCTTGCAGCCACTGATGGCGTTGGAACAAAGCTAAAGCTAGCTATAGATAGCGGTATTCACCATACAGTTGGAATTGATTTGGTTGCTATGTGTGTAAATGATTTACTCTGTAATTTTGGAACTCCATCTTTTTTCCTAGATTACTATGCTACTGGTAAACTAGATGTTAAAAATGCCACAAATGTAGTGGCAGGGATAGCTGAGGGATGTAAACGTAGCGAGTGTGCACTTATTGGTGGAGAAACTGCTGAAATGCCAGGAATGTACTCTGAAGATGATTATGACTTAGCTGGATTTGCTGTAGGTGTCGCAGAAAAATCAGAAATGGATAGAGTATCTCTGGTTAGAGCCGGTCATAAACTTATAGCGCTACCTAGTTCTGGTCTTCACTCAAATGGCTTCTCGCTTGCAAGAAAAGTTCTTTTTGAAAAAATGAATATGAAATTTGAAGATGACTTTAATGGTAAACCTTTAATCGAGACCCTGCTAGAGCCTACTACCATTTACGTTAAAACATTTAAAGCCCTTAGAAATGAGATAGTAGCGATGGCGCATATTACAGGTGGTGGAATAGTAGAAAACTTACCTCGTGTGCTACCTGAAAACCTTATGGCGGAAGTTCAAAAAGATTCAATAAAGGTCCTTCCAATATTTGAGTTAATGGCGGAGCATGTTGATCGTGATGAGATGTTTAGAGCATTCAATATGGGTGTTGGAATGATACTAGTTGTTGAAGAGTCTAATGTCGAATCTGTACTCTCTAAGACTGATGGTTATTTAATAGGTGAGATAAAAAAGGGTAAACGCGAAGCTAAAATGATATAAGTTTCAGAGTTTATATCATCAAGTATTTCAAAGAAATACTTGATTGATTACTAAACTATTTAAATGGTTTAGATAAATCTTTTTTAATTGCACCTGGAACAGATGCAATCGTAGTAAATTCACCCATACTTAAAAGTGGATATGAAAGTGCTAGATAGTACTTTGCTTCAAGTGACTTAGCCTCACCATTTTCAATACTAATACAGTATGGTAACACAGCACCATTGGCACGTCCAATCTTTTTAACAAACTTCTTTGTTCTTCTTCCCAAATCATAGCCTAAAAGTGTACTATTATCTGATAGCTTGATTTCAAAAAGAAGAAGTTTACCTTTTTTATACGATTTAGCTTTTGCAAGAAGTTCTTCATTAGAACCTTTTGCTAAAGTATCATAATCTTCATAATAAGGCATTCCCATCATAAAGTGGTATCCAGCGATATCATCATCTTCCAAGATATCTTTTGAACCTTTTAAGCCTCGGAACTCTTTATTTATAACTTTAAGTTGAGACTCAAATACGGAAGCTTTGTAATCATCTTGCATATATGCTATACCAAAATACTCAGGGTTAGTAAAACTAATCATCTTATCTTTAGCATCAACAAAAACACGTAAAACTGCAGCAAATGCTCTACCCTCTTTTGCAGCCTCTTTCTTCAGTGCAGAGTTAGTAAAAACAATAGTAGTACCTTTTTTTACACTCTCATAACTCGCTACTACCTCGAAGCCTGCATTAGCAAGCTTCTCTTTTACACTCTTCTCATCAATATACTTACCAGTTAAATAAGCACTAATATCTTTTGCGAATGAACTTGTTGCAAAAGCCAAAAGAGTTATAAACGATACTAAAAATAATTTTTTCATCTTAATTTCCTAAAGGATTATTTGAATATTTTCTCTAAATCTTTAACAACTGCACCTGGTACTGTCATAATTCCCATAAAACCATTCATATCAAGAAGTGGGTAAGAAATAGCGATGTAATACTTTGCACTTAATGCTGTAGCCTTGTTATCTTCAATAGTTACACACCAAGGAAGGATTGCTGCATTTGCACGGCCTACTTTTTTAACAAACTTGCTTGTACGTTTACCAAGAGCATATCCTAAAAGAGTACTAGTATCAGAAAGCTTAAGTTCAAAAACAAGTTGTTTACCTTTTTTATACTTTCTAGCTTTTTCTAAAAGTTCAGCATTTGGACCTTGATCTAAAGTATCAACATCTTTATAATAAGGCATACTAATCATAAAATGATAATCTGCTAGACCATCAAAATCCCACACATCTTTAGAAGGCTTAAGCCCTGGAAATGCACTGTTAATACTTACTAAAGCACCGTTAAATACAGAGTGGTCATACTCCTCTTGCATAAATGCTTTTCCAAAATAAACTGGATTAGTGAAACTAATCATTTTATCTTTGTCATCAACAAATAGACGTAAAACAGCAGCATTCGCACGCATAGGTTTAGCAGCTTCAGCTTTAAGTGCATCATTTGTAAATACAATAGTTGTACCTTTTTTTACAGACTTATAGTTTGCAACTATTTCAAATCCAGCAGCTTTAAGTTTCTCTTCTGCAGCCTTAACTGATACATGTGCACCAGTAAGGTAAGTATTAACCTTAATACCTTCTAATCCGGTTTTCATTTCAACTTTAACTGTAGCTGGATCTATTTTTGTAAAAGCTTTTGCTCCAACTGAATCTTTCGGATTATATGGTAAAAAATTAGTTTCTGCAAAACTATTTGAAAACATAACTATCGATAACGATAGAATACTGAGTATTAATTTTCTCATTTTTCAACTCCTCCTAAATCTTTCATAATTCCAATAATCTCAACATCTAAGTCCATTGCGGATTTTATTTTATCTTTGTCCGTTATCTTCATAACATGTAACCAAGTCTCTAAACGTGGCATACCAACTACCATCTTATTTGAGCCGGGCTTGATGTAAAAGTACATAGCACATGGAGCTAAAGCGCCAGCATCTGGACGACCCTTATTGAAAATACCATACGAGTATGTAAAGTGACAAAGACCATATACAAAAAACTGGTCATACTCTTCAAAATCCATTTCTAAATCTTCTTCATATGTAGATTTAAAGTTTTTGAATCCAGCGATAATATATTTTTTTTCTTCAAATGCAGCTTCAAATTCCTCTTGAAATCCTTCAGCCCACTCTACGATATCACCTTCTCTATCTACTTCAAACTCAAAAGTCATCATAGGTTTTGCAGGAAGTGTATCATACTCACTAATTACAACTTTACCCCCAAAAGTATCAGTAGTCCATTTATCTAATGGCTCATACATTTTAATATATGCTTCTCTAACTGCTTTATCTTTTACGCCTGTAACATCTAGCATTAAAGCTGGGTCAAGGTGTCCAACATAAGTTTTATCTTCAGCTACATATTTATAAATATGGTAGTTAAAAGGTTGAAAACCTGCTGCTTGTGGTGCTTTTTTCAAGATGTCATAAAGTGCTTTATCATTTGCAATTGAAAAGAAGCCAAGGTTATCTAAGTTTGTTGTCCAAGCCTTATCATAATCAGGGTCTTCAGGGTTACCATAACGCTTTGAATAAGCATCATTGATTTTTTCATGTGGATCAGAAACACCAAATCCAGTATCTTCATTTAAAGTTCCGCCAAGAACTAACTCTTCGAACTTATCTTCTATATCTCCAGGTACTACATTAAAACGTACTGCTGGCGCTGCAAATGCAACTGAAGCCACTAGAGATAACGCAACTGTTGATTTTATCAGTTTATTTATCATTTTTATTTCCTTATTAAAGACAGATGGAATTATTTTATCATAACTATTATGAGTTTTATATTTTATTATTCATCAAGTAGGTTTTTTTTTAATTTGTGTGAATAATAGGATGTCGCCAAGAGAGGCGACATCAAAGTGTAAGAAGGTCTATTTAACTCTTAGACTAGAATTTGTATGTCATTGCAATGTTAACACCCATTTGTGAGTGAGTAACATCTGCTGATGAAGCTGCAGTTTGCCCAGCTATTGCTCCCGCTAACATATCTGTAGGAGTTCCAGTATATGGTGTTGCACCACCAGCTAATTGATATGCTGCTCCTTCAGTAAGACCAGATGTATCATAAGAAAGAGTAACTTCTGGTGCATATATGAATGCTGCATCTAGAGATAATGAATCTGAAAGATTTATACCACCACCAACTGTCATATGGCTTTCAACTACACCTGGGAAGCCTGAAAGATTAAAAAAGTTTTTAACAGCACCAACATAGTTTTCACCAGGTTGAGTAGTACCTTTTGCTCCATTTTGTTCTGTTATAGGATTAGTTCCATGGTTATAACCAATACGAAATGCCCAGTTATTTTCTGCATATTCGTAACCAACTGCAATTACAGTTTGATCTTCCCAACCAAAGTCGCTGTATCCAGCTGCATCACCCCAAGCTATTTGCTTATAATCTAATGCGATTGTGTTTCCATCAGTAGTGTAAGAAATACCTAAACCAATTTCAGCTGGTTGAGCAAGGTGATCCCCAGATGTAATTGCATCATTTACACCAAATATAGTAGTAGAAGCTGAAATTACATTTTCATATTCCATATCAATCTTAGACTTATATACAGCACCAAGTGTTAAACCATCAACACCGTCTACATCATATGCTAAACCAACTTCATAACCGAAGCTTGTATCATCAGCTAAAGGACTTTTTTGTGGTGCTGCAGGATTAAATGTATCATGAGCCATTTGAAGAGAACCATACTGAAGAATTGGTGTTACACCTAATGTCAATCCAGATGTTATATCAATAGCTAAAGGTGTAGCTACTTTTAAAAGTGCCAAGCTAGTGTACATAGAAAATGATCCATTTGTTTTACCTGTATAATCAGTTCCCATTCCAGCAGTACCAGTCATTGATACACCCCATACAACACTATCGCTTATTCTGCTAGCAAATGCAATTTCAGGAATAATGCTGAAATTTGCTAAAGAGTCAGAAGATGTAATTGCTGCACTAGGACCAGCAACTACATCGGCTGGGTTTCCAGTTGCAAATGCACTACCTGCAACTGGAGGAGTTGAAGTACCTTGGTAGCCATTTGCTCCAAAAGCTTGATTAATATTATCACCAGCATTAGAACCAAAAGCTACATTTGGCATAAAAAAAGTAACAGCACCAGTAACTTCCATATCTTTAACAGTAGAGATTAAAGCAGGATTTGCAAGGCCTGATTCAGCACCGAAAGATTTAGCAATACCAACTCCACCCATCGAACGTGATTTAGCACCTTGACCAATCATAACATCACCATTAGTTGCGAATGCAGATGTTGAGCCTAAAGCTAATGCAGCTACTACTGCTAATTTAATCGTTTTTTTCATTTTCTCTCCTCAGAGTAATTGTTTATCGAAATAGACTTTGCTATTTCTACTGCAGGTATTATATGTGAGTTATTTTTAAACGAAACTTAAAATAATTTCATTAATGATAACTTTTACTTATATAGTTTATTTTTATAGATTTATCTATTATAAAATAATATAAATATTATAAATATAACTCTTGATAGTAGTAAAAAAGGGCTTTAAAAGGGTATAAATAAATAAAAATAAATATATAATAATTTATATAATTAAAATTATGCTTTATTATAAAATATCTTATATGTGAATATAAGTAACATTCTTAATTCATAAGCTCCTAAAACATTCTATTAATTACTTTTGTACAGGGCAATATCATCTATATCATTAGCTTATAGGAAACAAAAATATAAAAAGTATAGGTGATGTTAATAATTGTATTGTATATAAAGAGTGTAAAGTAAATGTAAAATGGAATATTGATAAGAATAATATAAGCAAAAAAGGTTAAAGCCAATAAATAAAGTAATGATTAGAAGTAAAAAAGAAGAAATAACGATTAACTAGGCAGCGACCTACGTTTCCAATCCTGAAAGGATAAGTATTATCAGCGATGAGGGGCTTAGCTTCTGGGTTCGGAATGGAGCCAGGCGTTTCCCCCTCTCTATAGCCACCTAGACAATCAAAGCTAAAGACATCATCTGTACTCCACTTACGCTTTAGCGACGGGAGTATCGGCATTTAGTGCCAGATGTTCTTAACTTTGACTGTAAAAGTCAGTTAAAAGGGTAAATTGTAATTGTTAAAGTCAACAGAGCTAAATGCTCTAACTAAATAACTAATTCAGATATTCTATATTAATGTAATTGTTTACACTAAATAAGGTAGTGAACGAATTGTGTTCATTTAAGAACTTAATAAAAAAGACGAACGTACTATTAGTACTGGTCAGCTAAACATCTTGCGATGCGTACACACCCAGCCTATCAAGCTTGTAGTCTTCAAGCGTACTTCAGGGATTGTTCATCTTGGAGTTGGCTTCCCGCTTAGATGCTTTCAGCGGTTATCTCATCCGTGCGTAGCTACCCAGCGATGCTCTTGGCAGAACAACTGGTGCACCAGTGGCACGTTCAACCCGGTCCTCTCGTACTAGGGTCAACTCTCCTCAACAATCCTACGCCCACGGAAGATAGGGACCGAACTGTCTCACGACGTTCTGAACCCAGCTCGCGTACCGCTTTAAATGGCGAACAGCCATACCCTTGGGACCTGCTCCAGCCCCAGGATGCGATGAGCCGACATCGAGGTGCCAAACCTCCCCGTCGATGTGAGCTCTTGGGGGAGATCAGCCTGTTATCCCCGGCGTACCTTTTATCCTTTGAGCGATGGCCCTTCCACACAGAACCACCGGATCACTATGACCGTCTTTCGACTCTGCTCGACTTGTATGTCTCACAGTCAGTCCGGCTTATGCCATTATACTCTACGGTGGATTTCCAACCCACCTGAGCCGAACTTTGTAAGCCTCCGTTACTTTTTAGGAGGCGACCGCCCCAGTCAAACTACCCACCAGACATTGTCCTCGCACAAGATAATTGTACGGAGTTAGCTATCAGAATATTCAAGGGTGGTATCTCAAGGATGCCTCATCATAAACTGGCGTCTATGAATCAAAGGCTCCCACCTATCCTGCACATGAATATCCCAATAGCAGTGTCAAGCTATAGTAAAGGTGCACGGGGTCTTTCCGTCTTTCCGCGGGTAGGAGGAATTTTCACCTCCACTACAATTTCACTGGATCCATTGTTGAGACAGCTCCCATCTCGTTACGCCATTCATGCAGGTCGGTATTTAACCGACAAGGAATTTCGCTACCTTAGGACCGTTATAGTTACGGCCGCCGTTTACTCGGGCTTCAATTCACCGCTTCGCAAAGCTAACGGATCCTTTTAACCTTCGAGCACCGGGCAGGCGTCACACCCTATACATCCTCTTACGAGTTAGCAGAGTGCTGTGTTTTTGGTAAACAGTCGGGAGGGACACTTTGCTGCCACCCATCAATGCTTTTGAGAGTAAATCTCATAACAAATAGGGCACACCTTATACCGAAGATACGGTGCTAGTTTGCAGAGTTCCTTAACAATGGTTCATCCACGCGCCTTAGAATACTCATCTCACCCACCTGTGTTGGTTTACGGTACGGGCAACATTATATCTCGTTTAGAGGCTTTTCTCGGCACGACAGTATCGACGATTCAAACCGCTCTCCGAAGAGATTGGTCTGCCTGTAAGATCTCGGTCTCATGTGAAGCGGATTTGCCTACTTCACGACCTACGTCCTTCGAGCCACTATTCCATCAGTGACCTCGTCTAACTCTATGCGTCCCCCCATCACTCAAACGATATAATGTCGGTATCGGAATATTAACCGATTTGCCATCGTCTACCCCTTTCGGACTCGACTTAGGTCCCGACTAACCCTACGATGACGAGCATCGCGTAGGAAACCTTGGGTTTACGGCGAAGAAGATTCTCACTTCTTTTCTCGCTACTCATGCCTGCATGCTCACTTCCATCCGCTCCAGTACTCCTTGCCGGTATACCTTCAGCGCTGAATGGAACGCTCTCCTACCACTTGGTATAAATACCAAATCTAAAGCTTCGGTGCTTGTCTTAGCCCCGTTATATTTTCGGCGCAGAATCGCTAGACCAGTGAGCTGTTACGCTTTCTTTAAAGGATGGCTGCTTCTAAGCCAACCTCCTGGTTGTCACAGCAACTCCACATCCTTTTCCACTTAGACAAGACTTTGGGACCTTAGCTGTTAGTCTGGGTTGTTCCCCTCTCGACATAGGATTTTATCACCCTACGCCTGACTCCCGAGGTTACACATGAAGTATTCGGAGTTTGATAGGGTTTGGTACCGCGGTAAGCAGCCCTAGCCCTGTCAGTGCTCTACCCCTTCATGCTAATGCTCGAGGCTATACCTAAATATATTTCGGAGAGAACCAGCTATCACTAAGTTTGATTGGCCTTTCACCCCTATCCACATGTCATCCCAACAGTTTTCAACCTATACGGGTTCGGTCCTCCACTGGCTCTTACACCAGCTTCAACCTGCACATGGATAGATCACTTAGTTTCGGGTCTGCAGCATCTGACTAATTCGCCCTATTAAGACTCGCTTTCGCTACGGCTTCTCGTTCGATTAACCTTGCCAGATACCACAACTCGCAGGCTCATTATGCAAAAGGCAGTCCGTCACACATTAAAATAGTGCTCCGAATGATTGTAAGCCATAGGTTTCAGGTTCTATTTCACTCCGCTCACCGCGGTCCTTTTCACCTTTCCCTCACGGTACTAGTTCGCTATCGGTCTGGTAGTAGTATTTAGGGTTGGAGGGTGGTCCCCCCATATTCAGTCAAGATAACACGTGTCCCGACCTACTCGTTCGTTAACCTAGTACCACATAAATATTTTCGCTTACGGGAGTATCACCCTCTATGCCGAGTCTTTCCAAACTCTTCTGCTAATAAATATGCTATCGCTAACCGCCCTAATCCCATTTCGCTCGCCGCTACTCTGGGAATCTCGTTTGATTTCTCTTCCTCTAGGTACTGAGATGTTTCACTTCCCTAGGTTCGCCCCCCGAAGGGTAACATGATTCGCACCATGCTGGGTTGCCCCATTCAGAAATCCCCGGATCAAAGCTCATTGGCAGCTCCCCGAGGCTTATCGCAGCCTATTACGTCTTTCATCGCCTCTACCAGCCAAGGCATCCACCTATGGCCCTTAATATCTTTTTTTTCTAATTTGCGTTCACTACCTTATTTAATGTATCTCTACACTTCAATAAGATGAATGATCTGTTTATTGTAGTTATTTAGTTTAATTATATTTCTATAATTAAGTTGTTGACTTTAACAATTGTAATTTAATGAACTTTTTGGTTTAAAAACCAAATATAAACTTTCTATTTAAAAGCTTATATTTAATTTTAAAACTTGTTTTTGTGCTAGTTGTGCTTTAAAAGGTGACGAAGCATCCTTGAGGATGTGAGTTAACTTTTAAAGTGCAAATAGTGCAAAAAATGGTGGGCCTACCAGGACTTGAACCTGGGACCTCACCCTTATCAGGGGTGCACTCTAACCAGCTGAGCTATAGGCCCTAAAGTGTCTATTAATAGTCCGATTAAGGAATGAAATCCCTTTATCTCGCTTGGACCGCTGTGGTCACTAAAGCTTAACTCTAAAGAGTTAGAATACTAATTTCTATTTCAAATGAACATAGATCACTGAAGACTAAGCAAGTAGAAGAACTAAATAATAACATCTCTCGTGAGATTTTCTTTGTAAGATAAACAATCGAATGTTTACTCTTTACTCTAGAAAGGAGGTGATCCAACCGCAGGTTCTCCTACGGTTACCTTGTTACGACTTCACCCCAGTCGCTAATTCCACCGTAAGTGGTAGCCTCCCGAAGGTTAGCTTCCCAATTTCGGGTGAAATCAACTCCCATGGTGTGACGGGCGGTGAGTACAAGACCCGGGAACGTATTCACCGTAGCATTGCTGATCTACGATTACTAGTGATTCCAGCTTCATGAAGTCGAGTTGCAGACTTCAATCCGAACTGAGAGACGCTTTATGAGATTGGCTCCACCTCGCGGTATCGCAACTCTCTGTACGCCCCATTGTAGCACGTGTGTAGCCCTAGCCATAAGGGCCATGATGACTTGACGTCGTCCTCACCTTCCTCCTCCTTGCGAAGGCAGTCTCCTTAGAGTGCCCAGCTTAACCTGCTGGCAACTAAGGACGAGGGTTGCGCTCGTTGCGGGACTTAACCCAACATCTCACGACACGAGCTGACGACAGCCGTGCAGCACCTGTTTTCAAGTTCCCCGAAGGGCACCACTCTATCTCTAGTGTGTTCTATCAATGTCAAGGCTAGGTAAGGTTCTTCGCGTATCTTCGAATTAAACCACATGCTCCACCACTTGTGCGGGTCCCCGTCTATTCCTTTGAGTTTTAATCTTGCGACCGTACTCCCCAGGCGGAACACTTAATCTGTTAAGTGCATCACCGAGATGACTAGCATCCCGACGACTAGTGTTCATCGTTTAGGGCGTGGACTACCGGGGTATCTAATCCCGTTTGCTCCCCACGCTTTCACACCTTAGCGTCAGTAATGTTCCAGGAGATCGCCTTCGCTTTCGGTATTCCTAGTGATATCTACGGATTTTACCCCTACACCACTAATTCCATCTCCCCCTCCCATACTCTAGGTAACCAGTTTCCAATGCAGTTCTACAGTTAAGCTGTAGGATTTCACATCAGACTTGGCTACCCGCCTACGTGTCCTTTACGCCCAGTGATTCCGAGTAACGCTTGCACCCTCCGTATTACCGCGGCTGCTGGCACGGAGTTAGCCGGTGCTTATTCATAAGGTACCGTCATTTTCTTCCCTTATAAAAGGAGTTTACACACCGAAATGCGTCATCCTCCACGCGGCGTTGCTGCATCAGAGTTTCCTCCATTGTGCAATATTCCTCACTGCTGCCTCCCGTAGGAGTCTGGTCCGTGTCTCAGTACCAGTGTGGCGGATCATCCTCTCAAACCCGCTACCCGTCATTGCCTTGGTAGGCCATTACCCTACCAACTAACTGATGGGATATAGACTGATCTCTTAGCGAAAAACTTTCCCGACTTCAATTAGAAGAAGAAGGAGTATCTAGTATTAATCATCGTTTCCAATGGCTATCCCAGACTAAGAGGTACATTATCTATATATTACTCACCCGTGCGCCACTAATCCACCTAGCAAGCTAGGCTTCATCGTTCGACTTGCATGTGTTAAGCACGCCGCCAGCGTTCACTCTGAGCCAGGATCAAACTCTCCATAATTGTTGTCCGAAGACTTGATTATGTAAAGATCACATTGCTGTGATTATTTACTGATCTTTTGCCCAAGAATTAAATTCATTGGCTTTGTTTTTACTCGTACTAATCTGCTTAAAGAATTAGTCAGAGCTTCTAATACTAGTTAAAGTATTAAAGTATAGTTATCTACACTATTGGGAAACCATAAAAGCTATAAAACTAATGTGGATTTCAAAATAGAATAGACGGTTGTTGTTATATTAGTTATTTCTAAGTAATACCAACTGATTCGTTAAAATCTAGTCTTCTTACTTGCTTAGTTTTCAATGATCTTCAAACAATCTCTTAACTCTTCAACATGAAGTGTTCGTATCCTCGTTTTAAACAAGGTGTCTCTGTTTGTGGATGGGAATTATAGGAGATTAAACCTTTAATGTCAATAGTAATCTAAAAGAATTTATATATTCTTTTTTGGATGTTTCATTTAGGGGTAATAATGTTATTAATCATTTATGAATATAGAAACTCTATTATATGTAAGTCATTATGTGTTGCTATTGATTTACTCTTTACATATATTATTCTATAAATTAATGGTGTCTTCTATAGACACTTATAAAGGAATTAATTATGGGATTATATGATCGTGATTATGCAAGAGGCAACTCGTTTACTTCTGGTGTACAAAGTCGTGATGATTCACAAATAGTATCGTTTGTTAAAGAAACATACAAACTATTTGCTGCTTCTATGATGGCTGGTGCCGTTGGTGCTTATGTTGGTGTTCCTTTAGCTGGAACCATAGCAGCTTATTTTTGGCCGCTATTTGCTTTAGAAATTGGACTATTAATAGGCTTACAGTTTGTTAAACATAAACAAGGGATAAACCTTATGGTTATGTTTGGTTTTGTTTTTATGACAGGACTAATGCTTGCTCCTTTGCTTGCTCGTACACTTGGAATGAGTGGAGGTGCTAGTATTATTGGTAATGCGTTTGCTATGACTTCTGTCGTTTTTGGTGCTATGAGCTTTTATGCTATAAAAACTACTAAAGATTTTACAAGCTATGGAAAACCATTAATGATTGCTCTTTTTGTAATCATCGGTTTTTCTATTCTTAATATCTTTATTGGTAACCCAATGCTTCATGTTATTATCTCTGGAGCTGTTGTTGTACTTTTTAGTATCTTAGTTATCTATGATACACAAAATATTATGAGAGGTGCTTATGAAACACCTATTGATGGAGCTATTGCTCTTTATTTAGATTTTTTAAATATCTTTACTGCGTTATTACAACTATTTGGTATCTTTGGTAGTGACGACTAATTCGCTCTCACCCGAACTCTTTCGGGTGGTAGATGCAAACCTTAACCGCTTAAAAGAAGGCATACGTGTCGTCGAAGACATCATGCGTTACCGAGACAACAACAAAGAGCTCTCATCAAAACTCAAATCACTCAGACACAAAGCAAGAGTAAAAGAGACAAAAGAGCTTCTTATGCATAGAGATAGCATTAATGACGTACTTCGTGCTTCTATGCAAAGTGAACTTAACCGTAGCGATGTGTCAAGTATACTAACAGCTAACTTTAAACGCGGACAAGAGTCTGCAAGAGTATTAGAAGAGCTTTATAAACTTGAAAACATAGAATATAGTGAAAACTTCAAATATATACGCTACGAACTTTACAATCTAGAAAAAGAGATACTTCTCCAAGAAAAATAATAAACTCTAAATATATTATAAGATTACATTAATAAGTATTTCTTATATATATTTCACAATTTCTTCATCTTAAGTTGATACAATTAAAACTGAATTTTTACTAAAGGAAATTGTATGCAAAAGTTTATTAAGGTTTTAACATCTCTCATTGCCCTATTTGGGTTAACATTATCCGCTGAAAACACAAGTTTTACAACTGCTCACTTTAACGGGTCTGGAACTTGTGTGCAATGTCATGATGGTTTAAGTGACAGCATAGGAGAAGATGTTTCAATTGTAAAAGAGTGGAGCTCTTCAATGATGGCAAACGCCACTAAAGATCCACTATGGAAAGCAAAAGTAAGAACTGAGATAAACAGAAACCCTCAGCTTGAGAGCATAATCAATGATAAGTGTACAAAATGTCATGCGCCAATGGCAAATACAGAAGCACACGCTGATGGTAACACTGTAAAACTCTTTGATGACGGTTTTTTAAATCCAAATAATCAGTATCATGATGCGGCCATGAATGGCGTTAGCTGTACGTTATGCCACCAAGTCAGTGACAATGGAAAATTAGGAACGCTTGCCGGCACGTCTGGAAAATATGAAGTAAATGAAAATAGAATCATTTATGGCCCATATGACAATGTCAACGCAGGACCAATGAGAAATAATGTAAACTACAATATTCAATTTAGCTCACATATAAAAGATTCGAAAATGTGTGCAACATGTCATAATCTAAAAACTCCATACGTAGATGAAAATGGGAATATTTTAAGTACTACTCCTGAGAGCGAATTTGCTGAGCAGATGCCGTATAGTGAGTGGGAACATAGTGATTATAAAGATACGAAAAGCTGTCAAGATTGTCACATGCAAAGAACCGATGGCGTTAAAATATCTACTAGACCTCGTAATCTTCCAAGAAGAGATGGTTTTGCGCGACATGTATTTATTGGTGCAAATAAAACAATGTTAAGCATCCTTAATGATAACAAAACGGCACTTGGCGTTAACTCTAATAACTTTGAAGCTACGTTAGCAAAAACAGAGACTATGCTAAGAGGATCTGCTTCTCTTGAAATTGTAAATGAGTCCTTAGCCAATGGAGAACTTGAAGTTACATACAAAGTAAATAGTGCAACTGGGCATAAATTACCTACAAGTTTTCCATCTCGTCGCGTTTTCTTGCATACAACTGTAAAAGACAGCCAAGGCAATATAGTTTTTGAATCTGGTAAAGTAAATGCCAATGGAAGTATTGTAGGAGCTGATTCAGACATAGACAATACTACGTTTGAGCCTCACTATGACCTGATTACATCAGAGGATCAAGTACAAATCTATGAGACTATAATGGCAGATAACTTAAACAATGTTACATATACGCTTCTTCGTGCATTAGATTATAAAAAAGACAACAGACTTTTACCAACTGGTTTTGATAAAACGACTGCTATTAACGATGTAAAAGTTGCTGGTGGCGCTTACAATGATGCAAACTTCGTTGGGGGAAGTGATACAATTACTTATAGAGTGGCTAATTTAGGTGACACTGCATACAGTGTTGAAACTGAGCTACTCTACCAAACTGTAGGGTTTAACTTTGCGACAGATCTGTTTTCTGATAATTCTAGCGAAGTAGCGGAATTTGAAAGTATGTACAATGCATCCAATATGAAAACATCTCAGATTGGGGCTGTGTCAACAACTTTAACGCAAAATGGCGGAGTTACACCACCTCCACCAGCACCAATGGCATGTAACGATGGGCTAGACAATGATGGTGACGGACTTGTTGATTTAAATGATCCAGGATGTACTGATATCAACGATAATGACGAGTTTAATGAAATCATACCACCAACGCCTACATTTGAGTGTAACGATGGAATCGATAACGATGGTGATGGTAGAATCGATATGGCGGATAGTGGATGTAGCAGTCCCGAAGATAACACTGAGTTTAGAAGAGGAAGACGTTAAACTCAAAGGTAGCTTTTATGAATAAATAAAAGCTACTTCAAACTCTAAATAACCCAAGGGGTATTCGCTCATAAGTTTTTTCATCTCTTTGTAGCTGAGTAGATTTCTAGAGCCACTTACCCCACTGCGTTTAATATATACAAACATATCTCTCACGCTCTCAAAATCTAGTCTATACTTTAAAACTTCAAACTGAGCGTTAAAGTACTTTTTCTGAAGCTTTTCTATCTCTTGAGCGGAACGAAGAAGAGGCTTGATAGACGCTGTTTCATTAAGCGTCTTAAAAGTTCCCGAGGTAAAAAGAGCTAAAGACATAGGGGCCTTTAACTTTGAGATAGACTCAAATACGCTTTCTAGGTTTACTGCCCACTGTAATGAAGATGCTGAGAGGATATAATCATATTCACGTGTTTGCAAGTTCTCAAACAGTAAAGAATCGTTAAAATTTCCATTAATGCACTCTATTTTTTCTGATTTAGGATGCAGCTCAAGCATTCCTGGCGCAAAATCCACACCAGTAAAATTCTCATAATTCCAATTTATACTCTTACAGAGCACTCCACTGCCACACCCTAAATCTAAAATATGTTTAGGATGAGACTTAACAAGCGAAAGTAATTTCTCTGCAACAAGCTTTTGAACTGTATTATGCTCCTCATAATGAGTAGCGTGTTTTGAGAACTCTTTGCTAATTTTCATTTTTTGTTGATAATAAGCGAGAGTATAAAGATAAAGATAATACTCAAGACTATCGTTGCGCCAGAAGGAAGTGAAAAGTAAAAAGATATGCTCATTCCCGCTATAACGCTAAAAAGCGCAAAAAAGAGCGATATAAGCATAGTATTTCTAAATCCCACTCTATACTGAAGAGCAGCAACGGTAGGTATGACCATAAGCGCTCCGACTAAAAGGCTTCCGACAACACGAATAGAAAGCGCAATGATTATGGCTACAACGGTTACAAGAAGGAAGTTTAAAAATTTTACTTTGAGACCACTAGTTTTTGCAACCTCCTCATCATAAGCTATAAAATACAACTCTTTTGAAAATAGAAGTAAAAATGCTAAAGAGAGACTTCCAAAAAAGAGAATAGTCATAACGTCTTCGCTACTTACAGAAAGAATGGAGCCGAAGAGATAAGAGAATAAGGAGTTATTAAACGCACCACCTAAAGATACTATAATAACTGCAATGGCAAGAGAGCCTGAGAGAATAATAGAGAGTATCGCATCCGAATAAAGAGAGAAGGCACTTCTTAAATACTCAATAAGCCAAGCTGAAAGTATGGCAACGACAACTGCCATCCACAGAGGGTTATATCCTGCGACAAGTCCAACGGCAACTCCCACAAGCGCAGAATGAGCCAATGTTTCACTCATTAAAGAGTAGCGTTTAAGCACTATAAACGTTCCACTAATAGAAGCGAGAGTTGCAATGAAAAGACCGGCTATAAATGCTCTTTGCATAAAATCATATTCAAACATTTCAAACATCATATATTCCTAATGCTCATGTTTATGGTTATGAATAAGATGTGCGTCAATTCCATAAAGTTGTGTCATATCCTCACAACTCATAGCCTCTTTTGGATTATTGCATATCGTTGCGTTTTCATTTATAGTAAAAAGTCTACCTATGTCATCTGCGATAACGCCAATGTCATGAGTGATAAAAACTATAGTAATATTGTCTTCTTTATTGAGTTTTGAGAGCAGTTTATAAAAACGCTGTTGTGAGACGATGTCTACTCCGGTATTTGGCTCATCAAGGATTAGTATTTCAGGTGATGAAGCTAATGCTCGAGCAATCATGGCGCGTTGGCGTTGGCCTCCTGAGAGTGTGCCGACCATCTTATTTTTAAGATGTACTATATCCATTTTAAGCATTGCGTCTTCTACCATTTTTGCATCTTCAAGGCTAAATGTAGAAAACATCCCGCGTTTAGCCACCCTACCCATCTTTACTATGTCTTCTACCGTAGCAGGAAAATTTGCGTCTACTAAAGAGGCACGCTGGGGAACATAACCTATTTTATACCACTCTTTAAAGTTTTTTATCTTTTTACCAAATATTTTCACGCTACCGCTTGTAGCTTTTTCTAATCCTAATAAAATTCTAATTAGTGTCGTTTTTCCTCCACCATTAGGACCTATTATAGCTATATACTCACCATTAAAAATCTCTAAAGAGATGTTTGAAAGTATATCAACCCCTCTAACGCTAAAGTTAAGATTTTTTACATCAAAGATAGGAACTTTAAACTTTAGTTGCACTCAAGAACCTTAGACAATTTTTCTAAGTTTGTGTACATGATATCTTCATAGCTTAGATTTTGGTCCGCTTCATCCGGTGTGATATTTCCTAAAGAGTGCAGTGAGTCAATTTTTATATTTTCATCTTTCGCTATACTTTTTATGACACTATTATTTACAAAGTTTTCAAAAAATATTGTTTTTACGCCATCTTTATCTATCTCTTTTATAATTCTTTTAATATCACTTGCTGTAGGCTCTGCTTCGGGAGTTAAGCCACTTAAAGATTTTGTCTCAAAGTTATATTTATGCGCTAAATAACTTATTGAGTTATGGTTAATAATAATAGTATTTAGTCTACAAAGAGAAAGATCCTTTTTAAACGCATTGTCAAGTTTTTTAAGTCCATTGAGGTATTTGTCTCGATTTTTTTCATATTTTTCTTTGTGCTCTGGCTGAAGATTAATAAGTTCATCAGTTATCAACTTTGTTGCTTTTTGCATATTTTCAAAATCAAGCCAGTAGTGTGGATCAAGCGTTCCGTGCGCGCACTGCTCATCATGATGCTCATGAAATTCAAACTCGTCTGATTCAAGTTCTCTTAATTTAACGTGTTTGCTTACGTCAAGCGCTCTGTTTTTAAACTCCATATTCTCTATCCAGTGCTCAAGTCCAACGCCACTATAAAAGAGCAAAGAACTATCTTCTATCTCTCCCATCAGTTTGGGACTTGGCTCAAAACTGTGAGGGTTAGAACCAAAAGGAATGATATTCACAATCTTAATACTTTCTCCAGCAATGTGTTTTGCTATATCGTAAAGTGCAAAAGTACTTACTGCTATACTTTTTTGCGATGGCTTAGTCTCTTTTTGGGAGTTAAAAATAAAAAATTGTAAAATAGCCAAAAGAGCTATTAATATTAGTGCTACTATCTTCAAATTTTTCATGTGCATATCCATATATTATAAGTTTTTAGATTTCTTTAAATAGTTTTAATTATGAAATTATACCTTTTTTTCTCCTCCTTTATAATTAAGCAATCATTTGAGAGAGTAAAAAACATTCGACTCAAGAGTAGTAAAGTTTGATAATATAAGTTTTTTCAGATATAATTCGCCACTTTTAACTTAGGAAATTATATATGACAACTAGTTTATTACTTATAGTGCAAATTGTTTTAGTCATCATTTTGGTTATACTTGTATTACTTCAAAAGAGCTCAAGCATCGGTCTTGGTGCTTATAGTGGCTCAAATGAATCAGTATTTGGAGCGAAGGGTCCAGCTAGCTTTTTAGCAAAGGCTACTTTTAGTATTGGTTTCTTATTTGTTGTAAATACAATCACTTTAGGCTACATGTATTCACAAGCTTCTCAAGCGTCTGTTGTTGATGAGATGGTTGAAGACAATAACATCGTTGCGCCAGCGCCAACAACTCTTCCTACAATACCTACAAAAGAAACAAACGCTACAAAATAGTTGCATTTTATTGCAACTACTTTAGCCCTTAAAACAGGCTTTTAACCCCTCTTAAATTTATCTTGCTACAATGCTATAATAATTTTTACTAAACCATTAAGGATAAGACAATGCTAAATGAAATTTACAGTGAATGTGAAGACAAAATGCAAAAAAGCATAGCGCATATGCAAAGAGACTTTAAAACATTAAGAACAGGTAAGGTTACGACTTCTGTTTTAGATAATGTTAAAATAGACTACTATGGAACGCCTACTCCTCTTGATCAAGTAGGCTCAGTAATAGCGACGGACGCAACGACAATAGTTGTAAATCCATGGGAAAAAAACTTACTC
Source organism: Sulfurimonas aquatica (assembly GCF_017357825.1). Classification (NCBI taxonomy): domain Bacteria; kingdom Pseudomonadati; phylum Campylobacterota; class Epsilonproteobacteria; order Campylobacterales; family Sulfurimonadaceae; genus Sulfurimonas; species Sulfurimonas aquatica. Next base: position 2,724,545 of record NZ_CP046072.1, read on the forward strand.
GCAGATATTGAGTCGGCTATTATGAAAGCAAACATTGGAACAACTCCTAATAACGATGGCGATCAAATCAAACTGTTTTTTCCAGCTATGACGGTTGAGCAACGTAAAGAGTCTGTAAAACAGATGAAAGGCATGGGTGAAAATGCTAAGGTTTCTCTTAGAAATGATAGAAAACACGCAAATGACCAGATAAAAAAACTTGAAAAAGAGAAAGAGATAACTGTCGATGAGTCAAAAGCTGCACAAGATGTTATCCAAAAAACAACTGACAAGTATTCAGCTAGCATCGAACAAATCCTCAAAGATAAAGAAGTAGAGATACTAAAGGTTTAATAATGGATGTTAAAAAAATATATATGGATGCAGATGCTCTTCTAGAGGGGCACTTTAAACTCAGTAGTGGAAACCACTCTCAGTTTTATTTACAATCTGCGAAAGTTTTAGAAGATCCAAAAACTGCAAAACTTCTTGCTGAGGCATTAGCATCTCAAATTAAAGAGAGTGGCTTAGAAATCGATACTGTTTGTGCTCCTGCACTTGGTGGTTTAATCGCTGGATTTGCACTAGCTACCGCTCTTGATGTGCGTTTCATCTTTGCTGAGAGAGTAAATGGTGAGATGAGTATTCGCCGTGGTTTTGAAGTAAGCCAGGGTGAAAAAGTCCTCATGTGTGAAGATATCATTACAACTGGCGGTTCTGCTATGGAAGCTGCTGCCGTTGTAAAAGAACTTGGTGGGGAAATCGTTGGAGCGGCCGCACTTGCCAACCGTGGTTTTTGTAAACGCGAACATAGCGATATAACTACAAAACCAAACTGTAAGCTACCTCAAGATATTCCATTTTTTGCTCTTGCAGACTTCACATTTGAGATGTATGCGCCAGACGCTTGTCCACTCTGTAAAGATGGAAGCGAGGCTATAAAGCCTGGCTCACGTGGAAACTAAAACTCTTAAGAAAAAAGTCTTGTAACATTCGAAGCCGAAGCGTTTGCTTGGGCTTGAGAAAACGAACCTATCTGAGAGAGAATGTTCTGTTTTGAAAAGTTGGCACTCTCCGCTGCAAAATCAATATCTCTAATATTTGACTCAGCTGCTGCAATATTTATCTGTGTTAAAGACGTATTTCTTATACTTGCCATGAGTGAATTTTGCGAAGCGCCTAAATCTGCACGAGTATCACTAATACTTGCCAACGCGCTATCTATAGAATCTAAACCTGTGCTACGTCCAGCTTCAGTTGTAATATCAATCGTTCCAACCAAAGACGCAATGCTTGAATCATTAATGCTTAGATTTTGAGTACTCTGTGCATCACTACCACTTTGTGTAACAAAGGTTCCATCACCATTACTTCCACCTGTTCCATCTAAGAGATTAATTCCATTGTAGCTTGTCTGCTTAGCTATGTCATCCGATGACTTTAAAAGCGTATCTATCTCTTTTTGAATGATTGCTCTATCTCCATCATTTAAAATTCCATTAGATGCCTGAAGCGTTAAAGTTCTGATTCTTTGCATATTCTCTTCTATGCCACTCATCGCGCCGTCTGCTATCTGAATCATTCCAATACTCTCATTTGAGTTTTGAATCGCTTGACCCATGCCTGAGACTTGAGCCGAGAGTTGATTTGCTATGCCTAAACCTGATGCGTCATAAGCCGCACTCGACACTGATGAACCTGAAGATAGGTTATTAAGACTACTATTTAAACCTTGATTACTTAATGTTGACTGTAGGTTTGCTCTCATTGCACTGATATTGCTATTTATTGAAAATGCCATAACATACTCCTTATGAATAATCCTATGTTTATATTATACGTACTTTATTTGTAGAGATTTATTAATATTTTAATTTAAAATGACAGCTTGACATACGCTCTACTAAAACTCTAGCAACCTCAACCTTTCCATCAACCATGACTGCAATATTTAAATCTTTTAAACTATTTTTCTCTTCTAATGAGATTACTTTCACTATAAGGTTTACATTTTTTGTATGATTGGTTATAGCTTCACAAATAAGTCTTTTCTTCTCAGGATTGTCAAGCGTAACAATTACAGAAGAGGCAGTATCTACATGTATCGCATCTAAAATAGAGTTTTTAGACGCATCACCAAGATATGCTTCATGTCCATCGTTTATTGCTTGCATTACATGTTTGTGCGAGTTATCTATTATCACATAGCTTGCACCCAAATCATCTAAAAAAGAGGTGACAAACTTTCCTACTACGCCATATCCAGCAATTATTACATGATTTTTTCTAGCAGAGAGAGCTGACATATCTTCTACAACATCCTGCTTTCCACTAATATATTCTACAAATATACCAATTTTAGATATAAAAAATGGAGTTACCATCATGGAAAATATCACTATTAAAACAAGTAGTTGTGCCAATTCATCTTCTATGAGTCCACCCATACTTGCCAATGCAAATATAACAAATGAAAACTCTCCAACTTGAGAGAGTGCAAGTGCCGCTTTTAAAGAACGTCTATGAGAAGACGTCATTCTAAGAAGTCCATAAATAGTTAAACTTTTAAGTATGGCAACCCCAACAAACGCTCCTACGATAAAAAATATATTATCTATAAAAACCATCACGTCTATCTTCATTCCAACAACCACAAAAAATGTACCTAGCAGTATGTCTTTAAATGGTGCTATGTCTGACTCTACTTTATGATGGTACTTTGTCTCTGCAATAATCATCCCTGCAATAAATGCACCTAGTGAATAGGTAAAACCCATATAGTGCGCAAGCAAAGAAGCGGAGATAACTATAAAAAGAACAGAGCCCATAAAGAGCTCTTCCACCTCTGAAGAGGCAGAAAAGTGTAGTAGCCATGTCATCATCTTTTTCCCAACTATAAACAATAACACTAAAACAAGTAAGACACTAAAGAGAGTATTGCTAATTATTATATAAAGGGACTCATTTGCCTCAGAGGTCATAAATCCGATAAGTATAAGTATAGGGATAACTGCGATATCTTGAAATACTAAAATTCCCGTTGATATCTGTCCATAAGGTCTATATATCTCTTTTGAACTTTTGAGATAGCTTAAAACTACGGCAGTAGAAGATAAAGAGAAAGATAATGCAATTATAAGTGACGTTTGTAGAGGTAAGCTAAAGCCATAATAAGCTATTAAATAGACAAGAAGCGCGGTAAATGAGACCTGCATAAGTCCGTTTCCAAATATCTCTTTTTTCATTGTTCCCATCTTGGCAAGAGATATCTCTAGACCAATCGTAAACATCAAAAATACAATACCAAATTCACCCACCATCTCAAGGGTATGCGAGCTACTAATATCCCTCAGATCAAATGCATACACGATAATAGTACCTGTTAATATATAGCCAATAATCTGAGAGACACCCAGTTTTTTTAGCAGTATATTCACTACTATTGAGACACCCAAAGCAGCTATAACATACAGAAGTGTTGTTTCCATCTTATTTTCTCACTTTGTTATAATTTTTTAATTTATATTTATTTGATTCTTATTATACTACAATTAATTACTTGCTAAATTAGGGAAGTGTGTTACTCATACTTTTAGCTATTGTCTTTTTTACTAAGGAGAAAAATATGCAAAGACTTACTCATACAGATAGCATACTTACATTTGGAGATAGCATAACTTATGGGTATGGAGTACGACATGAGCAAAGCTACCCTTTTATTCTCTCTAAACTATCCAATCGCAAGATTATAAACGCAGGAGTTAATGGAGACACGTCAAAAGATGGACTTCTAAGGCTTGATAATCTACTAAAAGATGATTCCATAAAACTCATGTTACTCTGCTTTGGTGGCAATGATATTATTCAAAAAAAATCTACTCATGCTATAAAAGAAAACCTGAGTACTATGATAAAAATTGCTAAAAATAAAAATGTTGAAGTAATTCTTATATCTGTACCAAATGTCTTCTTATTTGAGCCAACTCCTCTCCCCTTTTATAAAGAACTTTCAGATGAAGAAGATGTAAAGATTATTGAAAATTTACTCTCAGATATTCTCTCAGATGATTCATTTAAAAATGACTACATCCACCCAAATGCTGCTGGATACAAAGAGATAGCCGAGAAAATTTATGAGTATCTTTTAGTAAATGATTACTTAAGTGAAAATCCATAAATAAAATACAACAGGCTTATATACTGATTTTAAGTGAGTATTGTATATAATCGCGGTTATAATTAATATTTGTGGAGCTAGGCATGACTAAATACATTTTTGTTACGGGTGGGGTTTTAAGTTCTCTTGGAAAAGGGATAACAGCTGCTAGTATTGGTACACTTTTAAAACACTCTGGCAAAAAAGTAGGTATGCTAAAAATAGATCCATACATAAATGTTGACCCTGGAACCATGTCTCCCCTAGAGCATGGTGAAGTTTTTGTTACAAAAGATGGAGCTGAAACTGACCTTGACATCGGAAACTATGAGCGTTTCTTAGACTCTTCATATCTTAAGTCGTCTAACTTCACAACAGGTCAAGTCTACTCGTCCGTAATAGAACGCGAACGTGCTGGTGGTTACCTTGGACAGACTATTCAAGTTATTCCTCATATCGTTGGTGAAATCGTTAAACGCATCAAAGAAGCTGGTGAAGGTCATGAAATACTTGTAGTGGAACTTGGTGGAACGGTTGGCGACATAGAGGGTCTTCCTTTTATGGAAGCGATTCGTCAGATGAAACATGACGAAGAAGTTGAGGGTACGTATTTTGTTCATGTAACACTTATTCCCTACATCAAAGCAGCTGGTGAGTTAAAGTCTAAACCAACGCAACACTCTGTTCAAGAGCTTCGCCGTATAGGTATAACGCCACAGATGATAATCGCAAGAAGCGAAAATGGTCTTCCAAAAACATTCAAGAAAAAGCTTGCTATGAGTTGTGACGTACATCCAGAGTGTGTTATAGAAGCACTTGATGCAAAATCTATCTACGGAATCCCAGTTACGTTTTTAAGTCAAAATATTCTAAAACCTATCGCTAAAGAGCTTGAACTTGGTGAGCTTAATCCTGACATGGAAGAGTGGGACATACTCGTTAAAAAAATAGTACAACCAAAAAACAAAACAGTCGTTGGTTTTGTAGGAAAATATCTTGAACTTAAAGAGGCTTACAAATCTTTAACAGAAGCGCTCATCCATTGTGGCGCTCACCTTGATACAAGAGTTGAGATTAACTGGATAGACTCTGAAGAGATAGAAGAAAAAGGCGCAGAGGCGCTTCTAAGCGACTGTGATAGCGTTTTAGTTGCAGGTGGTTTTGGAAACCGTGGTGTTGAGGGTAAAATCTTAGCTATTGAGTATGCTCGCGTTAATAAAGTGCCTTATTTAGGCATCTGTCTTGGTATGCAGTTAACTCTTGTTGAGTATGCGAGAAACGTTCTTGGTCTAGAGGGTGCAAACTCCATAGAGTTTGACGTAAACACTCCATACCCTATGATATATCTCATAGACAACTTTATGGACCAAAGTGGCCAATCACAACTTAGAACTCACCAATCCCCTATGGGAGGGACTATGCGTTTAGGAGAGTATCCATGTGACACTAAAGATGGCTCAATCATCCAAAAGGCTTATGGTGGCGCAAAAACAATTCATGAACGCCACCGTCACCGTTATGAAGCAAATCCAACATACCGTGAACAACTAGAAAAAGCGGGAATGATAGTTACCGGCGAATCAAATGGTCTCATAGAGACTGTTGAGATAGAGGGCCATCCATGGTTTTTAGGAGTACAGTTTCATCCAGAGTTTACGTCTCGTCTTCAAACGCCAAACCCATCTATCCTTGCGTTTGTTGAGGCTAGCTTAAACGCTAAATAAAAAAGTATACTCTGCTTAAAGAAAAATAAAGAGAATCATAAGAGTAATAGTAATATCATATAGTTATTAAAATACAAAAGGTAACATATGAAAACAGTAAATATTAGAGTATTTTTCTCTGTAATGTTTCTTATTCCTCTCTCAAGTGCTTTATTCCTAAGTGCTTGCTGTGAAAATCAATCATTCGACAACTTTCCCACAGAAAACCTACCTAGAACAATAGCTTATACCGTACAAGTAGCTGATGATAATGTCATTGATGCAACAGTTCAAGCAAATGCATGTGACAATGGAGTAGAAGTTGGCAATGGCATTTATAAACTCATGTGCTCATCTAAGCCAACCCTTATTAGAGCTAGTGGTGGCTACTATCTAGATGGAAATAGCACACATACTATAGATATCCCCCTACAACTTAATACCACCTATTTAGAAGAGGGAAATGACCTCGTACTTACTCCTGCTACTACAATGGTATCAAGCCTTACAGATAAAGAGGATATAGAGGCTTTTGCTCTGTCAATTGGTCTTGATTTGAATACTATTTATGGATTACCAACCGTTTATTCTCAAGAACTCTACAGGTATCTCAACCTCATAAATACTCTTGCTGCAGAGAATGGAATAAGTGATATAGCGGCATTTAGAAATTTCGCTGTTGATAAAATAAAATCTAAAGGCCCTGTTCTCACATTTGCACAAGCTCTCACTAATATTAAAGATGCCATAGCGGAGTTAACAAATAACACAGATTTAATCACTGCATTTACATTTGGTCTCGAAGGGTTTAAAAAAGAGTTCAATGATATTAATGTAACGGACATCAGTGCATCTCTCAAAAAATATGCACTTGCTCAAAATGATGTGGTTTTTACTGGATACATATATGATAAACTGATTCCAGGTGCTACAATTACTGCTTCTTTAAATGGTGTCATTTTAAAGAGTGTCGTAGCGGATGCAAATGGAAAGTGGAAAATAGAACTAGATTTATCTGGCTTTAGCGATACTTCCCTTATTATTTTTACCGCAGTCTTTCCAAAACTTAATGGAAAAACTGACATTGAGTTTAAATCAATGATTAGCGCAGGTGAAATAGGTAATTCAAAGAAAGTAAACCTTATCGACAATTCTAGTTTAGCACTCTCGAATGTTACAACTGCAGAGTATGTTTTAGTAGAAAAAGCTATCGCAGATAAAAACTCATCAACTTGGACTTCTCAACAGATTGTTCAAACCAAAAAAGATGTAAAAGAAAATCAAGCTGCATTGTTACTCGATTTATCCGCTGCAATTAAAGTTATTGTCGATACCAACATATCAGTCCCTGAAAACACATTGGCATTTGCTCAAAAAATACTCAAAGAGAGTCAAGTAACTACGAATACTCTTGTTATCTCCTTTGATGATTATAACAGTACTGTTCAAGCTGATATAGGCACTCAATTACCAATACAAAGAATAGCAATACAAGAAGATATAGTACTTAATGCTCAGACCATTATTGAAGTTAAAGAAGAAGTAATTATTGAAGAGCCAGTAGTACCTACAGGTGCTATAGGTGAAAACTAAAAGGACCATAAGATGAAAAAAATAAGAATTATATTACTAGTTACACTGCTTCTAAATATTACGATTTTAAATGCTGACACACAATTAGATTTACGCAAACAAAATGGCTATAGTTATTTCACCGCATCCACACAATGCATGAACTTTAGTACGGACTACACTACGGTTAGTGGAGATAATATTTCCACAAATGCTAGCTCAAACAATCAAGTTTATAGCACAGGATCTATTTTTAATCTAAATAATAAATTTGCCTTCTCGACTGAGGTAACTACAACTCTTTTCCCTCAACGCGCATATGAGCAAACATCCATAAATGGTGTTTTGTCACAAAAAAATTATGCAGATATGATGAATAATTCACTTCAAGGACTTGGCCACTATAAATTTAGCGATGAGCATAGGGTAGTTTTTGGTTCTCTGTATAATATAAGTAGCTGGAAACGCTATAAGTTTATAGCTCCCTCTGGACCTGAGTCAACATCTAATGTTATAGAACAAAGATCAATGACATTAGCTTTACAGATTGGCTACTGGTACGAAGACTATTTCTTAGAAGATTCAAAATTGCACCTTAGCTTTCGATCATTAGTCGGCTTACCAATTTGGGGTACAACTGAAAACACTTCTGATGATGTTGTATTCTCAAATAGAGGAGGATACAATGTCGACATTGTTTTAAATATTGGCTACCCTCTATATGACAATAAAGAGTATGGATTAATGCTTGGATACTCAGAAATAAATAGAGATTCAGCACGAGAAGGTACTATAATCGTACCTAAAGGAAATATCCAAAATACATCTATAGGTCTTTATGTGGCATTTTAGAGTTATGATAGGATACTCAATTTACAATTTATCGCTACAATAGATAATATGATGCAAACACTCAACAAACAAGAACTTTTCAATCTTCTCTCTTCGCGTTTTGATTCGCAAGAGAAGAGACTCTCACAGATTCCGGACCCAGCTCTACTTCAAGACGCTTCAAAGGCCGCTAAAAAAATAGCGGATGCCATAAGAGAAAACAAGAAAATCACTCTTGTTGGTGATTACGATGTTGATGGTGTTAGCTCGACCGCCATAATGGTTGATTTTTTTAGACAGATTCCTTATCCTCTTGAGGCGATCATTCCAAATCGTTTTCGTGATGGTTATGGCGTTAGTCCAAATGTGTTAGAGAGAATAGATGCGGACTTAGTTATAACGGTAGACAATGGTATCTCAGCCGTTGGAGCAGCTCAGATATGTAAAGAGAGAGGCATAGAGCTTATCATTACAGATCATCATACTCCTGGAGATATACTTCCTGAAGCTTTTGCTATCGTTGATCCTAAACTCTCTTCTTGTGAGTACCCATTTACAGAGATATGTGGAGCACAGGTTGCTTGGCTATTACTTGCTCTAATCAAACGCGAGCTCTCCCTTAAAATAGACATGAAGCAGTTTTTAGACATTTTAGCTATCGCTATCATTGCAGACATAATGCCACTCATAGACATTAACCGCACTATAGTCAAAGAAGGTCTAAAGCTTATTGAGAGTTCAAATAGACCCGCTTCTATAATCATCCGAGACTTTTTAAACAAATCTAATATCACTTCAGAAGACATAGGCTTTCAGATTGCTCCGCGTTTAAACTCTGCTGGTCGTCTTGAAGATGCTTCTATCGCGTTAGAGTTTTACACAGCTACAGATACAAACAAAGCCTACAAGCAGTTTGAACTCCTAGGTAAGCTTAATGAGCTTAGAAAAGAGACGGAAGCAAAAACGACAAAAGAAGCTATCGAGATGGTTGAGAGTTTTGATGCCCTACCTCATGTCATAGTTGTAGCAGGAAAAGGATGGCACGAAGGCGTTGTCGGAATAGTAGCCGCAAGACTTGTAGATAAATTTGGCAGACCTGCGATTGTCCTTAGTATAGAAGAAGGGTTTGCAAAAGGGAGTGCCCGAAGCATTGGCGAGGTAAATATTTATGAGCTAATCAAAGAGAATAAATCTTACTTAAGTAAATTTGGCGGACATAAAATGGCTGCTGGAATGGGTCTAGAAGAAGAGAACATATCAACTTTTAGGGATGCTCTAAACGTTACTGCTTCACAACTAGACCCTAAAGACTTCATCCCAACCGAGCAAGTAAGTGGAATCCTACAGATGGAAGATGTTGATCTTGAGTTACTCTCACTTCTAGAAAACTTTGAACCCTATGGAGAAGCAAATCCAAGACCTAGTTTTCTTCTTAAAAATGCGCAAGTAGTAAACATAAAACTAATGGGTGCAGATAAGTCACACTCTAGGATTGAAGTAAAACAGCATCAAGATAGTAGTAAAACTATAGAACTTATTGCATTTAGAACAGTCTTTGAGATGCCTCACGATAAAAAGATAAGCTGTAGCTACACTGTAAATAAAAATGAGTTTAACTCCAGAATCACTCCTCAACTTCTTATTAATTCAATATACTAAAAAAACTCTTGAGAGTGCTTGTTCACAATTTCATCACATTTAGTTTCTCTTTTTAGTTTCTCTTAGATATACTAAATCTTTAGAGCTATAATTAAGTATCCATTATGTAAAATATAAGCAAACAGGAGTTTCAAATGAAAAATAATATTTTTGAAGATTTAAAACAAAAAGTAGATTCTGATAAGAGTCATATGTCACGTCGTGATGCCTTAAAGTTTATGGGAATCTCTCCGATTGCAGCATCAGTTCTAGCAACTACTACTACATCTTCAGTTGCAAATGCAAGTGAAGATGTTCAAGGTAAAATTGTTATTGTTGGTGGTGGAGCTGGTGGAATAATGGCACTCTCTCGCCTTAGTAGTACTATTAAAAATCCAGATATTACTATCATTGCTCCAAATGAAGTTCACCTCTATCAGCCTGGTCAAGTCTTTGTTGGTGCTGGTGAGATGAAAGTTGAAGATCTCAAAATTGATAACAACAACTATATAGACCAAGACAAAGTAACTTGGGTTAAAGATGAAGTTGCTACATTCGATGCAGATAACAACTTAGTTGTAACGCGAGCAGGCAAAGAGATAAAGTATGATGTTTTAGTTGTGGCTTCAGGTATACAGTACCATTATGAGCAAATCAAGGGTCTTAAAGAAGAGGACATTGGAACAAATGGTATAACAAGTGTTTATCTTAGTGACTTAGAAAAAGGTACAGCCGTAGGTGCGACTGCTACTTGGGATTGGTTTAACGAGCTCAAAGAAGCTGCAAAAACTAAAAAACCAAAAGTTATATACACACAACCAAACACTCCTATAAAATGTGGTGGAGCACCTCAAAAGATGCTCTATCTAAGTGCTGACTTCCTTAAACAAGATGGATTAAGTGCAGAGTACAGTTTTGTAAGTAGTAAAAAAGAGCTCTTTCACCTACCAGAAGTTGATAAGGCACTCCATGAAGTACAATCTGGATACGACAAGATTACAAGTATGTTTAAACATCACCTCAACTCAATAGATGTAAAAGCTAAAAAAGCTACATTTATTCATGCATATGAAAAAGAGGTTTATGATGAAGATATGGAAGAGACTGAAGTTGTAAGTTTTGCAGACAAAGTTGTTATGGACTATGATTTTATTCATATCGTTCCACCGATGAGTCCTGTGGATTCAGTTGTAAAATCCAAGCTTATAAATGATGCTGGCTGGTTAGATGTAGATAAAAATAGCCTTCAACATAAACGCTATAAAAATGTATTTGGTATTGGTGATGTATGTGGTATCCCAATGGGTAAAACTGGTGGGTCTGCTCGTCACCACGGTCCAATTTTAGTAGATAATATTATCTCTTTTATGAAAAAAGAGGAACCTAAAGCTATATTTGATGGCTACACTGTTTGTCCTATCAAAACTCAGTACGGTAAGATTATGATGGCCGAGTTTAATTATGATGGACCAGCTCCAAGTTTTCCACTAGCTATCGACCAATCAAGATGGGTTTGGTGGGCATTTGACTTGTATATGCTAAAACCTATGTACCAGTACCTAATGCTACCAGGCAGAATGTAGTATTAGGTAGATGACCCACATAGATGTTTGAGAGAGAAAACTGTACTAAAGCCCGCTCAGAAGTAACTGCTTTTAGTGTCTTAAAAGATGATAGAGTGGCATTTAGTACACAAGTACATGGTGCTAAAATATTTTCATCCATCAGCTGTAGTTCTATTAAAAATCTCTCCATAGAACTACTTGGCTATCAGACAACTGCGGTGGCGTTTAGTACAGAGTACGACCTACTTGCCTTTGCTAACTCAAATACTATCTATGTAATTAACACTAACAACAAAGAGCTCCTCCAAACCATACATACTAACGATGGAATCATCGAACTTATCTCTTTTGTTCCCAACTCAATGTATCTCGTAGCAGGAACAAAACAGGGTCGCGTTCTTCAGTATAGATATGATGGACGCTCACAACTCTCAAGAATATGCTCTTTTGGGCATGGTTCCAAGTCCACTGGAAGACTGAAAAATAACTATGTAAGCGCCTTTGCTTCAAATGATGAGTACTTCGCGTTTAGTGGTTTTGGTGGGATAATCACCGTTCTGAAGATGCACTCACTTGCAAATAAACATAGTATCGAATCCTCCTATGTAAGAATAAACGCCCTATGTTTTTTAGATGGCTACAGACTAGTGAGTGGAAATGTTGATGGACTCATACAGATTCACTCTCTTATAAATATAGACGAGTGTAAAAATATTGACACGCCCTTTATTAACATCAAGCAGATTTTAGTTATGCCAAATCCAAAGTATATTATGGTTTGTGCCGAATCTAAAAATCTTATCATTATAGATACCCACACTGCTAAAGTTGTAAGTAGAAACTATCTCAGCTTTGAATCAGATGTAGCAAGGATAGCGCTTACCTTAGATAATCATCTCCTTGTTGTACTAGAAAACAATCTTATAGAGAAAATACAACTACCCTCTAAAGAGCTTATCAAGGAGCACCTTGTAAATAATGAACTCCACAAAGCTTACGAAATAATAGAGAATGACCCTATGCTAGAGGGAACACGTGAATATAAACGCGTTGAAGTACTATATGATAAACTCTATACTCAAGCAATAACCTCTCTCATAAACGGTAATGCTAAAGAAGCAAGAGAACTGCTTGCTATGTTTAATGAGTTAGAGAGTAAAAAAGATGATATAAAGCAGATGTTTAAAGCTTTTGAATACTATCCAAGGTTTAAGACACTTTATCTTGAGAAGAAGTATGCCCTAGCCTATGCAATGTCGGATAAGCATCCTGTGCTACAACATACGATGCAGTATCAAAAAATGGAAGAGGTGTATAATGAAAACTTCTCCTTCGCACAAAAACAGATACTTAGAGGCAGACTTGATGTTGCTAAAGAGATTCTTATGCCATATACTACCGTGGCATCAAAAAAAGATACTATAAAAATAGTACTTCGATACTCTAGTGAGTATATTGCTCTCTTAAAAGCGATAACTCAAAAGGACTTTATAGAGGCCGAGGAGATTGTGAAGAGAAATAAACAACTTTCAAAACTTCCTATGTATGATTCTTTTAAAAATGCAACAGACAATGCGTTGATACAAGTCCAAGAGTTAATACATGAGGGTGAAATCGATCTTGCCATCAAGCATATCAAACAGCTAATGAAAAACCCAACACTCAAAGAGAAACTTCAAGCACTCTATAGGGAGTGCATGATAGTAAGAAAACTAGAACAGACTTATGAGAAAAAAGAGTTTAGAGAGTGTTATGAGATTATGGACAGAAGTGTTTTTTTAGGCAACCTGGAGCTTAGTGAGCAGTTAGAGATTCACTGGGCTAAGCTGATGAATGAGTGTGAGGAACATGCTCTTAAAGGTGATCTAAAAAGTATTAAAAAAGTTTTAGGCGATTTAATACTTGTAAAATCACGTGTAAATAAAATAGGCGATCTCATTCGCGTTAGCTTTCATACTAAAATAAAATTTTTAATGGCAAAAAAGAGTTTTGGAGCTGCTGAGAGTATCATCTACTCTTACATAGATATCTTTGGAACAGATAGAGAGGCTCTTGTCCTTATGAAAACATACGAGAAAGCATCAAATAAAAAACTAGCCATTACAAGCACTCAGATAGAAAGAGTACCAAGAAACCATTGGCTTAGTTCCCCTATGATAGTTGAGCAGGAGAAGATTTAGCACCCATCATCTCTACTAAGTTATTAGAAGTATCTTCAAAACTCTCTTTTATTCTTGCACCTTGAGAGATAAACTTCTGCATCGCATCTTTTTTATTTATAGCCTCATCAAGTTCAGGGTCAGTCCCTTTTGTGTACGCGCCAATGCGTATAAGTGTTTCATTCTCTTTTAAAAGTGTATAGAGCCTTCTAAAACGCATCACTGCACGGAAATGCTCTTGAGATATGATGTCGTTCATTACTCTTGATGCTGAGTTTAAAATATGTACTGGAGGATAGATACCAAAGTCTGTCATCTCACGCGAAAGTACTATGTGGCCATCTAAGATTGAACGCGATTGATCAGCGATAGGATCACTCATATCATCCCCTTCTATTAAGACTGTAAAAAAAGCGGTAATAGACCCCTTACCTTTCTCTTTTCCAGCACGTTCCATCAGTTGTGGCAGAAGTGTTAAGGATGATGGTGGATACCCTTTTGAAGTTGGTGGCTCACCAAGGGCTAGACCAATCTCGCGTTGTGCCATAGCAAAACGGGTAACAGAATCCATAATAAAAAGAACATCTTTACCTTGGTCTTTGAAGTGCTCAGCTACACTCATAGCGGCAAACGCACCATACTTTCGCATAAGAGGAGAGTCATCTGACGTTGCAACTATAATAACAGTATTTTCAAGGTTACCACCCAAGTTTTTCTCTATAAACTCAGGGACCTCACGTCCTCTCTCACCAATGAGTGCTACAACTTTTATGGGAGCATCAGAACCGCGGACAATCATACCCATAAGAGTAGACTTCCCTACCCCACTTCCAGCAAAGATTCCAAGTTTTTGTCCCTTACCGCATGTCAGTAGTCCATCTATGCTCTTAACGCCAACACTAAAGACCTCATCTATCATTCCGCGTTTCATCGCAGCTATGGGAGACTTTATGATTGGGACGAGTTTAGTATTATGGATACTTCCTCTATCATCAATCGGCCTCATAAATGGATCAACAACGCGACCCAAAAGTTCATCGCCAACAGGAATATTTAGCCCAGCAGAGTCTAAAAAAACTTTATCGCCTGATCGAAACCCCTCTACAAAACTAAATGGAGTTATAAAAAATGTAGGACCATCTATCTCTGTAACCATACCTACAGTCTCAAGAGCACTATCCTCTGAGACTATTTTAACCATATCACTTATACTGACTCTCAAGCCCTTTGCAGTAATGACTGTGGCATTTATCTTCACCACCTGACCAAATGATACGGAGTGGCTTTTTGCTGAGATTCTTGTCTTAAGTGAGGAGAAGGGCATTTTCTAGTATCTACTAGCCGTTGGAGAGTTTATGAGAGAGAAAAACTCACTTCTTGTTTTTTCGTCTCTTTTAAAAAGACCTCGAAGGGCGGATGAAGTAGTCGTAGAGTTTATCTTCTCAACACCACGCATCTCCATACACATATGACGAGCCTGTATGACAACAGCTACTCCTTTTGGCGTGATAGTATCCATAATCGCATCGGCAATCTGCTCAGTAAGCTGCTCTTGAATCTGCATACGGCGAGCAAAAACATTTACTACACGAGGAATTTTTGAAAGACCCACAACCTTTCCATCTGGAATATATGCAACATGCACACGCCCAATAATAGGAAGCAGATGATGCTCACAAGTAGAGTAAAACTCTATATCTTTAATAAGAACCATCTCATCATTAGAGCTTGTAAAAAGTGCTTTTGCAAGTATCTCTTTTGGATCTTCTTTATAGCCACCATAGATAAACTCATATGCTTTTTTTACTCGCTTTGGCGTTTCAAGAAGCCCTTCACGCTCCGGATTTTCGCCTACATGAAGCATCATTGATTTTACGGCATTTTCAAATTCTAAATCTTTACTGTCTGACATTTCTAGCCTCTACTGTTTTAATAGTGTAGCATATCAATAAATAGCTGAGAAAGTGATTGAAGCTCTTAGTTATTTTTTAATGTAATCTTATTTCTAGCAATACTATTTTCAGCTTAATTGGTATTTCTGTAATTCTACCAATAAAGAGACTAAATAATAATTTTATCTCTTCCATTCTCTTTTGCAAAGTATAGTTTTTTATCTGCGTTTTTAATCATATCATCCAAGGATTTGTCATATTCAGATATCTGATGTATGCCAGCGCTAAACCTATACATTATAGAGTCTTGTCCTATCTTAACCCCATTGCTTTGTATAATTCTACTTCTGATACGATTTAAAATTTGCAAAGCATCCTCGGCTGAAGTGTGAGGAAGCATAACGATAAACTCCTCTCCTCCAAATCTATATGCCTGGTCTCCATCCCTTATGATAGATCTTATGTGACGTGCAAAATCTTTTAGCACTATATCCCCAACATCATGTCCATAAGTGTCATTTACTTTTTTAAAATGATCTAAATCAAACATGGCTACACAAAGTGGATAATTGTACCTTTTTGCATTGATAAACTCTTTTTGACCATTTTCTTGTAGAAAATGTCTATTATAGAGTTTAGTTAGTGAGTCCGTTATAGAATCTTTAAAAAAATGGTTTTTCTCTGCTTCAAGTTTATAATGCTCGATTGTTTTACTAAGCATAATGTTAAAAGGTATTTGAAATTTTTTTAATATATCAATCTGATACTGCTGAAGAGTTTTGTCTGCATCAAATACAAAAAATATCACTCCGATAACTCTGTTTATGTCATCAATGGCTATAAATCCATATATAAGCTGTTCAGCCTTAAAGTCTAGATCAAATAGATGCGATAGCTTTTCAACAGATACTGAAGAGTTTAAAAACATCTCAGGGTATCTCTCTTTAACGTCTGAAATAGTTATTTCGGATTTATATGCTCTTTTATTTGTAGAGTCAAAAAGCACGACGTCGCCGTCTACAAAACCAAAGGAGACGCTCCTTTTAATATCAAAAAGTTCAGCCATATCTTCATGAACCTTGTTTATTACTTCAAAAGCATTTGTATTATAGGCAACCTCTGTAAAGATTTTTGTAAGTACCTCTTGCGCTCTGGTTAATAGTTTTACATCTCTTGTATCATTAAACTTTAAAAACAGTCCAACGTCCAAATCCCTAAGTTGCGTAAATATTGTTTCAATGAACTCTTTTTTTATTATGGAGCCATGCTGGGGCAAAATCATATCCAACTCATACTTGGAGATGTTGTCAAGTCCATGATTTACTATCTCTCTAGTTGGCATATAGTGCGTATGAAATGGTTTCATCTGTTCAAAATAGCTCTGGGCGTCTTTTGCATAGAGTTGAAATGTTTCTGTAAATCCACCAAAAATGTCGCTACTAAATAGAATCTTATTATTTGAGTCATAACTACAAAACGCGCCTGGGAAATGCATATATGGCGTAAATATAAATTTTAGTATTGTCGACTTAGTTTTTAATTCCCAGTCATTCTCCTCTATCTCATAAAAATCCACGCCCCAGTCATAATGTTTTAGCAGCGCTATGGTTCTCCAATGTGATACAACCATACGCCCCTTCGTGCCAATTTCGGAAAATATATCTTCAATACAGGCTGTTATATCTGGGTCTTGGTGCTGAGTAACAAAATATTTTATATCTTCTAGTGGCATTATCTGCAAAATCTTTTTACGCGTTTCAGCCCATGTAATCTTTGAACCGGGATCTATCAAAATGGACTCATCGCCATTTTTTATTAGATAAACGTGGCATTGAAAAGGATCGTTTGGTATAACGTAACCAACCCAGTATATATTTTTCGCAATTTCGATTGGGGAATTTATTTCATTCATATTTAGCCTTTTTTAGCATTACTTATCTTTTAATACTAAACTATTACTCCTAGAGATAATATCTTCTAGTTTTATTAATGAATCTATCTCATCATCGACTATACTAAACTCTTTAGAGCTCAGCGTTACATCTGTCCCATGAAAAAACTCTGCCTTTAGAAACTCTTCTATATTTATCTCACAAGAAGAGTCACTAACTACTACAAAATCATCTCCATGCACTCTAAATATAAGTTTATCAGGAAACTTTGTTTTCAAAAAATCTGAAAATGCTTGTAAAAGTTTATCTCCCTTGTGCCAACCATAGGTCTCATTGTAGTTAGCAAACTTATGCATAAAGAGAACAGATAGATCAGAAAATTTTCTTGTATCTACATTTTTTACTAAAAGTAAATTTAGATAATTTGGATTGTAGAGTGAAGTGAGTTGGTCTTTGTAAAAGTAAGCAAAACGCTCCTCTTCAAGCTCTGTTTTTGGAAGCTGTGATATATCATTGCTTATCTCTACACTAGAGAGAACATTTACTGCGCTCTTAACAACTTCAGGATCAAAGTGAATACCACTTAATGATTTTATCTCTGCTATAGCTTCTTCTATACTCTTGCGTGCCTTATAGATTCTACTCGTTGTCATAGCATCAAAGGCATCTGCTACTATCATGATTCTAGCCATAGGAGGAATCTTGTCACCCTTTAGGCCATGAGGGTATCCTGATCCATCATAGTGCTCATGATGTGCTATTATTATCTCAATAAATGACTCATACATAGGTATCTTCTCAAGTACAGTACGACTCATATTTACATGCTCTTGGATAATTTTATACTCTAAGTTATTGAGTTTTCCAGGCTTTAGTAAAATAGCGTCAGGTGTGGTTATTTTCCCTATATCATGAAGTATTCCCGCTCTATATATGAGTTCACACTCTTTTTTGGTATATCCCATATCTTCTGCCATGAGCCTGGAGTACTTTGCTACCCTTTGGGAGTGACCTCCCGTATAAGTATCGCGTTTATCTATCATCGTAACCAATGATAGTATGGTCTTCTCATAGTTTTCACTCTGCTCTTTTGATTTTTCTTCAACAAGAACTTCAAGGTTTACTTTATACTGCTCATTTTCTTTAAATCTTTCAAGTTTATAGAGAATTTTATAAAGTGTTTCATTTATCTGCTTAAAGTCTGCAGGCTTTATGATGTATCCACTAACTCCAATGCGAATCGATTCTAAAAAGTAATCACTTCGAGAGTATGCAGAGACTACTACAATGTCTTGCGCATCATTTATCTTTTTAATCTCTGTAGCCATCTCAATGCCATTCATGCTTGGCATCTCTATGTCTGTAATAACTAAGTCATATCTAGAGTTTTTGTACAGCTCTAAACCCTCTTTACCATCAAATGCTACAGCTACTCTCTTAAAAAAACTCTCAAGATAGTGCAAAAAACTACTCCGCACACTCTCATCATCTTCCACATATAAAACAGTATAATTCTGTGCTAATTTTTTGAGCTCTACGATTGGAGTCATCTACTCTCTTCCTTTAGTTCTTCTTTGGCTATCTTTGGTACTCGCACGCTAAAGCAGGCTCCCTCTTTAGTGTTTTTTACACTTAATGTCCCGCCTAAGTGCTTCTCTACTATAGTTTGTGACATATAAAGACCTAAGCCTGTACCATTTCTTTCATCTTTAGTTGTAAAGTAAGGCTCAAATATTTTTTCTAAAAGCTCAGGCTCTACTCCACCTGCGTTATCACAAATCTCTGTAATGATGTCTTGTTCATCTTCTCTTATAGTTATAAATATTTTAGCGTCTTTTATCTCATTTTCCAAAAGTGCTTCTTTAGCATTTTTAATTAGGTTGATATAGACTTGAAGCAGCTCTCTAGAGTATGTTGAGATAATAAGTTGGGATTTGATCTCTTTAATAACTTCTACATTGTGGTTTACAAGCGAACTTCCTATAATGCTTAAGGCCTCTTCAAGCACTAAACTAAACTGTGTATCTTCGCGTTTTTTATTTGGCTTAAAAAAGTCTCTAAAGTCATCTATAGTTTTAGAGAGATGCTGTGTTTGTTCAAGTATCTCTGTAGCGAACTTCTCTAGGGATGCATCATTTATAGTCCCTAACGCCGTATCGACAATGATATTGTTAGCTCCCATAGCGATAGTCGATATAGGTTGGCGCCACTGATGAGCTATCATACCTATCATCTCACCCATTGCGGCATGACGAGATTGAGAGAGCATAATCTCCTCTTGTTTATGGAGCTCGTCTTCTAACTTTTTCTCTTTAGTGAAGTCGGTAAGACTCCCAACGACCCCCATTATCTCTCCATTTTCCGCTCTTAGCGGCGATTTTACGACTAACATATAAGCCTTCTCCTCATTAGGGTATTTTACCCACTCAAAATGTGAAGTCGCTTCTTTTTTTGAAAATATATCTTTATCATTGTCATGAAATCTTTGAGCTATCTCTTTATCAAAAAAATCATTATCCTTATGTCCTATGATCTGCTCTTGAGTCCTACCTAATAATTTTTCAAAAGCCAAGTTACATGCAAGATAGTTAAACTCTTTGTCTTTAACAAAGATCAGATTATCAATAGAGTTGATAATCTTCTTAGTAAACTCATGACTTCTTTGTAGCTCAACTCCAGCTTCTTCTATCTGCGTAATATCATCAAATACAACTAGACTGCGTTCATTCTCATCAAGTTTCAACTTTTGTGCTTTGAGTGTATAGATTTTCTCTTCATCTATGTTTATCTTTACCCTATGTTGTATGCTTGGATTTGCATATATATACTCTAGCCAATTTATCCCATCCATTTGCGTATGCACATAACCCTCTTCATTTACAAAATAGTCACAAAAACAATCATGCTCTTTTTTAAATGCTTCTATTGATTCATATTTAGTTATTTTAAGCAACTCCAAGTTTACTCTATCTATTACCGCTCCATTTGTTGTAAATACTGGGTCAGGCATAGAGTCAAAGACTAGCTTTAGGTACTCTTCGTTAAACCTTAGTAGTTCGTGCTGTCTCTTTTTTTCCGTTATGTTTTCAAAAAGACACTGGGCTTGCAAAAGCTTATTATCCTTACTATATGTAGCTTCAATGTCCAGGTTTATAATAACTATCTTTGCATTTTCTCTTAAAACTTCCAACTCAATATCTTCTATTAAGCCTTTACTTTGTAACTCTCTAAAGCATTTTCCAAATACCTCTTGTGATTTTGGTGTCAAAAAATCCTTAAAATCTCTTCCAATCACCTCTTTTTCTTCATATGCAAACTCTCGCATCCAGCGTCTATTTACCATAAGTATATGGCCATCTTTATCAAGTGATTGGTAAGCTTGTGGAGCGGACATGAAAAGATGTTCAAACTTCTCCTTGCTCTCTTTGAGTTTGTTTAGATACGACTCATAGAGCTTTTCTAAGTACTTTTGTACTTTCTTTGTAGAGAAGTATGTATAGATAAGTATAAATCCAAGTATTAGGATAATAGTGCTCACAACAATCATCAACATATTGTTACGTTGGGTATAAAAAGCACTTAAGTCTTGAAATGCAACTATCTCAGCTTTTACTTCGCCCTTGTAATCTTTCAAAGGAAGCTTATGAAGATAAAACATTTTCCCATCAATATCTAAGACATAGTTATTACTAAAGTCATATCTTTTCTCAACTAAACGCTCTAGATATTTTTGCATTTTTGAGTCTATATCACTCATTAGTGTATACTCATCAAATATATACTCACTACGAGGACCTCTGTAACTCTCTAAGGATTCATTACTGACAAATAAAAGGGCATCATAACCAAGAAATTTTTTAAATCTCTCAACGAGATAGTTAGGATTTAGTCCAAGCTCTAAGGCACCTAAATAGGTACTGTTTTGATCAAATATTGGCGTTATAATTCTTTGTGCAATTGAGTTACATGCACTCTCATAGCCTATGATTTTTTTATGATTTTTATGTACCTCTTCTATCATCTCTCGAGACATAGGCATCTTATCCCCATACTTATCGGGTTTATTTAAACGTAAAAATGAACTTCCATCTGCCAAGTGGAAATGTAAAACACTAAAATAATAATTCTCCTCCTGAAATAATTCCCATCTCTCTTTTAGTGAATCATAAAGCTTATCTCTCTGTTTTGTAACAATATAGTTTTGTGTGTGATGCATAGTTAATATTCTACGGGAGAGGTAATCATGTCTTTTGAGAAAAACATTTTGAATGTTAAGCATACTTGTATGGAGTTTTTCATTCTCTTGGCTTATAATGGTATTGATTCTATCTTCAAAAAAGAGATAGATAAATAATGAGAGCATAAGAGTTACTATAAATAGGGCCATAATTGTATATCTTATATACTGTGCTCTTAAAGAAGTGAGATTTAACTGCTTCATTTTATTAAACCTTTTAATACTATGTATCTGTAGTATTTTATTATATCTAATATTAGTGTAGAGTTAATGCAAAAGTGTAGAAAATTGACGGAGAAAGGGCTCTTTTAGAAGTCTATATTTCTAAAAGAGCATTTGTTTATGATATATTGTTTTAGTGTACTAAAACATGTGGAACGATAAGAGGATACTTCTTCATTTTTCTAAAGATGTGCTTTCTAACAACTTGACGAAGGTCATTTTCTAAAGCTCTTGAGTTCTCTATAAGTCCTGGCTTGATGTTTGTTAAGAAAATTTCTAGAACATCTTCCATCTCTTTAGCAAATGCTTTATCTTGCTTATCAGCAACGATACCAAATGTAGTAACTTTTGGCTTGTCAAGCATTTTAGAGTTTTGCTCACTTACTTCAACAACCATCATTACGATACCATCAGTTGCAAGTTTTTGACGATCAAGAACGATGTCATCTTCAATCTGGTGATTGTTTTGGTTGTCTATGTAAGTTTTACCAGTTTTCACTGTTTTAACTTTTCTCATGTACTTAGGTGCGACTTCTATCTGCTCACCATCTGTCATAAGTAAAATATTTCTCTCAGGAACACCACACATCATTCCTGTCTCTTTATGCTTTGTAACGTGGTTATACTCACCGTGAATTGGTAAGAAGAATTTAGGATTAACTAAACGCAGCATTAACTTCTGCTCTTCCATAGAAGCATGGCCAGATACGTGAATATCTTTATCATGCGTTACTTTTGCACCTGCACGTTGTAGGTGATTTAACATTCCAGAGATAGAACCTTCATTTCCAGGAATAGCACGAGATGAAAGAACAATTAAATCAGTTGGTTTGATTTTAATGTGTCTATGCTCGCCAATACTCATTCTAAATAGTGCAGAATTCGCTTCACCCTGAGAACCAGTTGTAACGATAAGAACTTCTTTATCGTTCATACGAGCTACTTCATCAGCATCAATGAAGATGTTTTTAGGAAAACGTACATAATCATACTGCATTGCTATTTCAATATTACGCTCCATAGAACGCCCTATTACACAAACTTTACGACCATACTTAATACCATACTGTATAGCTTGTTGTACACGGTGGATGTTTGAACTAAATGTTGAAAGAAGGATTCTTCCCTCTGCTCTTGAAAAAACACGATCAAGCGCTGGACCAACACTAAGCTCTGAACCTGTTGGAACAGTGTTGTATGAGTTAGTTGAATCACTCATCAGACATAAAACACCCTTATCACCATAGTAAGCTAAACGGTGTAAATCTGCAGTATAACCATCAACAGGAGTATAATCTATCTTGAAGTCACCCGTATGAATAATAGTACCAGCATCAGTAGTAATTGCAATTGATGAAGAGTCAATGATAGAGTGAGTCATGTGCATCCACTCAACTTGGAAATCATTACCAATCTTAATCATTTGTCTTTTTTCAATTGGGTTAAAGTACTTTCTGTACTCTTTCATGTGATGCTCATCAAACTTATTTCCAATCATTGCTAATGGAAGTGATGTACCAAATATTGGAAATTGCATCTCTTTATATAGGTATGGCATTGCACCAATATGATCTTCGTGAGCGTGAGTAATAACTACACCAACGATTTTATGCTTGATTTCACGTAGATATGTAAAGTCAGGAACTAAAATATCTACACCATGCATATCTTCATCTGGAAAGCTCATTCCAACATCTACAAGAATCGCTTCTTTGTCTGTTTCAAATACTGCAATATTTCCACCGATCTCGCCAAGACCACCTAGTGGTGTTATACGTACTTTTGCAGTTGAGTTTAAATCAAGTTTATAGTGAGGGTTAAGTCTTTGCTTATGTGCTTCTTGGTTTTTTGTAACAAAAGCTCTTAAGTTTTCATCAACTGGCGTTGGCTGTCTACGGTGACGGTTTCTATTTTTGTTGTTGTTAGGCTTATTGCCCGCAGGCTTATTTCCTGTCTTTTCACCATTACCTCTGTTTTGATTAGGGTTAGGTTTACGATTATTGTTTGGTCTTCTATTGTTGTTGTTACTGTTTTGTTTGTTGTCTGATAAAGGTACTGCTGTATTAGGTGCTGTTTTTTCAGCAACCCCGCTATTTTCTTCTGCCATCCAAACTCCTTTTATTTTATTAATGTATAGAGTTGGTGATAGTCTTTAGTGGAAACTTGATGAGGACGAGTCGTTTGTATAAGTTTTAGCTTTTCAAAAACTTCTTGAAGTAAACTTTTTTCATACTTTGCAGATAGATTTTTCATAAGAGTTTTTCGAGGTTGGCTAAATGCAACTCTTAGCATATCCTCGAAATCTTTATCACTTCTATCTGTTTCTTTTTGTATAAGAAAAACTGCAGAGTCTATTTTGGGCTGAGGATCAAACGCTGTTGGTGGAACTTTTACAATTATTTTTGCAGTTCCTACACTTTGGGTAATAATACCCAAAGAACCAAATACTTTTTGACCTTCAATAGCACAAAATTTCTCTGCCACTTCAAGCTGTACCATTACAAGTATATTTTTACACATTGGATCTGCGAGTGCTTTTAGGATGATATTTGTCGCAATATAATAGGGCAGGTTCGCCACTAAATCATACGGTTCATCAACTAAGCTACTCTTCCAAGCTTGTAGAACATCCCCACAATTGATGTGGAGTCGCTTGGTAGCAATCTCTTCTTTAAATGTACTTTGTAATAGTTTACACAAATCGGTATCTACCTCAAAAGCTTCAACACTTTTGACATCAACTAAAAATTTAGTTAAATCACCTAAGCCAGGCCCAATTTCAACAAGTCTATTCTCATTTTTGGGCATCGCTTCGACTATTTTTACTAAAATCGATTGGTCTTTAAGAAAGTTTTGTCCAAACTTCTTTTTTGCTACTACACTTTCTTTATTCATAACCGGTATATTATACCTTATTTACTTACAAAAAGGTAATAGATGCTAAATAAATGAACATTCGTTACTTTATGCACCTAATGCACTTATCTTTTCATCAGATACTGCACCTAAACGTCTTTCAAGTCTACTAATCTCTTCGAACAACTCTTTTGCTGTTGCTTGCATTTTTTTAAACTCTGTTTTCACTCTCTCTTTATCATCTGCATCTATATCTTTTATCTTAGAGTCAAAGAAGTTTGTGAAAAAACCTTTTTTTGGTACTGCTGAAAAATATATATTAAAAATATTTGAATATGTAGTATGAAAACTCAAATGAAGTTTTTCTATATTTTGCATACATTCGAGTGGATTATTAGAGAGTGAACTTAGAAGTTGTCCACTACCATAAAACCATAGTCCAAAATCACACTCTGTTGGATTTACTGGAGTAGCACTTTTTTGTATTTCAAAACCATTCATAAGTCTTCTAGCATGATCAACCCACTCAGTATGAGATAATTTTGCAACTTCTACTTGAGCGAGTACATCTTCTTTGTTCATTAATTGCCTTTAATAAAATAACCTTAGATTATAGTCCCTGCTTTATTAAAAAGAGATAAATTGCTCCTAATCTTTATCAGCACTTTTACATATGTTTCACGTGAAACACACAACAAAATATAAGTCTAAAAAGATATAATTGCATTTATATACTTCTCTGTATGAGAAGCTCCATAAACAAAGGTATATTTCATTATGAACTATTTTGCAAAAAGAATAATTCCTTGTCTTGATGTTAAAGATGGACGAGTTGTAAAAGGTGTAAACTTTGTAGGCTTAAAAGATGCAGGAGATCCTGTTGAAGTTGCACGCCGATATAATGAAGAGGGTGCAGATGAACTTACATTTTTAGACATAACAGCATCTTCTGATAATCGTGACACTATAGTAGATATAGTAGCTCAAGTAGCTCGAGAGATTTTCATCCCCTTAACTGTAGGTGGTGGAATACGTAAGTTAGATGATATATACAAACTTTTAAATGTAGGCTGCGATAAGGTAAGTGTAAACTCAGCTGCCATTAAACGCCCAGAACTTATAGATGAAGGTGCTAAGCGTTTTGGTTCTCAATGCATAGTGACTGCCATAGATGTTAAAAGAACAGGTGACAAGTACCATGTCTTTTTAAATGGTGGCCGCGTTGATACAGGCCTTGATGCTGTAGAGTGGGCAAAAGAGGTAGTAGGGCGCGGTAGTGGAGAGATACTTCTTACTTCGATGGATGCAGATGGAACAAAGGCTGGATTTGAGCTAAACATCACTGAGCAAATATCTCGCGCAGTAAACGTGCCAGTAATAGCAAGTGGTGGAGCCGGTACGATGGAGCATATAAAAGATGCATTTACTCACGGTGCTGATGCTGCACTTGCTGCTAGTATCTTTCACTATAAAGAGATAGATATAATGGATCTCAAACGCTACTTACATAAAGAAAACATACCCGTTAGATTATAAACTCTAAAGAAGTGATTTAGTTCTTGTAGAAATAGAACTCTTCTTAGAAACAATGAAATAAATTTAAGGAATAATAAAATGATCATATGTGCTGGAAATAGCGAAAACTTTAGTTTTGCACAACCGATGGGTGTAGGACTTGTTGAGACTGCCATGAACCTAACTCGTCTTTGTCTTTTTGATAAACCAGAATTTTTACTCTTTGTTGGAACTGCTGGAAGTTATGGAGATGCAAAACTCTTCGACATAATAGAATCTAAAACAGCTTCAAACATAGAGTTAGCATTTCTTTCTAATGATGCGTATACACCTTTAGACAATGTTGTCACAACAAACATAACTAACGAAAAAGATATAGTAGTTAACTCTTCTAACTATATATCTACAAACGCAGAACTAACTAAAAACTTTTTAAAGTTTGGAGTAGGGATAGAAAATATGGAATTTTTTGCCATATTGAAAATTGCTCAAGAGTTTGGAATACCTGCTGGTGGTGTTTTTTGTATAACAAACTATACTGATGAAAATGCCCATGAAGATTTTATAAAAAATCATGAAAAAGCAAAAGAGCTTTTAGAAGCTCACGTTATAAAAAGAATCAAAGAGCTAACGTCAGTATGAGTGAGCTAAAACCATCGCTAATGGATTACACTCAAAAAGAGTTAACAGAGTTAATCAAACCATCCTTTCGTGTAAAACAGATATATGGATGGTTATACCATAACTATGCAAGTTCATATGAAGATATGAAAAATATTCCAAAGGCACTTAAAGAAGAGTTGTCTCAAAAATATCTAGTTAACCCTTTAACTATTAAACATAAAGAGAAATCTAGTGATGGAACAATAAAGTATCTTCTAGAGCTTCAAGATGGTAAAACAATGGAAGCTGTTTGGCTAAAAATGAAAGATGAACTTATAGATGAGTCTGGAAATGTCTACCAAGAAGCTAAGTATACCATCTGTGTTTCAACGCAAGTTGGATGTAAAGTAGGGTGCACATTTTGCTTAACGGCAAAGGGTGGTTTTACTAGAGACCTTAGTGCTGGTGAGATAGTAGCCCAAGTTGTTACACTCAAAAAAGATAACGAACACAAACATAACCGTAAACTCAACATTGTTTATATGGGTATGGGTGAACCTCTTGATAACCTAGCAAACCTCGCAAAAGCTATTCAGATATTTAAAGAGGAAGAGGGGTTAGCCATAGGTGGTAAACGCCAAACAGTCTCTACAAGTGGTCTTAGTACAAAAATAGATAAGCTAGGGGAAATGGACCTAGGTGTTCATATAGCTATATCTCTTCATGCTGTTGATGATGAGCTTAGAAGTGAGCTTATACCTATGAATAAGGCACATAACATCAACTCCATTATAGAAGCTGTTAAACGCTTTCCAATTGACACACGAAAGCGCGTTATGTTTGAGTACCTAGTTATAAAAGATAAAAATGATGACTTAGGCTCTGCAAAAAAGTTAGTAAAACTACTAACAGATATAAAAGCAAAAGTAAACCTTATCTTTTTTAACCCTTATCCAGGAACAGAGTATAAGCGACCAAGCAGATCAGATATGGTTGCCTTTCAAGAGTACTTAATTAAACATGGACTTCTGTGTACTATACGTGACTCTAAAGGGATAGATATAAGTGCGGCTTGTGGTCAACTCAAAGAGAAGACTGAACAAGATGAGCTTGAAAGAGAAACTCTATAATGAATTATGTAGATATTGGTCAGATAATTTTTCTTCTTATAGTATTCGCTATTGGTATCACTGGTTTTGTCCGAGCGGTAAATAGCGATGATAAAAAATAGCTATGTAATCCTTATACAACCAAAAATATGCTAAACTTTAATTATAAAATTAAGGAGTAAATTATGGCTGAAAAAACAGATGCAGATAGAATAAAAGAGATATATAAACTATGTAAAGGTCACTTTGGTGATGTTAGGTTCGTAGGACTAAAGTACCATAGCCAAATAGGTTGGGTAGCAAAAGCTCAATTTAATAGCGATGAAGTGGGTAATCTAACTTCTGATGGTAAAACAAGTAGTGATGCTCTGAGAGCTTTAAGAAATCGTATTAAGAAGATAATCAAGAGATATAACGGCGTTTAAAGAGAGTAAGGCGACCAACACACCAGGGAGGTCGTCTATGAGTGTAATAATACCAAAGTATTCTTATAGAAAACTAACAGAATATTTTTAAAATAAAACAAATCATTTGTGCTAAAAACCCCTTTAAAAAAATATTATCCTATCCCTCAAATTTCAAAATTTTCTTAAAAGTGTGTAGTATTCACACATTGTTCTAAAGCGTGAATGAAATAGGCTTTTAACATAAAAAAATATAGAAATTTCTAGAATTATTAAGAAAAAATTTATATAAATATAAACTGAAATAAAATAAAATAATCTTTGAAAGCCCTATAATAGGGGTTATAAAGAAATTATTAGAGTATATAAATTATTTATATACATTATAAGTGAAAAACTTAAAGTTATTCACACTCAAGATGATTAAAACAAACATCTTCGAAATTTACATTGCTTTTTATATTATAAACTTTATCATAAAGCTCAAACTCTAATTCACAAGCATGTAGTAATAATCTAGTAGCGCCACTCTTTCTTACTCTATCAGCTGGCGTTAACTCTCTATCAAGAAATTTAACCATATCCTCATTACTCTGTCCATATATAGGATCACCAACTATTGGATGTTTCACGTGAAACAAATGAACGCGTATTTGATGCTGTCTGCCTGTATGAGGTGAACACTCAATAAGAGTCATATCTTTATCTTTAAAATACTTTAGAGGCTTAAAAGAGGTTTTAGACGCTTTTCCGCTCTCATGAACTTTAACAACCATACGAACAACAGCACTCTCATCTTGAGCTCTCAAAAGTGGAGCCTCAACTATAGCCTCCTCCTTAAATTCTCCGTGAACCAAGGCAAGATATTTTTTTTTCATATCTCTCTCTTGAAACATCATCTTAATCTCGCGTTCACTACTTTTATTTGTAGAGCAAAGAACAAGTCCGCTTGTCTCTTGATCGATTCGATGTCCGATATTTGCATCCATGCCAAACTGATTTTTTAACTCATCTATTAGGGAGTAGGGCGTAGCTTTCGTTTGAGGATGCACTAAAACGCCACTTGGCTTATCAAAGACTACAAACTGCTCTTCAACATAAGTAGGAATAAGTCCTTTAGTAATGGGTTCAAAGTAGATAAACTCTATCTCACCTTCAATCTCTCCAGCAGTTTTTAGCATCTTCTCACCATTAACAAGTATGCGTCCCTTAGATATATAGCGCTGTGCTTCTCTTTGAGGATAGTTAAATTCATTCATCAAATAAAACAGTGCTTTTTGTTTCTCTTTAACAAAGTACTTCTTCTTTACAAATGGCATACTTAATTCCTCTATTATGATACTTATAGTAAAATGCCACTATTGATATACGAGCCATAATGAGCAAAGCCCATTATAACTGCATGGACTCAAAGTCCCTACAATCCCCTAAAGCTACAAAAACTAATGTTTTTGAGATAGGTCGTAATGTCACATATTTAATAAGTCGAATTTTAGCATAAATTTATAAGAGACAAACCTGAAGGAATAGAAATGGTAGAGAGATATTCAAGACCAGAGATGGCAGAAAAATGGACACAACATGCAAGATATGCAGCATGGCTAGAAGTTGAAAAAGCAGCTGTAAAAGCTTGGGCTAAACTTGGAAAGATTCCTCAAGAAGACGCAGATAAAATTGTAAAAAACGCAACATTCTCAGTAGAGAGAATCGAAGAGATAGAAGCTGTAACTAAACATGACTTAATAGCGTTTAATACAAGTGTTAGTGAATCTCTTGGAGAAGAGTCTAGATGGTTTCACTATGGTATGACATCTTCAGATGCAGTAGATACTGGAGTAGCTCTTCAGATGAAAGCTTCTTTAGAGATTATTATCGCTGACGTAAAAATGCTTATGGCATCTATCAAAACAAGAGCAGAGGAACACAAGCTTACATTAATGGTTGGTCGTTCACACGGTATTCATGGTGAGCCAATTACATTTGGTTTAACTCTAGCTGTTTGGTATGATGAAATGGCTCGTCACTTGCTAAACCTAGAGCAGACTATGGATGTTATATCTGTAGGTCAGATCTCTGGTGCAATGGGTAACTTTGCTCACGCTCCATTAGAACTTGAAGAGTATGCAATGGCTGAGCTTGGTCTAAAACCTGAACCTTGTTCAAACCAAGTTGTTCACCGAGATAGATATGCAAGACTTGCAACGGCGTTAGCATCTATGGCTTCTTCTATAGAGAAGTTTGCTGTACAAGTAAGACACCTACAACGTACAGAAGTATATGAGGCTGAGGAGTTCTTTGCAAAAGGACAAAAGGGAAGCTCTGCTATGCCTCACAAACGTAACCCTATCCTAACAGAAAACATAACTGGACTTGCTCGTATGATTCGCTCTTATGCTATGCCTGCTATGGAGAACGTTGCGTTATGGCATGAGCGTGACATCTCTCACTCATCTACTGAGCGTTTTTGGTTACCAGATGCATTTATCACAACTAACTTTATGCTTCACCGTATGAACAGCGTTATATCTAAACTAACTGTTTATCCAGAGAACATGATGAAAAACTTAAACCTAACAGGTGGACTAGTTTTCTCTCAGCGTGTTTTACTTGAACTTCCACTTCAAGGCGTATCTCGTGAAGATGCATATAAAATAGTTCAAAGAAATGCAATGAAAGTTTGGGAAGAGATTCAACAAGGAAAGCCTACTACAAATGAAGCTGGTGAATCACTATACCTTAACCACTTATTAGCAGATGAAGAGTTAAGAAACTCACTTAGCGAAGAGCAAATTCGTGAGTGTTTTAACTATGATTATTACACTAAGAATGTTGACAACATTTTCAAACGCGTTTTTAAATAACAGCCTCTAGCATAGCCATTTGGTTATGCTAATTATTAGTTAAAATAATGCTAATATTTGGGTGTTACATTTACACTTAATTTTAAAAAAACTATCTCTAATTTAAACTCCAATTAACTATACTTAGATAAAATCCAACTAACTTAAAATATTTTTTCGAGAAGAATTTTTTAAATTTTTATCCAAAAAATATTTACTATAACTTCAGGAAAGCACTTATGATTACTATTATAAAACGTAACGGTAGAACAGAACCTCTAGACATCACTAAAATACAAAAATATACGTCAGCGGCAGTTAAAGGTTTAAGCAATGTATCACAGAGTGAACTAGAAGTTGACGCTCAAATTCACTTTCGAGATGGCATAACGTCAAAAGAGATTCAAGAGACGCTTATAAAAACGGCGGTTGATAAGATTGACATAGACGCTCCTAACTGGACTTTTGTAGCATCGCGTTTATTTCTTTTTAATATGTATCATCAAGTTAATGGTTTCACAGGCTACTGTAGTTTAGAGAAGTACTTTGAAAAAGGTGAAAAAGAGGGTCGTATACTTCTTGGACTAAAAGAGATGTATAACCTTGAAGAGCTTGAAAAACATTTAGTTCCTGAACGCGACTTACAGTTTAACTATCTTGGTATAAAAACACTTTATGACAGATACCTTATTAAAGACTCTAAAGGTTGTCCAATAGAGCTTCCTCAACATATGTTTATGGGTATAGCAATGTTCTTGGCACAACGCGAAGAAAAAAGAGAAGAGTGGGCTATCAAGTTCTATAACATGATAAGTACGTTTGAAGTTATGCTTGCAACTCCAACTCTTTCAAATGCTAGAACTCCTAGACATCAACTAAGCTCTTGTTATATTGGTTCTATGCCCGATAACATTGAAGGGATTTTTGACGCTTATCAAGAGATGGCTATGCTTTCTAAATTTGGTGGTGGTATTGGTTGGGATTGGACTGGTATACGTTCAATGGGTTCTTTTATCGATGGACATAAAAACGCAGCGGGCGGAACGGTTCCATTTCTAAAAATAACAAATGACATTGCAATTGCTGTTGATCAACTAGGAACTAGAAAAGGTGCCATCGCTGTTTATATGGAACCATGGCACATAGATATTAATGACTTTTTAGATCTTAAGAAAAACTCTGGAGAAGAGCGTCGTCGTGCACATGACCTTTTCCCTTCTATGTGGCTAAACGATATCTTTATGCAAAGGGTTCAAGAGGATGCTATCTGGACTCTATTTGACCCATATGACACAAGAGAGTTAACTACGCTTTATGGTGAAGCATTTAACAAACGCTACAAAGAACTTGAGAGTGATGAGAGCATCATAAAAGAAAAAGTAAAAGCAAAAGATCTTTGGAAAAAGATTCTTACGTCTTACTTTGAAACTGGTTCTCCATTTCTCTGTTTTAAAGATAACGCAAATCGTGCTAACCCAAATGATCACTTTGGAATTATCCGTAGTTCAAACCTTTGTACAGAGATTTTTCAAAACACAGAACCTAACCACTACAAGATAAAGTTTGTATTTGAAAATGGTGATAGCGTTAGTTATGAAGAAGATGAGATAGTAAAAGTTGATAGCGGCATAGAAAAACCAGCCAAAAAAGTAACGGCACTCGATTCACTTGGTGGACTTCCTATATTTGTTGTTGAAAAAGAAAAAGTGGATGGTGCAACTGCTGTATGTAATCTAGCATCTATAAATCTATCTCGTATAAATACAAAAGAGCAAATCGAGAGAATCGTTCCAACTGCCGTAAGATGTTTGGATAATGTTATAGATTTGAACTTCTATCCTGTAGAGAAAGTAAAACGTACAAATATGAAAACGCGTTCTATTGGTCTTGGCGTTATGGGTGAAGCACAGATGTTAGCTGAACAAGGTATCATGTGGGGAAGCCAAGAGCACTTTGATAAGATAGATGAAGTTATGGAGTCAGTTTGTTATAGTACTATCTCAGCCTCATCAGATTTAGCGTTAGAAAAAGGAAAGTATCCAGAGTTTGATGGAAGTAAGTGGAGTAGAGGCATCTTTCCTCAAGACCATGCAAATGCGGAAGTTATAAACCTTGTTGACCGTGGTGGACTTTTTGCTTCAACATATGAGTGGGAAGAACTTCGAACTAAGGTAAAAACTCAAGGTATGAGAAATGGTTACCTAATGGCTGTAGCACCAACTAGTTCTATCTCTATACTAACGGGAACTACACAAGCAATCGAGCCTGTCTTTAAACGCAAGTGGAGTGAAGAGAATCTATCTGGTCTTATACCTGTAGTGGTACCAAATCTTTCACCAGAGACTTGGAGTTACTATACGCCGGCTTATGATCTCAATCAAACAGTTCTAATCCGTGCTGCAGCAATTCGTCAAAAATGGATAGACCAAGGGCAATCTTTAAACATCTTTATCACTCTTGATAAAGCAAGTGGAAAATACCTTAATGAGATTTATATGTTAGCATGGAAGTTAGGACTAAAATCTACTTACTATCTACGTTCACAATCTCCAGAAATGGCAAGCGATGTAGAAGATAGAAGTATGGAATGTGTTGGCTGCCAATAGATGAAACCACTGAGTAAAAATGAAATACCCTCCTTTTTAGAAAGATTTGGAAATTTTAAAGATGCGGAGTTTCGCTCTTTAGAAGTTCTCTCCGCTTCACAAATAAAACTTACCTTTGCCCTTCAAGATAAAGCCCGTGCATTTGACTGGATTACTTTAGAGTTAGAGTTTTCTAGCATAGAAGATGCAAGACTTCTCGACAATAATAAACTTTCATTTGTTGATATGGGTGATGGATGCTCTTTGATTCATGATGATGAAAAGTTTGCGTTTGGTATTGGAGAATGCTATAATATATCTATTATCAAAAACTCAACATGCTATCTGGTTAGTAACAACCTAAAGTATCAAGAGGGATTATTTTAAAGGAAGAAAAATGAGCTACGACGTACGTGGAGAGATTCTAGGTTTTGAAGATACACAAAAGGTAAATATAACTGAGGTTGATACACTTATATCAACTATGACAGATGTAAATAATGAAAATATTACATTCACTATTGTAAACCCTTATTCACTCAGAGAGTATTCATTTGATGTACCATCAGATATAAAAGTTTTACTAGAGATAAATGAGAAGTCAAATGTTAGTGTTTATAATATCTTAGTTCTTCAAAAACCACTTGAAAAATCTACTATTAACTTCCTAGCACCCATAGTTGTAAATAATGACAACAACAAACTAGCACAAGTAATACTTGACTCTAAAAAGAATCCTGACTTTGGAATGGCCGAGACGATAGAGTCGTTTAGGAAAAAGTAATTGACATGCTTGGTTATCGATGATTCAAAATTTGCGAGACTAATGTTAACAACTCTACTTGAAGAGTACTCTCCTCACTCGAAGATAATTCAAGCAACAAATGGTCTTGAAGCAATACAGATGGTAAAAGAAGAAAAGCCTGATTTGATCTTTATCGACCTAACCATGCCAACAATGGATGGATATGAAGCAATACCTAAACTCTTAAAACTTTATCCAAATACCCATATAGCTGTTATCACTGCTGATATACAAGAAAAAGCACAACAAAAAGTGATAGAACTTGGAGCTAAAATGCATATAGAAAAACCTATAAATGGCAAAAAAATAGAAAATATTTTAAAAATCTTTGAAAACCTTTGAAAATGAATATTTATAAATTAACAGATGATGAAAAAGATCTATTACAAGAGTTAATGAATATCGCTTATGGTAATGCCACTTCAATTATTGCAAGTATGATGGATGCTTTTGCCTCTCTCAGCATTCCAAATATTACAATTATGCCAGTTCCTCAACTCATCAAATCATTTGAAAAATTAAAAATATCAAATTACTTTTTTACGAGTCAAATATTTACAGGCCAATTTAGTGGAGAGAGTGCTTTTTTTATAAGTCTACAAAGTGCCAAGAACCTTGCAACACATCTAAAAGTAGAAGATGAGCATGAGTTGGATGATGTTATACTCGAACTAACAAACATCTTAACTTCATCATTAATATCACGACTAGCGCAAGAGATGCAAACTGAAGTAGATTTTTCACCACCTAAACTCTTAAATATCAATATTTGCCATACAAACAGTGTCAACTCCTTTAAGAAATTCTCACAAGTAATCGTAATAGAAACCCAGATGAATTTTAAAGAACAAGAGATACATGGACAAATATTTATCCTAACACAAGATGAGTCTATAACATGGCTAAAACAGAAAATCAACACTATCATCAACAATTTAATATAATACAAAATATTGTCTCAAATATAGACAGTGGTATTATAGTTCTAGATGAAGAGTTACATATTCACTATACAAACAAATGGTTAGAACATCGAACAAACATAAAACTTGATCAGATGCTTTATAAAAAAATAGATACTCTCTTTCCTGTAATAGATACAAGTATATTAACTCGTAAGATTAAAACTGCTTTGAGTATGAAAAGTCCTACATTTTATACTGCCTGCTCATCAAACTATCTAATACCTATAAAAATCAATCAAATAGTGAATAATATGTTTGATTATATGCAACAAGACATAACTCTAATTCCTATAGATTATGAAAAGGGTCTTGTCGCTTTAATAATTAGTGATCAAACAAGTATTATAAATACAAATGCAATTTTAAAATCAAATATAGAAACTATCAATGATTTAAATATAAAACTAACTAGAGAGAAAGAGACTATAGATAAAAAGGTTCTTTTTATCAGGCTAACATTAACAGGTGTTATTACCGATATATCTACAGCTCTTCTTGAGATGTTAGCTTATAGTAAAGCAAATATAGTTGGGAAGAACTTTTTTATATATGAGGAGTCTAGTCTAAGTGAAGATTTAAAACTCAATATAATAACACATATGCAAAATAGAGAACCCTATAGCTTTGAGCAAAATATCAAACTTAGTAAAACGCAGAGCTATTGGCTAAAAAATAATCTTTTACCAGAATATGACTACCATGGTGAACTTTGTGGATATATACTTTTTAGAGAGGATATCACTAGTGCAAAACATATAGAGATGAATACTCAAAAAATGCTAATCTCTTCTAGAAATATTGCAAGGGGAGAGACTCTAAGCATGATAGCACATCAATGGAGACAACCTCTCTCAGTCATAACAACAATACTTGGAAGTATAAAAATAGACCAAGCACTAAACACTCTCGACGAACAAGAACTAAATAGTTCCATCGATACTATAAATGAAACTGTTCAATCTCTCTCTGATACTATAAATAACTTTCGAGAGTATTTTACTCCCGAAGAAACTCTTAGTAATTTTACCCTTGAAGATATGTTTGAAAAACCTATCTTATTTTTAAAAGAGGAGATGGATAGACTTGCTATAAAATATGAGATACAATCATCAGCTCCAAGCATAATAACGAGTTATAAAAATGAGTTACTCCAATGTGTTATAAATATTCTTAAAAACTCTATAGATGCATTTAAAAAAAATGAAGCTCTAATAGACAATAAATCTATAATCATAAGTATAAAAAAATTCCAAGATTATATAACTATAACATTTGAAGATAACGCTGGTGGAATATCTCAAGAAAATCTTCCTAAAGTATTTGAACCCTACTTTTCAACAAAGTCTAAAAATAAGACTGGGTTAGGCCTCTATATATGTCATAATATTATTGTAAACGAACTTTGTGGTGAAATAAGTATTAGTTCTAAAGATAAAAAAACAGAACTCTTAATTAAGCTTCCATATAAATTAAAGGAGAAATAAAATCATGAGAGTAATATGTCCGCACTGTTTAAGTGTAAATAATGTTCCAAAAAAAGATAGTTATAAAAAAGCAAACTGTGGTTCTTGTAAAAAGTCTCTTCTTGAAACAATGCCAATAAACTTAACTGATTCAAATTTTGACGAAGTAGTAGTAAATAGTGACAACTTAGTCGTTGTTGACTTCTGGGCACCTTGGTGCGGTCCGTGCAAGATGATGGGACCTACCTTTGAAAAGGCAGCAACAAACTATCCTTTAAAAGCGCTTTTTACAAAGGTAAACACCGAAGATGAACAAAACTTAGGTGCGCGGTTTAAGATAAGAAGCATTCCAACGCTAATACTCTTTAAAAATGGCAAAGAGGTAAATAGAGTATCTGGCGCTTTAGATGCAACAAGTTTAAATAAATTAGTAGACTCATTTCTTTAGATGATTTTTACTAACCCTTACATATAATTTAATATTACATAAGGAGTCTGTTATGAAAAATACGCAAAAGTACAAATGTGAAGTATGTGATTATATTTATGACCCTGAACTTGGTGATATAGAAAATGGAATAGAAGCGGGTACCGCCTTTGAAGACTTACCAGATAGTTGGACCTGTCCTGATTGTGGAGAGCCTAAAGATAGCTTTGAGCCATATGATGGCTAAATTGATTAGAGAGCCTTAGGCTTCTCTAATTTACTTTATATAAGAACAACAGTAATCAGTAACTGTTTTTATTTTTAAATCAAACGAAGAGTTAGCAGGAACATTGAATGTCTCTGGTGTATTCAAAGTTTTCCAATCTTCACCTGGAAGTTTAATATCAAGCTCTCCACTTAACATTTCCATTATTTCTGCTTCATTAGTGCCAAATGTATACTCACCTGGTAACATAATTCCCAAAGACTTAGTAGTTCCATCACTGAACTCTAAAGTACGACTAGTAACGTTTCCATTATGATAAATATTTGCTTCTTTAACGGCTGTAACGTTTTCAAATTTTGACATTTTTGTTTCTCCAATTTTTTTGTAATTTTACCTAAGTTTTCTACTTTTTAAGTCTAACACGTTGTGAATGCGTAATTGCGACGGCTATGGCATCAGAAATATCCAAAGGTTTTATCTCTTTTTTTATGTTTAAAAGTCTTTTTACCATGAAATTAACCTGTTCTTTGCTCGCCTTACCTTTTCCCGTCAAAGCTTTTTTTACTTGCAGGGCAGTATACTCACTAAACTGTCCAAACTCTTGAAGTAGCTTGAGCATAATCGCTCCACGAAATTGAGCTAGTTTAATGGTAGTAGCTGGATTATGAGCGTAAAATATATCTTCCATGGCCACTTCATCTATCTTGTGTGCATCAAAGACTCTAGAGAGGCCTTCAACCATCTGCGGTATTTGATACTGCAGATCCTCAGCCTTCATCTTTATAAGACCTGCTTCAATGAGAGCTATTTTACCTTTTTCTAAAGATATTAGTGCATAACCCATATTTCTAGTTCCTGGGTCTATTCCAAGTATTGTCATCAGAGTCCAAATTTTTTATTTATTATATAACAGAGTTCTTACAAAAGAGCTATAAGAGTTTTAAAGGCCTTATTCACGTAAAAATATTTT